>CAZHTR010000046.1:0-1527 GCA_964535585.1 uncultured bacterium | reverse complement strand
ATCTTGTTCCTTTAGTTTAATGCTTTTTGCGGTTTTGCGCAATATACAATGACATGCTTGTACTTACGCCCGGCAGGCATGTTCGAGATGACAATGTTGCTTAGTGTTTATAAAATCCAGACTGTCATTTCATGTTGCGGAGTAAAGAGAACTCTCTCACTTCCCAAAATTGCATTTTCCTTGTGTTTTCCTTAGGGTTTATTTACCTTCTTCTGTTATTCGATAAAACATATAACAAACAGGAATACTCCCCGTTAAAGACCGCAATACAATCAGACAGATCACAAACATGAAAGCGTTAAAATATACATTGCTCCTTCTAGGTATCCTGATGGTCCGGGACCCGCTTTGGGCAAGTACGGATAATTTGCAGAAGCATAAAACACTCGGTATCCGCACGGGTATTTACAACATGTCCTCCCTGGATGATCTGTACTCACCCTTCAATTACAGCGGCAACGCGCTCTTTCTGGGTGTGCATTTCGGCACGGAACGTCCGGACCGCAACAAAGAGACCCGTCTGGTTTTTTCCAATATCCGGCGGGATGCGCTTTCGATGACCGGTATTCCGAGCGCATACGATGCGAACCATTCCCTGCTTGTAAAACAAAGCTTCATTTTCGAAGCCATGGATTTCTTTCGTTTCCTGATATACGATCCCGGACAGGACCTTCGTATCTATTTCAGTGCCCTGTGGTTTACCACGGTCAATATCACGACCAATGCCATGGGACTGCCCGAACTGATACAAAGCGGCATTGCCCCGGGTGTGATGCTGCGAAAAAATGCGGGAAAACACATGTTCCGAACGGAGATACATGCTCCCTTACTTGCATTGACGGTCCGCAACAATTATGGCATGTCCTCTCCGCAAACCTTCGAGGATTTCAGCAGATTTGCTTTTATCTTTGATAACCTCCTGCTCCAGTCATGTTTTTCGGCACCGGGTATCTATGCCGACATTTCCTACGGCTTCCGTTTGAATCCGGCCCTCCGTATTGACGCGAATTATCATTTTCGCTATTTCCAGAACAGCAAACCCATTACACTGAGATCGACATCGGGAATATATTCCCTGTCGCTCATCTATACGCGATAACACCATGAAAACATATAAACCAACATCCGCTCTTTTTCTTGTTCTCCTGCTTCTTTTCTGTGCCTGTGAGCAACTATTGATCCCGGAGAAGTTCGAGAACACGCCGGTCCATAATTTCAACCATTTCAGCAGCGATTTTCGAAATCTCTACGGCGCGTTTGATGCAAAGGGGATCGACTGGGATTCACTTACACAGGTTTACTCCGAAGCGGTAACAGATGATATGAGCTCTCTGGAATTATATACGATTCTTACGGACATGCTGGACATCCTCAATGACGGGCATGCCACGCTCCAGTCCCCGGAGCACGGATTTTTCCGTTCCTGGAATCGCAGGGACAAACCGTATTTTATACATCGTGAGGGCAGAAATATGGATGACGTGTCCACTCTGCGGAGTGTGATCAAAACGGCATATCTGAATAACG
>CAZHTR010000045.1:0-1967 GCA_964535585.1 uncultured bacterium | reverse complement strand
ACATTATTACATCAGGGTCCCTTTACACTTCGCAACATCCGTTTCGAGGTCCTTCACGGCGTGAGCATTGATTCCCGCAGCATTCCGGAAGATCATATTTTCTGTGCCCTGAAAGGTGAGCATACGGACGGACATCGTTTTGTTTCCGCCGCGTTAAAGAATGGCGCTTTGGCAGCATTGGTCAATCATGAATATGCAGCCTCCGCCGCTCCGGATGAAGCCCTGATCATTTGTGATGATACTTATGCGGGTTTGGCCGATATGGCCCGTATATATGCAAAAACATTTTCAATGCCCGTGTTTTCTCTCACGGGAAGTGTTGGCAAGACCTCTACCCGCCGGATGCTCTCACATATCTTATCCGCCACACTCAGGATCGCCGAAAATCCTAAAAATTTCAACAATCATATCGGATTACCGATATCAATCCTTCAGATGCGCGGTGATGAAGATCTCGCCATTCTTGAGATGGGAAGTTCGGGCATCGGTGAGATACGTAACCTTTGCCACATCATTCAACCTCAATATGGACTGATCACCGCGATCGCACCCGCTCACATTAGCGGATTCGGATCCATAGAAAATATTCAAAAAGCAAAATTTGAACTCTTTGATGCTGTTCGTGATGACGGGATCCTGTTCATTAACGCCGATGACGAGCGTGTCTCCGCATATCCGGCCGATACACGCCGTCGCATAAGCTACGGTATAACGCATCCGGCAGACTTACGCTTTTCTGTCTGTGATATCGATGCGGCCGGTCGCTACACCTTATCCGTTGACGGTCGGACCTTCCGCCTGCAAAGCAGCGGGAAAGGCGCTGCAATCAATGCGTGTGCAGCTTACACCGTGGCTAAAACACTGGGTATGGATATACACATGATCATCCGGGGGCTTATATCTTTCCGTCCCGAATCCGGACGGGGAGCCATCGAATCCTGGAACGGTATGACACTGATCGACGATACTTACAATGCAAGTCCCTTATCGGTAAAGAATGCCATTTCCATGCTGACCTCTATGCAGACACGGGGACGAAAGATCATGGTCTTTGCCGACATGCTTGAAATGGGTGCTGAAACACGTACAAGTCATGAAGAGATCGGCAGCATTATTTCCGGTTCCGATATTGATGAACTTCTGTGTTACGGGAGCGACACACGCTACACCGTAGCGGCAGCGCGTGAAGGTAAACATAAAAATGCGTGGCATTTTGATAATAAAGAAAAACTTGCGGACCATCTGCTGTCCGTTATAAAACCCGGAGATACCGTTCTTTTCAAAGGCTCGCGCGGCGAGAAGGTTGAGGAAATTATCTCAATGATAAAGGGTAAGTAATATGTTATATGAACTTCTGTATCCGCTAAAGGAATACGTTTCCTGGTTGAACATCCTCGGGTATATCTCCTTCCGGAGTGCCGCCGCGGCAATTACAGCTTTATTGATCACTTTTTTTCTGGGACCGCCGATCATCCGCATGCTGCGCAAACATCATATCGGTGAGACGATCCGCGCGAACGGACCCGAGACACATCAGTTGAAAGCCGGCACCCCGACCATGGGCGGACTTATCATCCACCTTGCGGTTTTTATTCCCACCCTGTTATGGGGAGATCTCAGTAACCGCTATGTTTTACTTATTATGTTCGTTACCCTCTGGATGGCTGCGATCGGTTTTATCGATGACTATCTAAAAGTTGTCAAAAAAATGCCCAAAGGGCTCATCGCCCGCTATAAACTTTTAGGTCAGGTAGCGATCGGTGTGATCGTGGCACTGTTCATGTACATGTATCCCGGTGATCCGAATTACATCACTGCCACAACGACCCCTTTTCTGAAAAATGTTATGATCAACTTCGGTATTTTTTACGCACCAATGATCATTCTGTATATTACCGGATTTTCCAATGCTGTCAACCTGACGGACGGGCTCGACGGCCTTGCTTCCGGACTAATGGCACTTTCGG
>CAZHTR010000044.1:0-2083 GCA_964535585.1 uncultured bacterium | reverse complement strand
AAATAAAAAATGTTACCAATCTTATCTCTTGGTAACATACAAGGGGTTGAATAAGTTTCTTTTCATCAAGCGTCGTTTAAAGATCAGGATCGTTTTTGCTCAATGCTTTGGTCTCCTGGTTGATCAATGAGAAAACCGACACTCACGGAGATCCCGGATCCAGACTTCGCCACCTTTCGGTGGCTACGTCCGGCAGGCAAGCCTGGGATGACATGATTGTACTTACGCCCGGCAGGCAGAAAATTATCTTGAAGTATCCTGTAAAATGACATATAATTAAAAAAAGGAGAACGGCCATGAAAAATTTTCTCCTCACTTTCCTGATATTCATTTTCTTCGCTTGCGGAACGCGGATCCCCCTCATCACCGAAGGTGAGAACGGAGTTCGTATGATCGGCGGAAAAGAAGCCCTGCTCTCCGATATTATTTATCCCGATGAAGCCCTGAGAAAAGGAATAGAAGGGCGTGTCACCGTTCTTGCCTATGTCGATACGAGCGGTATGGTAAGAGACTGCCGGATCATAGACGGGGATGATCTTCTGAATGAAGCGGCTATGAGCGCCCTGAAAAAGCAGCGTTTTCATCCTTATGTTATTGACGGTAAAAAAAGACCCGTGCAGATCGCGGTACCCATTCAATTCATGATAGCAAAAGAGATTGATATCATCAGCTATGAAAAAAAAGAGATCCTGCGGAAAGCGCAGATATACATGGAAAAGCCCATACGAAGCATCATCGATATTCCCGCTCCCCGCTCGTCCGCGGGTCCGCGCACCTACTATTCCGAAAGCCGCCTCCTTCGTCCTGCGACCGATAGCAACTCCCCCGCTCTCGTGAATACGGATGCATTCCGTGAACATGCGGAGGCACTGGCGGAACTGGGAGAGATCGTTCCCGCATTAACACTGGCACATATGCTGAGCGGCAAAAGGATATATGCCGAACGGGCAATTGAACATCTGCGCATGTGGCTCATCGATCCGGAAACATCCATGGAAGCGCATTTCAGGTACGCACGCATCATGTCCCAGAGCGACGAAGCAAGTGAACTCGGCATTTACGAAGCACTCCCGCTGGCCGAGATCCTGCGCTCGCTGCCGCATTTAAGTTCCTTTCTGAATAAAGAAGAACGATCCGCATTACAGCAGTGGTTCAGTGAATTTGCCGTATATCTGGAAACCCTTGATCCCGGTCTGTCACGGGAAAACCGGATCAACATCAGTGGAAATACCTCCTTATTCCTTTATGCTCTGACCGGTGCATATATCAAGGACGATAATATACTTTCCTTTTCACGCGAACGTTATGAGAACACGATCCTCCCCTTTTACCTCGGTCCATCTTCACCCTTGTTCGATACCGTGGCACGCAGCTACTTCAATCAGGATATCTTCATTCATGCCGACATACTGATGCTTCTTGCGATCGTTCTTGAGGAGTCCGGATATTCCTATTGGGCCCTGGAAAGCAGCGCTTCTTATGATCTCTCGGAGATAACATCCCGTATTTACCATGATTTGCTCAACGACAGCCTGAAACCCGCGGCGCATTACCGCGGTCGCTTCCTCTCCCTGCTGGTCGCCGGAAAAATATACGAACGCTCCGAGTATCTTGAGTTGTGGAAAAATATTGAACATCTCTACCCGGACAACGGCAACTTCCCCTTGCGCCAGCCGCTGTTATGGTTGAAATAACAACTAAGGATGAATAAAATACATTTGAAGCAAAACATACGGGACGCAATCTGCCGTATTAGGATGACTATGTGTTAAAAGCAGACTCCGGCTTTTAAACACTTAAACCACAAACTTATCAACAAACAAAAAAAATGTTGAATATTGGCAATTTATAAATTACTTTACGAAGCTTTTTTACAAGGGTGGTTAGCTCAGCTGGTTAGAGCGCCTGCTCGACACGCAGGAGGTCACAAGTTCGAATCTTGTACTACCCACACATTCTACGCCGCCATTTCCATCGTATATGTGATATCGCGGTGTACGAATTCCCGGCCCCTTAGCTCAGTTGGTTAGAGCAGCGGACTCATAATCCGTTTGTCCCAGGTTCAAGTCCTGGAGGGGCTACT
>CAZHTR010000043.1:0-2322 GCA_964535585.1 uncultured bacterium | reverse complement strand
CCCATTAACGGCATGCAGTGGCTTCCGGAGGCTTCCGATTTCGTTGAAAAGCACAGGAAAGAACTAAAGAATATCCCGACCGCCTATTTTTTTGTTTCCTATCTGGTGAATGCCGGATGTGGTTTCTGGCGCAAGATCATTCGAAAAAGCCTTGATAAGGTCAGCGAAACGGTCAAACCCGTAAAGGTCGGTATGTTCGACGGGCGCGTTGAGAAAGCATTTCCCGCTTTTGCACGCTTTTTGTTCGGCTTGAAGAAAGACACCCCGCTCGATCTGCGTGACTGGGATGCTATCCGCGCCTGGGGCGAAGAATTTATCGTTGAGATATCTGAATAATTAGCTCAAGGAGATCATATGGAAGTCTATTTCTGGTTATCCGCGTTCTTTGCCGAGATCGTCGGTACAATGGCCGGTTTCGGTTCATCCACGATCTTTCTTCCCATCGCACTTTTTTTCTATGATTTCCAAACGGCGCTGATCCTGGTCGCCGTTTTCCATATCTCCGGGAATATCGGTCGTATCGTGTTCTTCCGGCATGGTTTCGATAAAAAAATGCTGCTGCGCTTCGGACTGCCGAGTGTGATCTTTACACTGATCGGGGCATTGTTAGTGCAGTATATTTCCCAGCCGGTACTCAAATTTATCCTGGGTGTCTTCCTGGTCCTGTATGTCACAATTTCCCTTCTGAAACCTGGCCTGAAAGCCAAGCCCGGTACGCGCAACAGTCTGATCGGCGGGGGTCTGTCCGGCTTCTTTGCGGGACTGATCGGAACGGGAGGCGCACTGCGCGGAGCTTTTCTGACTTCCTTTAATCTGGATAAGTCCGTTTATATTTCCACCGCAGCGGCGATTTCCCTGGCGGTGGACCTGACCCGCATACCCGTCTATTTGAGCAGCGGTTTCCTGCCGAAAGAGATGCTGATTTTTATTCCCTTTCTTTTCATCATCGCCATTGTGGCTTCCTTTGTCGGCAAAAAGATCGTTGGCAAGATCCCGCAGGAGATCTTTCGTAAGTTCGTTCTGATCTGTATCGGCATTGTCAGCATCAAATTCATTTACGACGGGATCACCCACTTTATCGCGCAGGGTTAGACAGATCACAGGGGGAATTCTCTTTGAATCACTTTATTCAGCGTTACGCCTCATGGAAAAATGTATTGATCCTGCTGGTGATCATGCTATGTTTTTATTTTGTGTTCTTTCCTTTAATGCTGCCTAAGGGCGAGCACGCGGTCATGCTGGATACGCAGATCGGATATCACGCCGGGGATGTTTATGCGGTCATCGGAAATTACAGCGATGCTATGCGGCAACGTTATATACTCAGCGAAATAACCCTGGACCTGGTCTTTCCTTTGGTTTATACCTTTATGTTCGCCTTCATGATCCAACTGCTGTACCGGCGCGGCAGGCTGGCGCTTTTTCCTTTCACAGCGCTGATCGCCGATCTGCTGGAAAATACCGGATTGGTGACCATGATGGTTTTATGGCCGGAGAAACTGCTTTGGCTTGCGGCCGCCACATCGTTCTTTTCCGCACTTAAGTGGATACTGGTCCTCGCTTCTTCGCTGATCACTGCGGCAGGAATTGTGGTCTATATGAAAAAACGCAGCAATAAAATGTGATCGGCACGCTTTTGCAACGGCAGTCCTTCGCAGCGCAGCTCCTCGCAGGGGGCGAAACAATCCAGGCAGCGTATGCTGTGTGCCCGGTATTTTTTATCGGAACGCTGCAGCAGATACTGTCCCATGGAGCGTTTGGGACCCGCGACCGCGCCTTGGGTTCTGTTAAAACAGAAAATCGATAACGGCAGGAATACAATAATAAATACGCGGAAGGGTTTCATAAACACTTCCATTTCCCCTTGCGTTGCCGCCTGTTTATTTTATATGACAATATTTACTTTTTAAAAATATCAGGCACTAATGCTTTAACACTGATCACTTAATGATAAAAAACGTAATATCCCCTTTATTTAAAGGGTAAAGTGTCAATTTGTATTTTATAAAAAAAATGAGATTTTTCTACTTTCATCGAATATTATGATGTAATTTTATTCACAACAATTGTTCGGAAATGTGATCGGATATCACACACTTTCCGGGCGGACATCAACAAGATCAGAGTGTGATGAACATCACATTTTCCATTTAGAGGATGAAAAAATGGCAGAAAAACAAAATGGCAAGCAAAACGGAAAAACGCTCCCGGACCCCAAATGCGTCCGGACCATGGGACCGGTGGAAAATCCCGAACGCTATCTGAACCCGGACTGGTGGAAGCGTATCTTTAATTCCATGTATCTCAAGACCGACGCGGATG
>CAZHTR010000042.1:0-2532 GCA_964535585.1 uncultured bacterium | reverse complement strand
AAGAATCGATGAACTTGTCGTCAAGGAAGTTGGGGTCAGCGTTTGCCAATAGGGTTGCGTTTGTGACCAACCCCTTGTGGACCGTGAAACTCGCCGATTCATCGAACGGGTCCATCGGGAATTCTGTTATGGGGCTGAAATATTCGCAACCGACGAACATCAGCATCACAACCATCAGGCACAGTATAGTTCTTTTCATTTTTACCTCTGCTTTTTATCGTATTACAATGAATTTTTTAACAATTGAATCACCCGTATTGAAACGCACACCGGTCTTCGGATCCTCGAAGTCCTCCTGCATCTCAAAATACGCAATGTATACACCGCTTACCAGGATCTGCTGCCAGTCCGTGGTAAGATACCAGGCATAACCCTCTTCCGACTGCTCGATATCGGCAACAAAATCACCGCGTTCCGTGAACACTTTGATCTTGCATCCCGAGGGAACACCCGCGAATAAGAGTTTGTTCACATTCCCCCTGAACTGGATCTTTTCATTCCGTACGTTGATCGGATTGGGAACGATCTTTATCAGCAAGTGCATCAGTGCCTTGCGGTCGGCCGGATTGTTCAGATCATAATCGTCGAGATTCAGCTTTTCGTTCGGTGCCGGCGGACTCTTGACCGTGGCGGCACGGTTGGTGCGTGTGAAGAACGGACTGCTTCTCAGGGGAACACCCGGTTTCATATCGTTCTGAGAACCGTCGTCATAGGACACAATATAATAATAATAGTTCTGGCCGCGAAGGGGTTGTACATCGAGATACTCAAATTCGTCGCTGGTCGTGCCAACGCGGTAATCATCCAGGTTCCCTTCACTTATACTGCAGCTAAATACCGGGCGGTAGGTCGAATCCTTTTCCGCGAAGGCGCGATAGATTCTGAATCCGTCAAATCCCGCAGACGTAACGGCAGAACTTGCCTTCCACTGAATCAGCACACCGTCTTCGGTTGAGAATATCTCAACTTTTTCCGGAGGACGCGGTGCTTCGGGAATTCCTTCGTAAAAATTCTCTTCGTATAGCTTGATCGCCGCGCGGAAGGTGTTTTCAAGCGAATCGCGTCCGCTGTAAACCATCCTGTCTTTCCATTCATTGGCATTGCTTGCATCGATGGTCATGGTCTGACTCGGATTCTCAGGATCCAAAACTACCTGAGGTTGACCATCTCTTGCCTTCTTCCATATCTGTCCTGTCCTGTATCCGTCCGCGTGTCCAAGTCCGGCAGCGGCTTCGGCAAAGACGATACGTATTTTCTGACCCGGAGCCATGGTATAGGGACCGAATGCCATCATCTGCGAGAACCCTGCGGCATCGTTTGCTTTGGTGTAAGAACCGGCATCGGCGAGCAAACCATCCGCGGACCCGTAGGTCTGCCATACGGTTTCAGCATGATTCCCTTTATGACCGCCGGCTATAAAATTCAGATATTTCTGCCGCATCATATTGCGGTCATACTGATCCAGTCCGGCAGTGTAGGTATGCTGATGGTTGGAGTTGATAAAACCGGTCGATTTGGGCTGAGCACGGTCATCGCTGGGATCCGTCGGTGATGTATCCGCATGAAGGACCACCATTCCGCGATACTGCGGAGAACCCAGACGTCCGTCATTGACGGCGGCAAAATAGGTACTGGCGGTACCCTGCATTAAGGGTGAGCCGATATTATCATAGCCGAAATCCGACCAGTAACCCAGCCAGGACATATAACCGCGCATGGGTCTTCCCAGATCGTCCAGCATATCCTGACCCGTGCGGTCGAAGCGCGGAGACGCCAGCATGGGATTATTTTGATCCCTGCCGATCACGTCATTCATCGTGGCATAACCCCAGCGGATATCACGAACGGCGTGCCAAATCCAGTTTCTGCGGGTCGATGTGGAACCTTCCCAGGATCCCTGCAGACAGATCGCATTTCTCCACTGCCAGTGGAAATAAACATCTTGCAGGGTCTGAGAATGCACATCTCCTGCGGCATTGTAAATGCCTGTGTTCTCGAATTCATATTCCGAAATATGGATGCGGTCGTAATTCTGTTGTGCAACGGCATAGACCGTACGTTTGATCGTTATACCAACAGAGGTATTGACAAGCGTCTCGACGATCCGGTCCGCGGTAATGGTCGGATCGATCTCGTCAATATCGTCATTCCTGGCGTTCGCCGCGTTGATCATGTCGCATGCTTCATTCCCGTCTACAAGCACCTCGGGGTGACCGTAACGTGCGATCATTTTGATCTCCTGCGGCATATATTCCCGCATTTCGATATCGGTAACATTTCTCGGACCGTTATGGGCAACCTTATAATCATAATCCGTTGGAACGGTAGCATCATGAAAATTGGCTACTCCGATCCACAGCCCCCGTGCCGCCTGCATGTCTTTATCACGGTAGAAGGCATCCCAACAAAATCCCCACAACTGCTGGGCATAGACGGCATGCTCTATCTCATTTCCGGTATCGTGATAAAAATTATGAAGAGAGCCGACAACGATCCATTTGTAGCGGGTCGCTCCCTGCAGCATCACGGATG
>CAZHTR010000041.1:0-2871 GCA_964535585.1 uncultured bacterium | reverse complement strand
GAGGCACCGGAGATGAAAAGAGTTACGGCAAGAATGATGAACAGCGATAATGCCGAGGAGAAATCCGGTGTAAGCGCAACTAAGGCGATTAGGATCATGGAGATGATGAGCGGCGGCAGGAGGCCTTTCCGGAAGTTGCCGATGGTTTCCTTATGATTGGCGATGTAACCGCAGATATAGATGATAAGGGCAAATTTTGCAACCTCTGCCAATTGGAACAGATTTCTGCCCCCAAGAGCGAACCAGCGTACTGGAGCGGAACTCCCGGAAATATATTTTTTTATGACCATATAAGCCAACAGTCCGATCGCAAAGGAAAGGAACAGCCAACTCATGTTTTTCAGTTTTTTATAGTCGATCAGATAGAAAATGAATCCGATCATTAAGGAAAGAACAAGGTATTTGATATGACTTTCGAAGAAACTGTTGGCATTTCCGTCAATATTGAATGCAACGCGTGTGCTCGCGGAAAAAAGGATCAGCATACCGCCGAAGATCAGCAGGATCAGTGTAACTGCAAAAAACTTAAAACTGGCCGGATATTCGATCTTATGTGCTCTCATGTCCCAATTCCATAATTGATCTTACGATCCGTTTAAAATGGTCTCCGCGTGCTTCGTAGTCGGCATATTGATCAAAGCTGGCGCAGGCCGGTGACAAGAGGATGGCATCGCCGGGTTGTGCATTCCGGAAGGCGGTCATTACGGCAGTTTCAAGATCGCCGCAGGGCAAGGGGGAAAAGGCAGAAAGCTGCTGCAGGATCTTATTGCCGGCTTCTCCGATGACATATAAGGAATCCCGTTGCGATAGATACGGAGTTAAAAGAGTGAAATCACTGTCTTTATCTCTTCCGCCCAGGATCAGGTGCAGCGGCGAGTTAAAACTCCGTAAAGCCATGATCACTGCTTCGGTGTTGGTGGCTTTTGAGTCATTATAAAAACGGATGTTGGCCGCCTCCCCGGAAAATTCGATCCGATGGGGAATGCTTTCAAAATGCTGCAGACTTTCAAAAACACCCGTATGGTCTTTTATAAAAGGTGATACCGCCGATGCGGCTGTGGCAATATTATATTCATTGTGAACACCGAAAAGCTTAATGTCATTTTTATCGAGTTGATACCAGGTAGTGCCGATACGGAAGGAGAAGACATTCCCCTCAAAATATGCGATCGTGTCCGGAAGTTTCTTCTCCGAAACGGGTATCACAAAGGCGCGGGTACTTGCATGGGCATTGATCGTTGCATCATCACGGTTCAGTACGGCAAAGTCACTTTCTTCCTGATTGATGAGTATACGGCATTTCGTGAGCGCGTAATCCAGAAAAGAATCGTAACGGTCGAGATGATCCGGACTGATATTCAGGATAACCGCTACGTGGGGTTTAAAATGCTTGATCGTTTCAAGTTGGAAACTGCTGACCTCCGCAACATACATCGGATGCGAACCGCTGACGATGGCGGTATACACCGCCCCGGAAAAAGCGTTCCCGATATTACCGCAGGCAATGGCCGGAATACCGGAACGGTTCAGCATATCGGCGATAAGTGACGTTGTCGTAGTTTTACCATTGGACCCGGTTACGGCGATGATCGGACTTTCGGCAAACCAACTGGCGGCTTCGATCTCGGAATAGACCGGAATATCGCGCAGATTCAGTTCCGTAACGATCGGTGAGGCGGTAGGAATACCCGGACTCAGGATCACAAAATCGGAACGGAAGACCGCTTCACTGTGGCCGCCGAATTCATAGGATATATGATGTTCATCAAAAAGGGCCAGCAAATCCGGGACCATGCGCTCGCGATCGATCTCGCTGACCAGCACATTGGCCTCGTGTTTTGCCAACAGGATAGCCGCTGAGATACCGCTTCTGGCGGCGCCCAATACCGTAACCTGTTTACCCGTGACGCGCATATTACTCCTTCTAACGTATCTTAAAGGTTATCAATGACATGAGTGCGCAGAGAATACCGAAGATCCAGAAGCGGATGACCACTTTACTTTCCGGCCAGCCGAGCTCTTCAAAATGATGGTGCAAGGGCGCCATTTTAAAAATACGCCGCCCCTCACCGAAACGCCTTTTAGTATAACGGAACCAGCCTACCTGCATGACAACACTCAGTGCTTCGATCACGAAAACCATACCGACAAAAATAAATACGATCTCTTTTTTCAGGAGAATGGCGACTGTACCCAGCGCGGCTCCGTATGCCAGAGATCCCGTATCGCCCATAAATACTTCCGCCGGACGGGAGTTGAACCATAAAAACCCCACCAATCCGCCCACCATGGCGGAGAGGAATACAGTCAGTTCTCCGATAGTGGGGAGATACATAATACCCAGATAATGACTAAAGTCAACACGACCTGAAAGATAAGCGATGACCAGCAGGGAAAATCCCGAAAGTGCCATTAGTCCGGAAGCAAGGCCGTCGAGCCCGTCCGTCAGGTTGACTGCATTGGAAAATCCGGTAATATACAGAATGATCATCGGTGCGTAAAAAATACCGAAGTTGATCATAACATTTTTCAGGAAAGGGGTCGTTGTGGCAGTGATGTAGTTCGGATCACCGGGATACAGGTACATGAACAGTGCAACGATCACACCGATCGCCACCTGACCTAAAAGTTTATAGCGGGCGATGAGTCCTTTGGGCATTTTTTTGACAACTTTAAGATAGTCATCGATAAAACCGATCGCAGCCATCCAGAGGGTTACGAACATAATAAGTAAAACATAACGGTTGCTGAGATCTCCCCATAACAGGGTGGGAATGAATACCGCAAGGTGAATGATAAGTCCGCCCATGGTCGGTGTGCCGGCTTTCAACTGATGTGTCTCGGGTCCGTTCGCGCGGATCGTCTCACCGA
>CAZHTR010000040.1:0-3053 GCA_964535585.1 uncultured bacterium | reverse complement strand
CAGGCCAGCGCACCGGCCGATATTGCCGCTTCTTTTACTTCATCAAGGTAAGGGATGAGATGCTTTCGTGCCGGTTCCGCGATCAGGTCGATCATGGAACGCGCAATGAGATCCATATCACCCTGCTGCAATCCGGCGATGAAGGCTGCCAGGTAACTGCTTTGGCGGACGGCAAGGTCCAGAGGAACGGATGCGGGCAATGCGGCGCGCGCATCCCGTGTGGCGACCGCCACATCGGGATGAACGACGGCACAGCGGAGTCTTTCGGGATAAGATATAGATATAATATCAAGCGGCTCATAACTGCGGATAAGGGTGATACCGCCCAGCAGTGCCGGCGCCACGTTGTCCACGTGGGGCGCGCCGCATGCCAGCCGCTCCCCTTCCATGGCAAAGGGCAGTAGTTCTTTTCTTGTGAACGGATACCCAAAGAAAGCATTTGCGGCAACCGCCGCCGCAACGGCGCTCGCTGCACTGGAACCCAGTCCGCTTTTCAGCGGCAATCCCTTTTCCAACCGCAGTTCGAGCGCGTCATCGCGCCCCAGCGCTTTTAACATGTGCAAGACAACAACACCGGCAACGTTCTCATCGGCCTTCAGGGGTAATTTCCCATTGTCACCTTTAATATCCGAAATATGCACACCGGGTACATTTCCTTTTTTAAGGTAAACCGTATCGCCCGGAGATGATAAAGCCATTCCCAGGCAGTCAAATCCCACGGATACGTTCCCGATGCTTGCCGGAGCAAATGCACAAATTTCATTCGGCATCAAGATATCCTTTTTTAACAAGCAGTTCGGCATTGAGAATGGCACATCCCGCCGCCCCGCGAATGGTATTGTGCGACAATACGGTGAATTTATGGTCCAGTACGGCACAATCGCGTAAACGACCGATACTGACCGCCATTCCCTTTCCTTCATCCCGGTGCAGACGCGGCTGCGGATAACGGGGATCATCGAAATAACGGAAAACGGGATTCGGTGCTGATGGCAATTCCAGTTCCTGAGGAACACCGGCAAAATCCCGCCATGCGGCAATAATATCCTCTTTTGCGGCACGCGTTCTGAGTTTTACACTGACGGATTCCGCGTGTCCGTCCACCACTGCGACCCGGTTGCACTGGGCGCTGACGACCATATTGGCGAAATCGACTTTATTGTCATTCAGTTTCCCGAATATTTTCAAAGTTTCGATCTGCATTTTCTCTTCTTCACCGGAAATATAGGGAATAACATTATCAAGGATATCCAGACTGGATACACCCGGATAACCCGCACCCGACAAAGCCTGCATAGTGACAACGGATACTTTTTCCACACCGAAAATATCATGCAAAGGTTTCAGTGCCATGGTCAGTCCGATCGTGGAACAGTTGGGGTTGGTCACGATCATTCCCTTATGGCTTTGTTTTTTGACCAGTTCCAGATGTTCGGGATTGACCTCTGCGATCAGAAGCGGTACATCATCGCGCATACGATGGTTTTTAGAGTTCGATATCACAATGTAACCCGCTTCGGCAAAAGCCTCTTCAATGGGACCGGCTACCGCTGCATCGAGTCCGCTGAATACGATACGGCAAGGCAGATCGGGTGTGCATTCCAAAACCTGCATATTCGCAATACGCGATGGCAAAGGTGCTTTCTGGAACCAGTTTGCCGCATGTTTATATAATTTGCCCGCAGAACGCTCGGATGCGGCCAGAGCGTTTATGACGAACCAGGGATGATCCTGTAACAATTCGATGAATTTTTGCCCCACACTTCCGGTGGCACCCAAAATACCGACCGGTATTCTTTTTTCATTGTATGTCATATCCTGTTCCTTATTAATCTATACTATTGTTATTATTATGCTTATATATTTCCAGTGATCGCAAGGATATCCGACATGATGCCGCCGGCGGTCACGACCGCACCGGCACCTGCTCCTTTGATGACCAGCGGATTGATGGGATAACGGTCCGAATAGATCGCTACGATATTGTCGGGACCCGATAAATGATAGAAGGGGTGTGTACTGTCGATCTCCTTGACGGAGATGGCGATCTTTCCATCCTGGATATCGGCAATATAACGCAGTACCTTCCCCTGCTTTTCCAGAGCGGTCATGCGTTCATGCCATGTTCCGTCTTCTTTTTCCAGCTCCGCAATGGCTTTTTCAAGGTTTTCCGCCTGCCGGCAGGCTTCCGAAATAAGTGGTTGGGGCACGGAGTCTTTCATTTCAAGCGGATAACCGATCTCCCTGGCCAGGATCAGGGCCTTGCGGGCGACATCCATTCCCTGCAGGTCCTCCCGGAAATCCGGTTCTGTATACCCGTTCTCCATGGCGGTCCTTACGACCTGACTGAAGGGTATCTCCGCGGAAAATGTATTGAATATATAACTCAGCGTTCCCGACAGGATGGCTTCAATACGCCGCACGGTATCACCGGTCTCCAGCATACTGCGCAAAGTGGAGATCACCGGCAGTCCGGCCCCGACCGTTGCTTCGTATTTATATTGCACAGGTCCCTTCCTGGACAGTTCGCGCAAGGTCTTATAGTATTCCAAAGGCGCTGTATTCGCGATCTTATTGGGTGTGACCAGCGATACGCCCATGGCGAGGATGTCATGATAGCGTGCCGATATATCCGTACTCGCGGTGCAATCGACACAAATTTTCCGCGGTGTGGGATCCAGTTTGAGTTTTTTCAGGAATTTTTCAAGATCCGCCTTTTCGCCTTGTTTTTCTAGCATCTCCGATATCCCGGCGGGGTCTATTCCTGCCGACCGATAAAGCATTTTTCTGCTGTTCGTGACGGCATTCAGCTGCAGATCACTGTCTTTCAGCAGTCCCGCAAGCGCTGTGGCGACCAAGCCTGTGCCGATCAGATATACTGCCGTCTTTTCCTTGATAGGGAATAGTGCACGATGCAGTGCGTTGATCGCGGCATGTTCGTCTTGCCGGTCAATGACAATGGAAATATTGCGCTCGGACGAACCTTGTGATATGGCTTTAACGTTGATCTCTTTTTGTCCCAAAGCACCGAATATCTTCGCCGCGATCCCGGG
>CAZHTR010000039.1:0-3083 GCA_964535585.1 uncultured bacterium | reverse complement strand
GAGAGGAGAATTGATATCCGAACAAGGATTAACGATATGCGATTTGCGAAGGGGAAGAAGAGGATAAGAAGATAAGAGGATAAGAAGTTTAGTCTGTGGAATATTTATTTCTTACAACCCCGACGTGTCGGACGAAGGCTGAAGGAGTTGAATAAAAAGAAAAAAAATAACAGTAAAACCACATTTTTCCTTGCAATCAATTGAATATTGCACTAATTTACTACGTTACTAAATTACTAAAACAAAAAAAAGTAAAGGATGCTTACATGAAAATACCTGCACAACTCAAACACAAGCCCGTGATCGTGTCGGAAGGGTACGATAAGATCGACGGGCGGAACAGCCGTTCCGAAGCAAAGGGACTGTCGCTGGGACTTGCGCAATGGAACGAGCGCGGAAAAGTGGATATCTCCGCAAAGATATGGCGTCATACCGGTGGCAAATGGTCAAGGCAGTCCGAAGAAATGCCCCTGCACCGCGTGCTGGACCTGGCGATCCTGATATGCCGTTCACGTTTGTACTTTCTTGAACGCTATAAGAAAGAAAAATCCGATTATGACCTTCCGGAACGTATCGGTCTGCAGGGCGGCGCGATGAATGTGGCGGTCTGCGAACAAAACGAGCATATTGAAACGGACATGGATCTTTTCGAACAGGCTTTGCGAAACGACGATGAGATCCTGAGCGAGCGTTTCTCTGTCCTGCACGGACTGCTTGAGCAGATCAAAACACTGTAAAGCAAAGGCAATATTAAAAATAAACGAAGGAGTCATATATGGAAAAGCTATTTACCGCCACGTTCTGGGAAACGCTGGCGCAAAACCTCATGAAATGGGTCGTAACAGACCTGCCGGCGATCCTTATCCTGATCCTTATCCTGATCGTTTCACTCAAGGTCGTACGCCTGCTTATACGAAGGATCCGCAAGTCCATGACCGTGCATGCGGAAAAAGATCCGGACACGGACACGAATGAGGCCGTCAAGCGTATCAATACCCTGACCGCTATTATCCGCAGTTTGCTCAAAGTAGTCATTTGGGCTGTTTTTCTGATGATGATCCTGCAAAAGTTCGGTATCAATATCGGTCCCATCATTGCCGGCGCGGGTATCCTCGGTTTGGCCATCGGGTTTGGCGCGCAGGAACTGGTCCGCGACTTTATCGCCGGATTTTTTATGATCCTGGAGAACCAGGTCCGTACGGGCGATGTGGCTGTTATCAACGGTACTGCCGGATCGGTTGAAAAGATCGAACTGCGTACCATCACTTTGCGTGATGTATCGGGGGTGACCCACGTGTTCCAGAATGGCAAGGTCAATACCATATCGAACATGACCAAAGACTGGTCTGCCATTGTGTTCGATATCGGTGTGGCCTACAAGGAAGATACCGACAAGGTCATGGAGATCATGAAACAGGTTGGTGATGCCATGTTCGAGGAACCCGAGTATCATGAAAAGATACTGGAACCGATCGAGATAAACGGTGTGAACAATTTCGCCAACAGTGCTGTCGAGATCCGGGCGCGCATGAAGACAAAACCGATCCTGCAGTGGGCGATCGGACGCGAATACCGCAGGCGTCTGAAGAAAGCTTTTGACGAAAACAATATCGAGATCCCGTTCCCGCACACCACGATCTACTGGGGCGAGGAGATCAAGCCGCTCAAGATGGAAGTCAAGGGCACGGACGGCATAATAAGACCCGAGGTGTAAAATTAAAGCGCATCGCTATCTTCTTATTTTGCTTTTTGCGGTAACATTGCTGCAGGGACAGGAATATGCGCGGGTACGTGATTTCGGAGACAATCCGGGTCGCCTGCGCATGTTCCGTTATGTTCCGGCCGGACTGGATAGTACGCGGCGATATCCGATGTTGCTGGTGCTGCACGGCAGCATGCTCAGTGCCGGGGTGATGCACCGCAACGACGGATGGAGCAAACAGGCAGACTCCATGAAATTCATGCTGCTGTACCCCGATCAGCGTTTTATGAACAATCCCGTGCGCGCATTCAATGTACGTTTCGGCAGAAAAAGGACGGTATTGGAGTTGGAAGCGAGATCTATCATCGGAATGATCGAATACATGAAACAGCATTATCCCGTGGACCCGCAGCGGGTCTGCGTCACGGGACTCTCCGCCGGTGGAAGCATGAGCAATGTCCTGCTGTTGCTGTATCCGGAATATTTCCGTGCGGGAGCACTGATCGCGGCGCCGTCCTGGATGCCGGAAGATTTGGACATCGCTGAGGGACCGTTCCCGCGTGTTGCGGTGATACAGGGAAACAGAGATGAGGTGGTTACGCCCGATCATGCCGACGCTCTGATCGAACAATGGGCGAAGATCTTCGGTTTGAACCCTATGGCATATGAACGTATCAATGGCTACATGGGGAATCCGCATCTGACCTTACGCCGTTATGAAAAAGAGGATAATATTCCGCTCCTGCGTCTGGATATGGAGATGGTCGGTCACCAAATGGCAATTGTACCCGGAGATTCTCTGCAACAGGGCGGCCGGCACTCAATTTATTCCAAAGATATCGGTTTTCATCTGCCTTGGTGGATCCTGCAATTTTTCGGAATAACGGAACAAAAGGATCAAATTCCAAACTACTAACTACTAAATTCTAACTACTAAATTCTGTCCTCTACCCCACCGGATGATAACGCAGCTCCGCGGCATTCAGAATAGCCTCCAGCATTTTTGCATAATCCATCCCGCCGATCTTGCTCATTTTGGCCAGGTGTCCGTCCCAACACCAGCCGGGGTTCGGGTTCACCTCCAGCAGCTTGGGTTCTCCTTTGGCATTCAAGCGCCAGTCAAAGCGACAGTAATCGCGGCAATCCAAACGCTCCAGCAATTTCAGACTGTGATTGATGATCTCCTGTTCGGTATTTTGGGGGAGATCCGCACGAATCGAGCGCAGAGCTTTCATATACGGTGAATCCGGCAGCCATTTTGCTTCGTACCCGCAGATCCTGGGCAGATCTTTGGGGAGCTTGGAATAATCCTCCTCAATGACCGGTAGGACGATATTATTTTCCGTGTTACCGATGATACCGACCGACACTTCCGCGCCGC
>CAZHTR010000038.1:0-3299 GCA_964535585.1 uncultured bacterium | reverse complement strand
AAACATTTATAAGTCGTCAGCTGAACGATACGCGCTATATCAGCAAAGAAGCCGTCAATCTGATGCGGAGCGTTTGCGCGGATGTGCGGGTTCTGCCCGGCAGTTTAACCGCGGAACTGCGTCATCTCTGGGGCCTGAACAGCATTCTTCAGCCCGTTAATGACGTAGATCTGGCAAAAGATACGGTAAGCGCGGATGAAAACCTTTCCATACCGCACTGGGCGGTCGTGAAAGATGACGGATCCTTTGTTTCAGTGCATCGGCAGCAAAACGAAAAACCACAGCTACCCAAAAAATACTGCCTGTTTCCGGGCGAGATCAAAAAGGAGGTTTTCATATCTAAAATATTCAGGAATATGACGACCCCCGGATATGACGATGGAAAATTCTGGTGTAAAACACGTATCACCGGTGATCCCGCGTTTTATAAGGTTTTCAATGAAAAACCCTTTGTAAAAGCCGACGAAATAATCCTTAAAGGGGTTATTAAGAATAATAAATTCTCCTCAGACCGTCTGAGCCGTTCGCTTGACACGGATATTGTGGAGAACGGCACTTACTGGGGTGTATTTCATGTTGATGCCGTAAAATTCTGCGGAAGCGAAAGACCTCAAGTCAAGGCGGGAGAGATCGCCTTGTGGGGCGCGGTAAAAGAAGGTCGTTTCATTTCGTATAATTTTAAATATCCCTGTGCTCTCGATGAACCCAATACATGGGCTGTTCTGTCGCTTACTACCACCAATCCCGCCTATACCAAGGTAAAAAGAGAAATACCGGAAATCAAGGATGATCAGGTATTAATGAGCGGTTCCATCAATAAGGACGGCGTTTGGATCTCCGATGAAAACCCCGACCAGGCCTATGCAAGCGCATTGCCTGCCGGTAAATACTGGGCTTTGTACAATATCGATGTCAACGACTGTGAGTTCATTCGCATTCTCAATGAAGAACCGAAACCCGGACCGGGAGAAAAGGTCATTGAAGGAAATATTTGGATGGACAAGCAGGGAGAAGTCCGCTTTGAACCAAAGAAGAATCGCGAGGACCAGCGGCATCATGCGATCGATGCCATGACAATCGCCTGCACGGAAAGATCCTTTCTCCAGGCTCTCAGTACCTATCATGCCCGTCAGAAAGAAAGGGATATGGGCATGAGGAGCCGGAGACCGGAATTCCCTCACCCCTGGGATAATTTCAGAAGCGACGCGGAAAAGTCGGCGATGAGCATTTTGGTTTCTTACTATAAGAACAACCGGGCTCTGGACCTTGGACAAAAATATATCGTCAAGAACGGTAAAAAATATCTTACAAGGGTATCGGCGATCAGAGGACAACTCCATAAAGATACGGTTTTCGGAAAGAGGACCCCGCCGGACGGCAGGACCGCATACCATATACGCAAACCGATCACCGGACTGAAGAATAAAACCCATGTGGACAAGATCGTTGATGCTGCGATCAGGCACATGATCGAAGAACACTTAAGATCAAACTACGGGATCGATGTGTTAAAAAAATACGATGTACCAGCGGATGCTTTTTATAAGGACGGAGAATACCGCATAAAATTACCCAATAAGAACGGGGAAGAGGTTCCCGTTAAAAAAGTTCGGATGCGCGAAGAGGTCGGTAATGCCCAGCAGCTTAAAAAGGATATGAACCAGTATGTCAACCCGCGTAACAACCATCACGTGATGATATACAAAGACAAGAACGGTGAACTGAAGGAAAGCATCGTGACCTTCTGGGAAGTCGTTCAGCGCCAGAATAGAGATGAAAGCCCCTATCAGCTGCCGGACGACGGACAGGAAATTGTTACGCTTATGGAGATCAACGATATGTTTTTAATGGGCGTGGATAAAAACATCGTTATCGAAAATATATGTAACAATGAATTAGGTAAATATCTCTACCGTATCCAAAAACTATCTTCTGGAGATTATTTTTTTAGACATCATTTAGCATCGACAATTAATAATCAAAATGAAGAAATTAGAATTTCAAGTTTTAAATTATGGCAGAAATATTTTCCGCGGAAAGTAATATTGAATAAAACTGGAAAAATAAAAGAATGCTAAAACGTAGTATTATAATTTCTTCACCAACTTATCTTTCATTACGCAATTCCCAGATGCACATAGCGCGGAAGGATAAGGACGCCTGCTCCGAGCCCATCGAGGATATCGGATTCCTTATCCTGGACCATTCACAGATCACCGTGTCGCTGCCCTTGCTAAACGCGTTGCGCGCGAACAATACGGCCGTGATCTTTTGCGACGCGCTGCATCATCCGCGGTCCATGCTGCTGAATCTGGACGGGAACACCCTGCAGAACGAGCTGTTCCGGGCTCAGATCGCGGCAAGCGCACCGCTGAAAAAGAACATCTGGAAGCAGGTGGTCGCGGCAAAATTACGGAATCAGGCCGCCGTACTCGCCTATATCGGTTCGGACGGAAAGGATATCTGCCGGATGGCCGCCCAGGTCAAAAGCGGGGACAGCGACAACCGGGAGGGCTATGCTGCCCGCCTGTACTGGCCGCGGCTGTTCGGATACGATTTCAAACGTCTGCGGGAAGGGCTGCCGCCGAATAATTTGCTGAATTACGGCTATGCTGTCATCCGGGCCGCTGTGGCACGGGCGCTGGCCGCCTCGGGTCTGCTGAATACTCTGGGGATCCATCACCATAACCGCTACAATGCCTTTTGTCTGGCGGATGACATCATGGAACCCTACCGGCCATTCGCGGATGCCGTGGTCTATGAACTATACCGTGTTTGCGGGGACCGCGAAACGATCGATACCGACATGAAACGGGAATTGCTATCGGTGCTGCATTGCGACTGCCGCTGCGGTAAGGAGAAACGTCCCCTGATGCTTGCCATGCAGGCAAGCGCGGCCTCGCTGGCACAATGTTTCAACGGAAGCTCCCGGAACGTGGAGTTCCCGGAGTTTACGGAATAGATACAATGGAATTCAACCGCATAAACGCGTACAGGATCATGTGGCTATTTGTGTTCTTCGACCTTCCGACCAATACCAAGGGGGAACGGAAAGCGGCCAGCGGCTTTCGGACGAAACTGCTGAAAGACGGTTTTGTGATGATGCAGTATTCGGTGTATATTCGTCACTGCGCCAGCCGCGAGAGCAGCGACGTGCATGTGCGCCGCGTGAAAAGTTGTATTCCGGCAAAGGGGCAGGTGAGTATCCTGAACATTACGGACAGGCAGTACGGCGACATCATCAACTTCTGGGGCAAAAAGACCTCCGCGCTGCCGCCGCCGAAAGCCCAGCTGGAAAT
>CAZHTR010000037.1:0-3346 GCA_964535585.1 uncultured bacterium | reverse complement strand
ACGGATACGGATATCTGAAGCGCGAGATCTCGTCCGTTCTTAAACTTGAGGATGATATTGCCAAGAATATCGAAAAATTCAAAAGTACCCATCGCACCGCCTTCCGGCGAGGGGAAAAACTGGGTGTTACGGTCCGCCTGAGTGACGATTACGCCGGTTTTTACGGAATACTCAAGAATAATCTTAAGATACGTCACGGTGTGGAACCGACCCATACACTCCCCGAACTGCAGGATCTGACATTGCGTTACCCGGATCGGATCCGGCTGTATGCCGCATATTTCAATGACACAATGATCGCAGGTATTGTCATGTTCGATGCAAATGAAGAGGTGACCCTCGCATTTTATATTTCTCATCGTGAAGAATTTCAGGAGTACCGCGGGGTGAATGTTCTTTTCAAGGAAGTGATCGAAGACAGTATCAAACGTGGTTTCAGGTATCTTGACTATGGGATATTTACGGTAAATATGGAACCAAATTACGGACTGGCGCGCTTTAAGGAGAGTTTCGGTGCCGGTGGGGTTTTCCGGGACACGTTGAGCCTTGATCTTTCCTGAAGGATCCCTGGAATAAATATATGATCAGAAATGAAATAATCAGATTGAGCAAACAAACCCTGGTCTACGGGTTCGGTTATGTCGTTGCCAGGATGATCAATTTTTTGCTCCTGCCATTTTATTCCCATCATCTTGTACCGTCGGAGTATGCGGTCATTTCTCTGATCTATGCCTTTATTGCCTTTATGAATATTTTTTATCATTACGGTCTGGAAAGCGCCTTTCTACGGTTCTACTCGGGTGCCGGACTTCAAGAGCCCTGCGAAAAGAAGGATGTTTTTTCAACCGTACTGTTTTCCCTGATCATCACGGGCGTGCTCTTCTCTTTGCTGATCGCATTTTCCGCGAAGGGGGTCAGTCATGTTCTGCTGCGTTCCGACCAATATGCACACATTATCCGCCTGACGGCTCTGATCCTGCTGCTGGATGCGCTTTTCCTGATCCCTTTGCATTATCTGCGTATCAATAACAAAGCCAGCGTCTTTACAACGATCACCCTGGTCAATGTACTGATCAATGTGGGACTGAACATATACCTTATCCGTTTTCGCGGTATGGGTATTGAAGGTGTGTTTATCAGTAATATTGCCGCATCGGGATTCAATGTCCTGATCCTGATCCCGGTCGTGATCAGGAACTGGAACTGGCGGATCTCGCCGTCCTTATGGAAAAAAATGGTCCTCTTCGGCTTGCCTTTTGTGCCGGGGGGATTATCAAGTATGATCATAGAGCTTAGCGATCGTTATATGCTGCAGGGATTCAGAGGGCTCGAGGAAGTTGGCCTGTATTCGGCAGGACATAAGCTCGGTATTTTCATGATGCTGGTCGTGATGGCATTCCGCTTTGCCTGGCAACCTTTTTTCCTTCAGAAACATAAGGATCCGCAGGCGCCTTTTCTGTTCTCAAAGATCATGACCTGGTTCGTATTTATCATGACGATCATCTTCTTATTGGTGACCTTTTTTATCCGCGAGATCGTTTCTTTTGAGATTTTCGGAAGACATTTTATACAGGAAGCTTACTGGGACGGTATCGTTGTGGTTCCCTATATCCTTGCGGCTTATCTTTTCAACGGCATTTATATTATGTTCCATCCGGCAATATTTTATTCCGGAAAAACATGGGTGGTATCGATGATCGTCGGGATCGCGGCTTGCGTGAATGTCGGATTGAACCTTCTGCTTATTCCCCGTGTCGGCATGACGGCCGCGGGTATTTCGTCGCTTTCGGCCTATATGTTCATGGCACTTGCGACCTATCTGATCGTAAATAAATGGATGCCGGTGCGCTATGAATGGAAGAACCTTCTGATCATGTTCCTGCTGACGATCGCCGCCCTGCTGGTTTACATTATGTATCCCCTGGCGGGAGCCGGTATAAAAATACTGATCGTTATTCTGTATATTGCCGCAGTAATGCCGTTCATCTATCCGGCAAAAAGGAAATTGAAACGTGACGCATAATTTACTGAAAGATTCCCTGATCTACACTTCGGGGAATGTTGTCGCCCGCGGATTGAGCTTTATCATGCAAGTTACGGTCTGGAGCAACCTTTTTCCGCCGGATGTGTACGGCCAAATAGCATATTGCTACGTATTCATCAGTTTTATGGCTGTTCTTTTACCTTTCGGAACCGATGCCGCATTCATGAACTATTTTGTACGGGAAAAGGAAAAGGCGGCATATCTGACCAACACGATGATCTTTATTGTTCTGATGGGGCTTGTTTTTGTGGGATTATCTTTCCTTTTCCGCCATAACATTGCTGTGCTTGCGATCCGCAGCGATGCTCCAAAACTCTTGAGTTTATCCCTGCTGATCCTCTTTTTTGATATCCTGAACAACCAGGGTATCCTGTATCTGAGAGCGGAGAACCGGGCGGGCCTGAGCGTCTTACTGATGAATATCGAGATCTTTATCCGCTTTTCCTTGCTTTTACTTCTGGTTACCGCGTTTTCGAACCGTATCGAATATATTCTATGGGCAAATGTGGTGTCATCCTGTATACTGGCTATTACTCTGCTGTTTATCATGGCACCCACATTCCGGTTTTCGAGCATATCCGCCGGTACGATGAAACAGTTATTATTTTTTGGTCTGCCTTTTATGATCTCGGGTCTGTTCGACCGCACCATTGAATTAGCGGATCGCCGTCTGCTTGGTTATTTCGCCGGTGATGAAACGGTGGGTCTATATGTTGCCTGCTATACCGTTGCGGTATTGATCCGCTTGATCGTCTACAGCTTTAATGCCGGTTGGCAGCCGTATTTTTTAAGGGAGATCGACCGGGAGGAAGGCCGCGAACGTCTTGAACGCATTCATATTCAGACGGGTGCCGTATTTATCGTTCTGTGGTTCCTGGGTTCTCTGTGGCTGCCGGATATCGTACGCATTCCCATCGGTGGGGGACGCCATATTCTGAATGCCGCATACTGGGAAGGTATTCCGGTCATCCCGGTCATAATGGGTGCCTATGTCATGATGGGCTTGTATTTTCTCCAGTTGCCGGGAATTTATTACAGGAAAAAAACCGGCATGAATGCGGTCTTTATGGGTTCCGCGGCGGTGGTGAACATTATACTGAACCTGCTTCTGATCCCGCGCATGGGTATGATGGGTGCGGCCATTGCGACGGCTTCCGCGTATGCGGTGATGGCCGCAAGTATCCGCATCTGGAACGGACGGTATTCCGCGGTCCGGCAGGGCAGTATTAAAATGCTTATTCTTATTGCTGTTTCGGCAGGTATATATCTTCTCAGCGCGGGCGCGGATCTATCCCTGACCGG
>CAZHTR010000036.1:0-3371 GCA_964535585.1 uncultured bacterium | reverse complement strand
AGACCAACTCCAAAAAGGTCCGCCGGTCACGGAAGTCCATTATCGAACTGCTGATCGCGAACCACCCCCAGGATTGCCTGGTCTGTGTCCGTAACGGGTGCTGCGATCTTCAGGACCTTGCCGCGGAATACGGCGTTCGCTCTTACCGCTATGTGGGTGAGAAACGCAGCGGAAAACTCGATCTTGCCAGTCCGGCCGTGGAACGTGACCCCGAAAAATGTATTCTCTGTGGACGCTGTGTGCGCATGTGCCACGAAGTTCAGAATGTAGGTGCCATCGATTTCACTAACCGCGGTTTTTATTCTCAGGTCGCACCCGCTTTGGACCGCTCTCTGAATACCACTGCCTGTGTTTACTGCGGTCAGTGCATCACGGCGTGTCCGGTAGGTGCCCTGCGTGAAAAAAGTTACCTTAAAATTGCCTGGGAAGCCATCAACGATCCGAAAGTGCATGTGATCGCTCAGGTCGCCCCCGCCGTACGCGTTGCCATCGGCGAAGAGTTCGGCATGCCGCCGGGAACCATTACGACGGGTAAGATCCCGGCCGCCCTGCGGCGTATCGGGGTCAATGAAGTATTCGATACCAACTTCGCGGCCGATCTGACCATCATGGAAGAAGCTACCGAACTGATCGACCGTATTCAGAAAGGCGGTAAATTGCCGCTCTTTACTTCCTGTTCGCCCGGCTGGGTCAAATATGTCGAACATTTTTATCCGGAACTTCTGGAATACGTATCTACCTGTAAATCTCCCCAGGGCATGCAGGGGGCTATCATTAAATCCTATTACGCGGAAAAGACCGGGGTTGATCCAAAGGATATTTTCGTCCTCTCTATCATGCCCTGTACCGCCAAGAAATTCGAAGCGGGCCGGCCGGAACTGTCCGTCTCGCATACCGCTCCCGATGTGGATGTGGTGCTTTCAACCCGCGAATTCGCCCGTATGCTGAAGATCGCGGGCATCGATTTCACTCGCATGCCGGATGAGGGTTTTGACGATCCTCTGGGCGAATCCACCGGTGCCGGTGTGATCTTCGGTGCTTCCGGTGGTGTGATGGAAGCCGCACTCCGTACCGCGCATTTTCTCATTACCGGAAAAGATATGGACCGCATCGATTTCACTTCCGTACGCGGACTCGAAGGGGTAAAGGAATCCTCGATCAAGATCGGGAATGCCACCCTCAAGATCGCCGCGGTCAGCGGACTGCATAATATCGATCATTTCCTGGAAGATATCCGGAACGGAAAGTCCGATTATCATTTTATCGAGGTCATGGCCTGTCCCGGCGGCTGCATCAATGGCGGCGGTCAGCCCCTGCCCGCGGATCCGGAAAAAGTACGTAAACGCATGGAAGCCATTTACGAGATCGACCGTTCGCTGCCGAAACGCTGTTCCCATTATAACGATTCGGTCCAGGCGCTGTACGATAATTTCCTCGGCAAACCCGGTGGAAAAAAGTCACATGAACTGCTTCACACACATTATATGAAGCGTGAATCCATTTAATCTTGAAAGGACGGAAGAATGAGCAAAAAAATCTTAATTATTGACGATGATCCCGATCTGATCGAGATGTATCAACCTTATCTGCAGCAACACGGTTACGATGTCCGTGTGGCCTATAATTCAAGCGAAGCCAAAGAGGTCTTTACCGCATTTGATCCCGAAGTCGTTTTCTGTGACCTTGTCATGGAACATTTCGACAGCGGTTTCGTGCTCTGCCACTGGATGAACCGTCAGCCCGAACGCAGTAAACGCTGGGTGGTGATCTTCACATCCACCGGTCATGAAACGGGTTACCGCTTTTCCACACAGACCAAGGAAGAAAAAAGCTGGATCAATGCCGATGATTATCTGGATAAACCCATCGCACCGCGCGATCTGCTCCAATACGTCGAAGAAAAGGTCCTTCCTTTCCTGGAAGAGAGCAAATAAGCTAAGAGGCAAATAAGCTAAGAAGCAAATAAGCAAACAAGCTAAGAAGCTAAGAAGCTGATTGAGGATCCCCTTGTACCAAATCGCAAGGGGATTTGTTTTTTTTAAAGTAAATAATCCGCCACACCGCTCTATCCCTCGTTCAGTTCCGACCCCAAGGTCAGGTTCGGTATCCTGTATCCGGCTCACACATTCATTTAAAAGCCACATTTGTTATTTATCCTTTGTAATTCAGTAAATAATATCCGAAATTAGGTGTTTTTCAATAAAGGAATATCATGAAATTCACGCCCCAGACATACCGCATTCCCGATGAGGCCATGAAACCCTTCATCGATCCGGATGAGATACACGGCTTTCTTCAGCGTCCCAAGCCGGGTGCCGAACGTGTCCGGGAAGTGATAGAAAAATCCCTGAATAAGCAGCGTCTGTCCCTTCCCGAAGTCGCGGATCTCTTACTTGTTGACGATCCGGAGCTTATTGAAGAGATCAAAGCGGGTGCGCATACGCTCAAACAGCGCATCTATGGCAATCGTATTGTCCTTTTCGCGCCCTTATATATCGGGAATAAATGTGTAAATAATTGTAAATACTGTGGATTCCGCACCGCCAATTCCGATCAGCTCCGCACGACACTGAACGATAAGCAGATCGTTCAGGAGGTTGAAGCGCTTGAAGAGAACGGTCAAAAGAGATTGATCCTGGTCTATGGGGAACATCCCGATTATAGTGCCGACTATATTGCCCATACCGTGCGAACGGTTTATGGTGTAAAAAAAGGAAAAGGTGAGATCCGGCGTGTCAATATCAACGCCGCACCGCTCGATATTGAGGGATTCAGAACTGTGAAGGCTTCGGGGATCGGTACCTATCAGGTCTTCCAGGAGACCTATCATCCCGAAACCTATGCCCATTACCATCCTTCCGGACCCAAACGCGATTTCAACTGGCGCCTGACCGCGCTTGACCGTGCCATGGAAGGCGGGATCGATGATCTGGGTATCGGTGCGCTTTTCGGACTTTATGACTGGCGTTACGAAGTTCTCGCTCTGGTCCGGCACACAAACCATTTTGAGGCGGTTTACAATATCGGCCCGCATACGATCTCATTTCCCCGCATCAAAGCGGCGGCGGGAACCGAGGTTGACCCGACATATTTCGTGAACGACACCGATTTTATCCGGCTGATCGCCACGCTTCGCCTGGCCGTTCCCTATACGGGCATGATACTTACCGCCCGTGAACCCGTCGCCGTACGTGAAGCTGCAATGTCCTTCGGGGTCTCACAGATCGATGGCGGAACAAAACTGGAACTCGGCTCATATGCCGAGACCGCGCACGATTCCCAGAATCTCAACCGGGAACAGTTCGAGATCAACGATGCCCGTTCACTGAATGAGATCATCGACGAACTGCTTGATCACGGTTATCTGCCTT
>CAZHTR010000035.1:0-3440 GCA_964535585.1 uncultured bacterium | reverse complement strand
AAGCGGCACGCGAGCTGGGTTCAGAACGTCGTGAGACAGTTCGGTCCCTATCCGCCGTGGGCGTAGGAAATTTGAGAGGGTCTGTTCTCAGTACGAGAGGACCGGAATGGACGAACCTCTGGTGTATCTGTTGTCACGTCAGTGGCACTGCAGAGTAGCTACGTTCGGTCGAGATAAACGCTGAAAGCATATAAGCGTGAAACTCACCTCAAGATTAGATTTCCCTTAAGGATCCTTGTAGACGACAAGGTTGATAGGTCACAGATGTACGCACAGCAATGTGTTCAGTCGAGTGATACTAATTGTCCGTTAGATTTAACTGCGTATTTAAACTCAATATTAATGGTAGCCGCGTAAGTTGTTGTAGCATCGTTTGTCCATCCCTTTTTAATACTATTTGAAATTATTTCCGGGCGACAATATCGCCGGGGAAACACCTCTTCCCATTTCGAACAGAGAAGTTAAGCCCGGCAGAGCCGATGGTACTGCACTGGAAACGGTGTGGGAGAGTAGGACATCGCCGGAAACCTTTGTAACCCCGCCTTGAGCGGGGTTACTTTTTTATACCTGTTTAATGTCCATGTACCGCCCGTTATTTTGAAATTTAAACCAAAAACTATTTTGAGATCTGAACAATCTGTGTATTTTACAAAATGAAACTGGACCTGGAACAATTACTCGACCATCAGCCCGCGCTCTATCAGCTTATTATGAAGATATCACAAACTTCAGCCAAGTCAGATATTCGTTCATATTTGGTCGGAGGGTTTGTGCGTGATCTCTTATTGGGTAAAAAATCAAAGGATCTGGATGTGGTCGTCGTGGGAGATGGACTGGCCTTTGCAGACGCATTGCAAAAGACACTACGGGCACGCACAATAGTCAAATACAATGAATTCGGTACCGCAATGATCCCGCTGAAAGATATCGACCTTGAGATCGTGACTGCCAGAAAGGAAGTCTATCAGTATGATTCAAGAAAACCAAAAGTACAAATAACCAACCTTGATGAAGACCTGAAACGACGCGATTTTACGATCAATACACTGGCTGTTTCGGTTAACGAGGATACCTTCGGTGAATTTATCGATCCGTTTAAAGGTCTGAGGGATATCAAGGAACAACGAATCGTAACTCCGCTGGATCCACGCGAAACATTCTTTGAGGACCCCCTTCGCATGCTGCGGGCGATCCGCTTTGCTGCACAATTGTCATTCCATATCGAAACCAATACTTTCGAGGCTATAAAAAAATATGCCGTCCGCATTCAGATCATTTCCAAAGAACGCATACGGGATGAATTCCTGAAGATCATAGCCAGTCCCAAACCTTCCCGCGGGATCGATCTGATCCGTGAATCCGGTCTGATGACCTACCTGTTCCCCGAATTGATCGAACTGCGCGGGGTGGAGGTATACGGGAAACACAAGCATAAAGATGTATATGAACATACCCTGGAAGCTTTGGATAATATCGCCGCAACAAGTGACGATATCATGCTTCGCCTGGCAGTGCTTTTTCATGATATAGCCAAACCCAGAACAAAACGTTTTGTTGAAGAGACCGGCTGGACCTTTCACGGCCACGAGGAAGCCGGTGCCAAAATGTTCGAAAATATAGGCAGAAAACTGCGCTTGCCGGTTCGTGATATCAAACGTATCGCAAAACTGATCCGCCTGCATTTACGCCCGATCGCCGTAGCGGGTGAAGAAGTTACGGACAGCGCGATACGACGGATGATGGTTGAAATTGGAGACGATATCGATGCATTACTGTCGCTTTGCAGGGCCGATATAACATCAAAGAACAAAGATCGTGTGAAACGTTATTTAACGAACTTTGAACAGGTTGCGCAACGTATCGGCGAAGTTGAGGAAAAAGATAAATTACGCAACTTCCATTCACCGCTTGACGGTAATGCCATTATGCGTATGTTCAATCTCAGACCCGGTCCGGAAGTCGGAAAAATTAAAAATCATATTGAAGAAGCCATCCTTGAGGGTGAGATCTTGAATAACCTGGATGCGGCACAGGAATATGCAGAAAAAAATAAAGAAAAACTCATAGACTTATATCTGAGAAATGATTAGATTATAAATTGTAAATAAGAAGGGACCATTCGATGGATCATACAAGCGAAAACATGAGTAAGAACATTATTCAAAACTTCTCGATGAAAGATGAGAACGAGCTGAATCTGCGTTATTTGGTGCAAGTCGTAATGCAGCGTGTACATGTCGTTATCATCCTTTTCCTGCTCATTTTTATAGGTACTATCCTTTTCACACTCAATCAATCCAAGGTCTATAAGTCGGAAACACAGATACTGATTGAGAACAGCATTGCTGCCGGCGGTGTTTTTGAGCGTATGACCCCTTTTATCAATAACCAAATGGTTATAAACAATGAGATCCAGATCATCAGTTCGCGAACAATTGCCGAACGAACGATCAATAGCCTGATGATCAATTATCCATTGGATTCATTGTATCTTTTTGACCGCGGTCTGCTTGAAGAAAATCAATCTTTTTCAACAAAATTCAGGAAACAACTTAAACGGATGTTCAGCCGGGAAGAAGAAAGGATCTTAACCCTGGATGAGAAACGCAAGATGTATATTCGTCGCCTAATGGATAAAATGGAAATTTCCCCCGTACGTGAGACACAGACCATCAAGATATCGATCGAAAGTTATGATCCCGACGAGGCGGCACTGATCCTGAATGAACTTGTGACGCAGTACTATGCAAACGATCTTGAACGTGTGAGCATTTCCGCGGGGAAGGTCCGGATATTTCTTGAAAAACAACTGCATGAGGTTGAGCCACAGTTAGCTGCGATTGAGCAGAGATTGAGTGAATTTCTGGAACGGGAAGGAATCATTGATCTGAGCGAAAATGCCAAACAGCTCATTCAGAAATCTTCCGAATTTGAAGCTCAATTGTTTGCGGCAAGAGCTGAACTGAATATTACTGAAGATGAGCTGCAATTTTTAAAGAAACAATTTGATGAAAAACAGCTCCACGTATTAGATAATCGCCTGCAAGTGGCAAATCCCCTCATCATGGCTTTGCGTGAAGAGATCGCTTTACTTGAAAGAAATCTGATCGGCGCGGATCCCCGGTCATCCCCTGTTCAAGAAACAAGAAGTAAAATTGAAATAAATAAAAAACGCCTTGAAAGCGAAACGGCATACCTGATCCAGTCAGGTTATTTGCCCGGAGGCCTTGATCCTCTGGCGATCAATCAAAGGATTCTCGAACAGATCATTAGTCTTGAATCGCAAAGGGTCAGTCTCGAAGCTAAAGAGGAAGAATATAGAAAACTGAATGAATATTATAAAGGACTTATTGAGGAAATACCTTCAACGAACATATCCTTTATTCGCCTTGAACGGGATCGTCAGACCCATGAACGTATTTATCTTCTGATGAAGGAAC
>CAZHTR010000034.1:0-4687 GCA_964535585.1 uncultured bacterium | reverse complement strand
ACTGTCTCTTAAAATTTGATCTATTAAGCTCCTTTCGCAAGAAGGGAGCTTTTTTTTACTGTTATTCAACCCCTGTCGGGGTTGGTGGTGGTGTGGGGCCTTCCTTTTACTGTTATTCAACCCCTGTCGGGGTTGTCTGTGGAGAGTGGTCTCTTTTTACTGTTATTCAACCCCTGTCGGGGTTTCAAGAAAAAATATTCCGCAGACTAAACTTCTTATCCTCTTATCTTCTTATCCTCTTCTTCCCCTTCGCAAATCGCATATCGTTAATCCTTGTTCGGATATCAACTTTCCTGTCTTATTCAACCCTTCGACTTCGCTCAGGGTTGTTGTTTGTTTGGTTCTACCATCCCCGGCAGTACCTGCCGGGTCATTTTTATTAAACCCTTCGGCTTCGCTCAGGGTTTACGGAAAAAGATGTCCTTCGACCCATTTTCTCGTCTTCTCGCAGATCGCGTGCTCCGCGCTCAGTGCTCCAGCCTGTCCGCCGGAGTTCGCCGGAAGGCGGACGCAGGAGGATGCTCAGTGCTCAGCGCACATTTATCGTTCATCGTTTATCGTTGATTTCATTCTCCATTACGTAAATGAATTGCATCCCGATGCAAAATAAATTACATTTCCGCATATTAATATTTATCACGGAGGTCTTTATGATCGAAGTTCGGCAACTGACGCATATCTATAAAAGCGGAAAAGGCATCTTTGATGTCAGTTTCTCGGTGAAAAAGGGTGAGGTCTTCGGCTTTCTGGGTCCGAATGCCGCGGGAAAGACCACCACGATCCGGAACCTGATGGGTTTTGTGAATCCCACAAACGGGAGCGCCAGCATCAAGGGACTGGATTGCCGCAGGCACGCGGCGGAACTGCAATCGATCATCGGCTATCTGCCGGGCGAGATGACATTTTTCGAGAATATGAGCGGCATGGAATTCCTTGAATTCCTCGGGAAAATGCGGAACTTGAAAGATCTGTCCCGCCGCGGCGCCCTGATTGAGCGTTTCGATCTTGATCCCGCGGGCGGAATTAAAAAAATGTCTAAGGGCATGAAGCAGAAAGTCGGTATCGTGGCAGCCTTCATGCACGATCCCGAGGTCTATATTCTGGATGAACCCACCAGCGGTCTTGATCCCTTTATGCAGAATGTGTTCATGGACCTGGTCCGTGAGGAGAAAAAACGCGGCAAGACGATCCTGATGTCCTCGCACATCTTTGAGGAAGTCCAGCGCGGCTGCGACCGGGCAGGCATCATCCGTGAGGGACGGATGGCGGCGATTGAGGATATCAAGGCGCTGAACGAAATGAAACATAACGTCTATATCGTGGAACTGGAAAATGCTGCCGAGGCGGACAAATTGCTGAAAAGCGGACTGGACACGGAAAAGATCAAGGAAAATCTGGTAATGGTCCATGTGATCAGCGATTTTGAGACCTTTTTCAAGACCTTATCTGTTCTGAACGTGACCGGACTGGATGTGCGCCGGCAGTCACTGGAGGATATTTTTATGAACTATTACGGCAAGGAGGCAAAACAATGATCAAGGCACTGTTCAAAGCTTCGTTCAGGACCAACCGGGGCCTGCTGCTGACAAGCTTCCTGATCGTACTGATGTACCAGACCATCATTATCAATATGTTCGACCCGGAAAACGCGGAAGCCATGACGGGCATGATACAGCTGATGCCGGAAGCGGTGATGGCCGCCTTCGGTTTTAAAGCCGCCGCAACGGATCTGACCACCCATGTGGCCAACTTTCTGTACGGCTTTGTGTTTCTGGTATTCCCGCTCATTTATGTCATTCCGGCGGGATTCCGGATGATCGGAAAACATGTGGACTGCGGTTCTATGGTGTATCTGCTGGCTACCCCGCACACCCGCAAACGCATTGCTCTTACCCAGACAATATTTCTGCTGACCACGACCACGATCCTGCTTGCCGGAGCGGTGCTGATGGGCATTCTGTTCTGCGAATCGGTCTTCCCCGGGATGCTGCGGATCGGCGATTATCTTCTGCTAAACCTTGTGACCCTCGGGGTGTTCTATGTGATCAGCGGTATCGTGTTCTTCGTATCCTGTCTTTTCAACGACGCCGGAAGGATCCTGGGTGCAGCGATCGGTATTCCGGCAACTTTCTTCGTTTTTAAGATGCTGTATTCGGCGGGAGAGGAACTGGCTTTTTTTAAATATCTGACGATCTACAGTCTCACCGATCCCAAACTGGTCTTCTCGGGTACGGGCAAGGCCCTGCTGATCACTGCCATCCTCTTTGCCGCAACGGCACTTATCTATGCCGCCGCGATACGGGTGTTCGATAAGCGGAGTCTGGTGATATAAGAGGTTGAGGTGTTGAGGTGTTGAGGTGTTGAGGTGTTGAGATGTTGAGATGTTGAGCTGTTGAGTTGTTGAGGTGTTGAGGTGTTGAGGTGTTGAGGTGCCTGCCCGCCGAAGCTCCGCCACGCCAAGGCTTCGTGGAGCGAAGGAGGGTTGATTTGCCGTGCCACGGCGGATCCGCCGGCTGGCGGAGAAGCCGGGTTGAGGTGCCTGCCCTTTGCAATGCCCTGCGTTCGGGCGAATTGCCATTCGGACAAGGCTTGCCTTGTCCCTACACCATCATTATTTTTGCTGCCGTGTTCGCCCCCGCCGTCTTCCCTTTTATCTTTTTACTTTTTACTTTTATCTTCTCTTCGGCTACCGTCTACCGTCTACTGTCTTCCTTTTATCTTTTTCCTTTTTACTTTTTACTTTTTACTTTTTACTTTTATCTTCTCTTCGCCCTACCGTCTTCTGTATATTTACTATACATTAATTAAATAATGTATTTTATGGTTTTATTCGTGACCGAATTGTTATATTTTACTCGAACGGCACAAAAAAAGACATGAAGTATAAAATAACATTTCGGAGGTTTTTTATGAGACGCAGACTACTGCTTGTTCCTGTCCTGATGCTGCTGGCATTCAGCGCGGCATTTGCACAGGGACTGGAAACATTTGACGGCATAGAATCAACAACATCAACGTCATATGCGGATGGAACTTTTATCGGACAGGACGGATCTACCTGGACCTATGTCCAATGCCGCCGGGACGATAGCATTACCGGTCAGGCTCTTATGGTCGGACGAAACAGAGACCCACAGTCCTATTTCCAAAGCGGCACCCTCACGGGCGGTATCGCGACCATGAATTTTGATTACAAACAGGCTTTCTCAACAAATGTCAACCTCAAGGTCCTTGTCAATGATATTGAGGTGGCCGTGGTAACTTCCAGTTCGGAACAAGGCAGCGTAAAAAACTCCGGCGAGATCATCGTTAACGTGGCTGGGAATTTTGTGATAAAATTCATCAACGTGAACAATGGCGACGGGCAGGTGACCATTGACAATATTGCCTGGACGGCTTTTTCACCCGACACACCGTATCCTCCCACTGCACGTGCGGGTCAGGATCAATTTGTGCTATACGATGAAACCGTTACATTGGATGGTTCTGCAAGTTCCGATCCGAACGATGATATCGAAACCTATTTGTGGACACAGCTCAGTGGTACGTCGGTCACACTTGCCAACAGCAATGCTGTTACAACTACCTTTACCGCACCTTCGGCAGACACTGATCTTTCATTCGAATTACTTGTAACGGACAGCACCGGACTTACGGATCGTGATACGGTCTATGTCACCGTACGGGAAAACATTTTAAATACCGTATTTTTCAGTGAATACATTGAAGGCAGCAGCAATAACAAAGCGCTTGAGATCTATAACGGCAGCGGCGGCACGGTCAGTCTGGACGAATTTCGCATCGCGCAGTCCAATGATGGCGGCGGATGGCAGTACTATCATTATTTCCCCGAAGGGGCGACCCTTACCAGCGGTGCCGTATGGGTCATTCTGAACAGCAGCACATCCACCAGTCTGTTCAATCACGCGGACGCGGATGAACTTCTGGACTATCCCAGTGTTGTACACCACAACGGGAACGATGCCCGCGGACTCGAATGGAGCCCGGACGGCGGAACGACATGGGTGATGGTCGACGTTGTCGGCGATCACACCAGCGCCGCAGATTTTAACGTTGCCGGCATTACCGGCGCGGGTAAAGATCATACTCTGATCCGGAAACCGCATATTTCCGCCGGGAACCCCGACTGGGCCTCCTCGGCCGGCACCAGCGAAGAGAATTCCGAGTGGATCGTGATGGACATAGATTATTTCGGTGACCTGGGTTCACATACGACCGGCGCGCTGGCTTATACTTATTCCAATATGTCACTGAATACCGATTTCCCGCGTTCGGGCAGTGAGATCGGTGTGAACATCGATATCACACCCGGGGATGATGTTCCCGCAGCCACCAATGTAAAGATCTGGTACGGTACGGGCGGCACACTGGCCAACAGTACCGATATGTGGCTGGAAAGCGGCAGCACCTGGGCGGGTACGATCCCCTCACTGAGTTCGGGTAACCTTATCCTGGAATATAATGTCGAGGATAAAAACGGATCCTTCTCGAGCAAATCCAGCACTTACCGGACGATCGTCGCCGGTGCGATCACTCCTATCTCGGACATCCATGCCAATCTTACGAGTGTTACCGGACAGATCAAGACCCTCGAAGGGGTGATCACCCTCGGTTCCAATCTGATCACGACCACATATACATCCGCGTATATGCAGGATGCATCGGG
>CAZHTR010000033.1:0-5049 GCA_964535585.1 uncultured bacterium | reverse complement strand
TCGCAATGCGCGGGATGCGAGATACAATCCGGATTTTTACAACTGATCTCGTCAAAATCATAGATCTTCGGCGGGAAATGGACCCTTATCTTCTTAATAACGACCCCGTTCCGTATCACATTCAGGGTCGATTCCGGTGCGATCGCGGATAGTTTTTTCATTTTTATCAGATCGAACTCTTCGAGATCGGGCAATGAAAGAACACCTTTATACAAACCGTCTTTATGGGATAAATACACCCCGTGAGAACTGACCACATTCAGTCCCAGGATCCTTCGTGTTTTATAGATGTGCTCCCAGATCGTACTGATATCTTCCCCTTTTCCGATATGATCGATCACGATCCCGTCATCCACCGGTTTCGTTCCGATCTTATATTCTTTTTTTACGCTGGTGAAATGCTTTTTTTCTTCAATATAGTGTATCTTTTTTTTGCTAAAGTCCGGCGATTCCCCTTTAAAATCAGCTCCCAAACGTCCTCCCAGCATACCGATCAGGATCGCGCGGGTGTAATACCCGTTCATCGCCTGCAGGTCCCAGCCGCTGAGCGGCGTTTTATCCAGGAAGAACGGGATGGTCGGATATTCCCGGTTACGCGGCAAGGGATGATAGAATTTCGTACCCTCTTTCATTTTGTCGATCCATTCCTTGCGGAAGGTCACCGAGCGGGTCAGTCGCCCGACATGCTGCAGCACATCTTCGCCCATACGTTCGAGCTGCAGGCGGGTAAAATACCAGATGGGCGCAACCGATCCCTGTGCAAGATAGGCGTCCAGGGATTCAAATTCCCGAACGCTGAATCCGTTAAGCTCCATCTTGTGTTTGTAGTATTCCGGCATTGCCAGTTCTTCCGGAGCGATCAGATCCACGCGAACATTCTTAAAGATCTTCAGGCCATTCGCTTTGGAGTGTACCGTACGTCCGTGTTTAAGATCCCCGACCAGTGCAATGTGTATGTTGCTGCGGTCAAAATTGTTCTGTTCGAGAAAAGTGTACTCATCCAGGATCTCCTGCGTGGGATGTTCGTGTTTGCCGTCTCCCCCGTTGATGATCGCGGGTTTTTGTATTCCAAGACGTTCCGCGAACAATCCCAGATCGTAATCCAGCCAGCGCGTGACACCTTCGAGTTTGGTCCGGATGATAAAGAGCGAATACGGACTGTATGTCGTCAGCATCCGGAAGGTATCGGAATAGCTTTCTTTCTTATTGAACGATGAGCTTACGGCATCAAAAATATTCGTTTTTATATGATGGAATTTCACGGCGTTCAGGAAGGACTCCTTTGTACGCGTGCTGGGTTCGACAAATACCAGATACGCTCCTACGTTCGGATCGTCGATCTTAAAAGGTGAAAGGTCCGATTTTGAACGCACCGCTTCTTTCAGCCGACGCGTATAACTGTAAAGATAATCCTGTTCATCCAACGACAGATCGTTGATCACGGAAAGCGTACGGCCCATAAATTTACTGTTCAAGGATAAATCTTGATATTGTTTCATCATTTGCTTCTTCCCTTGTTGCTGTTGTGTTCCATACTGCTGATTTTTAGCAAATATAAGGATTTGACGGTGGGAATGGAATAAAAATAAATGGATTTTTTCATTTGACGGGATCATACGATGGCGATCCCTGTGGGACAGGATGAACGGGATGGACTTATCGACAGGATTACCCCACTTCGTCCGCTGACTGCGGACTTCGCAGGACGCGGCAGGATATACAGGATTGTCTTTAGTATCTCGACAGCCAGACCCTCCTACGCCAAGGCTTCGGAGGGCTGGCACCTCGACCCGGCTTCGTCACCTGCTTCGCCCCTTCTACGCTAATGCTTCGAAGGGCTACGCAGGTCAAGAAAACTTCCAGCCTCCGTTCCAATAAATCGGAACTACGGCCTGGCACAGCGCCGTGGCGCAGCACCTCGACATTCTTTGAACCTTGATCTTTGAACCTTGAATAATTTTGAATCTTAAATGTTGAATTTTAACGGATATCAACAGATCTCGACGCCTAGACACCTCGACGACTCGACATTCTTTCAGACAGCATCAGGTGGAGGATCTATCTGCGATAAATATAAACGCCGTCGTCTCCCCCGGAGATCCAGATCTTCCCATCGGGCGATTCCTTGATCGTAAAAGGAGAATGATCCAGATCATGTTTGGAGAACACATTCAGATTATCCGCATTATAAACACGTATTTCGCTATGAATACCCGTACACCAGATGTTATCATCACTGTCAATAAATATGCTCATGAAGTATGAGCTACTGTCTCCCAGTGCCACATTGGAAGTTATACCGTCAAAGGTAAAGGCCACGGGCTTACCTACTGCAGGAGAGCTCAAACTTGATAATGAATAATCTAAAATTCCGCAGATCACGTTTTCGGAATTGATATCGATATCTCCCAACATGCCCGGGGCTGAGTTTAAATCCAATTGACTTTTTGAGTAGCTTGTCCAGGTATCACCATCGAACTTGCATATCATATCGGGATATAAAAGCCAGATATTATTATCATTGTCAATTTTAATATCCCGTATTAGCTCAGAAGGAAGATCGGAATTAGCGGTCGTATAAACGGTGAATTCAAGATTGTCATAAGAGATCAGTCCTCCGGCTACAAACCAGATCTTATCGTTCGAGTCGATCGCGATCGAGCGGACATTATTATTCACAGAAATAGGGGAATTTGAAGAATCGTAGCGTGTAAAGGACCCATTTTGATAGCAGACCAAACCTTCATTGGCTATCCAGACCCTTGCATCGCTATCGACAGCTATATCCCATATTGTACTTGAATCGCTGAGGATGGAATTTTGAGAAGTGAAAAATGAGGCCGTGTTATCCGTGCCATAACGTATCAGGCCGGTCTCATATCCTCCCAGGGTTCCCATCCAGGCGGTGCCGTCACGTTCAAAGGCAATGGATACCACACTGACATCTTCCAGTATTTGTTTCTCATAAGTGATGTCAATGACCGATCCACCCGGGGGATTGAATAAATTGCAGGATATTAGAGTAAAAGCGATAAAGAAAATTAGGTGCTTTTTCATTTCAGCTCCGACGGTTTTGAGTATATATTTTTTTAACCATACAATTTTAAAAAAAAACAGAATTATTGCAAGCAGATAATTGGAAAAGCATGGACATGCCGCGCCGTGTCCCTGATGCGCACGCGTCCCTGCATCTTTGGGAAGAAAGCTCACCTCAATTTCAATCTCAAAAAATAATTATTTCTTGCCAAAACGGACATTTGTCCCTATATTACAGACATATGACCGGAGGCACGATGAACAAAGAAATCAAGATCCATAAAGAGCCGGAAAGGCTTTTATATGCAATGCTTGACACCCTGGATAAACAGCAGGTACATGATGCTGCCGCCGTAGGATATCGCAATCTTTTCGATAATAAGATCCAACTGAATCGGCTTATCATGTCGGGCTTATCCTATTCCCTCTTTGAGACCATGCAGGATAAAACACCATTTACCAAAAACGAGTGGGCTAATTTCCTTGATGTTTCCATCAAGACCCTTGACAGGCACAAACAAGCCAACAAACCCTTTAAAACCTCACAATCCGAGAAGATCATCGGTATGATGGAAGTCCTTGAACGGGGTATCGACGTATTCGGAAAAATGGGAATCTTCAAACCGTGGTTGTATTCCACCATTCCCGCCTTTGGTGATATGCGGCCCATCGATCTGTTAAGCACTTCCTACGGCAGAGAACTGGTCCTTGACGAACTCACGCGCATTGAGCATGGGATCTTTGCCTGATGCGGGTTTACCGTTTATGCAAAAGAAAATATGCGGATGCTCTTTCCGGCGCCGGTGCCGCTTTAGCGGGCGGACACTGGAATTCCAAAGGAACCGGGATGGTTTACACCTCCGGCAGCCGGGCATTGTCCCTGCTGGAAGCGTATGTACATCTGCCTTCCGGCATCCTCCCCTATAATTATGTTATGATGAGCATTGATATACCGGATACGCTGAGCCGGAATACGGTCGGGATCGATACACTTTCTGCGGACTGGATAAGAGATCGCGGCATATCGGAAACGCGGGCGATCGGGGATGATTTCATCGCATCGCATTCGGCATGTGTTTTGCAGGTCCCGTCGGCCATCGTACCCGGGGACTACAACTATCTCATCAACCCCGATCATCCTGATCTTGATAAGATCAGGATCCTTTCCGTGGATGATTTTCCTTTTGACGAACGTATGTTCCGCTTATAAAAATCTTCCGGCCGGAGCAGGCATGCCTGCTCCCTACAGGATCTATTATGCGATATTTTCTTGTTTCTTGTTTCTTGTTTCTTGTTTCTTGCTTCTGACTTCCGGCTTCTTTTTTTCTTTTGTATAATCCCTCCGTTTCGCTTACATTTACGCCTGAAACAGAGGAAGATACATGGATAAGGATAAAATTCAAAAACTCATACATGAATTGCTGTTGGAACTGGGCGAAGATACCAGGCGCGAGGGACTGGTCAAAACGCCCGAACGGGTGGCAAAGTCCTGGGAATATATTGCCCGTGGCTACGATCAGAATGTACGGGATGTCATCAACGGCGCCCTGTTCGAAGAGAACGCCCGCGGGATGGTCATCGTGCGGGATATCGAGTTCTACAGCATGTGCGAACATCATCTGCTTCCCTTTTTCGGGGTGGCGCATATCGGTTATATCCCCGATAAAAAACTGCTGGGCATTTCCAAGATCCCCCGCATTGTGGACATGTTCGCCCGCCGATTACAGCTGCAGGAGCGACTGACACAGCAGATCGCGGACACGCTTTTCGAAATTCTTCAACCCAAAGGACTGGGCGTGGTCATGGAAGCCCGCCACATGTGTATGCAGATGCGCGGTGTGCAAAAATCGCGATCCATCACGACCACCAGTGCCGTCCTGGGGGAATTCCACGATGAAGCGGAAACGAGGGAAGAATTTTTGCGAATGATCTCGAAGAATGTTTAAGAGTTTAAGAGGGTAAGGGAGTAAGGGAGTAAGGGAGTAAGGGAGTAAGGGAGTAAGGGAGTAAGGG
>CAZHTR010000032.1:2115-5670 GCA_964535585.1 uncultured bacterium | reverse complement strand
GTCAAAGAACATATGAAGGATGATATCCTCTACATTAAAAGCGGAAATCCGGTCCGTCGGGATATCACGCGCATAGATACGCGTGATGCCCGGGAATGTCTGGGCTTGGATCCGGAGACACTTACGCTCTTCATTTTCGGAGGGAGTCAGGGTTCCGTGAATATCAATAACTATATTTCCAAACGGATCATCTCCTGGATCTATAAATACAAGATCCAGGTCCTGTGGCAGACGGGCAATATCAGCTATGACATGCTGCATCATCAATTCGGTGAACACCGTGCCATACATCTCTTACCATATATCGAGAACATGTCAGCCGCATATTCGGCTGCAAATATGGTCATTTCCCGTGCCGGCGCGCTGACCCTTGCCGAAATTGAGAAAATACGCGTACCGGCCATTCTCATTCCCTTACCCGGTGCTGCAGGTAATCACCAGTTTTACAATGCAAAAGCACTTGAAGCCCTCGGTTGTGCTGTGGTCATCGAGGAAAAAGACTTCCCGGACAATCCCGTCACGCCCATTCTAAACGCCATGATCCGGGATCCGGAACACCTGAAAGCGATGGCCGATGCATTTCCCCGGCGTGATGAGGATGCCGCGGAGATCATCGCACGGACGATCATAAACAATTTAAGATCATTTTATGCCTGGAGTTAATATGAAAGAGAACAGGATCACAAGTATCTTCGGGTCGATCAAGCATATCCACATGATCGGGATCGGCGGTATTGGCATGAGCGGTATTGCGGATGTGCTGCTGCGGCTTGATTTCCGTGTCAGCGGATCAGATACCGTTGAAAGTACGATTACGGAACATTTGCGTTCGCTTGGCGCGGAAATAGCGATCGGGCATCATCGCGATAATGTCGTGGATCCCGATATTGTCGTTTACTCTTCGGCAATAAAGAAAGACAACCCCGAATATAAACAAGCGGAACGTTTGGGGATCAAATGTATCCGGCGGGCGGAATTTCTGGGTATGCTTCTCTCTGTCTGGCCCATCCGTATCGGTGTCGCAGGTACACACGGCAAGACATCAACCTCGTCGATCATCGCCTCCGCGCTGACTGCCTGCGGATCGCATCCTTCTCTTTTTATTGGGGGCATCATTAAGGACCTGAAAACGAACGCACTCATGGATTCCAAGACCTGTGTCATCTTTGAAGCCGATGAATTTGACCGCACCTTTCTGGCATTGCCACCCACCCTGGCCGTTATCACCAACGTGGACGCCGATCATCTTGACATTTACAAAGATCTCGACGACATGAAGAACGCCTTTCTTGAATATGCGAACAGTATACCCGAGAACGGCTCCGTTATTCTTTGTCATGACGATCCCGGTGCCTGCAGTCTTATCCCTTTTATTGATCGTCCATGGGTCAGCTACGGTACGCATCCCTGTGCCGATTTCCGTATAAGCAATATCACCTACAAGCCGGGATCCGCATTCGATCTTTACTTTAAAAATGAACTTATCGGTCACTTTCAGGTCAAGGAAACCGGTTTACACCACGTACTCAACGCAAGTGCTGCGCTTGTCACGGCATATCTGATGCATCTGAATATCGTCGATGCCGGAAAAGGTATCTTCGCGTATTCCGGCGTGGAGCGGCGTTGTGAATTACGCCACCAGCACGGAGATGTACTCTTTTATGATGATTATGCGCATCATCCTACGGAAATAACGGCGACGCTTAACGCGTTGCGCACCCGTTTTCCCGAACGCCGCATCATCGCTATATTTCAACCTCATCTTTACAGCAGAACACGTGATTTCGCGGACGGTTTTGCCCGTTCACTGCAAAAGGCGGATAAAGTTTATCTTGTGGATATCTATCCGGCGAGAGAGGCTCCCATCAGCGGCGTAAACAGTGATATGATCGTTCATAAAATGAAAGAAGGCGGATATACCCCGGTCATCAATATTCATCATATGTCCGATGTTCCTGCTGCCCTGATCCCGGAGATCCGCGACGGTGATCTTATCCTCACCCTGGGTGCCGGAGATATCTGGAAAGTTTCGGACGCACTATATAAGGAATACCATGCACGCTGATCCCGCACATCACAGGCATTTTCTCCATATCGGACTGAATATAATGATCGTCATCATGCTATTTGTCCTTGCTATGATCTATTGCGGCTATCAACAGGTTTTCAAGGTCAAACAGATCATCGTGCACGGCCAGCATGAATTGGATGACAGGTATATCACGCATATCAGCGGAATCAAACGCGGTGCGGGCATGTTCGAACTCGATCTGGCAAGCGCCATCGATCAGTTAATTGACGAACCGTATATTTTTAACGCTTATATCAGCCGAAAATTCCCGGATGCGGTTCATATTTACGTGATAGAACGTCAACCGGTCGCTTTACTGGAACTGCGGGAGATGTACGCAATGGATGCTTTTGCCACGATCCTGCCCCTTCCCTCTTCTTATTCTCTGGAGGGACTTCCTGTGATCAGCGGTATTGACCCGAACCTTGCCGTGGAACCGGGAAAAGCGACATTTCATCCGGACATACGGCATGCGATCCATTTCATGAACTATATGCAGCAATTCGGACCTGCGATCTGCGAGTACTGCAATGATATTACATGGGACAGGAACCGGGGCTGGATCATTCGTAAGGATCGATCTTATCCGCCGATCTACCTGGGAAACGAGGATCTTGAGGAACGGGTTGATATTCTGAACGCATTCATTACAAAAATGAAGGAAGAACAGACGGATATACGCCGTTTCAAATACGTCAGTTTACGATATAACGGTCAGGTAATTGTACGGGATTAACAATGAGTGTAAATATGAACGAAAAGATCATTTTAAGCGCACTGGATATCGGAACAACGAAAATTTGCGCCATCGTGGGTGAATACGACCGCAGCGTTTCCGAATACCGCATCCGCGGAATCGGAAAAGTTCCCTCATCGGGTATGAAACGCGGAGTTATCATCGATATCGATCAAACCTGCGCCTCTATTGAGGCAGCCGTGTCGGAAGCCATCAAACAAGCAGGTTTGGAAAAAATCAGTGGTGTCACGGTCGGTATCGCAGGAGATCACATACGCAGTATCGAAGCGGAACACGCGATCTCCATTAATCGGCCGGACAATACAAAAAAGATCAATATTATCGATGAAAAGGATAAGATCCGGCTTGAAGAATCCATAAAGAACATCAATATCGGTATCGACCGCGAGATCATTCATATCATACCCCAGGAATATATTATTAACGACCAGATGGTGGTCAAGAACCCGCTGGGCATGTCCGGCAATAAATTGACGCTCAAAGCACATGTGATAACTGCCGCGATCAATAACGCGAGGGACCTGGTCAACTCCGTGCAAAAGACCGGTCTGAATGTGAATGATATTATCCTTGAACCTCTTGCCTCGGCGGAAGCTGTGCTTACCTATGATCAAAAAGATCTCGGAGTCTGTCTGATCGATATCGGCGGCGGGACAACGGATATAACTATTTTTCGTAACGGTCATCTTGCCAATACGGGTATTGTCGGTTTCGGCGGTGAGATCAT
>CAZHTR010000032.1:0-2015 GCA_964535585.1 uncultured bacterium | reverse complement strand
TTCGTAACGGTCATCTTGCCAATACGGGTATTGTCGGTTTCGGCGGTGAGATCATCACACGCGACATCGCATCGCTGGTCCAGACCTCATATCTTGAAGCCGAGCGCATTAAGAAACAATACGGATGGGCTACCGCTAAAATGGCCAAGATGGAAGGTGTACGTGAATTCTATATCAAACCCGTCAACGGCAAGGTGGATATCGCTCTGAACTCGGTCCAGCTATCGGAATATATGGAAGCACGGATCCGTGAGATATTCATGTTCACCCGTGAACATATCAAAGGCGCTCCCCTGAATGCGGGTATTGTTCTGACCGGCGGGGGTTCCTTGTTGCGCGGGATCGACCAACTGGCAATGGAGATGTTCGGAATGAACTGCCAGATCGGTTATCCGATCCATCTGAACGGACTGGAAAAAGAGGAATATACGCCGGATTACGCGACGGCGATCGGATTGCTGTATTCGGCCAACCGGCGGCACATCAAACCGAAATTCCCTTCCGGGCAATCAAAAATGACATTATGGAATAAAATAAAAGAACGTTTATCGGAATTCTTTTAAGAACAACAATTGAAAATAATAACTATGGAGGACATATGTTAATCGAATACGACGGATTACAGGACCAACGGGCCAGGATCAAGGTAATTGGCGTTGGAGGCGCAGGCGGAAATGCCATTCAGCGCATGATCGAAGAAGATCTGAAGGATGTTGAATTTATCGCGGTAAATACGGATGCGCAGGCTTTGAATGAAAATCCTGCCGAGATCAAAATTCAGATCGGAGCAAATCTTACGCGCGGACTGGGAGCCGGAGCGAACGCCAAGATCGGTTATCAGGCGGCACTGGAAAGTAAAGATCGCCTGGAAGATATGGTACGCGATACCGATCTCATCTTTATTACGGCCGGCATGGGCGGCGGTACCGGTACCGGTGCTGCACCCGTGATCGCGGAGATCGCAAAGAACTCCGGGGCATTAACGGTGGGATTTGTGACCAAACCCTTTGAATTCGAAGGCGATCTGCGCATGCGGCAAGCGGCTGAGGGTATTGAGCGACTACGCGAACATGTAGATACTCTCATCGTGATACCCAATGAAAAGCTCTTTGATGTGGTAGATGACGATACACCCTTTGAAGACGCTTTCTATATCGCGGATTCTATCCTTAACCAGGGAACATCCGGTATTTCGGACCTGATCACCAAACGTGGTCTGATCAATCTTGATTTCGCGGATGTTAAGACCATTATCAACCGAAAAGGTCCCGCCGTAATCGGTGTCAGCCGTTGCAGCGGTCCGGACCGTGCCGTCCGCGCTGCGGAAAATGCTATCCATTGTCCTTTGCTGGAAAACAATTCCATTTCCGGCGCCCAGGGATTATTGATCAATTTTACCGGCGGACATGATATGAAAATCAAAGAAATTCATAAAGCCATGTCCATGATCCGTGAAGAAGCGGGTAAAGACGCCAATATCATTTTCGGCGCGCTTATCGATCCGAAAATGGATGACGAACTGCTGGTAACGGTGATCGCGACCGGTTTCAATATGAAACACACGGAAAGCAATAACCGAAATGATAATGAGAGTATCCCCAGAAGTGTACTGCCGGATACTCAACCCCCGATCTATAATGCAAGCGAAGCTGAAGAATCATTAATGAGGGAAAAGGAACAGATCAGTATATTTAACCCCACACCGAAAACACCCCGAACTGATATACCGGTCTTCGGCGAATCTTTCCACCACAGTGATACGATCTTTCCGCTTGACGAAAATAAAAGTAACGATCTGGATGTTCCCGCATTCACCCGGAGACTGTTCAGACGTAAATAATAAAAACCCTCTACCTCTTTCCGAGAAACAGTCATCGGACGCCGCCCGGCGTTTCGATGGCTGTTTTGTTTCTTTACTGTTATTCAACCCCGTCGGGGTTGGTTGGGAGAGGTGCTTTTCTTTACTGTTATTCAACCCCTTGTATGTTACCAAGAGATAAGATTGGTAACATTTT
>CAZHTR010000031.1:0-5862 GCA_964535585.1 uncultured bacterium | reverse complement strand
AGCAGGGGACTGAAAATCCCTGTGTCGCTGGTTCAATTCCGGCCGGAGCCACTCCTTTGACCCCACAGTTGATGTGGGGTTTTTGTTTATTATGAAATAAAATATTGTCCTGCATCATTTCAATTTCCGAGGGGGAGAGTGGGGGAAAAGGAGTGGCGTCCCGTCCTGCGTAGCCTTGGCGAAGCAGGAAGCCACCATTAAAAAAGCCCTTGTTTTTAACAAGGGCTTTTTTAATGCAAGGCAAAAGTACAAAGGCAAAACAGACACTAAGCATCCCTTGCCTTCTTACCTCAAACTGTCCACTTTTCTCTGACGTCAAACATAAATCAAGCCTCTTTCCTCGGCGTCGGTACCGGGAGTGTGCAAAATATTGTGTAAATTATCTTTTAACCAAGCAATTCTTATCCACTAATCAAACAACATCCCAAAACCCGCATCAGTACTAAACATCAGGGCGTATTAAGCGCTTTTTTATTTACCGGGCAGTATTTGGTTCCGTCTTCGTCCCGAAGCATATCGGGACTACGCCGGACAGGCACCTCTTTACCCGAAATCCGCATGGATACAATGAATTTTAAGTACTGAAAATCCTTGTAGAGTCTATCCGCCGTAGTCTTGACGTAGGCGGGCTGGTTCCCCCTTAGGGGTCCCCATGGGAAATTCCTGCCGGCTCGTCCTGCGAAGCCTTGGCGAAGCAGGGAGCCACCACTTAACTTCCCTGTAAACAACAGTTTACAGGGTTTGTTGTTTTAGTACGGTTTTTTGTGAAATATAACGGGTATGCAATGTAATGTAATCAGTTTGAATGCAGTGGTTAGTTTTTAGGCAGCATATACGATGCTGACCTTCTTCCCCAAAATCGTACACCTTAAAATATTAGTATAATCTTTCCACTTCTCACAACATTTCCCAAACAACTTGCAAGAAAACCGGGCGAAACTCGCAAGAGAATTGCTGTTCTATAGCGAATATAAAGGCCGCCCGGAAAAGGCAAGGTGGAAATTTCTCATTCCTCCTTGATAAAGACTTTTTAATTTCGTACTTTTATAATAAATAAAGGGGAGGATAAATGGAAAGCGGTCATCAACAGCAGTTATTATTAATCCGAATGAGGTATTAGTTGAAAGAGGAAAAGTTGCACATAGTTCTTTAATCTAGCCCATATATCCGGAGCATCGTTAAAAAAATAAGAAAATCCGGGTAAATATGTGATAATGATCACACAATGGATACCTTATAGATCGTTTTTGATTCTTTTAATAAGCATGAAAGGTTTTATATGAAGTTCATTGAGCGGACTATATTATTGTTTACAATCACATGGATCTTTTTATTTGTCGCATGTACAGCAAGAAAGGATTATTCCGGTATGAACGAACATTTTATCAATCCAAGGGAAGTGGAATTAAAAATGACATACAGGATCAGCGGGATCAAGATCAATCCGTCCAATACGGTAACCATGCATGAGTTTTCGGAAATGCCGGTTACCTGGAAAATGAAAAAGGAGAATTCGGCGCCAACGCTCCTTCTATATATTGCACGACAGGGGAATTATCCCAATCAGCGGGATATGGAGATCCTTTCTATCCATCCTGCACCGGACACGGTCATCTCGAAAGATCCGGACGGTAACCTTATCGAATACTGGGATCTTTCTGCCTTGATACAGGACGGGAAGGATATTGAGATCACGCGGCATGTTCGGTTTACCGCATATGAAACTGCATTTAAGGTCGATCCGAAGAAAGTCGGGACCTATGATACCGAAGACCCGCTATACAGATACTATACCCGCACGCAGGAGTATATTGAGTTAACGCCGGATATCATCCGGCTGGCCGACCAGATCGTCGGAGATGAAAAAAAACCCTGGTACCAAGCACAGAAGATCTATACATGGTGTGTGGACAGCATTGATTATGTCTATCCTCCGGACCGCGGGATACAATATTGTCTTCCGCGCCGTACGGGAGATTGCGGTTCATACAGTCTGATATTTGTCGCTCTTTGCAGAAGTGTCGGCATTCCGGCACGCGTAGCGAACGGACATTGGTGCTGTGCGGCAAAAAAGAACTATCATGTATGGAATGAATTTTATATTCCCGGTTACGGATGGATACCCGCCGATGCGACGGATGGAAGGATTACACGTGACGAACCGGGTAAGCTTGCAGGAGAAGGGGATCATATGTATTTTTTCGGCAATCTTGATAGCGGACGAATGATATCATCCAAAGGGACCTCTATACAATTATATCCTTCGCCGAACTGGCACGACTGGGGTTTGAATGACGCTAACCGCAATCCGATATTTTTCCAGACCGCAGCGGCGGTTTATGCCAATATATCCGTAGAAAGATTCAGAACTGAACTGGAAATAATTAAAGGCGATGATATTCTTTGGTGACCATTTGGCCCATAAAAAATCAAAGATAAGGCTGCATTTAATATAGAAGTAAAACAATAATTATAAGGTAAAACAAAAAATGCTGAGGGTGTAAAATATTTTGTGTAACCGGTCTTTCAATCAAGCAATATACATCCGCCAATCAAGCACATCCCAAAACCAGCATCAATACTCAAATCAGGGCGCATGAAGCGTTTTTTTAACGATAAACGATGAACGATGCGATTGGTAATGAACATCTTAACAAATATAAAACGATGTACACCCCATGATTTGCACATTTCATCGCCAGTCTAAGAAACAGGTATCGGGAGCAGTTCTGAAATGAGAAAAGTCAGAATATTTCAATCCAAAGACCTGGACGATCATTTTCTTCGGGAAAGTAAGGTAATTGGCCCCCAGGAAGGGTTTGATGGGGAAGTAGGGTATATAAGGCGTTTGGACACCCTTCCACCCCGCTTGTTTCGCCTGAACATTAAAGAAACGGATAAGATCAGCAGCACTTCTTTGAGTAAGGTGATCGATATTTATCAGATCAAGCCATCCGAAAGGAATGATGTTGCCGAATCCCGCGAAGTTGAATTCCCATGCCAGTACAAAACCGTTGACCATACCCAAATGATCTTCATGTACACAGCAGATAATTCCGGGCTGGTCCATGTACCAGTCGAGGTCTTCACGGTTCTTTATGATCGCGACGTTTTTGGTTGAAGCATATTCATCAAGAAGCTCAAATATTCTTTGTTTATCTTCCGGTTTGTAAAGTCTGATCTTGTGACCGTTTTTCAGGAGTTTGGGAGAGGGTGTGCGGGGTGGAGATACGAGCCGGATGATCACTCTTTCATAAAATTTCAGCTTCATCACATTTTTGACAGCGGGAATATCAAAAATCCGGATAATAAACCATTTGATATCAAACCATTTTATCGATGTTACGGCCGAATTGCGATCGGCGGTTGCTTTCCCGAGGTCAATCCCGTTTTGCCCGGGTTCAAAGATGGCATAGCTGAAGGCATATCCGCGTGCGCTTATTTCTTCGATGAATTTCGAGACCATCAAGGAGCCAACCCCTTTTCGTTTATGATCGGGATGTACCGCAGCCCAGGAAGGGACCATGACCCGGACCTGTTTACGTTGCTTGAGATCGTTCTTTTTTTCATTGAAACAGAGGTCTCGCGGCAATCCCCCCATAAATCCCGCGATTTTACCGCTGGGCTCATGAATGACTCTTATGATCAGCTGATCTTTAAGATGCGGTGAACCAAAGAGTCTCCGGAAGGTCATGGTATTGAAAACAACCGTTGTTCCCTCTTTCTGTGCAAGCGCGTCCGAGAGGAATGCCTGCGTAATAAGTTCTGCGAATGATTCGAGATCTTCTTTTTTAAGATCGATTTTTTCCGTACGATATTCATTAAGCATTGATGTCTGTGCCCCGGGTTGAAAATCTGATAATTCTTCGCGTAAATTAAAAATACTGTCTTTGTAATATATTAAATATTTAAAAAGTATTCGTTAAAAAAATGAGGAATATCTGCGGGAATACTTTATAACCGTGAGCCTCTTCCACAGAGATGCTATGCAGGATATTTGTCTTCAGGTATTTGAAGGATGAAGATTTCGGGTACAAGAAACAACGAAGGTGGAAACGGGGGTATAAAAAAGGCATTGATTCTTTACAGAGAACAGACATGCTGCTTCGCCCCCTCTACTCCGCCAGCCGGCGGATTCGAGGTGCTACGCAGATCAAGAAGGCTGCCGCATACAGGTGGTTGTTCCCTGCACACAAAATTTATTTCATGAACACCATCTTCCTGGTATCAACAAAAACCTGTCCTGAGCCTGCCGAAGGATCACTTGCTCTTAAAGAATAGATATAAACCCCGGTCGAGACATGCTGTCCTGACTGATTGGTGCCATTCCAGATGATCTTATGCCAGCCAGCCTGCTGATTATTGACATGCCAGCTTTTGATCTTTCGGCCGGTGATGTCAAAGATCATCAGATCTACGTCGGATGCTTCCGGCAAGCCGTATTGCAGAGTGGTCGTCGGATTGAAGGGGTTGGGGTAGTTCTGGGACAGGATATAACTTGAGGGGAGACCCTCCGCGATCGCGGTTTCCAGGGTCGTGAAGGGGATCGTTTCACCATAAACCGTATCAACTGCATTAATGGCCCAAGCGCGCAGATAGTAGAGCGTATTGGATACCAGGTCCGGGATCACCGCGGTAAAAACACCGGTGCTGTCCACGGTTCCAAGGTCCGTATGATCATCTCCGATGCGCGGATCGCCGGCGGTATTCCAGCAGAAACCGTGTGCCGTGGCAGGGGGATTGCCGGGTAAAATTATTTCACCATAGGCAAGCGCGCTGTCAGGACCGATGCCGGCAAGCGGAAGTGTTGTGATACACGGTGCTCCGAGGGTCATAAACGGCAGACTGTCGGAAGAGACGGTCCCGTTTTCATTGGAAGCATAAGCCCGCAGATAATACATAGTGTTCGGCAGGAGTCCCGTGATCTCCGCCGCGACGGTCCCGGCCGAGTCCCGCGCTCCCAGTGCAAGCGAATGGATCAGCGAATCCATGTTCGTACCCCAGCAGAAACCGTGTTCCTCCGGAGTGGGATTTCCGGGATCAATTAATGCTGCAGAGGCGAAAGCATGGTTCAGTCCGATATCGTTCACGGCGATATCCGTGAACAAGGCATTCCCCAGGGTCGTGAAGGGGATCGTTTCACCGTAAACGGTATCCACCGTATTGATGGCGTAAGCGCGCAGATGGTACTGCGTATTGGATAGCAGGTCTGTTATGATGGCGGAAAAAATACCGGTACTGTCCACGGCTCCAAGGTCCGTATGAGCATCTCCGATGCGCGGATCGCCGGCGGTATTCCAGCAGAAACCGTGCGCGGAGGGAAGGGGATTGCCCGTGAGGGTCATTCCGGAATTCGCCGTGACGGTGCTCAGTCCGATATCCGCAACGGAGATCCCGCCGAGTACGGGTGGACCCAGGGTGCGGCATTTCATCGTTTCTCCGTATACGGTACCGACCGTATTTGTCGCGAAAGGACGGATATAATAGATGCCGTTCGGCTGTAAACTGTCGATCTGCACCGTAAAAGCGCCCGTCGAGTCCCGCATGCCAAGATCGGTGACATGATCCCGGATATCCGGATCGCCGGTGGTATTCCGGCAGAAACCGTGCGCCGAGGGCGCGGGATTGCCCGTTACGACAAGTTCGGCATGCAGGATGGCGGTGTAAAGTGTGATATCGGTCACAGAAATACTCTGAACTTCCGGCAGGCCCAGGGTCATGAACTCACGTGTCTCCCCGTAGGCGGTCCCTGCCTCGTTGCTGACGAAGGCGCGGACATGGTAGCGGGTATTGGGCGTCAGCGCGGTGATCTCGTAACTGAAGTCACCACAGCTGTCAATACTGCCCATTGCGATCAGGTCA
>CAZHTR010000030.1:0-8340 GCA_964535585.1 uncultured bacterium | reverse complement strand
GCTGGGGCATGATCATCAGGAACCAGAGAATGACAATGATCAGGATAAAGGGAAGAAAACTCATGATCCCGCCTCTGCCGGCACCGTCGGCAGCTCCGTTGGCGGCTTGCAACATAATTGATAACATATATACTCCTCAATTTTATGGATTTTCCTACAACTTTGTAGCATACAGAAATATTAAATAATAATCAAGCAATATTAAGATGTTGAGGCGTTGAGAAAATGTTGGTTTGTTGATTTGTTAATTTGTTGATTTGTTGATTTGCTGTGCCACGGCATCTCAACTTCATAAATCGCATATCGGCGTTCCTTGTTCGGATATCATTACAATTCCCCTTTCGGACAAATTGCCATTCGGACAAGGCATGCCTTGTCCCTACACCATCATTATTTATTCATTCCGCTGACTAAACTTCTTATCCTCTTATCTTCTTATCTTCCTTTCTTCCCCTTCGCAAATCGCATATCGTTAATCCTTGTTCGGATATCGATTTGTTCATGGATCAGGGCATTGTCATCGTGAATAGATGTCTCTCATCCCGCCACCGGCGGGCTGCTCGACATGACAGTGTTTTTTTGTTGTTGAGGCGTTGAGGTGTTGAGTTGTTGAGGTGCCTGCCCGCCTGTAAAATCAAAACATGGGTAACACTTTACCTTCAAAACATAGGTAACACTTTTAGGTTTAAAGTTCCGGTAAATTGTTTATGATTGTTCATAATCTGTTCCTATTTGTAAAGCTCTCATATCCGGAAAGAATTGCTTTAAATTAAGATCAATATTCCCCAGTATTTGGTCACAAAAATAAACAGAGAAATGGTCATTATCAAGTTCTTTTAAAGCCACGAGGTACCCGGATAAAGTTTCTGAGATAGCGTAAATCAGCCCTTGATATCTGATTTGTCCGTGTATGTTGACTTTTCTAACTAAAAGATCGTCCGGGTAAATGATTTCTTTTGATGGTGTTTCATATTTGCGATTTGATTTATGGTAAAGATCAGAGGGGAAACACATATTTAAAGCTTCGTGAGGACGTTGTTCATTGTATTCTGTTTGAAACTCCTTTAATGCTGCGGAATATTCTTTAAAGGTTAATTTCGGTCCTTTTTGAACAATGCGTTTCAAATCTCTGTGCATGCGTTCATGTTTTCCGTTTTGGCAGGGCTTACCGGGCTGGATCCTGTGAAGATTGATGTCTAAGCTCATCAGCCAATTGCTCAACCGCGTAATTCCCCGGGGTGACATGGCGTGAGCAAAGGGTGAGCCGTTGTCGCTCTTAATAACTTTTGGTAATCCAAACTCTTTAAACAACTCGATAAATACAGCTTTTACGTGGTCGGTGTCCCCTTTGGCAAGAGCCTGGCAGTAAAGAATATTACGACTGTATTGATCTGTAACCGTGAATGGCTCACATTTATGACCCCCACGGCCTAACCAGTGACCCTTAAAGTCAATGGTCCAGATATCATTGGGGGCTTCAGCTTCCAAAATACCGGATAAATGTGTTAATGTTGGAATCTGTCTTCTTTTTTGCTTTGTTGTGTATCCGGCTTTTTCAAGAATGCGTTCCACACTCGACAGAGATATTTCCTTTGCGTGGGCTTTGTTATAATGTGAATGGATCTTTTTGGGACCCTGATCGGGAAAGCGTTTTTTTAACTTGATGACCTTACATACTTCATCTTCACTTAATTGCCGCAAATGTCCATGAGGTCGGCGCGACATGTCTTCCAGTGCGGGGTAACCACCTTCATAGAAACGCTTGCGCCATTTGTATCCGGTTTTTGTACTGACTTGGTACTGCTCACATAATTGCTGAAAACTCATTGTGTGCTCCAGGTAATCATCAATAAATGCGCGTCTGGCATCCATTACATTTTGCTCCTTCCAAGGCATAAGATCTTTCTCCTTTTTCTTATGCCTAAATTTGCAAAAGTGTTACCTATGTTTTGAAGGGCTTTTGTTACCTATGTTTTGAAGTCGTACCGCCGCTTTGTCAGCCATAGATCCGGAAAACGGAGCGAAGGCTGGAATCCGCCAGCTGGCGGAGAAGGAGGGTTGAGGCGTTGAGAAAATGTTGATTTGTTGATTTGCTATGCGACGGAATCTATTATGCGATATTTTCTTACTTCTGGCTTCCGGCTTCTGGCTCCTGTCTACTGTCTACCGTCTACCATATTCCATCTTCCTTTTATCTTTCTTTCTTTCCCTTAATATTTTTCCTATTTTACTTGATATCCGTTGCGGTATTGGTTATAATCTGCGTTCTTTTCACATGGGGTCAAACCGAAGAAAAAAGGAGTCGTATGGGTTCAGAGGCGATCTATAAAAAGTATCCGAAAAATGAGGCATCGAATATGATCGCGATGCTTCAGGATGTTCAGGAGATACACGGTTATCTGCCCGAGGATGATATTATCCGGGTAGCCAAACATCTTAATGTTCCGACAAGCCGCGTGTACGGAGTAGCGACATTTTATAATCAGTTCCGTCTTACACCGCTGGGCAAGCACGTGATCCGTGTCTGCCGCGGTACCGCTTGTCACGTAAAAGGTTCTCTGGACATTCTGCAGACCCTCGAAGCCGAACTGGGTATTTCCGCCGGTGAGACGACAAAAGATCTGCAGTTCACGATCGAGACCGTCGCCTGTATCGGAGCCTGCAGCATTGCACCGGTCATCGTGATCGACGATAAATACTACGGCGGCCTGACCGGAAAATCGGTCTATAAACTGATCAACGAATATAAAAATAAAGACTAGGCAGGCAACATATGCAATCATTCAAAGAATTATTATCCAAAAAGATACCTGCGGAAACATTCACCTCGATCGTCAGCGGCACCTGCGATGGCAGTCACGCCGGTGTTTCCTGTGAGGACATTGCCGCGCTGAAATCCCGGCTGTCACTTGAGAATACCGACAAACCGGTCATCATGATCGGCATGGGGACCTGCGGACTGGCGAACGGTGCTCAGGCTGTGTATGACACCTTTAAACAGGAACTGGAAAAATACGGGATCGATGCCGAACTCACACAGGTCGGCTGCGTCGGTTTCTGCGCCGAAGAGGTGATCGTGGATGTGAAGGTCCCCGGTCTGCCGCGTATATCCTACAAACGGGTCACCCCGGAAAATGTCAATACCATTATCGAACGTACCATTGTGCATAAAGAGCCGGTCATTCAGAAAGCGCTGGGGAAATATCCCGATGCGGACACGTCGCTGTGGCCGGACATTCCCCTCATCCACGATATTCCCTTCTTCAAGATACAGAAAAAGGTCGTTCTTGAGAATTGCGGCGTGATCGATCCCGAGAACATTGATCAGTATCTGGCGCGCGGCGGATATCTTGCCCTGGCAAACGTACTGGCGGAAAAATCCCCGATGGATGTGATCGAAGACACCAAGCGCGCCGGTCTCCGCGGACGCGGGGGCGGCGGATTCCCCACGGGCAAAAAATGGGAATTTGCCTATCACGCGCAGAGCGATCAGAAATATCTGATCTGTAATGCCGATGAAGGGGATCCGGGTGCATTCATGGATCGCGCGGTACTTGAAGGCGATCCCCACCGGGTCGTGGAAGGCATGATCATCGCCGCGTATGCGATCGGCGCATCGGTGGGATATGTTTACTGCCGCGCGGAATATCCGCTTGCCATCAAGCGCCTGGAAAAGACCATCGCCGATGCGATGAGCTACGGATTGCTTGGAAAAAATATTCTTAAAAGCGGATTCAATTTTACGCTCAAGATCAAAAAAGGCGCCGGTGCCTTCGTCTGCGGCGAAGAGACCGCCCTTATCAACAGTATAGAAGGTCGCCGCGGTATGCCGCGTCCCCGTCCTCCCTTCCCCGCGGTATCGGGTCTCTTCGGTAAACCGACCATTATCAATAATGTTGAGACCTTCGCGAACGTTCCGGTCATTTTCTCTAAGGGAGCGGACTGGTATGCCGGGATCGGAACGGATGCATCCAAAGGGACAAAGATCTTTGCCTTATCCGGAAATATTGTCAATACGGGACTGGTGGAAGTACCCATGGGTACGACCATCCGGGAGATCGTATTTGATATTGCCGGCGGTATCCCCGGTAATAAAAAATTTAAAGCCGTTCAGATCGGCGGCCCTTCCGGCGGCGCGTTGCCCGAACAGTTCCTGGATACCAAGATTGATTACGAAAATCTGAAGAAGGTCGGCGCGATGATGGGATCGGGCGGTCTGGTGGTCATGGACGAGGACACCTGTATGGTCGACCTGGCAAAATATTTCATGCAGTTCATTACTTCGGAATCCTGCGGTAAGTGCATTCCCTGCCGCGAAGGCACCAAACGCCTGCTGGAGATCCTGGAACGCATCACCAAGAGTTACCGTGAAGAAGAGACCGAAGTGGATTCCCTGATGCGTTTTCAAGGCATGCTCTACCTGGAACGCCTGGCGGATGTGATCAAAGACACGTCGCTGTGCGGACTCGGTCAAACGGCTGCCAATCCGGTCATCAGCACCTTACGTTATTTCCGTGACGAATATGAAGCTCACCTCTACGACCGCACCTGTCCGGCAAAAGCATGCCGCCAGATGCTGACCTACACCATTGTCAAAGATAAATGCGTCGGATGTACCATCTGCGCTATGCGTTGTCCGGTCAATGCCATTACCGGCGAACGGAAAGAACCGCATTTTATCAATCAGAGCATCTGCACCCATTGCGGACAATGTGAACTGAATTGTCGTTTTGATGCGATCTTGGCGGAATAATAAAAGAAAGAGGATATTATGAACATTAAGATAAATAACAACGCATTCTGGGCAAATCCCGGTGAAACCATTCTACAGGTTGCGCAGCGGGAAGGCATCAAGATCCCGACACTCTGTTACATGCCGGAACTTTCTCCGACCGGGGCCTGCCGCATCTGTGTGGTGGAGATCGCCAACGGTCAGCTGGTTCCCGCTTGTGCCTATCCGGTTAATGAGGGCATGGAAGTACAGACCAACTCCAAAAAGGTCCGCCGGTCACGGAAGTCCATTATCGAACTGCTGATAGCCAACCACCCCCAGGATTGTCTGGTCTGTGTCCGTAACGGCTGCTGCGATCTCCAGGACCTTGCCGCCGAATACGGCGTTCGCTCCTACCGCTATGTGGGCGAGAAACGCAGCGGAAAGCTCGATCTCGCCAGTCCGGCCGTGGAACGTGACCCCGAAAAATGCATTCTCTGCGGACGCTGTGTGCGCATGTGCCACGAAGTTCAGAATGTGGGAGCGATCGATTTCACCAACCGCGGTTTTTATTCTCAGGTTGCACCCGCTTTGGACCGCTCGCTGAATACCACTGCCTGCGTATACTGCGGTCAGTGCATCACGGCATGTCCGGTTGGGGCCCTGCGTGAAAAAAGTTACCTTAAAATTGCCTGGGAAGCCATCAACGATCCGAAAGTGCATGTGATCGCTCAGGTCGCCCCCGCCGTACGCGTTGCCATCGGCGAAGAGTTCGGCATGCCGCCGGGAACCATTACGACGGGTAAGATCCCGGCCGCCCTGCGGCGTATCGGGGTCAATGAAGTATTCGATACCAACTTCGCGGCCGATCTGACCATCATGGAAGAAGCTACCGAACTGATCGACCGTATTCAGAAAGGCGGTAAATTGCCGCTCTTTACTTCCTGTTCGCCCGGCTGGGTCAAATATGTCGAACATTTTTATCCGGAACTTCTGGAATACGTATCTACCTGTAAATCTCCCCAGGGCATGCAGGGGGCTATCATTAAATCCTATTACGCGGAAAAGACCGGGGTTGATCCAAAGGATATTTTCGTCCTCTCTATCATGCCCTGTACCGCCAAGAAATTCGAAGCGGGCCGGCCGGAACTGTCCGTCTCGCATACCGCTCCCGATGTGGATGTGGTGCTTTCAACCCGTGAATTCGCCCGCATGCTGAAGATCGCGGGAATCGATTTTACACGCATGCCGGATGAGGGTTTTGACGATCCTCTGGGAGAATCCACCGGTGCCGGTGTGATCTTCGGCGCTTCCGGCGGTGTGATGGAAGCTGCGCTCCGTACCGCGCATTTTCTCATAACCGGAAAAGATATGGACCGTATCGATTTTACTTCCGTGCGCGGACTCGAAGGGGTAAAGGAATCCTCGATCAAGATCGGCAATGCCACCCTCAAGATCGCTGCGGTCAGCGGACTCCATAATATCGATCATTTTCTGGAAGATCTGCGGAATGGAAAGTCCGATTATCATTTTATCGAGGTCATGGCCTGTCCGGGCGGCTGCATCAATGGCGGCGGTCAGCCCCTGCCCGCGGATCCGGAAAAAATACGTAAACGGATGGAAGCCATTTACGAGATCGATCGTTCGCTGCCGAAACGCTGTTCCCATTACAACGATTCCATCCAGGCCCTGTATGATAATTTCCTCGGTAAACCCGGCGGTAAAAAGTCTCACGAACTGCTTCACACACACTATATGAAGCGTGAATCCATTTAATTCTTGAAAGGACGGAAGAATGAGCAAAAAAATCTTAATTATTGACGATGATCCCGATCTGATCGAGATGTATCAGCCCTATCTGAAGCAACATGGTTACGATGTGCGTGTAGCATATAATTCGAGCGAAGCGAAAGAGATCTTTAGCGAATTTGACCCCGATGTCGTTTTCTGTGACCTTGTCATGGAACATTTCGACAGCGGTTTCGTGCTTTGTCACTGGATGAACCGCCAGCCCGAACGCAGTAAACGCTGGGTGGTGATCTTCACATCCACCGGCCATGAAACGGGTTACCGCTTTTCCACACAGACCAAAGAAGAAAAAAGCTGGATCAATGCCGATGATTATCTGGATAAACCCATTGCACCGCGCGACCTGCTGCAATACGTCGAAGAAAAGGTTCTTCCTTTCCTGGAAGAGAGCAAATAAGCTAAGAAGCTAATAAGCAAACAAGCTAATAAGCAAACAAGCTAAAAAAGTGATTTAGAATCCCCTTGTACCAAATCGCAAGGGGATTTGTTTTTAAAGTAAAATCTGCCGCACCTGTCCCCCGTTCAGCTCCGGCCGTAAGTTTAAGCGCTACATCCCGGTTCCTGCCATACACATTCATATGTAAAAACCACATTTATTATTTATCCTTTGTAATTCAGTAAATAATATCCGAAATTAGGTGTTTTTCAATAAAGGAATATCATGAAATTCACGCCCCAGACATACCGCATTCCCGATGAGGCCATGAAACCCTTCATCGATCCGGATGAGATACACGGCTTTCTTCAGCGTCCCAAGCCGGGTGCCGAACGTGTCCGGGAAGTGATAGAAAAATCCCTGAATAAGCAGCGTCTGTCCCTTCCCGAAGTCGCGGATCTCTTACTTGTTGACGATCCGGAGCTTATTGAAGAGATCAAAGCGGGTGCGCATACGCTCAAACAGCGCATCTATGGCAATCGTATTGTCCTTTTCGCGCCCTTATATATCGGGAATAAATGTGTAAATAATTGTAAATACTGTGGATTCCGCACCGCCAATTCCGATCAGCTCCGCACGACACTGAACGACAAGCAGATCATTCAGGAGGTTGAAGCGCTTGAAGAGAACGGTCAGAAGAGATTGATCCTGGTCTATGGCGAGCATCCCGATTACAGTGCCGACTATATTGCCCATACCGTGCGAACGGTTTATGGTGTAAAAAAGGGAAAAGGTGAGATCCGGCGCGTCAATATCAATGCCGCACCGCTCGATATTGAGGGATTCAGAACCGTGAAAGCTTCGGGGATCGGCACTTATCAGGTCTTCCAGGAGACCTATCATCCCGAGACCTATGCCCATTACCATCCTTCCGGACCCAAACGCGATTTCAACTGGCGCCTGACCGCGCTTGACCGTGCCATGGAAGGCGGGATCGATGATCTGGGTATCGGTGCGCTTTTCGGACTTTACGACTGGCGTTACGAGGTTCTCGCTCTGGTCCGGCATACAAACCATTTTGAGGCTGTCTACAACATCGGTCCGCATACGATCTCATTTCCACGTATTAAAGCGGCGGCGGGCACCGAAGTCGACCCAAAATATTTCGTGAACGACACCGATTTTATCCGGCTGATCGCCACGCTGCGCCTCGCCGTTCCCTATACGGGCATGATACTTACCGCCCGTGAACCCGTCGCCGTACGCGAAGCCGCAATGTCCTTCGGGGTCTCACAGATCGATGGCGGAACAAAACTGGAACTCGGTTCATATGCCGAGACTGCACACGACTCACAGAATCTCAACCGGGAACAGTTCGAGATCAACGACGCCCGTTCACTGAATGAGATCATCGACGAACTGCTTGATCACGGTTATCTGCCTT
>CAZHTR010000029.1:0-10856 GCA_964535585.1 uncultured bacterium | reverse complement strand
GTGCCGGGGAGGGGAAGTGTATTCACGGGATGATCTCCTTATTTATCGGGTCAGATATTTTATGGCTTCATCGGTGTTTTCGACAAAGAAGATCTGGCCGGATTTATTGCTTTCGCGTATAAAATTTCTCAGGCTATTGCTTTTATATTCGCTGAAATCACCGACGATAGCCAGTTTAACATAGTAATTCACGAATTTTTGAAGCATATCACCCGCGAGTCCGGTTTTTAGATCGTAAAAATCCGGGTGCAGATGTCCTTTTTTTATCATGATCCTGCGTGCACCCTGATAATCCGCGTCCGCTAGCAGGTCCAGAGCATCCTGCACACTGGATAGCGCATGATCCGCGCTTTCAAGAGCGGCAATGGTTTTTTCATTGATCTTGATAGTCTTCAATTTCATTGTTCATCCCTTCTTTCATCTCACGGATCTGTCTGTTCAGTTTACGGATATGTATATAGCGTATTACCAGCATCACCAGGATCAGGAGCAGACCCAGTAAGGAGACCAGATAATACTCAATACCGATACCTAAGACAACAAGGATGATCGCCAGGATGGTCGACATCCCGCTCACGAGTTTGCGCGTCTGATTATTCATCGCTGTCTCCTTTCCGGTGCGATCACCGGACATATTTGCTGTTGGATGTTTCGTTCGTCCAAATACCTATTTGAAGCACCCCTGCAACATATTGACGACGGCCACCGGATGTGATCATGAAGTGATACATTAGTAAAAAATACAACAGAACACGCTCTTTTGCAAGATAGTTTCCTCGTGGCTCCTGTTGGTGATTGCCTATTGCGCGCTTATTATTTATTCTTTGTCTCAGGTGCGAATGCAATACCCATATTTCCCAAAAAAAACATTCCAAACGCACCTGCTTTACATTATATTTTAGCGCGGAGCCGCGGGTTGCACGACCTGTCGCGGTAAAGGGTTAAAAATTAAAGGATAAGAGATGTTAAAGCCAATTTCACCTCTCGACGGACGGTATCATAAACGGGTCGAAGTGCTCGGCGATTACTTTTCGGAATATGCCTTAATGGGAGCACGGATCTGGGTCGAACTGCAGTATCTTTTAGCGCTGGATAAAACGGGTGTTTTCCCGCCGCTCAGCAAGCGGGAGATCAAAGCCATCGAAAAAATGGCGGTTTCATTCAAGCAGGAAGATTATCAGAAGATCAAGGATATCGAAGCAAAATTGAATCATGATGTCAAGGCCTGTGAGGTTTTTCTGGTCAACGAGCTTGGGCTCAAGCGTCCGAATATGATCCATTTCGGACTGACATCCGAGGATGTGAACAATATTGCCCATACCCTTCTCCTGAAGAAATACCGGGATGAACAACAGCTGCCGCAGTTGTGCGAATTACTGCAATTGCTTGCGGAAAAGATCAACGAATGGAAAGCCATTCCTTTTCCGGCACGGACACACGGGCAGATGGCTTCTCCGACGACAGCCGGAAAAGAACTGGCGGTTTTTGCTTCACGGCTTCTCCGTCAGTACAAGATCATGAAAACATATCGTTTCCGCGCAAAATGCAACGGCGCCACCGGCAATTATTCGGCTTTTTCCGTAGCGGCCCCGCAGGTTGACTGGATCCGCTTCTCCGAAAAATTCCTTGACAGTCTCGACCTTGATATGAATCCGGTCACCACACAAATTGAGGACCATGACAGTTGGGCGGAGTATTTTTCGACGGTTAGAATAACTAACAGCATTCTGATGGATATGAACGGAGATATCTGGATGTATCTGATGCTGGGTTATCTGAAACAGAAAGCCAAGACCGAGGAGGTCGGATCTTCGACCATGCCCCATAAGGTCAATCCCATTAATTTTGAGAACAGTGAGGGCAACCTGGGTATTTCAAACGCGCTGCTGGATCATTTTTCCGCTAAACTGACCCGTTCACGGCTTCAGCGTGACCTTTCCGACAGCACGGTCGAACGGAATTTCGGTCCTGCCCTGGGACATGCCTATCTTGCCGTGAGCGAAGTGATACGAGGACTGGGAAAATTATCCGTCAATTCTGAATTTTGTGAGAGTGAACTGAATGCATATCCGGAATTGCTGGCCGAACCGATCCAGACCATTCTGCGTCGTGAAGGTTTTGAGAATCCTTATGACATCATGAAGAATCTGACCCGCGGAGGTACCTTTACGATCGCGGATCTCAATAAATTCATTAATTCACTTAAAATATCGGATGATGTCCGCAAAGAACTGGCGGACCTTCGTCCGGTGAATTATACCGGACTTGCCGAAAAGGTCTGTGCTGAAGTTGTCCGAAGTATAAAAAAAGCATGACAAAGGGAAACGCATGAATATCGCCGTTATCGGGTCCGGGGGACGCGAACACGCACTGGCATGGAAACTGAAGGGATCCCCTTTGGCGGATAAAGTCTACGTTCTGCCCGGGAACGGTGGAACAGATAATAATGCTGACGCGGATATTTCCGATTTCCGGGCCTTGCGGACATTTTGTGATAAAAACGGGGTATCACTGATCGTGGTCGGACCCGAGCAGCCGCTGACGGACGGCATCACGGATGCCTTTGAGGATACGGATATTAAGGTTTTCGGACCTTCCGGAGCTGCGGCACAGCTTGAGGGTTCAAAGATCTTTGCGAAAGAATTCATGAAAAAACACGGGGTCGCCACCGCTGATTTTAATGTTTTCACCGGAGAGGACGATCCCACTGCACTGATACGGAATTATAACGGGCATGTCGTGATCAAATATGACGGACTTGCAGCTGGCAAGGGAGTCTATGTCTGTTCTTCGGAAACGGAAGCGAAAGCTGCCATCATGGATATTCTTGACAAATACGGAGCGGATGCGAATTATCTTATTGAAGCAAAGCTTAGCGGACAGGAATTGTCCATCATCGGTATTACGGACGGGAAAAGCATCAACTGTCTCTTGCCGTCCCAGGACCATAAGGCAGCTTATGACGGTGATACCGGACCCAATACCGGCGGTATGGGTGCCTACTGTCCCGCACCGGCGGCCACGGAGGCGGTCCTGGATGAGATCGATGAAAAGATCATACTGCCGACCTTGAACGGTATCGAAGCGGAAGGTTTTTCCTATCACGGTGTGATCTATTTCGGTATCATGCTGACGGAGAAAGGTCCCATGCTGCTGGAATATAATGTCCGCTTTGGGGATCCCGAAACGGAGGTGATCCTTCCGGCGCTGAAAAGCGATCTGCTGGAACTGATCCTGGCATCCCTGGAAGGGGATCTGGATTCGGTCCAGGCGGAATTCCATGATGATTATTTTGTCGATGTTGTTTTGACCTCCGCCGGATATCCGGGGAAATACGAAAAGAACAAGGTTATTCGGGGAGTGGAAGATCTTTCACATGAAACATTGTGCTTTCATGGAGGTACACGCAGAGAAGGGGACACGTTCCTGACATCCGGCGGACGGGTACTGAACATCGTATGCCACGCTCCCGAACTGGCGGAAGCGGTCCGGACCTGCTACCGTGAAGTTGAAAAGATAGCTTTTGACGGTAAGACATTTCGAAAAGATATCGGGCACAAAGCATTATCTCATAAGCGACGAGAATGATGAAAAGAACAGCATCATATATTCTTCTGGGAATTCTGATGACAGTCCTGACCGGCTGTATTGAATATCGCGAGGAAATATGGCTGAACAAGGACGATTCCGGCTGGCTGACATTCCAGATCGGACTTCCGCTCCATACCGGTATCGAGGAAAGTGAGATCGCGCAGCTTTCCATCGTTTCGCAATGCGATTCCGTGGACGGCATGTCAGTGATCGGTACGGGCGCACGCGAGGAGGACGGTGTTACCTGGATCCACGCCGATGTTGCTTTCGACCATATCCTGTTACTCAACGAAGTTAAAAATAAATGGTTCGGGCATATTTCCCTGGAAAAGGAAGAAGAGGGTGTGCGCTATTTTAAACGTGTCATTTCCATGAGCGATACGATCAACGCAAACAGTAACAGGTTCGGCAGAGCACTCAAATATGCGGCACTCGGCCAATATGCCTGGATCTATATTACGCACTTCCCGGATGATATCTATACCTCGAATGCTGCACTCATGCAGACCGATACCTTGAGCAATACCGTTACATGGGAATACAATCTGGCTTCGTTGATCAATGATAAAAAGACCATGATCGTACGTTACCGGTATCAACCCGGTTTTTTTGAACAGGTAAAAAACCTCTTAAAACGAAAAAACTAGTATGAAAAAACGCATAGCGATATTTATTTCGGGACGTGGCAGCAACATGGAAGCGATCGTCAGGCAGGCGCGGAACGGGATGTTGCGTGATGTCATCGAGACCGTTCTGGTTTTTTCAAACAGACCGGATGCCGCCGGTCTGAAGATAGCCGAAGATATGGGGATAAGTACGGCATGTATCCCATCCGCGGGGAAAAAACGCGAGGAATTCGACCGTGAAGTATTGCATTTACTCCAACCGTTAAATATTGATCTCATCGTTCTCGCCGGATATATGCGTCTTTTGAGTCCGGTCCTGATCCGGGCTTATCCGGACAGGATCGTCAATATCCATCCGGCGGATACCCGCGCTTATCAGGGAGTTGACGCCTATGCCTGGGCTTTTGAGAACAAACTTCCCAAAACCTATGTTACGGTACATTTTGTGGATGAAGGCATGGATACGGGCGAGATCATCGCGCAGCGGGAATTGAATATAAAAGGATTGAGAACCCTGGAACAGATCGAAGAAAAGGGACTGGCATTGGAACATGAAATGTACAGTGAAGTTCTGAGAGATATTTGTAAAAATACATAACAGCCGATCCGAAGGACGGATCGGGAGGAGAAAACATTAATGTGCGGAATACTTGGGATAAGCGGTTTTGAGGATGTATCCGGCGAACTGGTGAACGGACTGGTCTCGATCCAGCATCGCGGCCAGGATGCTGCCGGAGTTCTGACTTACAACGAAGGACGTTTTCATATTCATAAGGGTAACGGATATGTTTCGGATGTGTTCCGGAAAGTACCCTTATCCAGACTTACGGGTAATATCGGTATGGGTCATGTGCGCTATACGACCATCGGGTCCACCGAAGCGATTGACGCACAGCCTTTTGCGGTAAATTATCCATTTGGGATCGCAATGGTGCATAACGGAAATGTGATCAATTTCGTTAAATTGAGAGAAGTCCTGAATGATGAATATCACCGTATGGTGGAAACCTCCAACGATGTTGAGTTGCTTCTGTACACATTCGCGACCTACCTTCAGGAAAAGAACCTGAAAAATATTACCATCGAAGATCTATATGAAAGCGTTGAATTTGTACAAGAACACGTAAAGGGTGCTTATTCCTGCATTACATACATTAAGGGTATAGGTTTTCTTGCATTTACCGATCCTTACGGGATCCGACCGCTCATCCTTGGTAAAAAAGAAACGATCAAGGGAACGAAATACATTTTTTCATCCGAAACATCGGTCTTTGATTACCTGGGTTATGAATATGTACGTGATCTGGAAGCCGGTGAAGCTGTATTCATTGATACAAACAATCAATTACACTCGCGCATCCTGAAACGTACAAGACCCTCATTCTGCGTGTTTGAATATATCTATTTTGCCCGTGAGGACTCCGTATTCCGCAACCGTCTTGTTGCTACCGAGCGCGTTCGCATGGGTAAGGCGCTGAAGGAGCGACTTGAAGAGGCCGGCGTGAAACCGGATATTATTATTGACGTGCCGACATCCGCATATTTCTTTGCATCGGGACTGGCGGAGAAACTGGATGTGCCTTACCGGCGCGGACTGGCGAAGAACCGTTTTGTCGGACGCAGTTTCATTACCCCAACGGAAGAGTTAAGACGCCGGGTGGTTCGCCTCAAACTCAATCCCATACGTGATATTGTACGGGATAAGAAGATCGCCGTGATCGATGATTCCATTGTGCGGGGTACGACATCCCGCCATATTGTCAATATGTTGAAGGAATACGGCGCCAAAGAGGTGTATTTTATTTCTGCATCACCGCCGGTCAAATTTCCTTGCATCTACGGTATCGATATGTCCGTTAAAAAAGAGCTGATCGCCGCCAATAATACCATTGATGAGATCGCTGAAAAACTCTGCTGCAACAAGGTCATTTATCAAACCCTTGAAGGGTTGCGCAAGCTCTATCATGATCTCCCGATCTGCGATGCCTGTTTCTCGGGAGAATATCCGACCGGTATTACACAGGAAATATTAGACCAGATCGAAGAAGAAAAAATGAGATCCAACAGGGTCTGAGTATCCGAAACACGAACGAAAGGAGCATGATATGTCACAAAATGAAAAAATTACCATGAAAGGACTGACCTTCGATGATGTCCTCATCGTTCCGGCCAGAAGCAAGGTCCTGCCTTCGGATGTATCGACCGAGACCTTTCTTACAAAGAACATAAAACTGAATATTCCTTTCGTTTCCGCTGCCATGGATACGGTTACCGAAGCACAACTGGCGATCGCTATCGCGCAGGAAGGCGGACTCGGTTTTATTCATAAGAACATGAGCATTGAGCGGCAGGCATCCGAGGTGGACAAGGTCAAACGTTCCGAAAGCGGCATGATCATCAACCCCATTACGATCGCGCCGGAAAAACCCATCGGGGAGGCGCTGGAACTGATGTCACGCTATTCCATTTCCGGCGTACCGGTCGTGAGCAAAGGGAAACTGGTCGGTATTATCACCAACCGCGACCTGCGTTTCATTACGCCGGACGACTTTCTGGCCAGGGTGTCGGAATACATGACCTCCGAGAATCTTATAACCGCACCCATGGGGACAACCCTGGAGGAAGCTGTCAAACCGCTGCAGAAGCATCGTATCGAAAAACTGCCGGTGGTAGATAAAGACGGACATCTGAAGGGACTGATCACGATCAAGGATATTCGCAAAAAAATGAAATACCCCAAAGCCGTCAAGGACAATGTCGGCCGTTTGCGGGTCGGCGCTGCTATTGGGGTGACAGGGGATTTTCTGGAGCGCGTATCCGCGCTGGTAGAAAAAAATGTCGATGTGATCACGCTTGATACGGCACACGGTCATTCCGAAAAGGTGATGGATGCCGTGAAAGCGATCAAGCGGAGGTATCCGGAACTGCCTTTGGTGGTAGGGAATGTGGCAACCTATGAAGCTGCCCGCGATCTTGCGGCCATCGGCGCCGACTGCATCAAAGTCGGCATCGGTCCCGGATCCATTTGTACGACCCGGGTGGTCGCCGGTGTGGGTGTGCCGCAACTGAGTGCTATCGTGGAATGTGCCCGCGCGTCACGGGAAACCGGCGTTCCGTTGATCGCGGACGGCGGGATCAAATACTCGGGCGATGCGGTCAAAGCACTCGCGGCCGGTGCCGCGGTGGTCATGATCGGTTCGCTGTTCGGCGGTACCAAGGAATCGCCGGGTGAAGTTGAACTCTATCAGGGACGTCGTTTCAAGGTCTATCGCGGCATGGGTTCGCTCGCGGCAATGCGGGAAGGGAGCTCGGACCGGTATTTTCAGGACGGGAAAAGTGCCGGCGGTAAATATGTACCGGAAGGTATCGAAGGACGTGTCCATTACAAGGGCGAACTGGCGGATGTGGTCTTTCAACTGGTCGGCGGACTCCAGAGCGGTATGGGTTATGCCGGATGTCAGAGCATCGAAGAATTAGGTAAAAAAGCACAGTTCGTTCAGATCACTAATGCGGGACTCCGGGAAAGCCATGTACATGATGTGCTTATTACGAAAGAAGCACCGAATTACTGGGTGGAGGAGAAATGATTGATAATTGAGAAAGGACAATTGACAAAGGACAATTGACAAAGGACAATTGACAAAGGATAATTGACAAAGGACAATTGATCAAATAAACCTTCAATCGCACAGCGCTGTCATCCCGACCGAAGTGAAGACGCCGGAGGCGGATGAACGCAGTGGAGGGATCCCTTCTATTGCACGACAATGTTAAAGATATGGAAGTTAAGAAGCCGGGAAATTCGGCATTTCGACAACTCAACATTCTTTTAGTCTTTGAACAATTTTAAATTTTGAATCTTAAATTATAAATTACAAATCATAACATCAACAAATCAACAAATCAACATAAAGGACACCCCATCATCAACTCAACACCTCAACACCTCAACGACTCAACATTAGTATTACATACTTGCTGTGCGGTGTGTGCCGCTGCCTGTGCGGAACGTTTGCGCGCAGAGGGTCTGGAGCCGGTTTTATTCTTTTCCAATTCCAATATTGCACCCAGGGAAGAATACGATCTGCGCCTGAATGCGGCAAGACAACTTGCCGCGGCCAGGGATCTGGAGCTGATCGAAGACAAATATGATCATGCTGCCTGGCTGAAAGCGATCGAGGGATATGAGGAGGAACCCGAAAAAGGGAAGCGTTGTGAACGTTGTTTTGATTTCAGTTTTGGGCGGACCGCCGCATACGTTCGCGAGCATGGGTATGAAGGTTTTACCAGCACATTGACCGTGAGTCCGCATAAGGTCAGTCGCATGGTCTTTGCCGCCGGGAAAAAATACCCGGAATTCATCGATCATGATTTTAAGAAGAAGGACGGATTCAGACGCTCGCAGATACTCAGCCGTGAACTCGGACTGTATCATCAGCATTATTGCGGTTGCGAGTTCAGTCTGAAAGAAGCAAAAAGTAAAAAAAGGAAAGTATAAAAGATGCAAAACAACAGTATTTTAATTCTTGATTTCGGCTCGCAGTATACCCAATTGATCGCCCGGCGTATTCGGGAGGCCAATGTTTATTGTGAAATACATCCTTTTAATATGCCTTACGATGATATTGTCGCATTTTCTCCGGCCGGCATTATCCTTTCCGGCGGTCCGTCAAGTGTGTACGGACCGGATGCCCCGCACCCGGATCCGCGCATCTTCGAAATGGGATCGCCTCTCCTTGGCATCTGTTACGGACTGCAGCTTATCAGTCAGCATTACAAAGGAAAGGTCGCGCCCGCGGCACAGCGCGAATATGGCAGGTCGCAGCTGGCGATCGATGAATATGAAGGGCTTTTCGACGGTATTCCGAAGGAACGATCTCTGACCGTCTGGATGAGTCACGGCGATCGCGTTGATACCTTACCGCAGGGATTTAAGGTCATAGCCCATACCCAAAGCGCACCGGTCGCCGCGATCCGGCATGCAAAGGAAAAGATATTTGCCATCCAGTTCCATCCCGAAGTTGTGCATACCGAATCCGGCAGCCTCATTCTGGAAAATTTCGCGGTGCGGATATGCGGCTGTGTGCAAGATTGGACCCCCGCGAATTTTATTGAATCCGAGATACAGAAGGTCCGTGACACGGTAGGGGACAGGCAGGTCATCTGCGGTCTGTCCGGCGGTGTGGATTCCTCGGTGGTTGCCGTTCTGCTTCATCGGGCGATCGGGGATCAGCTGACCTGTGTGTTCGTGAACCACGGACTTCTGCGTCTGCACGAAGCGGAGCAGGTCCAGAAGACCTTTCGCGACCGTTATCGCATTAAACTGGAATATGTGAATGCCGAAGACCGCTTTCTGCATGCCCTTTCCGGTGTGACCGATCCCGAAAAGAAGCGTAAGATCATCGGGAATCTGTTCATTGATGTGTTCGAAGAGACCGCCAAAGGTCTGGGTGATTTTGACTTTCTCGCCCAGGGAACCCTGTATCCGGACGTGATCGAATCCGTATCCTTTAAGGGTCCATCCGCGACCATCAAATCGCATCACAATGTCGGCGGACTGCCGGAAAAGATGAATTTCAAACTGATCGAGCCCCTGCGGGAACTGTTCAAGGATGAGGTCCGAAGAGTTGGGAGAGAACTGGGCCTGGATGATGAACTGCTGATGCGGCATCCTTTTCCCGGACCGGGACTGGGAGTGCGTATTCCGGGTGTCGTCACGAAAGAACGCTGTGACATGCTGCGCGAAGCGGATCATATCGCCATGGAGGAACTCAGGAACAGCGGCTACTATGATAAGGTCTGGCAGGCATTTTGCGTACTGCTGCCCGTGCGGTCGGTCGGTGTTATGGGAGATGAACGTTCCTACGACTATGCGGTGGCGTTCCGTGCGGTCACCAGTCAGGACGGCATGACCGCCGACTGGGCGCATATTCCTCACGAGATCCTGTCACGTATATCCAATCGTATCATTAATGAGGTCAAGGGCATCAACCGGGTGGTATACGATATCAGTTCCAAGCCTCCCGCGACGATCGAGTGGGAGTAACGGGTATCCGCGAATGACCGGACTTCGCGCTACAAGCTGCGTCCGGCAGACATGAATTATTACGGATTATTATATAGTGTCAGTGAAAAAAACCGCCCAAAGACGTCATAACACCTTTTGGGGATAGGTGTTATGACGAAGGATAAGGAGGGAAGTAATTGTTGTGTGTATCGAATATATGACCCGTCACATAAATAGTTCCCGAAAATTCAAAATAATTACAAATATTTCAAAAAAAGATCCTTTTTGCCTTCGAATTTTTGTAAAACGGCTCACATGACAGGTTGGGCGAAATAGAAAAGTAAAGAAGAGGCTGAGAAGATAAGAAGATAAGAGGATAAGAGGATAAGAAGTTTGGTTAAAGGGACATCTTTATCCTTAAACCCCGAAGGGGTTGAATAACAGTAAAGAGAAGCACCCTTTCCGACCAACCCCAAAGGGGTTGAATAACAGTAAAGAGAACCACCTCCTCCTGCCAACCCCGAAGGGCTTGAATAACAGTAAAGAGAAGCACCTCCTCCTGCCAACCCCGAAGGGCTTGAATAACAGTAAAGAGAACCACCTCCTCCTGCCAACCCCGAAGGGCTTGAATA
>CAZHTR010000028.1:0-13094 GCA_964535585.1 uncultured bacterium | reverse complement strand
CGATCCTGAGTGTGGCGGATAAGATATGTGAGAGCATCCGGCGGGTAGAGGTCTTACCAACACTTCCCGTGAGAGAAAATACGGGCATTGTAAAGGTTTTTGCATATATACGGGCCATTTCGACCAAACCCGTATAGGTATCATCACAAATGATCAGGGCTTCATCCGGAGCGGCGGAGGCTGCATATTCACGATTGACCAATGCTGCCAATGCACCGTTCTTTAACGCGGCGGCAACAAAACGATGTCCGTCTGTATGCTCACCTTTCAGAGCGCAGAAGATGTGATCTTCCGGAATGGTGCGGGAATCTATGCTCACGCCGCGAAGGACCTCGAAACGGATGTTGCGAAGTGTAAAGGGACCCTGATGTAATAATGTTGTCTTCATCGTTTTTTAGGAAACCCCGGTACGAAGAGGGCCTTCGCACCGGGGTGGTAGAGGGTTATTTGTGTTTCTCCAGCTTAAAAATTATTTCTTTATCGTTCAATGGTCTGCGTTTGCCGGCGATCTCCATATATGTCTCCGCGCCCTTACCGAGTATCATCAGAAGATCGCCCGGTTCGGACATTTCATATGCCTGCCGGATGGCTTCTTTACGATCGATACAAATGCTCATTTTCTCCTTTTCCTGGATACCTTCCGCGATCGCGTGTGCAATATCCAGAGGTTCCTCAAATCGCGGATTATCATTGGTAATAATGATCAGATCGGAGTATTTTTCGGCGACCTGACCCATCATCGGGCGTTTTTCGCGGTCACGGTTACCGCCGCACCCGAAGACGGTGATCATACGCTTACGACCGTCAAGCTCCGATGCGGCTTTCAGTACCTTTTCCATGGCATCGGGCGTGTGGGCATAGTCGATGACCGCCGTTCCGCGGGCTGTATGGATCATCTCCATACGTCCCGGTACCGGCCGGAAAGGGAAATTATTCAGATCCGGCGATCCGTAAGGAAATAAATGTATCCAGACGGCCAGCGCGGCCGCAATGTTCTCGGCATTGAACATGCCGGGCATTTCCGCCCTGACCTCTATGACGCCCACGGGTGTTTGAAGGATGCCATGTATTCCTTTGATGGAAATATTTACATTTCTGTAATGAACGTCCGCGCTCTTGTCAAAAAGTGAATAGGAAACCGCAACGCTATCCATCTCGGAGAAAAGACGCTTGCCGTAGAGATCGTCGATATTGATAATACTGTATGCATCAGGCTTTAACTGTGTGAACAAATGGGATTTACTTTTAAAATAATGCTCCATATCCTTGTGGAAATCAAGGTGATCGCGGGTCAGATTCGTGAAAACGGCCGCGTCGTATTTTAAACCCAAAATACGTTTAAGAGCGATCGCATGCGAGGAAACTTCCATAAACGCGGCACCGCAGGCATTTCGTCTGAATGCGTCAAGGAAAAATGCGATATCCCGGCTTTCCGGGGTAGTACGATCACTTTCGAACGAGCGATTGGCGTTTATTACACCCAGTGTTCCCATAAGCGCTGGGTTTTTTCCTGCTGCGGATGCCAGTTGATATAGTAAATGTGTAATAGTTGTTTTCCCGTTCGTTCCGGTCACACCCACCAGGGGGAAGGGGAGGTCGTGACAGCCAAAAAAGGCATAACTGATCATGGCAAGTGCCGCACGACTGTCTTTGACAAGGATCAGGGGTTGCTCGCATTCGCACATCCGTTCAGCTACCACACCGGCCGCTCCGCGAGTGAAAGCCTCCCGGATATAATCATGACCGTCGGATTCAAATCCCTTGACAGCAATGAACAGGGTACCCGGAAGCACACGACGTGAATCGTAAGCGATATCGCGAATCTGTGGATTCGTTCCATCATAGACATACGGGATTTTTGCGTTTTCCAGGAGCGTCTTTAACAAGATCATGATTGAACCTCCAGTGTGCAGGAAGCGCCCTCTTTCAGATGGCTGCCGGGTAATGGCTGTTGATAGGTCACCTTTCCCCGGTTGGCATGGCATTCAACCTTCAAACCGATCCGCGTCAGAGCTTGTATCGCGCTTCGTACCGGCATCCCGCGAACATCCGGCATGATAATATCAAAATATTCGATCTGTCCGGAAGGAGCGTCTTTATCCACGGGACTGACAAGAGTTTGTGGTTTGTCGGTATTTGCCCGTGTCTGATGCAGGATCGATAAGGACGGACTCGTATTCGCAGCGGGTTTTTCTGCAATGGGTGTTTGTACGGGTCGCTTGGGTAAGGCTTTATAAATGGTATGAAAATTCGGAGTATTAATGATCCGGGTAAATACGTTCTTTGCAGCCGGAGCTGCAGATACGCCGCCGTGATGCAGACCGATAGCGGGTTCGTCAAGCACAATGCCGCAGACCATGACCGGGTTATTCGAAGGGAAGAAACCTATAAATGAAGCATAATACTTTGAATTGGAATATTTCCCGTCGATAACCTTTTGTGCGGTCCCGGTTTTCCCTGCAACATGATAGCCTTCGATGAACGCGCGCGTACCCGTTCCGCTGTTGACGACCTCCTCAAGCATGTTCTGTAAGATAATAGCCGTTTCCGGCCGCATGACGCGGCGGACAGGACTGGTATTAAAACTGTTTACTACACGATCTTTGTCATTAAAAGTAGCGGAAACGATATGCGGTTTCAGCAGAAGTCCGCCATTTGCGATCGCGCAATATGCGCTCATCATCTGAATAAGGGTCGTACTGACCCCATGTCCCATTGCGATCTGGGAAAAAGCAACACCGCTCCATTTGTCCGGTGTACGTAGTGATCCCGGAGCTTCCCCCCAGAGACCGACGGCGCTTGCTTCTCCGAAACCGAATTTGCGTGCCGTTTCATATAATACGCGGTTTCCGACCTGGTAGGCGATCTTACCGGCACCGATATTCGATGAATAGACCATTACCTCTTCCACGCTTAACCATTCGTGAGGTTTTGTATCGCTGATCTCACGGTCCATGACCTTCCAGCGTCCGTTCTCGCAGAATATCTGACTGGTGGGGGTATAGATATTATTATCCAGCGCCGCGGTTACGGGAATGATCTTGAAGATCGAACCGGGTTCGAACTGATCGGCGATCACGCGGTTGCGGCGGATCTCGGGAGAAGAGTTCCTGATATGGTTTGGATTAAAAGAGGGATAATTTGCGATGGCAAGGATCTCTCCCGTATGCGGATCCATGATCATACCCATTCCGCTTGCGGACTTGCTTTTTTTGACCGCATCGGCAAGCTCTTCCTCAAGAATGACCTGGTAAGCGATATCCAGGGTCAAACGTACGTTACCGCCGCGAACAGCTGCCTTGGTGCGCACGTTCTCATAAGTGATAACATCACCGCGCTTATCGCGCTGGATCAACTGGGAGCCTTTTTCACCCTGCAGAATGCTGTCGTAATATTGTTCGATACCGGATTGTCCGGTCCCGTCATCCCAGAGAAAACCGATCACTTGACCCCCGGCTTCCTGGTGCGGATAGATACGGCTCATTTTTTTATCGTATTTCAGACCGTGACAGGAACGATCGGATTGGAGTCTATCGACGATTTCCGGACGTACCCCGCTTTCGAGTATATAAAAGGCCGTGGGACGCTTAAATTGTTCGCGATAATAGGCCGGTGTCTTATCAAATGCTTTAGCCAGTGCGTTAAAGGTATTTTCGGGCTGAATCAGGTCCACATACCGCGCACCGATCGAATACTCAATGATATTGTTCGCAAGGATCTGACCGTTACGGTCGAGGATCAGGCCGCGCTCGGGAAGGATCTCTTCCGAACGCATGCCCTGCAGGTCGGCAACACCCTGAAGGCTTTCTGCATCAAACAGCTGAATGGAAGCGAGACGTATCAGCACGATCACCAGAAATACGAGAACGATAGCGGTTATAACCGCAACACGCAGTGAATAGGGATCCCGTCGTGTCGTTTTCTGTTCCATTAGGTACCTTTTTTTACAATTATGGCATCTGCCTGCGGGCGGGAATTGACCATCCCGAGCTCCTCCCGTGCGATACGCTGGATACGTCCCGGTCGCTTTAGTTCATTGACCTCACTTTCAAGAAATATATTTTCCTGATGCATCCTGCTGCAGGCGTTACGCAGAGCCAGATTCCTTGCATTGACCGCATTCAGATCGTTCCTGACATATAGGTACGCGACCAGAGTTCCGACAATGAGGAAAAAAAGGATAAACCCGAACACGTAATTGTTCTCAATTCCTTTCATCAAGAGCGAACCCTTACGTTTTGCTCTGTTGCCTGTCATAATTTCTCCAGCACTCTGCATTTTGCGCTTCGGCTTCGCGGATTCGTACGGATCTCATCCTCAGAGGGAAGAACAGGTTTTCTTGTGACCTTCTTTGCGATGGCTTTGTGATCACAAGTGCAAACGGGACTTTCGGGTGGACAGATGCAGTCCCGGACCGCATCCGCAAAAAATTGTTTAACGATGCGATCCTCCAAAGAATGATAGGAGATCACCACGATACGTCCGCCGGAGTACAACATGTTCAATGCGGTATTGAGACTTTTTTCAAGAGCGGACAGCTCGCCGTTGACTTCAATACGTAAAGCCTGAAAGATCCTTGCCAGGGTTTTATTGATATATGGTCCGTGCACTACGGAGCGTATGCAATCCGCAAGTTCGCCCGTACGAAAATAAGGACGGGTCTCCACGATCCTGCGAGCGATCCTGCCGCTAAAACGTTCTTCCCCGTATTCCCGGAAGATCCGTGTCAGATCTTCAAGTGCGTAATGATTAATAATGTCTGCCGCCTTTATCTTTCCGTTACCCATGCGCATGTCGAGCGGACCGTCCTGCATGAAACTGAACCCCCGTTCAGCCGTGTCGATCTCCATGGAGGAAACACCAAGATCATACAGGATACCATCGATCGTTTCTATACCCTGCGCGAAAAGCGCTACTTTCAATTTGTCAAAATTGCTCCGGATGAAATGAACTTCTTTACAGCTCTGCAGATGCTGTTCCGCGTAAGCCAGGGCATGGGGGTCCATGTCAAAACAGAACAATCGCCCCCCGGGACCAAGCTTGCTGCAAATTTGCGCGGAATGACCGCCCAGGCCGCAGGTTGCATCAACGTACACGCCTGCCGGAGATGTCACGAGCAGTTCCACTGACTCGTTCAATAATACCGGCGTGTGCTGGTAAGAAATTGTCATTATCACCCTAGATTAATGGCAATTGCTCTAACTTCTCAAAATCGCTCTCTGTAAGTGGGGTATTATCTTCGTGCTCTTTCAGCTTGTCCGGATCCCAGATCTCCATGAAATCGAACATGCCGATGATGACCGCGGAACCGCCGGGTTTGATCCCCGCAATATCCATCAGTCCGGGTGTCAGCATGATGCGACCCTGACTGTCCAGGATGCAGTGCGCTGCATTCTGTGTGATCTGACGCAGAAAGTTCCGGTGTGTCCGGTTGACCAACTGCATCGAGGCAGTGATCTTTTCACGGATCGCGATCCACTTGGGAAGCGGAAAGACGTCGATGTGATCCGAATCAATACCTTTTGAAATGACAACTTCACAGATGTTCTCTTCAGCAAGTATCTTCCGGTAACGTGCCGGAATATTAATGCGGTTCTTAGCATCAACCGAATGCGGGAACTTGCCTGTGAAATCTGAATAACCCACTCTACCTATTCCTTTTTCCTTTGAAGGGGTCGAGATGACCCACAATCACCCACAAATCTACACAATGACCCACAGACATGCAAGAAATATTTACAGAAAAGGGAAAAAAATATCAAAGAACATAGTATTAATATTTTGACCATAGATCGGTATAGGCATTGTGCCGGGCGGTTTGTAAAACGCTACACTTCACAAACGTTTTTATTTAAAGAATTGCTGTTATAAAATCTTTGTTTATATCCGATGAAAAGAATACATTCTACAATGATCAGAAAGAAGAAAGGACCTCAAATGAGAATATCGCTTATCGTGTTATTACTGATCAGTATATTGCTTGTTGTCACTAATCCAACGCGGGATGACTTTTATGCATGGGCAGACAAAAAAGCCCGGAATGAAAGTGTTTCGCAACTGGAAGGCGCACTTGCCCGGATCATCAAAACACCGATGCTGCGTATTGCTACGGTCCGGAACGATTACGTTCTTTTCAGCATATTCACAGTTAAGATTGACGAGAATAAGGACGTATACATTGGGATCCTGAAACAATTCATCAGGATCAAAAGCACATTAAACCTGATCGAATAGTCTCTTTATATTTATGGACCGATCCCTTTTGCCTAAATGAACAATATCTCGTTTTCACATGAGTCTCTGTTATATGTCAATAACAAAACATAAGAATTCCGTCATGTCCTGCCGTCCGGGCTGCGGTGCCTGCTGTATTGCCATCTCGATTTCATCACCCATCCCCGGTATGCCCGGAGGCAAACCCGCCGGAGTCCGCTGTCTGAATCTGAAAGAAGACAATACCTGTTCCATTTACGGACAAGCCGACTATCCCGCCGTTTGCGCGAATTTCAAGCCGGACCCTCTGGTGTGCGGCAAGGATTTTTTGGAAGCTATGTTCGAACTGGGTAAACTGGAAAAGGAGACGGAACCGGTAGCAGTGAAGAAAAGAAATGAAGGAGTAAGGGGGTAAAGGAGTAAAGGGGAATAAGAATGGATAAGAATGATGAACATATAAAATTCATGCGTCGTGCGATTGCGCTGGCTAAGGAAGGCATGGATAAGGGCGCCGGCGGTCCCTTCGGTGCATTGGTGGTACGCAATGGTGAGATCATTTCGGAAGGATATAATCGGGTTACATCCGCCAATGACCCCACCGCTCACGCGGAGATCGTTGCCATCAGAGATGCATGCGAGAAACTAAAATCTTTTCAACTGGATGACTGTATCCTGTATACTTCCTGTGAGCCATGTCCCATGTGTCTCGGTGCCATCTACTGGGCACGTCCCAAAGCCGTTTATTACGCATGTAACCGCAATGATGCGGCAGATATCGATTTTGATGATCATTTCATCTATGAAGAATTGAAAAAAAATATCGGTGAACGTAAGATTCCGTTCATGTCCATTTTGCGGGATGAAGGTAAATTGGTTTTTAAGGCGTGGAAAGAAAATCCTGATGTTGTACGTTATTGATGATCCGAATGATCGTATTTCATGTCGGGAAATAAGGAATTATCACTTGAAGATCATTTTTTAAATGTTTAATTTCAGAAGAATAATTAAAAGAAAGAGAGGTTCTAATGGGAAAACAAGCAGTTGAGATCCTTGATCTGGATGTGAAAAAGCTGGTCGACATGCTGAATGCCGCATTGTGCGAAGAATGGCTTGCCTATTATCAGTACTGGATCGGCGCACGGGTGCTGGAAGGACCCATGCGCACGGAAGTGGAACCCGAATTGCTCATTCATGCCAATGAAGAACTGAATCATGCCGTCATGGTCGTGGACCGTATCACCCAGTTGGGCGGTACGCCGGTGCTGACTCCCGAAGAATGGACCAAATGGGCCGGATGCAAATATGAAACGCCCTCCGATCCTTATGTGGAAGCAATCCTGAAGCAGAACCTGGACGGAGAGCGCTGCGCCATTCGTCGCTATCAGGGAATTGCCGATTACACCGAAGGTAAGGACCACAGCACCTACCAGATGGCCATTACCATTCTGAACGACGAACTGGAACACGAACAGGAGATCGAAGACTGGCTGAACGATATTGACATCCTGCGCGAGGATATCAAGAAAATTCGCATGTAAAATTGTGCGTAATATTTTAATAAAAAATTCTAAATGCTAACTTCCGGCTTCTGACTTCAGTCTACCGTCTACTGTCTACCGGCTTCCGACTTCTTGTTTCCTCTAAAGTACCCCGAACAGGAATCGAACCTGTAGCCTACGGTTTAGAAGACCGTTGCTCTATCCAATTGAGCTATCGGGGCGTATTGTTAATGAACAAAACCAAAGTCCAACATAGATTTGCAGACTTCCGATTTACGCTTGCACCCAGGTCCCCGAACAGGAATCGATCCGCCGGCTGGCGGATTAGAAGACCGTTGCTCTATCCAATTGAGCTATCGGGGCATGTCAATTCCTTCTGACTTCTGTCTACCGTCTACTGACTTCTGTCTACCGTCTACCGTCTACCGACCTCCGGCATCGTCGGGGCGAGAAGATTCGAACTTCCGACTTCCTGCTCCCAAAGCAGGCGCGCTAACCGGGCTGCGCCACGCCCCGAAATACATAAATCTTGTCAAGTGAAATCGGGGCACGAGGCCCCGGGAGGGTGAATGATGGGACTTGAACCCACGACCACTTGGGCCACAACCAAGCGCTCTACCAACTGAGCTACATCCACCATAAAAAGCCTGTTAATATAAGTAAAAGCATATTCAAACTGCAATAGTTTTCTGTCGGTATCTTATTCGGGGAAAATCATGTCCGGAGTAGCCGGACAGACACCCGGTTCCTCACAGACCCTGGCGGCTGCGCGGTTGGCGAAATGTACGCATTCCCCGATCGTAAGTCCGCTGCAGTACAAGGCTGCCACAACAGCTATAACGGTATCGCCGGCACCGGTAATATCGGCGACCTTCAGAGGATGTCCGGGAATATGTTCCGATCCGGCCGCATTTGCCAGAACCATACCGTCCGCACCGAGGGTCAGAAGAAGGTTGTCACAATGCAGCTGTTTCTGCAATGTTTCGGCAGCCTTCACGGCTTTTTCGGTCGTATCGATCTTGTAGGACAACAAAGCTTCCGCTTCCCGGCGGTTGGGTTTGATCAGAAAGGCACCGGCATAGCTGTCCGTATGATCGAATTTGGGATCGACAAAGACCGGAATACCGGCTTCTTTGGCTTTTTCGATCGTGCCTTTTATCAGTTCGGGACCCAGCACCCCTTTATTGTAATCCTGTAAAATAAGTGCATGGGAGCGTTCCAGTGCGCGATCGATCTCAAGAACAAGCGCTTTTTCCAGTCCGGATGAAAGCGGATCGCGCTGTTCCTTGTCGACCCTGAGCACTGCCTTATCACCATCAAAGAAACGCGTTTTGCAGGTTGTGATGCGTCGGTTGTCGCGCAATAGTCCGCTGCGACGGATATGTTTCTCCTCACACAGCAGCTCAAGCTGAAAGGCGGCCGGATCGTCCCCCAGAACTCCGATGATCTCCGTATCGGCACCCAGAGATACGAGATTATGACATACATTCAGTGCGCCGCCAAGACACGATCGTTCCTTTTTGATATCCAGGATAGGGACCGGCGCTTCCGGGGACATGCGCTTGATCCCGCCGTGACTGAAGATATCCAGCATCACATCACCGATCACGCAGATATGTTGTTGTCCGAGTTTGTTCTTCATGACGTGAATTTAAGGGAATGCCATATGAAAAAAAAGCGAAAACAGGGAATAAAAAGATTTATAAATACATGAACATGTGTTATATTCTGCCTTTAATTTAGGGTAAAAAGGGGAGAAATGATCTGATGAGAAGGGTCAACCGGTATAACACCGATTCTTTAAAATATGACGCAGTGGAAAAGGTCTTTGGTACGAAAGATGTGATCCCGCTGTGGGTAGCTGATATGGATCTGCCGTCACCGCGTCCGGTACGACGTGCATTGATGAAGCGTATCATGCATCCCGTTTACGGATATTCCATCCATTCCGAGAACTTTTTTTTATCGATCGAAAAATGGCTGTCCGAACGTTTCAATTATCATGTTGAAAAAGACTGGGTCACCTGTTCGCCCGGGATCGTTCCGGCGATCAATATTTCCGTTATGAGTCTCACGGAACCCGGAGACGAGATCATTATCCAGCCGCCGGTCTATCCGCCCTTCTTTAAGGCGGTCACGGATCATGACCGTACATTGATCTGCAATGACCTTAAATATGTCGATGGCAGCTATGTCATGGATCTGGACGATCTGAAAAAAAAGATCACGCCCAGAACGAAAATGCTGATACTGTGCAATCCGCACAATCCGGTAGGACGGGTCTTTACACGTGAGGAACTGACCGCCCTGGCGCAGATCTGTATCGAACATAAGATCATTGTCGTTTCCGATGAGATCCATGCAGATATCGTTTTTACACCCCACCGGCACATCCCGATCGCTACGATCTCGCCGGAAATAGCCGCTTTGACCATCACCTGTATGGCCCCGAGCAAAACCTTTAATATTGCCGGTTTTGCGACTTCCGAGATCATTATCGAGAACAAGGAGATCCGTGATAAATTCCGCTATATCAGTCAAAGCCTGCATATCTGCAGCGGTAACATCCTCGGCGATACGGCCTTGATCGCCGCGTATATGCACGGTGCGCCCTGGCTGAAAAGCACCTTGAAATACCTGAAGGCCAATATTGATTATGTAACTGCCTATGCACGGGAGCATATTCCCTCCCTGCATATCATCCAACCGGAAAGCACCTTTCTGCTCTGGCTGGATTGCCGGGAGTGGGGGATGGACCAAAAAGAACTCATAGAGTTTTTTATCCGGGAAGCCGGACTTGGACTGAATGACGGCACGGAGTTTGGCGAATGCGGTAAGGGTTTTATGCGCATGAATATCGGTACCTCCCGCGCCGTTCTGAAAAAAGCCATGAAACAATTGGATGCAGCACTCAAAAACCGGAACCTGAACTAAATAATTCATTTTTCATTGTAAATTGTCCTTTGTCCTTTGTCCTTTGTCCTTTGTCAATTGTCTTTCGTCAGATCTTCTTTTTATGAATTTGCTTTTTACATAAGCATGTTCTTCTTACATTTCTGCATGATAAACCTACCCGAATTACTGGCTCCGGCCGGCGATCTGAATGCCGCTATCACCGCCTTTGAAAACGGTGCGGATGCGGTCTATGCCGGACTGGGTAAATTCAATGCCCGCGAACGCACGGAGAATTTTACCATTGAAGCATACGGCAAACTCATGGCGTACGCGAACAAGCATGAGAAGAAAGTCTATCTGACCTTCAATACGCTGGTAAAAGAAAATGAGATCCGGGAAGCATTATCAACCTTATATCACGTGACACGCCTTCAGCCGGATGCGGTCATTACGCAGGATATCGGTGTGATCCGGCTTATGAAGCACTATTTTCCGCACATTCCGGTGCATGCCTCAACACAGATGGGTATCCATAATTCTCCGGGTGTGGCGGCTGCAAAAGAACTGGGGATCGATCGTGTGATCCTTGAGCGTCAGATCACAATGGAAGAACTGGAACTGATCAGCAAGCACAGTGAACTTGAACTTGAGGTTTTTATCCACGGGGCTCTGTGCTGTTCGCTCTCGGGCGTATGTCTCTTTTCTTCCTGGATGGGGGGACACAGCGGGAACCGCGGCAAGTGCAAACAACCCTGCCGGCGGCGCTATTATTCAAAAAGCGGTAACGGTTTCTTTTTTTCTACACAGGACCTCTATACGCTTGAAGATATTCCGACATTGAAAAAGATCGGTATCCATTCCCTGAAGATCGAAGGCCGGCTCAGGAAATCAGACTATGTTGCCGCTACCGTACGGGCATACCGCATGATGCTGGATGCGGAAGATCACGAGATCAATGACAGACTGCCGGAAGCTAAAGCCCTCCTTTCCGATGCCCTCGGACGAAAATGGTCGAACGGTTTTTTTGATAAAGAAAAATTTGACGATCTCATCGAATCCGAACGGTTGGGCGTTTCGGGGAAACAGATCGGACATGTGACCGATATCAGGAAAAACGGCTTTACGATGCAGGCTTCGCAACCCTTGAAATTGGGGGATAAGATCCGTATTCAGCCCAAAAGCGGCATGGAAGGACCGGCTATCACGGTCACAAAGATCACGAAGAACGGACAGGCGGCAACCCGTCTGGGGAACCGTGAAAGCGGCTTTATCCATTGCGATAAAGAGATCCCGGCAGACGGTATCGTCTATTTATCCGGTTTTTCGGTAAAGGAATACGGAAAACTGATCGAACAGCTGCCTGCCCTGAAACATCAGATCGACCTGCAGCTTTTGATAGCGGCAGACCATATCGAGGCAAGGATCGCGGATCATCCTCATTTATCCTTGTGGAAAATGAAAGTCGATCTTCCGGCTGCGGAGAACCGCGCCGTCACTGCCGCGGCATTTATCGGCGAATTTCGTAAAGCGGATACTGCAACGATCGGCATCCGACGCGTGAGTGTTGCATTGGAGGGTGACTATTTTCTTTCGCAACGGGATATCCGAAAGATGCGTCAGGCTTTCGGGAAATGGCTGAACGCAAATTACACTCCCGTCCCGGAACCCGTTTTTATTTTTAAAGAACCGGTCCTTCCGCAAAAAGAACCCGTTCATACCATCGCCGTCAGGACGCTGAAAGTACTGCCGATGAATAAGAGTTATGATCGTATTGCCAAAGAAGGGGATATTAAAGCGGGTCAGGAATACATTCTCCCTGCCTTCTGTCCCGAGGATGAACTTCTGCATCTTAAAGATAAGATCAATGAAGCATATCTGAACGGGGTCAGGCATTTCCGGGTCACCGCATTGTATCAATTTGAGCTTTTGAAAGAGTACAAGGATATTGAGATCAATACCGGACTGCCGCTGCCCGTGACCAATCATTTGACCATAGAAACGCTTAAGGAATGGGGTTCGAACAGAGTTCAGCTTTGGGTCGAACTTGAAAAGGGAATATTGGATGAACTGGCACGCATCCTGCCGGACCATATTGAAATATACCGTTACGGCAGATTGCCCATTTTGCAGACCCGGGCTATCCTTCCTGCCGAAGGTGAGATCAGCGACGGTCGCGGCGCCGGCTTTCGTATCGAAAAGGGAGATCCGCTCACGTCACTGTATCCGGAAGCCGTTTTTGCTTTGCCGGCCGGGGAATTACCGCCCGTATCCACCTATACGGACCTGACCCATGCCCGTCCGGATGAGAAGACCGTATCGCGATTCAATTTTGAACGGGAAATGGCTTAGGTATGAGAAAAAGATAAAAGATAAAAGATAAAAGATAAAAGATAAAAGATAAAAGATAAAAGAAAAAAGTAACTCACTCACTACCCTTACTCCCTTACTCCCTTACTCCCTTACTCCCTTACTCCCTTACTCCCTTAC
>CAZHTR010000027.1:1835-13620 GCA_964535585.1 uncultured bacterium | reverse complement strand
GCCCGTTCACTGAATGAGATCATCGACGAACTGCTTGATCACGGTTATCTGCCTTCTTTCTGCACTGGTTGCTACCGGGTCGGACGTACCGGAGAACATTTCATGGAATTCTCCGTTCCCGGTTTTATCAAACGCTACTGTACACCTAACGCCATTTTGACACTTTCGGAATATCTGCTGGACTATGCACCGGACACGACCGCCGCAAAAGGATGGAAGGTCATTGAAGAAAATCTGAACAAAATGCAAGACCCGGTCATTGAAGAAGAGGCACGGAAACGCATTGAACGTATAAAGAAGGGTGAACGCGATCTGTTCTTTTAACTTTCATTTAGCTTATTTTTATTCTATATTCACAGCGAAAATTTTGAGGAGATGCAAAATATGAAACATTTTAAAATTTACGGACTTTTACTTTCCCTCGTGGCTGTATTTGCCTTTTTCGGATGCCAGTCCCAGGAACTGACTTCCGCAAAAGTCTATCTTCAGCAAAGAGATTATGTGAAAGCGGAACAAAATTTACTGACAGCCCTGAACATAGAACCGGAGAATCCGGAAGTTCCCTATTTACTGGCCGTTGAGATCTATGCGAATCGCAACAGCGGTAAGGTCGATCTTGTCAAGGCTAAAGAATATCTTGATATGACCCTTCAGATAGATGCGACTTACGAACCGCAGAATATCAGGATCCTGCGCGAACAACTTTACGGTAATTCCTTCAATGCGGCGGTCGGGCATTATAATTCGGTTATCCGCGATGAAACACAGGACCGGGATGCGGACCTTGCGCAGGCACTCACCTTTTTCGGACTTGCGGCCGATCTGCAGCCTGCGGATCCCAAAGCGGCAATCCAGATCGCTCGCATCTACAGCGAACTGAAAGGGAATAACGACAAGGCCATCGCTTCTCTCGATAAAGCCATCAACAAAGCTCCCGGGAATGGAGAACTGAAAGCCGAAAAGGCACGTATCCTTGCCAAAGATGACCGGGTTGAAGAAGCGCTGGACATGTTTGAAAAAGCATCGATCAATGACCCGAAGAATATGGCGATCGGACTGCGTTATGCACAGTTCCTTTACGAGCACTCCATGTACGAAAAAAGCGCGGAGGTCTATGACAGGCTGCTGATGGTCGAACCGGCAAATAAGGATCTGTATTTCAACCTTGGTCTGACATATTTACGTCTGGAACAAATGGATATGGCAAAAGATCAGTTTGAGACCGTTGTCGCCCTGGATCCGGAAGACACACAGGCCATTGCCATGGTCGGACAGGTCTATTTCGACCTGAAAGACTATTCCGCCGCAGAAATGTATTTCCGTCAGCTGCTGAATATCGAACCGGAAAACCCGGATTATCTGAAACGTCTCGGGGTCACGCTCACCCAGCAGGGGCGCGTTGAAGAAGGCCTTGATTATTATAACCGCGGCCGTGCACTCGAAAGCGCTAATCAATAGTTTATAAGCTGTACAGAACTTTTTAAACCCCCGGAATATTTCGGGGGTTTTTATTTTAATATGCCGGACGTATCCCGCTTAGTTATCATATCTTCCTCCAAGACCTTCTTTTAAGCCCTTAAGGCTGTTGTTAACTTATTTTTTATTAATGTGTCTTTGTTTTAGAAACTATTTAGGCTTAAATTCGTATGAAAAAAAAGGCAGCGAGGTGCAATATGAAGAAAATAATGATATTTTTACTGACTGCAGCGGTCTTCTCCGGGTGCTACACTACCTTTAACCCGCCGGTCAGCCAACAGATCGAAGGCGTCTCGGATATTCCGGATTCTACCCGTCAGATCATCATCAACAATTACTATGAGACTACCGAATATTATCAGGTCCCCTATTATCAGCGTTATAACCTGTTATGGGGCACGTATGTCTGGGATCCTTTTTACTATGATTACAGCTACTACCACTGGCGTCCCTACTACTGGTACGGCAACTATTACTATTACAATCCCCACAGAGGTTACTGGGTATATTACGACCATCATTATCACAGACATCCGCGGTATCGTCCCTCACCCTGGACCGGCGGCGGCGGTTCGGGCGGCAGCGCGAACGACCAGGAACGCATTCAGAAACCCGGTTACCGGGTGCTGGAAGGCATGAGCGGATCAGCCACGCCCTTTGTCTCGGTGGAACCCGATATCCAACGTATCGGGCGTCCGGGCAGCACGATCGGTCCGAATGCCGCTGACGGCATTGGCAGTTCGGCCGGGACCGGTGATACTTCACCGATGATCCAATCGGTCGGAAAACGCGACGCCACGACTACCACTTCAGGCGAAGGGACATCCATACGGAAAACATCGCCAAGCGAAACCGGCTCCTCCACGCCGGCCGTAAAAAGCGATAAACCTTCCACCACGGGACAGACAAGGGTCACGACACCTTCCTCAACACGTGTTACCAAGACACGCCAGAGCGCTCCGGCTGCAACATCCAAACAGTCCTCAACGACATCTTCCACTACGAAAAGTTCCTCGTCCGAGCAATCCACTGAAAACAATAAAAGCAAATAACAGGAACTGACCATGAAAAAACGACTACTTATATTGCTTATACTCACAGGTACACTGGGCTTTATGTATGCCCAGGATATTGTTGACATCATTGCTCCTTTTCGTTCTTATGCATTCGATGAAGAACATTTCAACGGCACATATCCTTACACTTATCCGATCAGGAGTTCGGTGAACAGCATGAGCGGTCCTTTGGGCGGGGCTATCGGCAACGCAACGGTCGCATCCGGAAGGATGATCCCCGAGTTTACCGTTAATCCCGCAAATCTCGCCATGACAAAATACAACATGATACATGTCGGCGGACTGTTCAATCATTACAACGGTATCAACCAGAACAGTCTTGGCGGTATTTCCTATATTTCGGCCGTTCCCGTATACAGCGGCAGTCTGAGCTTCGGAGCGGGCGTGACAAAGGAAAGAGATTACAATCTCTACTACCGTAATGATGATATCACACAGCGCACAAGCGGCGGACTTTACAACTGGCGCTTTACCGGAGCAGTTGAAGTACAGAAAGACATCTTTGTCGGCGGCGAATTGTCCCTGCTCAGCGGGAAACGGAACAACAATATCGCTTTCAGTCCGGCGGACGGGTTTATCGAAGAGAACAACTATTTCGGCATTACCGGCCGTATTGGCATGAACTACCATTTTCTGCCGATACTGAATGCAGGCGTATCCATTGATCTGCCAACGGTCCTGGGGGTTGATTACTCCCTGCGGAACTATTCCAGCTCATTGGGAAGTACAAGTTATACGATCACTTCTCCGGCCATATTGCGTGCGGGGTTGGCCCTGACCCTGCGGATCGTCGATCTTTACTACAGTATTGATTATGCGAACTGGCAAAATCTGACGGTCAGGAGTTCACGTCTTACACAGGGTGACGTGGATGAGATCAATCGCGAGATCTTTGATAACTTCAGTGTGACCTATTCGCACCATGTGGGTATGGCGATCCATGTGCCGCTCCTTCCCCTGCATTTTTATTTTGGCTATCAGTATCTGCCGGATGCCTATCTCGGACTTAACGGATTCAGTCTCGGCAAACTGATCCCGCGCGAACTCGATGACCGCTTCAGCTCTTCCTTCAGCTGGGGATTCAGTCTTTTTCTCAAACAGGGACTCAGTATAAGCGCTTCCTTTGAAACGGCCCATGTCTTTTATGACGAAGAACGGGAAAAACCCAGAAACACCCAACTTTCACTGGGATACTTCTTTTGATAAGATAACAGAGGCAAGATGTGATCAGAAATAAAAGATCCGTATTGCGCGGATCTTTTTTATTTCGGGGCAGCTTTCTTTTTTCGGAAAAGCCCGTTCAGAGTACGGCTTTTCTTTACAATATTCTTAATATCTCGATATTTGACGGGTGAAAAGAAATTCAGCAGAACAACACCGGTCAGGGCCGGAACGATCACATTGATAAAAAAGATCAGCAATGTGCTGCCCACAGCCACTTCGGCCGGGACGCCATAGGGACGCAATGCCACATGCGCGGCACCTTCCCGGAAACCGATACCGGCAAAAGAAAGCGGAATGGCGCCGACCCCCAGAATAAAAAAACACACCTTTGCCTGTGTGAACCAGGAGATGGCATAGGGCCGCAGTAAGAGCCAGAACTGTGAAATATAGGCCATGTAACTCAGGAGGGTCAGAGAAATATTCACAACAGCGATCTTGAGATAGGGCACATCTTCCGGGACATAGTGTTTAAAAGCCGTGTTCTCTTTGAACAGACGGTAGATCCAGAACAAAACAAGATAAATAAAACAAAATGCCAGCATATACCACATTCTCGGATACAATAACCATGCACTGATACCGAAAAAGAAGAACATGATACCGGTTGCAAAAAAGATATCGATCATGAAGGTGAATATCCGCTGCTTTGTCGTACCGGGAAGCAGGAATGTTTTCCCCACCTCCCCGATACTGGCCGGCAGCATCAGGCGGAAGGTGAAACCGGATAAATGGGATATTATCGCCTGCCGTAACGTGAAGGGCGGCATCAACTGACGCGCGGCAAATAAATACCGGAATCCCTGACAGCTTATATCGATCATACCCAGTCCCAGAACCGCCAACATGACCCCTTTGGGAATGCTGTTATAAAAACGCAGCAGTTCCTTTCCGTCTACCTGTATGATAAGCCACCAGAACAACAGGGCAGTAATAGCGATCTTTAGTAAGAGAGATAATATTTTTTTCATTTTTTTTCAGGTAATGTTGATGTATAGGTTGAACCTTTCCAGGTGAATGATCCGAAAGTACCGTATAATCCGACAATGACAATAAAAAGCGCATGCACAAGTTCCATCAGGAACAGATGTTTAAAATGGTAAGGAATATGGAATTTTTTTAAGGTATAACACATATATAAGAAATCACAGGCCGCTTTGATCAGTACCAGTCCCAACCAGTATGGCAGGACAAGCACATCGACAAACGCAAGCAAAGGAAAAATTATAAGTGATAAATAAAAGAAAAATACCGTTAATCCGAGCAGAATAACCGGGAAGGTTGCTTTCATGACATGCGAAGCCCAGCGCACACGCTGGTTTATCACACCCTTGATCGTATCTTCCGGTACCGTATGCACTACGGATGCGGGATGCGCATTGAACATCACCTGATAGTTGCGGCGCTGTGCCTCAAACATGATATCCGAATCATCCCCTGTAACAACATGTGATTTCAGGGGTTGGCCTTTTTGGAAAAGCTCCCGGCGATACAGCATGTTACCCCCGTTCGCCGTAATGGTAAAACCGTTTACCATCGCACCCGCGACCACCACATTATGGGAAAGATTTTCCAGGGTCTGCATGGATTGCCAGGTGCGCTCAAAGCAGGACTTGAATTCCTCTTTGGCGAACAGACATATACCGGTCGCGGCACCGAGTTTATCATCGCACATGGAACCGTAACTGCGCAGCCATTGTGTCTGATGCAGGACATCGGCATCGGTGGCGACCACAAAATCCGTCTGACAGATCTCCAGTGCTTTTGAGATCGCATGCTTCTTGGGTGACACATTATCCGGACAGGAATTCAGATGGATAACACGCAGAGAGGAAAACTCATTCGCCAGTTTTTCCAGTATTTCCGGTGTACGGTCTTCGGAGCGGTCGTTGACTGCGATAACGGAATATTTCTCTTTCGGATAATCCTGCGCATAGATCGAACGGATGCATTTTTCAATATAGGGTTCCTCATCCTTCGCGCAGACCACAACGGTCAGCTCCGGCAAATCCCCATCTTCTTTCAGGGCATGCGGTTTCAGGCGTTTGATGCCCGTCAGAAAGAAAAGGATATAAAGCACGTAGCAGCCCGCAAGGGCATAGGCGATCACGGTAAGAATATAAATTGTCATCTGCATAGGCTGTCCAGTAAATCCGAAATACGATCGAGATCATTGACGGGAATGCTGTTCTTTTTTACGGGTGCGGGATCTTTCTGCAGGATTTCTTGTAAATTCAGGTCTTCCTGTTTGCAGTGATCATACAGACCCGCCCTGCGATAATATTCCGCCAGATATTCCTGTTCGGTCTGACCCGGGGTTGGTACAAAGAACGCCGCTTTGTTCAGGGCCAGCAATTCCATTACCGTGGAGTAGCCCGATCGGCATACGATGCGTTTGGCGCGCTGCATGGCATCCGCCATTTCGCTGCGGCCCAGGTGCGCGCGCACCCGTACCGCGCCCTCGTTCCATTCGGTATTTTTGTCCCCGGCATCCGGGAGCCCCAGAACCGCCAGGATATTTCCCCTCAGGCCGGGAAGCTGCTCCATTACCTTTTGTTCGAATTTTGTGCGCTGGGGTTCGGGTCCGGAGATACTGACCAAAAGGTCCAGATCGGCGGCCGGCGGCGGATCGGACGGAAGGATGCTGGACAGGCAGCCGATATACCGCACTTTCGGGTGCCGGGCGATACGCCCTTTGTGTGAAAGCTCGCCGGAAAGATTGGGTTCTCCGGCCGCGTCCGGTACAAAAACATAATTATAATGCCTGAAAACAAGCCTGTTGAACCATTCGCCAAATATCCCGGCCCAGGCCAGATGTTTGGGTAGATTGAAACGGAGCTGGTGCGTGATCAGAACGGAAGGCACGCGTTTTGACCAGAAACCCAGCCGCATTTCTGTGATGATCAGGTCGGGCTGATAGTTCTTTATCAATTTCCGTACGGTCCGGCGTTCATAGATCCAGCCGGCGATCATTTTCGGAAGCTGGGCCACAATTTTAAAAACGAACATGGAACGGAAGTGAGGATATGAGACATTCCGGTCACGAATATCCAGACATTCGCATTCCGGGAATTCCTTTTCAAGTAAGGAAAGTGCTTTCCCGTGCGAGGCCAGAATGACACGGTTCCCGTCATCAGTCATGCGGCGTATAATGGGTGCCGAGCGAGTGGCGTGTCCGAGCCCCCAATTGATAATGGCATAAATAACGGTCTTATTTTTCATCCGGAGTATCTTTACGCTTGAACACAACGCAGGCTAAGGGCGGAACACCGATGGTGATGGAGTGTTTTCTGCCGTTCCATTCGATCGCGACGGCGTTCTGTTCCTGATTCCGGATCACACCGCTGCCGCTAAAATCCCGCTGGTCGCTGTTGAATATTTCCTCATAGATCCCGGGTTCCGAAACGCCCAGACGGAAATCGAAATGGGTTTCGGGAGTGAAGTTGAACAATGCGATCACTTTATCTTTTTTTCCCTTACCGCAACGGATAAAACTGGCAATGGACTGCTCCGTATTGCCGCCGTCGATCCATTGAAATCCCCCGGGGTCCTGGTCCATTTGCCATAAGGCCGCCTCACGGAGATATAAGGCATTCAATTGAGCGATATATACCGATGCCGACCGGTGAGGTTCCCACTGTTCCAACTCCCATTCCACTCCGCGTTCTTCACTCCATTCCGACCACGGAGCATATTCCGTGCCCATGAACATGAGTTTCTTACCCGGATGACAGAACATGAAAGCCAGCATGAGTTTAAAGTTCGCGAATTTTTGCCAGTTGTCACCCGGCATTTTACTCAGGAAAGAACCTTTGCCGTGTACCACTTCGTCATGACTAAGGCTCAGTATAAAATTCTCGGAATACTGATACAGCATGGAGAAGGTCATATCGCTGTGATGATATTTCCGGAAGATCGGATCCTTGGCCATATAGCGCAAAAAATCATTCATCCAGCCCATATTCCACTTATAATCGAAACCCAGTCCGCCGGTATGCACCGGATGACTTACCCCGCCCCAGGCGGTCGATTCTTCCGCGATCAGCATGGCTTTCGGAAAGTATTTTCCCACAATGATCGAAAGGTGCTTCATGAATTCGATAGCTTCAATATTTTCATTTCCACCGTATTGATTCGGTGTCCACTCCCCTTTCTTGCGACTGTAGTCCAGATACAGCATGCTGGCAACGGCATCAACCCGCAGACCGTCAACGTGGAATTCTTTCAGCCAGTACAGCGCATTGGATATCAGGAAATTCGCAACTTCATTGCGTCCGTAATTGAAGATAAAGGTCCCCCAGTCGGGATGCTCGCCCTTATCCGGACTCGCATGCTCATATAAGGCGGTCCCGTCAAACCGTCCGAGGGAAAACTCATCCTTGGGAAAATGTGCCGGCACCCAGTCGAGAATGACCCCGATACCGTGTTTATGACAGTAATCGATAAAATACCGCAGATCATCGGGCTCCCCAAAACGGCTGGTGGGCGCATAATATCCTGTAACCTGATATCCCCAGGAACCGTCGAAGGGATATTCCATGACCGGCATCAGTTCGATATGGGTGAATCCGTGCTTCTTGACATGCTCGACCAGCATGGGTGCCAGTTCCCGGTAATTATACCACTTCCAGCCGTCCTTGCGCTTCCAGGAAGCAAGATGCACTTCATAAATGCTCAGAGCCCGGTCATGGGTATGTTCCGGCAGATCGCCGATATATTTCTTATCTTTCCATTTATAGCCGGAGGCATAGATCCGGGACGCGTTTCCCGGCCGCATTTCGGAATAAAACGCATAGGGATCGGCTTTGATCAAGAGACGTCCGTCCTGTGTGAATATTTCATACTTATACTTCAGTCCGGCCTGGATGCCCGGGATAAAGATCTCCCATATCCCGGAAGATCCGAGGACCCGCATCATGTGCTTGCGGCCGTCCCAGAGATTGAAGTCGCCTACCACACTGACCCGTCGTGCCGATGGCGCCCATACGGCAAAAGAGACCCCGCTGATGCCGTCTTTTTCACAGACATGGGCACCGAGCTTTTCGTAGATGAAATGATGGTCGCCTTTTCCGAAAAGATAGGCATCTTCCTCGGAGATCACCGGTGTGAACTGATAAGGATGAATATAGCTGTATGTGTTGCCGTCCATATACTCGACAAAGACCTCATATTTCTCAAAGGCCTCCGAAATAAAGGTAACTGCCCAAAAACCCTCCACCTCTGCCGGGGCAAGATCGTAGGTCTTCCGGCTTTCCAGCATCGTAATGGAAACGACTTTTGCATTGGGCTGATAGATACGAACGATCTTTTCCAGGGAACGGTTCTCATGCATGCCAAGAACGGCATGGGGGTCATGGCAGATCCCGTCGCGAATATTACACATGTTCTTTTTAAGACTCATGATCATCCTTTCTCATTTTTACTGCCAATATGCCGATGATGGTCTTAACATCGGTGATCTCTCCGCTACGGATCTTTTCAAGCACCTTATCCAGCGGCAGCGTAAACACCTGCATAAATTCATGTTCATCCGGTTTTTTATCGCCTTTGACCAGATCAAAGGCCTCATAAATATGGATCACTTCATCGCTGTATCCGATACAGGGGTGCATCGTGGTCAGATAGCGTAATTCTCCCGCCCTGTAACCGGTTTCCTCTTCCAGTTCGCGCATACCGGTCGCTTCCGGGGTTTCTCCCGCATCGATCTTGCCGGCGGGCAGTTCAATGAACACCCGGTCCAGCGGGTAACGAAACTGATGGATCAGCAACAGTTCACCATTGGGATGATAAGCCACCAGCGCCACCGCTCCGGGATGCCGGATATATTCACGGACCGAGGTATTCCCGTCGGGTAAACGCACCGTGTCCTTTCGAACGCGCAATAATGCCCCGTTATACACCTCTTCCGATGATATCTGTGTTTCTTTTAACTGTTTCATCGTTCGCAAATATACGCCCTTTTACGGTGAGTGACAAATAATTATCATCAGACATGCGATAATCGGATCTTCAGCTAACATTCTGAGGGACCGCGCTTATTAAGCTTGATATTATAAACACATTTACTTGATTTATATCCAATTAATAAATACTTTCCGCTCAACCGGAAAATATGCCTGCAGGGCGTATCTTCATTTAACGAGCAGGAAGCAATTCATAGTGCGGAGACAATTTTACATGCAAAACCCTCATTCACGTCCGGCCGGCCTTTTTATAAGGTTATTGTGCATTATTTTTCTGGTTCATCCTCTCTGCGCCGAGCCTGCGCTTAAAGATAAGATCGCACAGATGATCATGGTGGGATTTCCCCCGAATTCGGATTTTGAAGATACACTCTATTACGATATTGCCTACCGCAATCTTGGCGGCGTGATCCTCATGGGTTATAATATCCAGAGTCCCATACAGGTTGCCGCCCTGAATGCCCGACTACAGGATCATGCGGCTACTCCCCTGCTGATCGCTACCGACCAGGAGGGCGGTTATATCGCACGTCTGAAAGGCAGCAACGGATTTGCCGCCACACCTACCGCCTATTATCTGGGATCGGTACTGGACAACGAGGACTCCACGCGTTTCTGGGCGGACCGCATGGCAGAATGGCTGGAGCACAGCGGTATCAATGTCAATCTGGCCCCGGTGGCGGATGTGAACGTCAACCCCTCCAGTCCCGCGATCGGGTACAGGGAACGCAGTTATTCCGCCGATCCCCATAAAGTTGCAGAGCATACCGGCTGGTTCGCATCCGAATTCCATGAACGCGGTATCGTTACGGCGCTGAAACATTTTCCGGGTCACGGATCCGCCGTGGGTGACTCACATCTTGGATTTACGGACATCAGCACTACCTGGCTCGAAGACGAACTGATCCCCTATCGTGAACTTATTTCCGATGGATATACGGACATGATCATGAGCGCGCATCTTTACAACGCGCATCTGGATTCCGTCTATCCCGCGTCACTATCGGAACGGGTGATCACGGGGATCCTGCGCGACAGTCTGGGTTTTGAGGGCGTGGTCATCAGCGACGCCATGGGCATGGGCGCGATCAGCGAAAATTATGGTTTTGAGGAAGCGGTCCTGCTTGCCATCAACGCCGGAACCGACATCCTTTTGTACACGGGAAACCGGTATAACGATGTGTCGCTGGTTGCGGAGGTCACACGCATCATCCTGCAGAATATTGATGCAGGCAATCTCTCGGAAGCACGGATCAATGCGTCCTATGAGCGCATCATGGCGCTTAAGGACAAGATCCCCGTTTCTATTGTTTCCGGCGGATATCTCCCCGAAACACCGTATCTGTTATCCGCTTTTCCCAACCCCTTCAACAACAGGGTCAAGATCAGGTTATCACTTCACCGGCATGTTTATGAAACCGTTCCGATCCGCATATATTCCGCTGCCGGACATTTGGTGCGCAATTTTGATCTGCCTCTCCGTGGATACGGGGATTATGAGATCGCCTGGGACGGGACATGTTCAGAAGGCACTCCTGCGCCCAGCGGAATTTACATCTATACCGCAACGATCAATGGTCAGGTCCTCAGCGGTAAAATGGCTCTGCTTAAATAAAAAAGATTAAAGATAAAAGTAAAAAGAAAAAAGTGACGAATGGTATGTTGTATATGTCAACATATAGGTGACAGTTTTATGTGATGTTTTTGACCGATTGAAGCGAACAGTAAAAAAAACTACCACTCTTGAAAAAATCATCCTATTTTAAAGCAGCAGGAGGGAAATGAAACGAGGATCGGTACACAGCGCCATTCTTTTATTTCCCTGAAACAGTTAGGAACGCACGAAAAAAAGGAGTCGCATATGCTTATCGACATCGTTTTGCCGCTATCATTGGTTTTTATCATGTTCAGTCTGGGGCTTGGACTGACACCGGATGATTTTAAGAATGTCGCCCGTTATCCGAAGGCTTTTTCGGTCGGCATGGTCAATCAAATGCTCTTGCTGCCGCTGGTCGCTTTCGGACTGATCCACCTCTTCGGGATCCAGAA
>CAZHTR010000027.1:0-1735 GCA_964535585.1 uncultured bacterium | reverse complement strand
GCCTTTCTTGAGAACGTTGCCATCCTCGGTCCCACGATCATTGCGCTTATAATATTGATGCTGTTGATCGGCTACAGTTCCGCCAAACTTTTTAAAATGAAAGAACCTCAGGCCGTATCCGTTGCGGTTGCTACCGGTATCCAGAATGCCACGGTCGGTATCACCGTAGGTACCATCATTCTCCCGGCAGCGGAAGGATTATCGGTCTTTAGTCTGCCCTCGGGCGTTTACGGCATCCTAATGTATCTGGTCTGCTTGCCCATCGTATTCGCGTACGCAAAATGGCTGCGCTCACGCCTGGCAACGGCGCAATAAAAGTTTAATTACTTTATAATTATAATCTGAAAGTTCTGTCCGCTTATTTCATGGACAGAACTTTCTTTTCTTATTTTTCAGAATGAAAAAGAATTCTGCTGACTAAATATCTCTGATGTATAACAGCAGGCATATTTGAACGGAGCTGTAGTTCAATGGATTAGAGCACCGATCTGCCGCGCCGGACCTTGTCCCGATCCGGGTCGGGAAGTCTCGCTTGCCCTTTGAAGCTCGAAGAGCGAAGAAGGGTCAGTCCCGCTAGTAAAATCCGCAGATCTGCGGATTTTGTGTTTAGGGAAGACGAAATGTATTGCACCTATATAGTTTACTCAACAAGTGTAGACCACTATTATGTCGGTTATACCCATGACCTGCATAAGCGTTTGGAAAAACATAATAGTGGACACAGTCGTTCAACAAAATCCGGCATACCCTGGAAAATCGTCTATTATGAAGAATATCAAACAAAGCACGAAGCAATGGCACGGGAACGTCAGATCAAAAAAATGAAATCCAGAAAATATATTGAAATGCTGATCAACAGGTAGCTATCGCGCCGGACCTTGTCCCGATCCCGATGAGAATCGGGAAGAAGTCTCGCTTGCCCTTTGAAGCTCGAAGAGCGAAGAAGGGTCAGTCCCGCTACCCGGAAAATAAATATATTAAATAAAAATCATTGACAAATTATCCACATTACCGTATAATAGCAGGCTTATTTGAACGGGGCTGTAGTTCAATTGGTTAGAGCACCGGCCTGTCACGCCGGACGTTGCGAGTTCGAGTCTCGTCAGTCCCGCTGCCCACGATCCGTCAACATGACGGATCTTTTGCATTATGGAGATTTTTGCGAACGACAGAGAATCATTGCATTAAATGCAGCGGGGAATAATCCGCCTTTGTTCCGTGACTTCGGGATTTCGGCAAATCTTTTGCATTATGAAATTTTGCTAAAAATACAAATATTTATATACTGATCCTGAAAATGTCCGGTGCGGTTTGGGCGATAGCATAACAAGGGCCGACCTGTTTTGTATTTTCACGGTAACAAAAGGCAACAGTAGTTATATGTTTTATTTAAAAGCTATCAATAAATATTTCATTATTCATTGACCTGTTGCATTTATCATTTTTTATGGTCTTTCCCTTTGTCTTTTTCCCTTCCGGGTGAACAGATCCCGAATCGCGAAACCAGGCTTTCGACATAAGCTTTGCAATCTTCCACACTAATCCCCGTGGCTTCACGATAAAGTTTGATCGCCTGTAGTTTTTTCCCTTTTCTGCACAGGGACAGGATCTGATCATTGTAAGTGTCAGGCATATGTTCCATATGCATATTCCTTAAAGGATCTTTATGATTCGATTACTTCGTCACCGTCACCCAGATCGGACTGCTCCAGGCCATTTCGCCGTCTTCCTGGAC
>CAZHTR010000026.1:0-17884 GCA_964535585.1 uncultured bacterium | reverse complement strand
ATGTGTTCGTCCGCTCCTGGCAAACCCTGCTGGAACATCCGCTGTTCCTGAACGGCGCGCTGGTGGCCCAGGATGTGTCGGCCGTTTTTCCGGTCCTGCTGATCGCGAAAGATGATCCGGAAAGCGTCGCGGACGTCTGCTGCGCGCCCGGCGGAAAACTTGCCGCGCTGCATCAATACTGTCCCCCGGAAACCCGCCTGCAGGGCTATGACATCAGCGAGGAACGTCTCGCGGACACCCGCGCCGCGCTGGAACGGCTGCATATGGCGCACATCCCGCTCAAGGCCGCCGACGCGGCAAAGGACGATTTTCCGGAATGTTCACACATTCTGATCGATGCGCCCTGTTCGGGATTCGGCGTGATCCGCAAGCGCAGCGACCTGCGCTGGCGCCGCCGGGAAGCGGATATACCGGCGCTGCTCAAACTCCAGCGTGCCATTCTTGAGAACATGAGCCGCCATCTTGCATCCGGCGGATTGATGGTGTACAGCACCTGTACCTTCGACCGCGAGGAGAACCGCGATACCGTCCGTAATTTTCTGAACCGGCATCCGGAATTCAGGATCGAAGCTCCGGATCCGGATATCTTTCCCGCCGAACTGATCTCGCCTTTCGGCGCGATCGAGACCTTTCCCCACCTGCATTTATGTGAAGGTTCATTTGCTATTGCCTTAAGGAAATATTAAATTTGCCCGAAATCGCGGAGAAAAAGAGACAGTATCCCGCCCTGACATGAGGACGGGATCAAGAGACAAAACGCTAAAAAACCGGAACAAAAAGGATATCAGCACAGCGCTCCCGACATGAAAGACAGCAGACACAGAACCGAACAACTGACCGAAATTGTCGCCCGCCGCGTATTGCTGCTTGACGGCGCGATGGGCACCATGATCCAGAAGCACAGACCTTCGGAGGAGGATTACTCCCTGCGGGCAGGCACAGGGTCGGGTGAAAGAACGGTCATTGCGAACGGATGTGTGGATATGCTTTCCCTGACGCGATCGGATATACTCATGGATATCCATACTTCTTACCTGCGTGCCGGAGCCGATATCATTGAGACCAATACCCTCGGTGCGAACCGTTTTTCGCTGTCCGAATACGGACTGGAAGACCGGGTGTACGATATGAACCGTGCCGCGGCGGAGATCGCCTGCAGGGCGGTGGATGAGATCGGGAACGAGGATCCTTCCCGCCGGGCATTTGTTGCTGGCGTGATCGGACCGACCGGCCGGCCGGCATCGTTTTCGCCGTCCATGGAAGATCCCGCTTACCGCGAATCGGATTTTTCGGAATTCCGTGAAATGTATATGGAACAGATCCGCGCGCTGATGGACGGCGGGGTCGATATCCTGCTGGTCGAAACGATCTTCGATACACTGGTCGCCAAAGCCGCGCTCAATGCTGCCCTGCAGGTCTTTACCGAACGCGGGGAATCGCTTCCGCTGATGGTGTCGGCCACATTTAGTGACAAAAGTCACAGAATGCTCTCCGGTCAGACCCTCGAAGCCTTCGTCATATCCATGTCGTCCTATCCGCTTTTTTCACTCGGCATCAATTGTTCCACCGGCGCGGCGGAAATGATCCCGCTGATCCGCGAACTGGCAGCGATCTCGCCGTTCCGCACCAGCGCGCATCCCAACGCGGGTATTCCCGACCGCGAAGGCCGCTACCGGCAGACACCCGAAGTATTTTCCGAACTGATGCAGCCGGTGCTGGAAGAAGGCTGTCTCTCCATAGCCGGCGGTTGCTGCGGCACCCGCCCGGAGCATATTGCAGCGCTTGCGGAAGTGGCTGTTGACGTCAGTCCGCACATTCCGGCGCAAAGAGAACCGGCGCTTCGCCTGAGTTCCTGGGAAGCGCTGACCATTCCGCAAAAACATGATCTTATTACGGTCGGGGAACGCGCCAATGTGGCGGGTTCACGTAAATTTGCCCGGCTGATCCGTGAAGCACGCTATGATGAAGCGCTTGCGCTGACCCGCGTGCAGGTGGAACAGGGTGCTCAGATCATTGACATCTGTATGGACGACCCCATGCTGGATGCGGCCGCGGCAATGCAGCGTTTTCTGCGACTTCTGTCGGCCGACCCGTTGACCGCGTCCGTTCCGGTCATGATCGATTCTTCCTCCTGGCCGGTCATCAAGACCGCGCTTGGAGAGATACAGGGACGCAGCATTGTCAATTCCATCAGTCTGAAAGAGGGAGAAGAGGAATTCCTCGCCCGGGCGCGGTATATCCATGCCATGGGAGCGCTTCCGATGGTGATGCTCTTCGATGAACACGGTCAGGCCGATACCTTCGAACGCAAATGCAGTGTTACGGAACGCATCTGTCATCTGATCGCTGCGGAAACGGACATTGATCCGGCATCCCTGATCATCGATCCGAATATTTTATCCATCGCAACGGGTATCGATGAACATGATACTTACGCGCGGGATTTTATCCGCGCCGTCGCCTGGATCAAAGAACGCTTCCCGCTGGTCAAGATCAGCGGGGGACTGAGCAATCTGTCCTTTGCGTTCCGCGGCAACAATACTCTACGGGAAGCGATCCATGCGGTGTTTCTCGAACTGGCCGTAGCGGCCGGACTGGATATGGCGATCGTTAATCCCGCGATGCGGTTTACCGCGAACGATATTCCGGAACATGCATATTCGGTGATCCGCGAAGCGCTGCTGATCGAAAAAGGGGACGGACCCGCCGCGCGGCAGGCACTGATCGATCTTGCACTTTCGGGTACGCTTGAAGGGGTTGAGAATAACACAAAAAGAACAAATGAGAAACGGAGATCGGAAGATGTTCTGCAGCGACTGGCGGATGCCGTGATCCACGGGGATGACAGCCGCCTTGCCGAAGATCTGAACGAAACCTTAGAGATGGATGCCGTCGCGCTGATCGAGGGTCCGCTGATGAACGCCATGTCACGCGTCGGCGAGATGTTCGGAGAGGGCAAGCTCTTTCTCCCGCAGGTGGTTCGCAGCGCGCGCACTATGAAAAAAGCCGTGGATATGCTCAGTCCGCGACTGGAAGCCTCCATGTCGGTCCTTTCCCGGAAGACCGGAAAAGTACTGCTGGCAACGGTCAAAGGAGATGTCCATGACATTGGAAAGAACATTGTTGCGCTGGTGATGCGCTGCAATAATTTTCAGGTGATCGATTTGGGTGTGATGGTGCCGGCGGAGGATATCCTGAAAGCCGTAAAAGAAGAAAAACCGGATATGGTCGGTCTCAGCGGACTGATCACACCTTCGCTGAGCGAAATGGCGGAAGTTTGCACTTTATTCGAAAAAGAAAAGCTTGGAGTCCCCCTGCTGATCGGCGGAGCGACCACATCGGAGATACATACGGCGGTCAAACTGGCGCCCCTGTATCCGGGAAGGGTCATTCATTCACCCGATGCCTCGCATTCCGTGTCCCTTGCTTTGAAGATCAGTTCAGCCTCAAGGGATGATTTTTTCCGGAAGACCGCGGAAAAATACGAAAGGATCGCCGCCGAAACAAAAAAAGAAACCCCGGACCTGCTGGACCTCGAAAGCACCCGGGAAAAACGCTTCCGGAAATCAAAACCCGCACCCGAACCGCGGTTTACCGGCATAAAAATCGTAGATGATATTACGCTTGACGATCTTATTCCGCGTATCAACTGGCGCATGCTGGTCAATGCCTGGCGCATCGCACCTTCCTCCGAGGAAGCGGCACGCATCGAAACCGATGGCAAAGCCATGCTTAAAGATCCTTCCATGCACAAGGTCTTCTCCGCATCCATCCGTGCGGTGGCCGGAATATTTCCCGCACGCTCGGAGAATGAAGATGTATTTCTTTTCGATCCTTCCGGCCGCGAACAGATCGGAGTCCTGCATTTTCTGCGCAGACAGCAGGCCGGCGAGGAGCTCTACGCGCGCAGTCTGGCCGATTTCGTCCTTGAGGGCAATGAGGGTCCGCAAGATACCATGGGTCTGTTCGCGGTTACTGCGGGCATGGGTATCGCGGAACGCGCCGCGCAATTAAGGCAGGAAGGGGATGAATACGGGTCGCTTCTGCTAAGCATGCTGGCGGACCGCCTGGCGGAGGCTCTGAGCGAACACCTGCACGAATATGTGAAAGAAAAATTATGGGGACTGAAAAACATACCGTCCATCCGGCCGGCACCCGGATATCCTTCCGCGCCCGATCACAGTGAAAAAGCGGCAATATTTGAAATTTTGAATGCTACCGAAAATTGCGGTATCCGTCTTACGGACCATTATGCCATGGAACCGGCCGCATCGGTCTGCGGTTACTATTTTGCCGGTAAAGGAACCCGTTATTTCCCGCTGGGTCCGGTTGGAAAAGACCAGCTCGAAGACTATGCCCGGCGCAAACGGACCGGAATGGACGCGCTGGAAAGATCTCTGGACTGGAAATACCGTCCGGAAGAAATATAAACGAATTCTTAAAAGAGGAAATGATCGTGAAAGTCAGTGACATACTCGCAAACGCAAAAGAACCCCTGTTCACCTTTGAACTGCTTCCGCCACTGAAAGGACATACGCTGGACGGGATCAACAGTGCGATCGAAACATTATTGCCCTACCGGCCCGCGTATATCAATATTACCAACCATCAGCAGGAAGTCGTTTACGTTGAACGTCCGGACGGACTGGTGGAACGCCGGACCGTGCACAAGCGGCCGGGTACGCTTGCGCTTTCGGCGGCTATTCAGTACCGCTACGGCATTCCCGTGATCCCGCATCTTATCTGCGGCGGATATTCAAGGGAGCAACTGGAAGACCAGTTGGTGGAACTGAATTTCCTGGGTATAGACAATGTTTTTGCCCTGCGCGGAGATCCTCCCCGCGGAGAGCGGCGTTTTGTTGCGCACAGGGATGGTTACGAACATACGGACGGACTGGTAAGGCAGATCGCGGCGATCAATCGCGGCGAATATCTTGATCCTGACCTGCGGGATCCCGTACCGGCATCTTTTTGCATCGGTGTTGCCGCTTATCCGGAAAAACATGCCGAAGCACCGAATATGGAACAGGATATCGCCATGCTCAAGCGCAAGGTTGACGCCGGTGCGGATTATATCGTCACGCAGATGTTCTTCATCAATGAACACTATTTCCGTTTTGTGGATCGCTGCAGAGATGCAGGGATCACGGTTCCGGTCATTCCGGGGATCAAGCCGGTCCGACGTAAAAAGGATATTGAACTTATCCCGCAAATATTCCATGTGGATTTTCCGAATTCCCTGGTCTCGGATGTGGCGCGTGCGGAAAACCTTGAGGAAGTGAAAGCGATCGGAATTGATTTCTGTATCCGGCAGGTTGAGGAACTCCTGAAATACGGTGTGCCCGGGGTGCATTTTTATACCGAAGGCAAGGCCGAATCGGTCGCGAAAGTGCTCGATGCGACTTATCCACGGAAGAATGGAAGATAAGAAGATAAGAAGATTAGAAGATAAGAAGATAAGAAGATAAGAAGATAAGAAGATAAGAAGATAAGTTCTGAATACTCCCACACTCCCTTACTCCAAACATGCATTTCTTTAAATTGCTATTCGGGAAAAAAGTATTAAATTCAGATGATGACAAGGAAGAAGAACAAGATCAAGGTCCTGATCGAAGAGACCCGAAATCCGAAGAAGAAAAAGAAGCCGGCGGAACGTTTTCGCAATTTTATGCTTTTTTTACTGGTGTTCTTTGCTGTTTCCGGCGTGGTCGTTCTGCTGATCCAATTTATTGTCATGCCGCAATTTACCCGCCGCGGACATGAACGGATCTTACTGGATGTTCAGGGTCTGAGCTGGGAAGAGGCCAGACATTTACTGCTGCTGGAGAAATTCACACCCATACGCGGGAAGTCCATCGCACGGGATGATATCGAACCCTTTCGTGTGATCGGGCAAATGCCGCGCCCGGGATCCAGGGTCAAACTCGGTCGCCGGGTTTACCTGGATATCAGTATCCCCCTCGAAAATGTGAATTTTCCCGATCTGCACGGTAAGACCATGCGCAGTGCAATGATACTTCTGGAAGAAAGAGGTCTTGTTGTGGACTCCGTGTCCTACGGTTTTTCCGATATGCCCCGTGAAGTTATCTATTGGCAGTCCGTCGGATCGGGCGAAAGTGTCCGTCCGGGTACGGGAGTGCACATTAAGATCAGTCTGGGACTCAGTAACTGGACCGTTCCGGCTGTGACCAATATGAGTCTTCAGGAAGCCCATAAGATCATCAATAACGCGGGACTTCGTATCGGTACGGTAACCTACCGTGACAGGGATGATCTTCTGCCCAATACCGTTATCTATCAATCCGTGCCCGGAACGACCGTTCTTTCCATTCCCCAGCCGATCGACCTGGTGGTAAGTCGCTTTAACGAAAACGAATCTGCACCCTGATGATCGAAAAACAAGAACTTCGCCGTCAAATGATCCATGCCGCTACGGTGATCATTCCTCTGCTGTACCATTTTTTCCCGGATATCGGTCCTCTGAGCGGTCAGCAGATCATTATGATACTGTTTTTTCTCATCGGCGGCACCTTTGTTCTTGCGGATTATTTCCGCCGTAAGAACGAAAAGGTACGTGCCGCGTTCATGTGGCTTGTTTCGCCTTTTATCCGCAATATCGAGAATGAAAAAATGACTGCCGCCTCGTCCATCGCCATCAGTTTTTTTCTGGTATTGCTGCTTTTCCCCGCCCATATTGCCGTTCCTGCCTGTATGCTGCTGAGTATCGCGGATGCGACATCGGGTATCGTGGGACGATGGATAGGGAAAAACACATGGTATAAAAACTTTACCATTGAAGGAAGCCTTGCATTCATCCTGGCCGGACTGCTGTTGTTTACGATCGGATTTCCCTATATTCCGCTGTGGAAAGCGCTTCTTGTCGTAAGTATCTGTGCTTTGCTTGAAGGGCTACTGTCACATCTTAACGATAATTACGTCATACCCCTTTCCGCGGCAATGATGATGCTGATGCTGGAAGTATGACGGGATCCCCGCTTATCTGCAGATCCGTTTGATCTTCTTTTCCAGAACCCTGGCCATACGCAGCTGTCCCAGATCGGTCAGATGGACACCGTCCACCGTGCCTTCCCGGGGAACATCCCGCAATGTCCGGTAAGGAAGTAAATGCAGATGGCGGTATTGTTTTTTCAGACGTTTATAGATGGTTTCCAGTTCGGCATTTTCCGCAAGAATGGCAGAGTTCAGCGCCGGGTCGTGCCGTCCGTTCTCCGGCATGAAGTTCGGAACGAGGAGCAGGGGTGTGCCGGGTGATGTTTCAAGGAAAGAGCGGATCGCATGTTCTGCCCGCTCCAGGATCATTTCAATATCCATATTGGGTAAACAGTCAAACACAACGCAAGCCGCATCGATGCCGGCGATGAATTCAATGATCTCGGGATCCATCCGTCCGTTACCGGAAAACCCCAGATTGATGCTTTCGCGATCAAGTTCCCGTCCGATGATGGCGGGATAGGCCATACCCGGCCGGGAAACGCATCCCCCCTGGGTAATGCTGGTCCCGTAGAACACAAGTGGTTTTTCGTTTCTTTCAACGGCAACGATGTCCGCACCCTCATTGATCCCGATCGCCAGTTCCTTCAAACCGTCATAGAGCGGACAATACAGCAGATATTCCCGTGTTTCATTGCTCAGATTCCCGATGAGTTTGGCCGTATTGCGAACAGCATAAGGTTTACCGGTACCGACGAAGGACCAGGTATTGCCTTCGCGAACATACAGGTCAACCCCCCGGATACCCGTGCCTGCCATGTGGACCATATGGAAATCATTGAGTACCTCCCAGCGGACATGGATCTCGGTCGCGTCGGTCATGAAATGCGCGGCAAGTCCGGCGGAATTCAAACCGAGCCGCCAGACCGGGGGACGCACCTTCGTTTCCATCTCCCGGGGCAGTCTGCCGTACACCGGAGCGTCTTCAATGTGACGGCCTTCAAGAAAGGGCAGGGCATCATGGAAAACGGGATCGGCGGCGAAAAGGATGACACAAACATTCAAAATCATGAAACAAATTAGGCGCTGCATTATTAACCTCTTGATCTGCATATGGCTTAGTTAAAAAATTTTCTAACAATTTACAAGAAAAAATCATAACTTAAAAAGATGTCGAACAAAAAAAAATATACCCTGATTCTCCTGCTGTTCTGTCTGCTGGGGCAGGCGTTCGCCCAGGTTTCCAGCTTCCGCATAACTGCCTCGTCGGAATCGCAGAATATTTTCGCTTCCCATCTTTACGGCGCGAAGTGGATGTCCCTGAATCATTTTTTCAGAACCTTCGGAGAACTCGAATCGATGGATACGCGCAACTGGGTGCTGACCGGCAATCTGTCGGGAAAACAGTACAAATTCTTTGCGAACTCCTCATTTTATCAGATCAACGGACAATGGTTCCACCTGCCGACCACGGTGGAGCGTCTCAGTTACGGACTGTATATTCCCGAAGCGGAATTCATCGGCATACTTAAACAGGATGCCTTTCCCGATATCCAATTCAATGCTGCGGATGATCATTATATCCTTTCTTCCGGCGCCTTCAATATCACGGATATAAGTCTTCGTGAAATGAAGAACGGGACCATCATCCGCATCAAGACGACCACCGCGTTCCGCAAAGACCACTGCCGGGTATGGCAGGGCAACAATCAGTATCTGTATATTTCCATTTACGGTGCTGTCGCGGATCTCAATAGTCTGGTCCGCAGCTATTCCGAGGGTGTGATCCGGGAGATCAATCCGGTCATGGCGAAGGATATGCTGCAGTTCAATGTCAAGCTGCGGATCAAAATTGACGGTATGGATTATTTCATCGATCCGGTGACCCAGGATATCGTGATCAGTCTCCGGCACAGTTATCAGAAAGAACCGATAACCCGCAATGAAACGGAACTGAAGAATCGCTGGCTGATCGATACGATCGTCATCGATCCGGGACATGGGGGAAAGAAATCACCCGGTGCGATCGGTCCGGACGGAACAATGGAGAAGGACGTTGTCCTGGATGTTTCGCGCCGGCTGGGGAATCTTCTGGAAAGCAAATTGGGGGTCAATGTGGTCTACACCCGCGACAAGGATGTTTTTGTGCCCCTCTGGCAGCGTCCGAAGATCGCCAATGAGGCCGGCGGGAAACTGTTTATCAGTATCCATTGCAATGCCTCCGAATCCTCACGCGCGTATGGGACCGAGACGTTTCTATTGTCTCCCAAAAGTACAAAAGAATCCATCGAGATCGCAGCCAGGGAAAATATGGTGATCGAACTGGAAGAAGATAAAGAACGGTATGAGAAACTCCTGTCTCCCGAACATTATATTCTTGCCACGATGGCCCAGAGCATTTATATGAAAGAAAGTGAAACGCTCGCGCAGGCGGTTGAATCCAACTTTAAGAACCGTCTGGGGACGCGGACCCGGGGTGTTAAGCAGGCAAGTTTCATTGTACTGATCGGACCCGCCATGCCGGCGATCCTGACGGAGATCGGTTTCATCTCGAACTGGAATGACCTGTCAAACCTGAAGAAAGATTCCTACCGGCAGGAGGTCGCCTATTCATTATATATGGCGATCAGTGAGTTTAAAGAGAACTACGAACGCGAGATAAAAGAGAATTAAATGCATACCCAGGGACCCATCGGCATATTTGACAGCGGACTCGGCGGGCTGACCGTCTTTAATGAGATCTGCAAGCGTTTACCCGCGTACGATTATGTGTATCTCGGAGATACGGCCCGTACGCCCTACGGGACACGCTCCTTTGAGATCATTTACCGCTACACCCTCCAGGGAGTTACGTCACTTCTGCAGGCCGGTTGTCCGCTGGTCATCCTTGCCTGTAATACGGCTTCGGCAAAGGCACTGCGAAGCATCCAGCAGAAAGACCTGCCGGCAGGGTTTCCCGACCGCCGCGTGCTGGGCGTGATACGGCCCTGTGTTGAGCGGGTCGGAGAAATGAGCAGATCGGGAAAGATCGGACTTTTTGCCACGGAGGGGACGGTTCGCTCCATGTCCTATGCACTTGAATTCAGAAAGCTTTATCCGCAGGTCACGCTCTACCAGGAAGCCTGTCCGATGTGGGTGCCGCTGGTGGAACATCGGGAAACCGAAACACCCGCGGCCGCGTATTTTGTCCGCCGTCATACCGAAGCCCTGCTTGCCGGAAACGATACGATCGACACGGTCATTCTGGCTTGTACCCACTATCCGCTGCTGCTTCCTCAGATAAGGACCTGTGTTCCGGAGCATATCCGTATCGTGGATCAGGGTCCGATCGTGGCCGAGCGCCTGGCGGATTATCTTATACGTCACCCCGAGATCGAAGAACGCTGTACAAAGTACGGTGAGCGGCATTATCTGACCACGGGCGATGCGGACCATTTCGACCGGCAGGCAGCTGCCTTTTTCCCCGAACCCATACGATCCGAACATATCGAACTGACATAATGCAGGACTACCTATCAGATCTCTATAAACGGCTGAGCGGAAAAATGAAGCTTGGCCTTGAGCGCAGCCGCGCGCTGATGGAACATTTGGACCATCCCGAACACGCGTTCCCTTCCGTACATGTTGCGGGAACCAACGGGAAAGGCAGCGTAACGGCCGTGACCGCCTCACTGCTGGAGGCATGCGGTATGCGGGTGGGACGTTTCACTTCTCCGCACCTGGTGGATTTCAGTGAGCGGATCACGATCAACGGCAAAGCCATACCTGAAGATGTGGTAAAAACATATCTGAAAACCTGGGAACCGTACCTTGAAGAAATAAAGGCATCCTTTTTTGAGGTGACCTGCGCGCTGGCTTTTGCTTATTTCCGGGATGAGAAGGTGGACGCGGCCGTTGTCGAAACGGGATTGGGCGGACGCCTGGACGCGACCGGTGTATTGCACCCGCGGGTATCGGTCATTACCTCCATCGGATATGATCACATGGATATCCTCGGCAACACACTTTCGGAGATCGCCGGAGAAAAGGCCGGTATCATTAAAGCGGGTGTTCCTTTAGTCACCTGTCCGCAGGATCCGGAAGTGACGGATGTGTTCCGTGCGCATACCCGGGAGCTAATTGTCGTTGATCCTCAGGCAGAATGCCGGGATGTATGTCTCAGTGCCGATCACATGTATTTCCGGATGACGAAGCGGGGAATATCCTGCCGCACACCGCTCATAGGCCGCCATCAGCTGGCGAACATCTTGATGGCTGTCCGGGCTGCGGAATTATTCACCGGCAATATGCTGAAAAAGGAAATATTGCAGCGCGGTCTGGAGAATGTATCATGGAAAGGACGTTTTGAACGCATTCACCGTGATCCCGATATTATCTTTGATGTGGCACACAATCCCGACGGAATAAGGGTGTTGTGCGAGACCCTGAAAGAAGTATATAAGGACAGACCGGTATCGGTCGTACTGGGGATCCTGGCGGATAAGCAACCCCCGAAAGTCCTCACGCTTCTGAAACGCTTTGCCCGGAATATATGGATCTGTCCCGTGCCTTGCGAACGCGGAATGGACCGCGGTCAACTGGAAGTCCTGGCGGAGATGTTCCCCGGTGTCCGGATAGGGGAGTCCGTCGCGCAAGCCTGTGAAGAAGCGTATGGACAATTATCCGCACGGGAGGTTCTGTGTGTTATGGGCAGCCATTACATCGCGAAAGAACTTTACGACTGGAATTTAAGAAATATTTAGCGTAAGTTATATCCGAATGCATGTGGAAAAAGGAGGCGGTATGGAGAACTGTATATTTTGTAAGATCGCAGCAAAGGAAATATCCTCCACGATCGTTTATGAGGATGAATATGTTCTGGCGTTCCGCGATCTGAATCCGCAGGCACCCGAACATATTCTGATCATTCCCCGGAAACACATTCCCCGTATTGATGTTCTGACTTCGGAAGAAAATGAACTGATGGGGCGTTTGCTGGTTGCCGCACGGCACATTGCCGATGGATTGGGACTGAAAAAGGGATACCGCCTGGTCATCAACAACGGACCCGATGCCGGTCAGGAAGTGGAACATATTCATCTGCACCTGATGGGCGGCCGGAAATTTTCATGGCCTGCCGGATAGGATTTACCTTCCATATATCCGGTTTTTATTCCATACCTTGATCCGCTTGCATTGCCACTTCATTTTTATTTGAAACATGGACAAGATGTTATAAATTACACCGTTTTTATTACGAAAAAGCATGTATATATCGAAACTGGAAATTGTTGGCTTCAAATCCTTTGCGTCGAAAACCGTAATGCAGTTCGGCAACGGGATCACGGCTGTTATCGGTCCGAACGGATGCGGAAAAAGTAACATCGTTGATGCGATCCGTTGGGTGCTTGGCGAACAAAAGACACATTTGCTGCGATCCGAACAGATGGTGGACGTTATTTTTTCGGGTTCGAAAAACCGCAAACCCCTGAATTACGCCGAAGTTACCCTGACGCTCCACAATGATGACGGTCAGCTCGGCATCGCCTATACCGATGTTCAGGTCGGCCGCCGTCTTTACCGTGACGGCAGCAGCGAATATCTGTTGAATGAAGTACCGGTACGTTTGAAAGATATCCAGAACCTTTTTGTGGATACCGGAATGAATACGAATGCCTATTCGGTGATCGAACTGCGGATGGTGGAAGAGATCCTCAACGAGGATCGCACCCAGCGGAAATTGTTATTCGAAGAGGCCGCCGGAATAAATAAATATAAAAGTCAGCGAAAAAGCGCACAGAGAAAACTGGATGCGACCAAAGAAGACCTTGCCCGGCTTGAAGATATCGTCTATGAGGTCGAGAACAATGTGCGTTCACTTAAACGTCAGCTTGGCCGCTATGAACGTTACGAAACCTATGCCGAAGAATTGAAGAAACTCGATATTACGCGTTCACAGGCACAATGGTATGCCTATGAAGATGAGATCCTCCCGCTGGAAAAACAGTTGAACAACAAGCAGATCCAGAACGAAGAGACGGGGAAACAGCTCGGTATCGAAGAGGCCATGCTGGACTCTTACAAAAAGGAATCGGACCGGATCGAAAAAGAGATGCAGGAGATCAACGAGATCCTGCAGGAGATCAATGAAAAGATCAACAATGAATCATCCCGGCGTTTGGTCTGGCAGGAGAAGATCGCCAATGCAAAGCGGAACCATGAGCGCCTGAACTCCGAAAAGGAACAGGCACGCTCCCGATTGCAGACCAATATGGCCCTGAAGGAGACCCTTTCTTCACAAATGGGTGAAGACGATCCCGAGCTGGTCCGGATGCGCGAAGAACTTGATATTGTCCGTTCGGAATACGAAGAGGTACAGCGTATCTTTGCAAATGCAAGTGAAAAACTGGATGATTTGCGCAGTGAAGTGCGCGATTGGCAGAACCGTCTCGCAGAGATCCAGCAAATGACATTACGTCTGAAGGACCAGAGGAAACAGCTGAGCTATCTGCAGGATGAAGAGATCAAACGCAGGGAAGACCTTGTGCTGCGCTCCTCAACGCAGCAGGAACAGGTTTCCTCACTCAAGAATGAACTTCGGAAAACAGAGAGCGAACTGGATCGGACGAACGCAACGATCGAGATATCCGAGAAAAAGAACCGGGAACTTCAAGACAGGATACGTGAGCTGGAGCAGGAGATCCTGCGGCAGCAGAGCCTGCTTGAACGCAACCGGAACGAAGCCGGATTTTACCGTGAACTGGTTGAGACCCTTGAGGGTTACCAGCCCGGCGTGAAATATGTCATGCGGTCCATGCGGCATCCCGGGATCCGCGGTGTGCTGGCGGACCTTCTGACCGTGGATAAGGTTTATACTACGGCGATAGAGATCGCCCTGGGTGCGGCCGCTTCCTTTCTGGTGGCAGAAAAGAAAAGCGACGCACTGGATGTGATAGATGCATTAAAGGAAAAAGAACGCGGCCGCGTCAGTATCGCGCCGCTGGATATCATACAAAAACGGGTCCGGCCCGCGCTTGAGAATCCCTTTAAGGATGATAATATTCTTGCCCGGGCTGTCGATGTGGTACGTGCCGAAAAGAAAGACAAGCTTCTCATCGATTATTTTTTAGGGGATGTCCTTATTGTAAGATCTCTGCGCGAGCTCACGGAAGATGCGCTGACGGATCTTCGTTTCCGCTATGTGACGCCCGATGGAGATTATTTGGACCGCCGCGCCGTTTTACGGGGCGGAAAGAACGCCCGGCAGCAGGAACAGATCATCGGACGACAGGATAAGATCCGGGAACTGGATGCCGAAGCGGAAAAAATGGAAAAACACCTTACCGCCAAACGCGATCAACTCGCAGCCGGGGAAAAAGAACGGCAGTCCGTTCTGAAAGAGATCGCCGAAGCTTCCCGGAACGCCAAGCGGATCACCCAGGAGCGGCTGGACCTGGAAAAGAAGATCAGTGCCCTCAGCTACGCGGTGGAACACCAGCATAACAGCATGGAAGAGACCGATAAGAAGGTCGATGAATATGCAAAACGCATTTTGGATATTGACCGGCAGATCGCTTCTTCCGATGATGAACTGCATGATGCCAAGACCCGGGAAGAAAAAGCGGCGGGTGAACTTGAACGCTTCCGTGCCGAATATGAAGAGATCATGAAAGACCGTGATACGCTGAATACAAAACTTCAGGATATGCGGGTAACCCTTATTGCCCGTGAAAAAGAAAAAGACAATGTCCGTTTCCAATATAAAAATGCGATCGCGACCATCGAAGAAATGACGAAACGCCTTGAGGAAGCCGAAGAACAGATCACAGACCTGGATATTCTGGTTGCCGAAGGTGAAAAGACCATGGCCGCGCTGGAAGAAATACTGAAGAACCTGCGTGCCGAGCGGGATGTTAACCGTGAAAAGCGCGACACGATCTATCAGAAGCTGAATGCGAAACGCGATCAGATCCGTCATATTGAACAGACCATTGCCGACCGGCACCGGCGGCGCGAGGATGCGTTCGAAACGCTCCGCGATCTCGAGATACGGGTCAAAGACCTTCATTTGCGGCAGGAACAGCTCAAGGAACGTATTTTTGACCGGTATCATATCGACATTCTGAAACGTCCCTACGAACCCCTGGATATGGATCTTGAGGAAATGGAACAGAAGATCCGGAAACTGTCACAGCATATTGAAGGGATAGGACCGGTCAATATGGCGGTGCGGGAAGAGTATAATGAGCAATCGGCACGGCTTTCCTTTTTGAAAGAACAACGGGAAGATCTTCTGGGCGCTGAGACCGGCATTGCGGAGACCATCACAAAACTCGATACGGAAGCCCGCCGGCAATTCATGGATATCTTCTCACAGATACGCGAAAATTACAAAAAAACCTACAAACTCTTTTTTGAACAGGGAGAATGTGACCTGCAATTGGTCGGGTCACCCGATCCTCTGGAAGCCGATATAGAAATATTCTCGCGTCCCAAAGGCAAACAAATGAAATCACTGCGGGCCTTATCCGGAGGCGAAAAAGCCCTGACCGCCATTGCGCTGTTGTTCGCCATTTATCTGGTCAAGCCTTCGCCGTATTGTATTCTCGACGAGATCGATGCGCCGTTGGATGACAATAATGTGAAACGTTTCACGCATGCCCTGAAACATTTTACCGAAAAGACCCAATTCATCATTGTTACACATAATAAGCTGACCATGCATGCCTGTGATTATCTGTATGGTATTACCATGCAGGAAGAAGGCGTTTCCAGTATTGTTTCCGTTAAATTCAAGGATAATGCGCTGGCACAACTCACATGATATGAAACGTTATTGTATCATATTCTTTTTAGTCTTTTTCGGATACCTTTCCGCAAATGATTTTCGCTTCTATACCGATTATGCAAGTTTTTTTGATGCGGACACACCGTATGTCGAATTGTATTTTATGTTCCCGCGTGCAGCAGTGACCCATCAGCCCGCTCACGATGGGAAAAGGGAAGGAAAGATCATTCTTGCGGTCAATATATTCAGCGACGACCACAAGGTGTTTTCCGAGACCATTGCACTGGATGATATTCTGTCGGACGATGAGAAAATAACTCCGAATGAACATATTCCCGGCCTTATGTCCCTGCACCTTCTGCCGGGCAGCTATTCCATGCAGGTGGCGGTCAGGGACCTTTATTCCGGTAAGACCTCCCGGCGGAACAGCGATCTTGTTATCCGGGAACTTGAGGTTTCACAACTGACATTGAGCGATATTCAGATCGCTTCCTATATTTCCGAAACCCGTCAGAGGAATATGTTCACTAAGTTTGACCAGTATGACGTGATCCCGCTCGCAAATCCGGAATTTGACGAGAGTAACGGGATCTTTTATACCTATTTTGAGATCTATCAATTGTATCCCGGCGGCAGGTATGTCTGTAAAAGCAGCATACGTGATCTGAACGCGAAGACAGTGATTGAGAATGACGCCGTTGAAACGACGGCCTCCGGGTTGCTTGACGTGGTGATTGACCGTATGGATGTTCGCGATCTTCTCTCCGGAACGTATATGTATCACATCTACGTCAAAGACCTTACATCCGGCGAGGAAGCCTTTGCCGAAAAGCGGATATTACTGGCACAGAAAGCACGCATGGATGTGTATGTATTCGAAAATTATGATCTGTATGGCTCAGATGAACTGGATTCCATGTTCCAGCTTCTGAAACCATTGATGACACAGAATGAGATCCGGAGTTACCGTAATAGTAAAATAGCGGGGAAACGACGTTTTTTTGTCGAATTCTGGAAACGGCGGGATCCTGACCTGAGTACTCCGCTGAATGAATACCACATGGAGATCCTGAAGCGTGTGCAATATGCCGATGATCATTTCACGCAATTCAGGCAAGGAGCAAAAAGTGACCGGGGACGTGTTTTGCTGAAATACGGATTTCCTTCCGAGGTCCAGCGCTCGGATCTGCGCGGAGGAACAAAGAATTACGAAATTTGGAATTATGAAGGTATGCGGGGGAACATCATCTTTGTATTTTGCGATACTCAGGGACGAGGGTATCTTGAACTGATCCACAGTAATATGGAGGGGGAGATCTATAATGGGAACTGGCAACTTGTTATCCAGGCCGGTGCGCGGAATTACTGATATTCTTTCATCATTGATCGATTGGTTGTTCCCGTCCCAATGTCTCATCTGCGGGAAAACACCCGACGCGGCACCTTTTCTCTGCGAATCGTGCTTCCGGGCATGTACCATTTTCGATGACTGCCCCGATTCCGGTGCGCATCATGAAGACAAGCCCGCGAACCGTGTATGCGTTATGTTCACCTTTGATGAACATATCCAAACACTGGTACACCAATTGAAATACCGGGACATGCCCTACATCGGTACCTTTCTGGGGCAGCGTGTGGGAAAATATTATCAGCATCACGATATCGCCGATTGCGATACCCTGGTCCCTGTCCCTCTCAACCCGGTCCGCAAAAGGGAACGCACGTACAACCAATCTTCTTATATTGCACGGGGTATCGCATCCGTCTGGGGTATTCCGGTGGAAGAACGCTTACTGAAACGCTGCAGGAACACCCAAACACAGACCCGGCTTAACAGGGACGAGCGCCGTGAAAATATTCGCGATGCCTTTGTTTTACGCAATAAAAAGCAGATCCCCGAGCGGGTATGTTTGATAGATGATGTTTTTACAACGGGTGCTACCACAATGGAAGCGGCGCGGACATTAAAACGATCCGGGGTGCGGACGGTACATATACTGACCCTCGCAACACCCCGAAAAAATTAATAAAAGACCTTTTTACTGGGAATGATGACCCAGCAGATCAGATAAACGAGAACGGACGGGAAGAAGGCGGAAAAGATCGTTATAAATATAAAGAGGACCCGCACAAGCGTAACATCAACATTCAGATAATCTGCGATGC
>CAZHTR010000025.1:2726-17996 GCA_964535585.1 uncultured bacterium | reverse complement strand
CCGCGAAAGCGATACCGATCATGTAAGAAGCGGCATTGTTGGCTTTCTCAAGCATATTAACAACATTGCCTTCAATGATCAGTCCGCCGGAACAACCCGTAATATACATACCGTGGTTGTATCCATCCGAACTTGTGGGAGGAACGCCCGTACCGGAATGTCCGGCCGTTGCGGGCATCATGTTGATGGTATTGCCGATGATCTCGGTATTGTCCAGATAGATCGTGGTAATACCGCGAATACCTGCATAGATCTCATTACCGATGAAACTGAACTCGTTCGCTGTCGCGCCACCGCCCCACGGTGCAAGACCGTCACGACGGATCGGTTTAGCGGCGCTTCCGACCTGGCAGTTCTCTACCACGTGTCCGGTAACGCCACCGACATCGTTAATGACCACACCGTAACGGAAATTAACCGTTACATCCGGATGATCAATATTCTCGATAACAAGGTTCTTAATGACAACATTGTCCGCATCCGCCGTATTCAGTCCGAACGGTACGCGCGCGTCATTGGTCTCTGTGGTAACAAGCAGATTCCGGCTTCCGGAACCGTCGTTGCTTCCGTCAAAGACAACATTACCCTTGTCAAAACCGATCATCTGCGCGCCGTTGCCCTTCGATGCGCCGGGCGCAACGATCAGAACAACATCCTTGCCGGGTGCCGGTTTGACAACGATCTGACTGTCTGCGGCAAAGGTAAAGGATGCTTCACGCAGTGTGTCGGCATTCAAGAGGAAATTAACGGGGCCTTCTGCTCCCATTGCATTGACAGCATCAACTGCAGCTTTCAGAGACACGAATCCCTGAGTACCTGGGAATGACGGGATATAGTAATCGCCCGCAGCAAGGGGACCTGTGATCTCTGCGCCTTCATCCGCACCTGCGTAAGCAAAGTTAGGATGCGGACGCGGATCGCCGTCGATATCGGCAGCAATACCGATCGCCGGCATTACAAGATCCTGATCTACCGCGGAAGTCGTATCTACGAGGTGCAGGTCGGTAGCCGAAACAAAATCAACGTCCTTGGATACCGAGAACGCATCAGCACCGGTTGCCTGCCATGCAGCCAGATCCGCGTAGGTCGTACCCTTGAAGTTCACCAGGGCCTGATCGGCGAGCAATACGTTCTGATCGGAGACCAGAACAGTAGCTGCGGGGATCAGTCCTATCGCGGCAGAACCGGCATTGCCGGTATGGTTGTTGATGATGATGTTGTTCTTCAGATCAATGGTTGCCGCACCGGTGGTACCCGTATGTGTACCGATACCATAGCTGACCTTATCCGATTCGGTATCATTGACGACGATCGTATTGTGATAGATCGCCAGATTACCGATCGGGTTATTGCTTCGTGAAGCAATACCGTAAACCGGGCAGGTCTCATCGGCTGCGCCGACATTGATCATGTTATTGATAATATACATCGGTGAATCACCGGCTTCGGAGTTACCCGCGAAAGCGATACCGATCATGTAAGAAGCGGCATTGTTGGCTTTCTCAAGCATATTGACCGTATTGCGCGCGATAACCAGTTCTCCGGAACAACCGGTGATATACATACCGTGGTTGTACGCATCCGAACTTGTGGGAGGAACACCCACACCGGAATGTCCGGCCGTTTCGGGCATCATGTTGATAGTATTGCCGACGATCGCTGTATTTGCCAGATAGATCGTGGTAATACCGCGAATACCGGCATAGATCTCATTACCGATGAAACTGAACTCATTCGCTGTCGCGCCGCCGCCCCACGGTGCAAGACCGTCACGGCGGATCGGTTTCTCGGCACTTCCGACCTGGCAGTTCTCTACCACGTGTCCGGTGACGCCGCCGACATCGTTAATGACCACACCGTAACGGAAATTAACCGTTACATCCGGATGATCAATATTCTCGATAACAAGGTTCTTAATGACAACATTGTCCGCATCCGCCGTATTCAGTCCGAACGGTACGCGCGCGTCATTGGTCTCTGTGGTAACAAGCAGATTCCGGCTTCCGGAACCGTCGTTGCTTCCGTCAAAGACAACATTACCCTTGTCAAAACCGATCATCTGAGCACCGTTGCCCTTCGATAGGCCGGGCGTAACGATCAGAACGACATCTTTGCCGGGTGCCGGTTTGACAACCACGGGTTCATTCGGATCCAGGTCTGCAGTAAAGGTAAAGGATGCTTCACGCAGTGTATCGGCATCCAGCAGAAATGTAACCGGACCGGAAACACCGAATGCGTTCAGATGGTCAACCGCATCCTTTAAGGATGCAAATCCCTGCGGATTTACGCCTTGAGGAATATAATATTCACCTGCAAGGGTCCTGTCAAAAGGCGGCATATCATCAAGATCTCTGGCGGTAATATAATTACCCGCAGCAGTTGTATTCAGAATACCGGTCAGATCAATTTTTTCTACGGGGATAACGGTCGTAATATAGTCCACATCATAGAAACTGGTCCGAAAATCTATGGTGTCCACACCATCCGTGACCTTATAGACCTGTCCGTTGGCAAAAGTGATCGTATCGTCCGCATCAACGAACCATACTTCTTTTAATGTTACAAGCTGCGCTTTGTAATCATCATAATCACTGATATATTCCGCCAGGCTCAGTTCGGCAGGAACGATAACCGGGGGAACAGAAACACTGGCATTGCCTGCAGGTAAGAATTGAACCATATTATTATAAACACTGGTCAATCCCTTCAGGTTGCTGACACCGTCATCTCTGCTTAGCGCGGTGGTGATCTTACCAAGATTATCATCGATCAGAATAGCAGCAGTTTCATCCTGGATGAACTTCTGATTTCTGTATGATTGTGTAAATGTTACCAGGGCGCTGCCGTTATATACGATCATGATCGTACTGTCGGGATCCAGCGCCATCAGGTCGGCAAGCGTACTGACGGTATCCACTTCCGGAATGCTTGGATGTGAACCGAGATAGGCGAATACATTGTTCGGCAGCACATACCATTCCGAATCATCTTCATCGGTACCCGCCGAAGCGGCCCAGTCGGTATTACCGCTTACAACGGTTTCTTTACGTACCAGTGTCTGATCCACGGTCGCCGCATAAACGCCGGCAACTTCCCAGCCGCCGCCTGTGCCTCTTTCCGTGGGAATACCGATCACGTCCAGCATGACCCATGTTGTACCGTCATCGTAAGTCCATTCAATGGCCCGGGCGTCATCGCCATTAAAACCGACAACTCCGGCATTGAACGATTCATCGGCATCGGCCGGGTCGAAGAGAGCCGCATTGACTCTGCTTTCAACAATGACCCAAACGTCACCGGCAGCCAATATGGTGCTATCGGGAAATGTTTTCCAATATGCCCAGCCGCCACCGTTGGCAGACTGTGCAATCCGGAAATTCTTTAGATCAATATCTTTTCCCGTTCCGTTGTAGATCTCAAGCGCTTTATTATAGCTTGATCCTTCAATGTATTCCGAAAAGAATACGGCAGGGGGCGGCGGAACAAGTTCTGTATCCGCTTCGTCGGCACCCATGTAGGGGAATAATGTACTGCGTACGTCACCATCGATATCGGTGGTAATTCCCGCAATGGGCGTACCAATAAGATCGCCATCACCCACCGAAACACCGGCCAGATGCAGATCGTCCGCACTTACGAATTCAACAGGCTTGGAAACGGAATTTGCATCCATTCCGGCACCCTGAAGATCTACCAGCGTAGCATAGAGCGGATGTACTTTCGCGTTGGTTTCGCCCTTTAAATAGAAGTTGTTGTAATCGCTAACCGGGGCGCCGCTGATCGCATACGCCGAAAAATCGTCTTCTTCAATCACAAAGATGTTATTCTTTATAATCGGTGTACCGGCAGCAACGTTAATTGCGCGGTAAATACTTCCTGCGACCGCGTTAATATCATTCAGGACGAAAGTATTATAATACGCTTCGACCGCGGATCCGCAGCGGATACCCACTATCTCGGAAGCGGTTCCGCCGGCGCTGGGAGCCGAGAAACCACGGAAAAAGTTATTTGCAACAATAAAGGTTCCGCCGCCGGAGGCGACAATAACACGCATACCTTGCGATGCAGCTACGTTTGCTGTTCCATTGACCTTGAAATCATTTCCTAAAATATAGGTCTTGCCGGTTGTATGAATTATGTTTCCCATAACAGCGGTAGCAACATAACCGGTAGCCGTATGATTAATTTCAAAAGTGTTGCCTTCGATCAGCGTTTCATTTGTGCGTCCGTTCAGGAAAACACCCCGCTGATGCGCAAAGATATCATTGCCTTTAACAACAAGACCTTCCATCGGAGCGGTGGTCGTACCGGACATCGCAACATGAATGGCCGTACCATTGACATGTGTCAATGAAGAAATGGAGCAATTTTCAATGGTCAGGTTATCCGGGTTAAAATTGTCCGGACTCGTAAATACCGGGTTTACCCAGATCGCATAGGCAGCAGCTACTCCCGACATATTACAATTCTTTATTGTAATATTGTCACTGTTGCCGCGGATCCTGAAATTGTAGTCTAACTTTCCGCCGGCAGCGGAGACAAAGCTCAGATCACGGCTTGTGCCGTCAACAGTATTCGAACCGTCAATGACGATATTATGCGTCGGGACCAGGGGCGCGCCGGACGTGTTCAGCTGTCCGATCACCCATCTACCGGAACTACCGGCATTGTCACCTGCCTGGGTGAAGGTCACGGTGGGTGTGATCCCCGTGAACGGCTTGAATACGATGGTATGCCCATCGGTATCCACCGCCAGGTCGACGTTGGTTGGTTCGGTGAGATCACTGGTGATCAAGAATGTGATATCACCGCCAACACCGGCGGCCATTACGGCATCACATGCGGCTTTCAGGGTGGCATATTCGGGGTCTGCAGGACCCGGTGCCGTCCCTGCCGCACCAATGTAATAAGTTCCGCTCATTTGGGCAAAAGCCGTTCCTGCGAACAGGAAAACGACTGCCAAAACAAGCACTAACAGTTTACTTCTCATGTGAGAACCTCCTTGGTTTAGGCTTCGTGCGTGAACTTAAAAAGACATACCCCCTACACTCTTTTATTTGGTATTCTTTTCTAAATTCTGAGAAACCCTTTGTTTATTTAATTTACCATTTGGAAACTAACGATATTTTCAGAATGTGTCAAGCAAAAAGATAAGGGTGAAAAAGCATATCTATTAAATAATAGCGACTGCTTTATATCATAAAACTGTTACCTGTGTGCTGACATGTACAACTTCCGGCTACCGGCCTCCGGCTACTTTCTTACTTTTATCTTTTTACTTTTATCTTTTATCTTTTATTTTGACGTATAAAAGGTACTTGCAATGATCTCCATCTGCCGCAGATAGACGGCTTTGCTTTCGCCGGGCGCGAATAACATGCAGTCGATGATATAGGTCCGGTTTGTCACTCCGTCATAAAAATAGAACAGACTGAAGGGTCCGCCCAGCAGTTTGGTGGGATGCCCCCATAATCCGCGGATATTGTGCACGATCACACCGCCCCATTCGACGGTACGGTAGCGCGCGTAGGATTTTTCGACGTATATCCTGTCCATCATGTTCTGCATGAGCCAGTATTTCATGCGCAGAGCCCATTCCTGATCGATCACGCGGTTGAACCCGCCTTCGTACCAGTAAACAAGGATATTCCGCTGCGGACGCGCACGTCCCAGCAGGAGGATATTCCGTGCGGTATCAACTTCCAGGATCTGATAATCGAGCGGAAGGCGGAATGAGAAACCGTATTGATCGAAAAGGGCATCCGAAAGCGCTTTCTCTTCCGCGGTGTGGTATAACTGTTCGAACTGTGAAGACAGAAAACCTTTGTTCACGGCCTGGTAAAGCGCAGCGCCCCCGCCTTCTTTAATATATTCCAGCATTTCTTCCCGGTTGTTCGCCAGCAGCAACATATAGGTCTGACGGCGTGCGAACTTATTGTATTCATGGAAAAAGACACGCTCACCGGAGGCGACCTGTTCACGCACAGACTCGCTGAGACTTGCCTGAATGAATTTTGAGATCCTGTCCTTGCCGTCCAATGTTGCGATCAGCAAAACAAGTTTATCATCACGGTATTGCCTATAATCTTCGGGTTGAAAACGTGAAAAATAAAATAATTGTTCGATCTGCGGCGTCCGAATCTCATATTCCACCCGTGACCGGAGATCTTCCTGGATATAGTCCCAGAGATCGTCGTTCACCAGGGTCATGATCGCGATATCGCTGCCACCGGCAAGCGGTTTGTGATCTCCGCAGGAGAAAAGCACGAACAAGGATAACAAGACCGGCAGGATATACTTTTTCATTTCGTTCCTTCTCCTTCCGCTTCCGCGCTCTGGCGGATGACCTCCAGTCTGGATTTTGTTTTAGATAAAATATCCTGACAGTAGGTGCTGAGTTCCGACCCTTTTTCATACAGTTCCAGGATGGTCTCCAGCGGTGTGTTCTCATCCTCGATCTGTTTTACAATGGCTTCGAGTTCACGCATAGCTTCTTCAAATGTCTTTTTTTCATTCATCTTTTTTATGTCCTTTTTCTTTCCGGCTCTTTACTCCGGCTTCCGCAAATCCGTCATGGAATTCAATGCGGATATCATCGCCCGATCTCAATCCGCCGACGGAAGCGACCAGCGCATTGTGCTTGTCACGCACCAGGGCATAGCCTTTTTTCAGGACCTGCATGGGCGAATATGCCAGTAAAGTGTTCCGCAGACCCTCATATCGTGTATTTTTATATCTGAAATGATCACTTGTTCCCCTGATGAGGCGATTCATCGATGCATCGATCCTTTCATCCCATGCGGCAAGGGTTTCAAATATTCTCCTGGATGACAGATAGCGCTGCAGTTCCAGCAGTCTGCGTGAATGCCGGTCGATATATCCTTCCGCAAATGAGGCCAATGAGGCATCATATTGATTCAGAGTATTGCGAACATCCCGCCAGTATTTGCAAACCGTTTCGGCGGCATTGGTGGGCGTGGATGCACGATGATCGGATACAAGGTCCGCAATGGTATGATCGGTCTCGTGACCGATCCCCGTGATCAGCGGGATGGGATAATCCGCGATATATCGCGCAAGGGCTTCATCGTTGAATTCCCAGAGATCTTCGATCGAACCGCCGCCGCGTGCGCAGATGACACAATCCGGCTTGACGGTGTCTTTCAGCAGTTCAAGTGCATCGCGTACGGATTGTGCGGCACCTTTGCCCTGAACCTGAGCCGGTGAAAGGGTAAGGCGCACGTGAGCTGCTTCATGACTGAAAATACGCAGCATATCCTGCAGGGCGGCCGCGCTTTCACTGGTGACAATGCCCACATGCGAGGGAAAGGCCGGAAGCGGTTTTTTTCGTGAGGGATCACACAAACCCTCTTCGATCAGTTTGGCTTTCAGCGCTTCGAAACGGACATACAATTCTCCGCGTCCCGCGTCCTGCAGGGTCTGAATAATGAACTGATATTTACCTTGCGGAGGGTAGACATTAAGACGACCGTAAACGATCACGTCCATTCCTACCGCCGGAAGCGTTGGCAATTGCTGTGCCGTATTCCGCCAGATCACGGCGGGCAGAACGGCCCCCGCATCTTTGAGCATCAGATAGATATGTCCGCTGCCATGGAATTTGCATTCCGAAATCTCTCCGCGCAGCAAGGCATCCGGAATTTCCCTCTCAAGTTTGTTCCTGATCAGGTCGGTCATGTCTGAAATGCTGTAGATCTGTAACATGCTTTCGGAAAATACTTAAAAGTGCTCTATGATTAAAGGTTTTTTTGTCTAAAATAAAAAAGAGGCTGTTGACAGCCTCTTTGATGGATTACTTATTTTTTCTTTTTATGACGATTCTTTCTCAAACGTTTTTTGCGTTTGTGAGTCCGGATCTTGATCTTTTTTCTCTTTTTCCCGCAGGGCATGAACCTATCTCCTTGTTACTCGTTACCCAAATTCCGGTTTACCCGTTCTTTCAGTGATTCAGAGGCCTTAAAAAAGGGCAAATAGTGCTCCGGAACGTGAACGGTTTCACCCGTGGAGATATTTCGTGCCGCTTTTGATTTCCGGGTTTTCAGGATAAAGTTTCCGAATCCCCTAAGATCAACCCGTTCTCCGCGAATCAAAGCATCGCTTACAACGGAAATAAAGCCTTCGATTACCGCTTCAGTCTCAACCTGGGTTAAGCCTGTAGCTGCCGATATTTCTTTTATTATGTCTGCTTTTCTCATAGCTGCCTAAAATAATTTGTTTTTTAAGTTTATGCAAGTGATTTTTATTGAATTCTGACCTTATCTCCGGGATAGATCCTTGAATAGTTCATACCGGGGTTCAGTTTTTTCAGATCATTCACCGTTATACCGTAATTCCTGGCGATCTTTTCGAACGAATCTCCCGCTTTGACCGTATAAAATTGCTTTACGGTTTCATAGGTTTCACCTTTTGGGACCCAGATATTCAGTTTCTGGTTCGGATAAATGTGTTCCCCGTAAACCAGTCCGTTCCAGACCCGGATACGTGAAGCACGGGTATCGTAAATTTCGGCGATCTCGCCAAGTGTATCACCGGGTTTTACGACATAGACGATCTTCCGGTGTGATGCGGAAAGATCGGGCTTACCGGTTGCAGCGCTTGCCGCGGGTCTGCTTTGTGTGGTACCGGAGGGCTGATAGGATGCTCCTCCCTGGGGTATGATCAGTTTCTGACCCACAAATATACGTGACTTATCATCCAGTTTATTCGTCCGGACAATATCCTGTACCGTCACACTGTAGCGTATACCTATTTCGGATAAGGTATCACCGGACCGGACGTTGTAAACAACATGCGTGGGTGCCGCTTCCATGGCGTTGATCTCTCTTGCAAGCACATTGCGTGTCCCCCTTGGAAGACGGATCACATAATTATAGGGCGGAGTGATCAGTTTCCGTAATTCCGGATTCAGATCGCGAAGCCGGTTATAGGACACACCGCAGGCTCGGGCGATCGTTTCAAGTTCATAACTTTGATTTAAAGTCAGCGTATCAAAATCCCCCCAGGTTGGCAAGGGCGAAACATTCGTAAATCCGTATTTTTCGGGTTCTATACTGATGGCGGCAACGGCCAGAATATAGGGGACGTAATTACGAGTGGCCCTTGGAAGCGTACGCAGCTTCCAGTAATCCCGGGTACGCTCGTAACGGATGGACCGTCCGACACGTCCTTCACCCGCATTGTAAGCAGCCATGACAAGATACCAGTCATTGAATTCTTCATAAAGATATAATAAATATCTCGCAGCCGCTTCCGTTGATTTGATCGGATCCCGGCGTTCATCCACCCAGTAATCCATTTTTAGTCCGAAACTCTTTGCCGTATAGTCCATGAACTGCCACTGTCCCATTGCGCCCACATAGGAGCGCGCGTCCGTCTTCAGTTCGCTCTCCAGCATACTTAAATAGATAAATTCTTCGGGGACATTGTTATCACGAAGAATGGAGCGGAACAAACGTTCGTATACGGCTTTTTCCCGGATCCAGTTCTGCATGTCTCCGCGACGGCGGGTCTGGAACATTTTGATCGCGGATTCGACACGGTTGTTGATGATAATAGGCAAGTGACCGTCCCGGTCTTCCAAAACGATATAATCCTTATCATCAAATCCGGAAAAATATTCATCGGTCAGGTTTTGCATGGCCGATTGCAGGTCCGAAAGCGTGAACTGTTCATGCAGCGCGCGCATTTGCGGGTCGTAATCCTGAAATTCACGTACGATCTTATCGGTAAAAACACGGAACTGGCCGTACTGGATCTCATCCATGGTATTATACGATTCAATACGGGCAAGGATCTCAAATACGATGCTTAACTGGAATTCGACTTCCAGTGAATCATTTTCATCCTGCGCGATCAGGGCATCGACATAATGTACTTTGGCCTGCGTCAGATGCTGATCGAAGGGAGTTAAAAAATCAGCCGTTTCATAAAATTCCGTGACTTCCGTAATGACATGATGTTCATCATGTTCCTTTTTCTCTTCGTGTTTTTTAGACTGTGATACGGGATTGTTTTTTTCGACCAATTCCTGTCCGCCGGAAAAGCATCCGATACTGAAGACCGACAAGATCATTAACAAAATTATACCCCGAAACTGCATTAATAATACCTCCGCTACATTTTTTCGGGTGCCCGTACACCCAATAAATTCAAACCTGAAGCCAGAATGATCTTTACGGCTTCAATAAGCTGCAATCGGGCTTTTGATAAAGCAATATCTTCCGTCACGACCCGATGGACCGAATAAAATTTATGAAATGCGGTTGCAAGACGGTAAAGATAGTTCGTAAGATGCATCGGTTCAAGAGTTTCCAGACATAAGGTCATCACTTCCCTGTATTCCGTCAGGCAATCGATCAGTGTAATGATCTCGGGCTCGGTCAGCAGACCCGGATCACCATCCTCATAGGATGCGATCTGTTTCTCGGCACTGTGCAATAAGATATTGCACATTCTGGCATGTGCGTACTGCAGATAGAATACGGGATTTTCATCCGTTTCTTTCTGTGCCAGTGCGATATCAAAATTCAGATGTGAATCCATATTGCGCATGACGTAAAAATAGCGCACCACATCCGGACCGGCCAGATCGATCAGTTCATCCAATGTAATGAAATTCGCTTTTCGGGTGGACATTTTGACCTTCTCTCCATCGCGGGTCAATGTAACGAACTGATGAAGAAGGACCCGTATATGTGAAGTGTCATAATCCAAGGCTCTTAAGGCAGCATTGACATCCGGATAGGTTGCATGATGATCCGCCCCGAATATATCGATAATAAGATTGAATCCCCGGCGGATCTTTTCCCGGTGATAAGCAATATCCGGAAGGCGGTAGGTCGGTTCACCCGTATTTTTAACAAGGACACGGTCCTTTTCAGCACCGAACAAAGTTGCTTTGAACCAGACAGCCCCATCGGCTTCATATATAACATCTTTCTTTTTCAGTTCGTCCAACACCTCGTCGATCATTCCGCCGGTATAGAGATCTTTTTCATTATAATACACATCATGACCGATCCTGAGACGCTGGAGTGTTTGACGGATATCCTCAAAGATATGACGGGATGCAAATTCAATAAAAAGGTCCAGATCGTTCTTGTTTTTTTCATCGCCATATTTTTCACGGATATGTCCGGCGATATCAAGAATATATTCGCCTTCGTACCCGCCTTCGGGCAGGGTCAGTTCTTCTCCCAGCAATTGGCGGTAGCGGGCATATACCGAAAGCCCCAGCATGCGCATCTGGCGTCCCGCATCGTTAAAATAATATTCGCGTGTAACATTATAACCGTGCCATTCCAAAATGCGCGAGATCACATCACCCAGCACTGCCTGGCGCCCGTGTCCGATGGTCAGGGGACCGGTGGGGTTCGCGGAAACGAATTCGACCTGAACGGATTTGCCCTCACCGACATAATCTTTTGCAAAACTTTCTTTCTCCTCTCTGATCTTTTTTACAATACTCTGAAAATAAGAAATATCAAAAAAGAAATTGATGAAACCCGGTGCGTGTATTTCGATCTTTTCGATACCGCTAAGCTTATCACGCAGAATGACTGTGATCTCGGCGGCAATATCCATCGGCTTACGTTTTAATTGTTTGGTGAGGGTCAATGCAACATTTGTACTGGCATGTCCGTGTTCTCCGCTCCGGGGGCGTTCAACAACAAAGGATGTCAGATCCCATTCCTGCTGTTCAAAGAGAGTATTGAGTGTATTCCGGATCGTTTGTAACATTATTTTTCCTCAAAAGTAAACATAAAAAAATGAGTTGCTACGGCAACCCTCAAACCACGAAAAACTAATACTATTATAGTGTTTTTCAAATAAAAAGTTCATGCATTTCGCTTCATAAATCCGTTTTTTTGGGTTTTTTTACTTAAATACGCAGTTTATCGATAAGAGGGTCTTTTTTTTCCATGGGTAGGACATGCATTTCCACATCATTTTCTTCGTATGTGACCCGGACCCGTACGGACTGACCCGGAAGCGCTTTTGAATAACGGCTTAAAAGTCGCGCAGCCAGTTCCATGTCCCTTTCCCGGAACGGACCGCTTCCGATCCCCGATGCCCCGATCACGTCAAGCAGTTCAAAGACATAATGACCGGACTTGAAAGCCTGAAGCATTTCATGCTCCTTTTCATCCCGGTTGATAACGATCTTCGCTCCGGGGGAGATCCGGAAATGCCGCCCGATGCGCAAGAGCGGTACTTCGTGTTTCGGAAAGTCTTCTTTCCCGTATTGATCGAGAAGATCTTTAAAACGACGGCTAAAATCCTCGTTGATCAGAAAACAATTACCCCCTGCCGCGACGGCCAGATGTTCGACGCCCAGCTCTTTTGCAAGCTGAAGCTGGGGTCCGCGCTGACGTCCGTAAAAACCTTTCAATTGGGAGCGGTCGATCCATCCTTCTTTTTCGGGAATGGTCGGTTTTAGGCGCAGTGCGGACAGCGGCCGCAGTAACCGGTCCTCAATACCGCTTTCACGAAGGATAATATTCATTTGATGCGACAGCTGACTCTTCGGCCGCTGCCCCACAACCTCACCGGTGAAAACAAAATCCGCTTTTTCTTCACGCATCACATTGGCGGCGGTCCGGATCATGTGCAAATGGCAATCCATACAGGGATTCATGTGTTTACCGTAGCCGTATTGCGGATATAAAAGCGTCTGCCAGTATGTATCCCGGATATCCGCTACACGTAAAGTAATACCCAGTGTCTCGGCGACATCGCTAATGTCCGTTCTTTCTTCGTTGGATATTTCCCTGAATGCGGCAAAACCGGTACGTACCAAGAGTCCAATGACCTCAACGCCCTGTTTTCTCATCAATGCGGCAGCCAGTACGGAATCCAATCCTCCCGAAAAGAGTCCGATAGCCTTTACTTTTTTCTCCACGAAGCGTGTTTTCCCCCGACAGGTTTTTTCGATAATAATTCGATTGCGTATCCGTTCTGCAGGAAATGCCTTTCGATGACCTGCTGATGCGTGTGAAAGCGGTTATAGCGGATAGTGACACGATGCGAATCCGGAAACAGGACCATCATTTCGGTTCCCGGATCACTGAGAAGGCACAGTTTCAGAGAATCCAGTTCGGTGGCATCCTCGCCCGGAATATAGCGGTAGGTCAATTCATTATGACGCGACTGACCGCAAGCCGCAAGGAATAAAAATATGATCAATATTCCCGCAGCGGATATGTGAGTTCTTTTTTTCATGTACCAATAATAAGAAAAATTAAACACAAATGGCATCAATTAATCATCACTTTTTAAAAACTGCCGCTTTGAATCAGTAAATAAACTTTTTACATTTAAATGAAAGCATAAGGAAGTTAAGTATGAAGCAGAAGATTTGCTTGTTCGTTCTTATGTGCATTAGCCATCTGACCGCGCAAGAACCTTTTTACGGTGTCCAGACACATTTCGGTCAGTTTTACCGCGCAGATATGGATTCCGCAGCTGTTATTGAGCAGCTTGAGTTGTGCCGTGAGGCCGGTATCCGGATCATTCGTGACGAATGTCTCTGGATGGATGTTGAACGTGATTCGGGTGTTTTCGCAATACCGTATCAGGTTGATTTCTATGTGCAGGAAGCCCTGTCCCGCGGTATTGACATCTATATGATATTGAATTACAACAATACGATCTATGCCCCGAATGCCGGAAGCGGTGTTGTAAGCGAAGCAAACCGGATCGCTTATGCACGTTACTGCCAATTTCTTGTCGGCCATTTCGCTCCCATGGGTGTAAAGCATTTTGAGATATGGAATGAACCGAATCACGGGGTATTGTTCTGGACCCCCGAACCGGATCCCGACGATTATTTTGCCATGCTTCAAACGGCGTATGAAGCCATTAAGGCCATCGATTCTTCCGTGATCGTGATCGGTTGTGCAACCTCCCCTGCTATCGGAAACCCTTATCCTTTTATTGAGGGTCTTGATTTTATCCGGGATGTTTTTTCTGCCGGCGGCGCTTCCTTTATGGATGCCGTTTCCTTTCATCTTTATCAGGTTGCCTATCGTCCCGAATATGAATTGTTCTCTTATGTTGATAAGGTCCGTTCCTTTGTCGGCGATATGCCCATCTATTTCAGCGAATTCGGATATCCCACGCATACGGGCTGGCCGAATATCAGCCTGTCCACACAGGCAATGTATGTCAGCCGCATGTTCCTGAGTTGTTTGCTTGACCCACAGATAAAGACAGCGATTTATTACGATCTGAAAAATGACGGAACAAACCCGGCAGAACCCGAACATCATTTCGGTCTGTTGGAATTTAACCGTGATCCCAAGCCCGCCTATCATGCTTTGAAAACCTTGATCGGGCGAAGCGGTGCAGCGCGGCCCATATCTTCGGAAACGGCAAATGACCGTTTCATTTTGACCTTTAGCGATTCTCTGACGATCGCATGGTCCTATACCGGCGAAAAGGGGATTTCGATCACCTCATCCGCACCCGCGGTCCGGGTTGATAACTATCTGGGGACAACAATTGCTTTCCATATTCCCGCGGAAGGCACGATCAGTGTACGTGTTAATGAAGGTCCACGGTATTATATCTCTCAGTCGGAACCCCCGGTGCTCGGCGGATTTTCTTTCAAATATCACGCACTGCTCATGTATCCCGGCGAATCGATCACACCGGCTTTTTCGGCTCATACCGAGGAAGACATTCCCGTGATCATTGAAGCAGGCGCTTTATCATGGGAATATGTTGGCAGCGGCGGCAGTGTGGAAGGACATGTTTTTACCGCGAACGGATCTCCGGGTACGGGTTTTCTGATAGCGGATATTTTCGGCTTGCGCGACAGTATCCTCGTTACGGTCATGGAAGATCCCGGCATCCATACTCTTGAAACCTTTGAGGATACTGCGGGCTTTTCTCTCGTATCAAGTCAGCTTGATATGAGTGCTTCGGGTTTAAGCACGGAACATATTGACGGAAGGGATGTGCTTCGTCTGCATTATAAATATGAGGGCAGTTCGGCAGCTGTATACCTTAATAAACCCATATTGTTCAACCATCTTGCAGATTCGATTTTCATGACGGTAAAAACGGATGAGAAGACATTTGAATTCCGCCTGAATTGCCGGGATGCGACGGGACGTACCTATACGATGTTAATGCAGCCTCGTCCCGCGGACTGGGGACCCTCCTGGGGGACCATGAGAGTGCCTGTGGGTATCAATCCGACCCCGCCGGTCCAGGTTGAAAAGATCTATATTATCATGAAACCCG
>CAZHTR010000025.1:0-2626 GCA_964535585.1 uncultured bacterium | reverse complement strand
CTCCGCCCCGGAAACATGGCTCCGGATGCCCTGCGATCGGATAAATATATTCAGTTAAGCGGTCATCCTCTTTACAGGAAGGGATTCTTTGAGTTTCAGGATGAAAGCAGTCAGTTGGTTGGATACGTTTGCAATCCGAAAGAACATGATCTCGCGATCGACCTGTGTGCCGGTGCCGGGGGTAAAACCCTGCATCTGGCAGCTTTGCAGAAAGACAAGGGCAGGATCATTGCCAGCGATCTGTATGCGGAGCGTTTAAAAGAACTGAAGGTGCGTGCCGCCCGTGCCGGAATAAATAGCCTTGCTCTTACCGGACTGAGGAATATTCAAAACACGTTCCGGGCAAAAGCGGATATTCTTCTGATCGACGCACCCTGCTCGGGATCCGGTGTCTACGGCAGACAACCGGACAGAAAATGGATCTTTACGCCTGAAAAATTAGATCATTATGTGGGCCTGCAAAGAGATATTCTTGACAAATATGCCTGTCTGGTTAAAACCGGCGGATATCTGGTTTATGCGACCTGTTCAATAATCCCGGATGAGAACGAAAAACAAATTGAACATTTTCTGGCGAAACATCCCGAATTTATGCTCGTCCCGGTTAATAACGATCTGAAAGCATTCGGCATTCAATTTCCATCCGGTACGATCAATACCATGTTGACCATTTTACCGCATTACTTTAGAAGCGACGGTTTTTTCATTGCCAAGATGAAACGGATCCCATAAAAAAAGCCCCTGTATTCAAGGGGCTTTTTCATTATAAGAGAGAGTATGGTTTATTTCACCAAAAGCATCTTCTGGGTCGATTCCTGTCCGCTTATCATTGCTTTGAGAATATAAACGCCACTGCTCAGGTCATCGCAATGCACACTGAAAGCATATTGTCCCGCAGGATAGTTTCCGTTCGCGATATGACGAACAAGTTGTCCGGATGCGTTATAAAGCCGTATATCAACTTCCTGTGTGCCGTACAGTTCAAAGGGCAGGGTGAAACTTGGGTTGAAGGGGTTGGGATAGCTTGCAGCAACATTAAATAATAGTCCACTGCCAACCTGTACGGAACCAAGCGTGATGACATTATCATAGATATCAACACATGCAAGCTGGTACATGTACGAGGCGCCCGAAACGGCTGTTTCGTCTACATAATCATATTTGATAATACCATTTCCGCCTTTTGCTGCCAGTCCGGGGATATTAACATAACTGGCGATCTCGGTATAATTAACGCCGTCACTGCTGCGGGTTAATACATAACCGGCAAGATCAACTTCATTTCGGGTTGTCCATTTGATCTCAAGTTTGTTCTTCTTCCAGCCTGCAGTCAAACTCTGAAAATTGACAGAACCTTCAGGACCGGGAACATCTTCCTCGATATCCACGACTTCAATGGCCTGTGAATAATCCAGGCCGCCGTCAAAGGTTTGATAATAAAAATTAAAATACAGGCTTTCTGTCCCCGGAATACTTGAGGGGAAGAGGACATAACCTGTTCCCGGCGCCGCCACATCGATGCGGATATTGAACAGATCCGAGGGGGCAAGCGGGTCGGTCGACACTTCTTCATAAAACTGTTTTAAACTGTTATTACCGGCAAAATAGGCATCGAAAGTAACTGCAAAACAATTACTGTAGGTATCATTGGTGATCACGTCATACAGATCGATATTCAGATCGGGAAGAATAACATCGAGGATCCCCGTACGGGTCACATTGACTTTATTGTTCATTACAACGGTTTGTCCGAAAACATCTACAGGATATTGCACGTAAGCCATACCACTGCTAAGGATCTCATTCCCTTCCGAAAGCCATATCTGAATATCGAAGTCATAATACAAATTGCCGTTTTCCTCAACAGCCTGTCCGTTAGTATAAATGAGATGTAAGGTTCCGGGTACCGAAAAAGCAAAAGACACGGTCAGTATAAATAATATCATGATCTTTAACAGTTTCTTCATTTTTTGCTCCTTTATTATTAGTACTTTACTAATGTTTGCAATTACATACTTCTGAATTGCGTTAGAAAATATTATGAAAGAACAAAAAATGCAACAGGAAAACTATCTTAATAAAAAAAATCATCCTAAAACGTAAAGCGGTACCATTTGAACCGGTACCGCTTATACTCTCTCTCTTTATAGCTCTCTCTCTTTGCAGTATTCCTTTACTTCACGAGCAGCATCTTTTGTGTTGACCGTTGTCCGTCCGCATTGGTAATGAGGAGATAGACACCGCTCACAAGATGATCGCAGTTGACATTCAGGCTATAATGACCGGCCTGATAGTGGTCGGAAGCAATGTTGCTGACCAGTTTCCCGGACATGTCATAGAGTCTGATATCAACATGTTGCGCAGAACTCAGGCTGAATGGAACGACGAATTGCGGGTTAAAGGGGTTCGGATAGCTGGCTTCAAGCGCAAAGTTCTCGGTGATCATGACTTTCTTTCTTCCCGGAGGTGTTCTCTTTTCTTCCTCTGCAACAGTACTTCCTACACTTACAGGATCAAAAGCGTTTGCGTTACCGTAGATATCGACACTTTCAAGAACGTAGGAATATACAGCTCCCGAGGCGACATTTTTATCCGTATAGCTGTAACGGGTCCTTTTCGTTGTTGT
>CAZHTR010000024.1:17625-18881 GCA_964535585.1 uncultured bacterium | reverse complement strand
TTTTTTCTTAATGCCCTCCCGTTCAGCACACCCAGGTGTTCGCCTCCGGCAACCGTAAGCATGCCGTTGACGAAGACATGATCCACACCCTCGGGATAGCGGTGCGGATCCGTATAGGTCGCCATATCGATCACGGTTTCGGGATCGAAGACCACCACGTCGGCATAATAGGATTTTTTCAGGAAGCCGCGTTTGGGAATACCGAAGGTCTTCGCGGGAAGTCCGCTCATCTTGTAAATGGCTTCAGGGAGACTCAGGACCCCTTCTTCACGGGCATATTTACCCAGTACCCGCACATTAGAACCGTAAGCACGGGGATGTTGTTTCCCCTTTCCGAGTTCCCCGTAAGGCGCATAGGCGGAGGCGTCGGAACAGATCATCACAAAATCCTGTTTCAGGACCTTTTTCAGGTTGTCCTCGTCCATGGCGAAGCCGATCATATCGGCATTGATGTCTTCCAGCAGGACCATTTTGACATAATCGTACCCGCTCAGACCGGTTTCTTTCATCCCTTCCGCAACGGTTTTTCCCTCCCAGCGGGGATTCTTGCATCCGCTGACCAGAAAACGCTCATGACCACCGATATTCACGAATTTTTGTTCTGCATAAGCCCGCAGTTCGGCGTCATTCGCCGGATCTTTCAGTCGCGCGATCACATCCTTGTCATTGCCGGCACGCGCCCATGTCGGTAAAAAGACTGCCAGAGAGGTACTGTAGGCATTATAGGGATAGCGGTCCGCCGTGATCTGCAGTCCTTCTTCCCGGGCGGCATGTATCATATCGATGGCTTCATGGATCAGCGGCCAGTAAGGTTGGTTGCATGCCTTGAAATGTGAGATCTGCACACGTGCACCGCTTTCTCTGCCGATCCGTATCGCTTCGTTCACCGCCTCGATCAGATATTTATCTTCGTTGCGCATATGCGTAGCATAAATGGCATTATGTTTTTTCAGGATCCTGGCAAATTCGATCAGTTCCTCCGTTTCAGCAAAAGAACCGGGCGTGTACTCCAGTCCCGTACTCATGCCCCAGGCACCCTGTTTGAGCTGTTCATCCAGCAAGACCTTCATTTTTTCCATCTGTTCGACTGTGGGCTGCGCATCCACATTGCCCATCACATAGCGGCGGAGATTTCCGTGTCCGACCAGGATAGCCTGGTTGATCGCCATACCGTGTTTTTCCAGAGTATCGCAATAGGACGTATAATCGGGGAACGCATAGCGGGAAGACCACATGCTCTTGTCGTCCATTTTTTG
>CAZHTR010000024.1:0-17525 GCA_964535585.1 uncultured bacterium | reverse complement strand
TATAATCGGGGAACGCATAGCGGGAAGACCACATGCTCTTGTCGTCCATTTTTTGGGGGAAGGGACTGTAGCCGCAGTTCCCGGTCACTTCCGTCGTAACCCCCTGGCGGATCTTGGATTCCGCGCGCGGATTGATCATCAGTTTGCTGTCCGTGTGACTATGCGCATCAATAAAACCCGGTGCGACCACACGGCCGGAGGCATCAATGCGGATATTTGCCTCTTTTTTTGACAGATCGCCCATTGCGACGATCTTATCTCCGATAATACCGATATCCATGACCTTCCCGGGAGCACCGCTACCGTCGATCACGGTCCCGTTCGAAATGATCACATCATAGAAATTCGTACAACCCGTCAGAGCGAGCATGAACATAATGAACACTCCCGTATAAATTGTTATTTTTGACATGTGAACCTCGTTTTATGTATATTGACGTAAGAAGATACAAAAATGCCCGGTAAATATATAATAAAAAATGGGTCAGAAGCTAGAAGCCAGAAGCAAGAAGTCAGAAGCTAGAAGCTAGAAGCCAGAAGCTAGAAGCTAGAAGCCAGAAGCCAGAAGCTAGAAGTCAGAAGCTAGAAGTCAGAAGCAAGAAGTCAGAAGCAAGAAGCCAGAAGTCAGAAGCGCATTCTCCCTTACTCCTGAACATTTTCAGATATTATCAAAAATACTTGACTAATGGCCTGTCATATTGTAAAATACACGGCTTTGAAAGAACTTTAGGAGTATAAAATGAAAAAAGGGATCCATCCGGATTATAAAGAAGTCACAGTCAGTTGTGCATGTGGCAATACCTTTACCACGCGCAGCACCAGCGGCGATCTGAAAGTAGAGATCTGTTCTGCCTGCCATCCTTTCTTTACGGGTAAGCAGAAGTTGCTGGATACGGCCGGTCGTATTGAGAAATTCAATAAAAAATACGGCATTAAAAAAGACCAATAGCTGTTGTCGGCTTATACATACAGGATCATCCCGCTAAACCGGGATGATTTTTTGTTTCACGTCTTTTTAAACAAAAGAAAGCGAGCATGAAAAAAACATCAAAAGAGAATAAGAATACCATTCTGGTTGGCGGCCAGGCCGTGATGGAAGGCGTCATGATGCGTACCCCCAAAGCCTATGCAACAGCGGTCAGAAATCCCGAAGGCGAGATCATCACCGAGCGGAAGGTCTTCACTTCGCTGACCAAAAAGAAAAAGATCTGTGCGTGGCCGGTCATCCGTGGTTTCGTTTCCATGATCGAATCCATGAAGATCGGTATGGAGACCATTAATTTTTCCGCGGATATCGCTTTCCCCGAAGAAGCAAAGAAAGAAAAAAGTATCTGGAGCAGGATCGGCGGCATGCTGACCACCCTGTTCGCCTTTGCCCTGGCCCTCGGTCTTTTTGTGGTCGCACCGATGTGGATAACGGAAAAGCTTTTCGGTCTGCGTGACAGTGCCGGCTGGTTCAATATCAGCGCAGGCGCATTTCGTATTATCTTTTTTCTGCTCTACCTTGTCATTATCAGTCTGATGAAGGATATCCGCCGCCTCTTTGCCTATCACGGGGCGGAACACAAGACCATCTATGCTTTTGAGTCCGGCGAGGAACTGACGGTAGAGAACATAAAAAAATATTCCCGTTTCCATCCGCGCTGCGGCACCAGTTTCCTTTTTATCAGTATGATCAACATTATTATCATCTATGCCATTTTGGATGCGATCGTGATATCGGTTTTTCAGACGTCCCTGACCGTCCAGACGCGCCTGCTGTATCATCTTCCCTTTATTCCCGTCGTGATCGGACTCGGGTACGAGGTCCTGAAATTCTCCAGCCGCAATATGGATAAATGGTATATCTCCTGGCTTACCAAACCGGGTCTCTGGTTACAGCGCATAACCACGCGCGAACCGGATGAAGGCATGATCGAGTGTGCCGTGACAGCCCTGCAAAGCGGTTTCGGGGATGAGTGGGAAAAATATAAGCACGGTGGTTTTATCGCGGAAGCTATCGAATAAAACGGAGTTCAGCCATGCTGAAGAAACTCGAAGAAATAAAAACACGTTATGATGCGGTGATCGAAAAACTTTCGGATCCCGCTATCTTTCAGGATAATGAGAAATTCAAATCGCTGTCCCGTGAGCGCAAACATCTTGAACCGATCATGGCGGCATACAAGGATTACAAAGCGCTGCTGGAGCATATTGAGGATGATGAATCCGTGCTTCGCGGACGCGACGAAGAGCTCAAGGAACTGGTCCGGGATGAGTTGGATGAACTGAAAGAACAACGTGAAAGAATGGAAGAGCACATCAAATTCCTGCTGATCCCGCCCGATCCCAATGACGACAAGAATACCATTGTGGAGATCCGCGCGGGTACCGGCGGGGATGAAGCGGCACTGTTCGCTTATGACCTTTACCGCATGTACCTTCGCTATGCCGAGCGCAGGAACTGGAAATGCGAAGAACTCAGCGCCAGCCTCATCGGGGGCGGGGGGATCAAGGAGATCGCCATACAGATCAAGGGCGATGGCGCCTATGGCGAACTGAAATACGAATCCGGTGTTCACAGGGTACAGCGCGTACCCGCTACCGAAAGTTCCGGTCGCATCCACACCTCCGCGGCAACGGTGGCGGTGCTTCCCGAAGCGGAGGAAGTAGACGTTGAGATCAATGATACGGACTTGCGTATCGATACCTATCGTGCCAGCGGTGCAGGCGGTCAGCATGTAAATAAGACCGATTCCGCCATCCGCATTACCCATATCCCCAGTGGTCTGGTGGTCGCCTGCCAGGATGAACGCTCCCAGCATAAGAATAAAGAAAAAGCACTGAAGATCCTCTACAGCCGTTTATTGCAGCACAGCATCGATGAACAAACCGCAAAAATGGCGGCCGAACGGCGATCGCAGGTTTCGACCGGCGACCGCTCGGCCAAGATCCGCACCTACAACTTTCCGCAGACCCGCGTGACCGATCACCGGATCAACTATACCAGTCACCAACTTTATGCCATACTCGACGGAGACCTTTTTGAACTTATCGAAGCGCTGAAGCTGGCGGATAATATCGAAAAACTAAAGAATCTCTGATCATGCAAGCTCCCGAAAAATGGACGGTCCTGAGTATCCTCAGGTGGTCGACGGATTACCTGAAGGTAAAAGGAGTGGAAGACGCAAAAACCACGGTAGAATGGCTTTTATGCGAAACGCTCTCCTGCAGCCGCATGGATCTCTACCTGAAATTCGACCGCCCGCTGAACGAAGCAGAACTGGCAGTATTCAAACCGATGTTATTAAAATGCGCCGCAAAACAACCGGTGCAGCAGGTGGTAGGGAACTGTGAGTTCTACGGACTCAAACTTGCGGTGAACGATAAGGTGCTGATCCCGCGTCCGGAGACCGAGCGTCTTGTGGACGAAACCATTCGTCTTTCCCGGGAGTTCAGCGGACAAAAAAACCACTGCGCAGATCCCGATAGGGAGAAGATTGAAGAGAAGAAAGGGACATTCCCTGAAGCTGACGGAGATATAACTTTTACACCCAAACCCGCGATACACATTCTGGATATCGGATCGGGATCGGGTTGTATCGCCGTCGCATTGGCCATGCATATTCCGCATGCCGAGATCACCGCACTGGAACATTCGGACGATGCGCTGGATGTGCTGAAAAGGAATATCCACTTCTATAATCTGGAGCGCCGGGTGCACATCGTACACGCTGATGTTAAAGAATATCGTCCCGGTCGATCCTTTGATCTGATCGTCAGCAACCCTCCGTATATCGCGGATGCTGAAATAGGAAATCTCGAAAAAAAGGTATCGCATTTTGAGCCCTACATGGCGCTATCGGATACGGGAGACGGACTGGGTTTCTACCGTCTTTTCGCGGATCGGTTCGAAACATGGCTGGCACCCGCCGGCGCAGCGATCCTGGAATTCGGCGGCAATGCTCAAACGGATGCGTTGCAAGAGATCTTCCGGTCCTACGACCGGCGGATCGTAAAAGATTATCAGAACGATGACAGGGTATTGGTATTGCATCGCCGCGGCGTAGCGGCAAGGAGGGCTGTATGATCGATCTTTTGAAACCTTTTGACCATCAGTACTGGATGAAAGAAGCTTATAAAGAAGCGGAAAAAGCGCTGCGCTGTGACGAGGTACCCGTGGGGGCGGTCATCGTAAAGAATAATACCATCCTTGCCCGCGGACACAATCAGGTGGAAACGCTCAAAGATCCGACGGCACATGCGGAAATGGTCGCCATTACCGCTGCCTGTGAAACGCTGGGTGAAAAATGGCTGGAAGGTTGTGTGCTGTATGTCACACTGGAACCCTGTCCCATGTGCGCGGGCGCAATGATCCATGCCCGTCTGAAAACCTGCGTATATGCTGCGGCCGATCCAAAGGCTGGTGCCTGCGATTCCCTCTATCATCTCTGCGAGGACCCGCGTCTCAATCACCGGGTCGGGATCATCAGCGGTATTCTGGAAGAACCCTGCCGCGCCATCCTTCAGCATTTTTTTCAGAATAAAAGACAAACAAAATAAATACGCCACGATCGTTTTTGGATATACCATCACAATGATGACGATAGTCTGTCATCATGTCCGCAGTTCGATATAAGAACTTATAAGAAGGTTTTATTTTCCCAGATAGGATATACCCAGGGCGGTCATGGTCGTGAACTGGGCGTAGTGATATAATCCCAGTGAGAACTCAAGTTGTTTTACACGGTACTGTCCGCCGATGGCCATGCCGCTGATGATCGTATCCAGGCCAAAGGCATTCCGGTTGAGATTGAGTCTGGCCAGATCAAATCCCGCCATCAGCTTCAGGTTTTCAATAGCGTGGATCTGTACTCCGAGAGTGAGTTTTTCCGCAAAATAGTATGCGGCGGTACCGAATTCAAAATGATTGTCTTCGGGATCCCGAAATGAAGCAGCATCCCAATCATCCCCATACCAACGGAAATCGATATTCAATCTCAAGGGCAGGTATTCCAGTTCATGTGAGAAGGATGCGCGCCAGCGATTTTCAAGTCCGTCCGTCTCACCGCTGAAAGCCAGCATATTATCACGTTTCCCGAAGGTATAGCTAAATCCGTAACGTAGGAACATGTTTTGTTCCCGGGTCTGATCGATGCGGTTGCCGTGCAGGACCAACTGTCCGCCCATAGCGAAACGTGGAGACACCCGGTATGCGTATCCGAGAAAATACTGATATTGAAAAGCCGTAAATTCCCCGGTCAGTTCACCTTCGATATCCCGGGCATCGAAACGGCCGTAATTTTCCAGGTTCAATCCGCCGGTCACCGCGTGTCCCGGGCGGATACTGTAATGTCCCGAGAATTCCGAGATACTGATCCCGGTCCCCGGAAGAAAAGCCTCATTCAGGGTAAGCGTAAAAGGAATATCATAGGAAAGCAGTGAGGGGTTCAGCCAGTAGGCATTATGCACATCGGCAATTGCGCCGCCGGAGTGCGCCATTCCCCAATAGGCGGGCGACGCAAAATTACCGGTCTGTAAAGGCAGGGCAAAAGACAACGATCCCGTTGAAAGCAACAGAACGATCAATGTCATTATCCGGGTCCGTATCGGGTTATGCAATCGGATCTCCTTTATCAGTTTCTAAGTCGTTCTCCGACTCATCTTGTTCCCATCTTTTTAATAATTTCCAACGCCGGATGCGTGTCAGTACATATCCGAGAATGAACAGAAAGGTGACAAGCACCCAAAATGAACCGCCAAGATCCATCAGAACAAAGATGCGATAGCGTTTTTCGGCATATTCCTGCCAATGCTTTTCAAATTCTTCCGGCGTCATCAAAAAGGCATTCCGGAAGCCTGTTGGAAAATGCTCATATTTTTTGTTCAGGTCAAGTGCTTTTCCGATAAGTTCAACCCCAAAGTAACTGATCATGTGATCGACGGCGGCAACACTTTGCGCGTATGCGAGTTCCGCGTTCCGGGCGCTCATCCGGGTCACATGCTCAATCTCACGGAAAGGAATAAACGATCGCTGCCAGGCGGCGCGGCCGAGTAGGGCTTTCTGCGAGACCCCGAAAGTCCCGGACTCATATTGCGCCAATCCTTCCTCGAACCAGACCGGCAGATCGTAGCCGCTGAGGGCTAAATGAACGGTCTCATGCCGCAGGGTCCTGTGAAAGGCAGTAAGTGTCTGCCGGCTGAAAGCGGGACTTTTGATCAGCATGCGGTCGCCGGAAGCCAATCCGCTGCTCCAGAGCGGGGAAGCGGATCCGGCCAGGGAGGTATAAGCTTCGGCGTCGGGAGCGATGAATACATGGACCGTTCTGTACGGCAGTCCGTATTGCCTGTGCAGATTCTCTTGCTGATCGTGAACGGTCCGCATGGCGGATTCCGCGAATTTCCGGTCCTGTTCATGAAAATATACCCATACCCGTTCCGATTGCATCTGCAGAAAAGGAGATGCGGATAAGATCGAAAGGCAGAAAATAAGGATGTATATCCTATGTTTCATAGGGACCCGGGCAGAGTGCGCGGAGACCACAATCACCGCAACGGGGCCGCCGTGCGATGCAGATCGTCCGTCCGTGCTGAATAAGTTGGTGATTCCATGCGATCCAGGCTTCTTCCGGCAGGACCTTCTGGAGCTCGAATTCTATCTTTACCGCATCACTGTGCCGTGTGAGACCCAGGTGCCGCGAAATACGTCCGACATGTGTATCAACGACGATGGCAGGTACATGGTGAATGTGATTCAATATCACATTCGCTGTTTTGCGTCCTACTCCCGGCAGACTGGTCAGATCGTTGAGATTATCGGGAATGACACCGTTAAAACGGGTGAGCACATCCCGGCAGCAGGCAATGAGGTTTTTTGATTTATTGTTAAAGAATCCCGTACTGCGAATATCTTCGATCAATTTTTCCCTGTCCGCATTGGCCATATCCCGGACCGTAGGATAATGCGCGAACAAGCGGGGAGTGACCATATTGACCCGTTTATCGGTACATTGTGCCGAAAGAATGGTCGCTACCAGCAACTGATAGGCATCGATGTGCTCAAGTTCACAGCGTACACCGGGATACATTTCCTCAAGTTTCGCGATGATCTTACGGGCGCGTTCTTTTTTTTGCGATAAGGTTTCCATGATGACAAGTTAAGCACTTATCGGGTAAAAAACATGCAATTTATTTTCCGCCGGACAGACGATGATCTATTTTAAAGCGTATTTTGTACAGTTTCCGGATTTGCTGATGTTCAATTTATCTTCACGCAGCAGCCAGCCGATCGCCAACAGAATATCGTTATTGCTGCTCCCCAGATCCTTTGCGAGCGCATTAACGGTCATGGCGCCGTTTTTTCCCAGTGTTTTCCATATTTTTCCTGCAATGATACCTGTATCCATTGTGGTCTCCTTTTATTTTGTTGCCGATTAGTTGCGGGAAATATAAAAACGATGCGTGTGAAATGCAATCGTTTAAAGATATTTGACACGATGACGGACCGCGGTATGTATGCTAAAGAAAAAAGCCCCGTTTTTCAACGGGGCTTCTGTGGGGTCTAATCATCATCCGAAGCGTAGAGCGCTTCTATCTGCCGTTTATAATGTTGCTCGACAATATTGCGCCGGACCTTCAGACTGGGTGTCAGCTCTTCGTTCTCGATCGAAAAAGGATCCGCGATCAGCAGGATCTTTTTGGATTTTTCATAGCGTGCCAACTGGTTCTGGAATTCCTGAAGTTCGTCTTCGAACATCTTATACACTTTTTCATTGCCGACCAGGGCATAGTAATTCGTGTAAATGATCTGGTGTTCCTGTGCCCAGTTCTCCAGTTCCTCACGGTTCGGTACGATGAGCGCGATCGGATATTTCCTGCGATCGCCGATGATCACGACCTGCTCAATGAATTTCGACTCGAGCATCATGTTCTCGATCGGAGCGGGGGCAATGTTCTTACCCGCTGCGGTGACAATGATGTTTTTCTTGCGGTCGGTGATCTTGAGGAAACCGTCCTCATCCGTAAAACCGATATCGCCGGTATGGAACCAGCCGTCCTTGTCGATCACTTCGGCGGTCTCAAGGGGATTCTTATAATATCCCTGCATGACACAGAGTCCGCGGATCAGGATCTCGCCGTCGGAAGCGATCATACATTCCACATCAAGGATCGGCAGTCCGACCTTCCCGAATTTGATCTTGCCCGGAGGTGTAACGTGGGTAACGGGAGAAGTTTCGGTCAGACCGTAACCTTCCAGGATCTTAATGCCTGCTGCCGCGAAAAAGTAACCGAGATGTTCGGCCAGAGGTGCACCACCCGAAATGGCATAGGTGAATTCACCGCCCAGCACTTTATTGATCTTCTTTAAGACCAGCGCCCAGGCAATGGGATAACTCAGCAAATACCGGCCGCGGGCGGGTTTGTTAAAGATCAGGTATTTCTTTGCGGCACCTTCTCCGACCTTCTTGGCCCAGAAGAAGATCTTCTTTTTGAGCGGTGATGCCACATTGATCTGGTTGTGGATCTTCGCATACACTTTTTCATAGATACGGGGTACGGAGAACATGTAATGGGGTTTAACCTCTTTCAGGTTATCGGCGATCTTTTCGAGACTTTCCGCAAAGTATACTTCACTTCCGCAGAAATAGGATCCGTGGGAAACAATGCGTTCGAACGAGTGACTGAGAGGCAAAAAGGAAAGGAAACGTGAGCCGGACTCGATCTTGACCCGCTCCATGGCGGATTGTGCGTTGCTGCAGACATTAAAATGTGAGAGCATCACGCCCTTGGGATTGCCCGTGGTCCCGGAAGTGTAGATCAGTGTCCATAGATCTTCTTTTTTGATCTTCTTACCGAAAGTATCGAGGGATACCTTCCCCTTTTCCTTTTCTTCCTCACCGCGTTTCAGGAGCGTGGGATAGGAGAGGATCCAATTCTCCTTGTCCTGCCCCGCTTCCAGGCATACGGCATACTTCAGTTCCGGAAGGTCCTTCCTGATCTCTTTGATCTTATCAAGCTGAACCTTATCGGAAGTAAAAACACCCGATGCACCGGAGTTATCCAGTATGTACAGGATCTGAGAGGCCGGGAGAGTCGGATATACGGCTACGCTCACCACCCCAAGATGCGCGCAAGCCAGATCCATCATGGTCCACTCTTTACAATTCTCGGACAAGATCGCTAAACGGTCGCCATGCTTATACCCCAAAGCATGCAATCCAAGTGCGATCTTTTCGATGATGTCCCGTACCTCATTGAAGGTCACGGTCTTCCATACACCATCCTTTTTCTCACCGTAGCGGATCTGATTCCCGTACTTTTCGCAGGAATATGCGAACATTTCAGGAATCGTTTCCAGGTAGTTTAAACTTAGCTTCATAATTCCTCCTGTGTTGGATTGGTTAATTTTTATAAAGCTCTTCGATTTCCAGGTCGTATTTTTTTATGATCTCATTGCGTTTGACCTTCAGACTCGGGGTCAGTTCGCCGGTTTCGATGGCAAAGGGTTGCGGCGCAATGAAGAAATATTTGATCTGTTCGTAACGTGCCAGTTCCTGCTGGTGAACGTCCAGTTCATGACGGATCAGTTTTTCCACTTCCTTCGATTTGACAAGATCGTCATACGCGTTGAATTCCAGGGGCGGATCCTGCAGTTTTCCCCATTTTGTAAAAACCTCAAGGGAGGGGACAAGAATAGCGATCAGATACTTTTTACGATCGCCGACCACAACCGCCTGTTCAATGTACTTTGAAGCGGTGATCTCACGTTCAACCGCTGCGGGGGCAATGTTCTTCCCGCCGGCCGTGACGATGATGTTCTTTTTCCGGTCGGTGATCTTAAGATAACCGTCTTCGTCCATAAATCCGATATCCCCGGTGTGGAACCAGCCGTCCCGGTCGATCGCTTCGGCGGTCTCTTCGGGATTTTTATAATAACCGCTCATGCGGTTGGGACCGTTGAGAAGGATCTCGCCGTCCTCAATGATCTTGGTCTGTACATCGGGCAGCGCCTTCCCCACGGTACCGAATTTGATATGTTTGTTGTCGTTAACATGCGTGACGGGACTCATCTCGGTCAGACCGTATCCCTCGATGATGCGGATACCGGAAGCAAGGAAAAAGGCACCGACCTCCTCGGAAAGAGGAGCACCGCCGCTAACGCACTGGATGAATTCCCCGCCGAATACGGCAGCGATCTTTCCAAAGACCAGACTTTTTGCCAGAGCGTATTTTCTGCCCAGGACACCCTTGGGATGCTTGTTGTATATCAAATACTTCTCGACGGCTTCACGTCCGATCCGCTGTGCCCAGTAAAAGATCTTTTGTTTGGCCGGTGAACCCTGGGATACCTGGTCAAGTACGGTCGTATAGACCTTCTCCAGAAGGCGCGGTACGGTGGTCATGTATTGCGGTTTGACCTCCTTGAGGTTCTCCGCAACCTTCATAATGCTTTCGGCAAAATAGATCTCAGCGCCGATCCATGTACTGAATAAGGAGGTTACCCGCTCAAAACTGTGGCTGAGCGGAAGAAAGGACATCCAGCGCCTGTCTTTCTGGAAACCGATGGCTGCCTGGGATTGCTGAACATTAACCGCCATATTGAAATGGGAGATCATGACGCCCTTGGGGTTCCCGGATGTACCGGATGTATAAATAATACTGAACAGGTCATCGGGTTTGGTTTTCTCCGCGATCTCCTGCATGGATAATTTCGAAGCCGCTTCTTCGGCATCTCCCTTGCGGAGAAGCTCATCGAAGGTCAGCAACCATTTATCGTCAAATTGCATATCGTTCATGACGACAACATATTGCAGAGACGTTAATTTGTCTTTCAATGGAATGATCTTTTGTACCTGCTCTTTTGAACTGGCGATTACCACCTTACATTCCGCGTGATCGATGATATATTCGATCTGACGGGGAATGGAAGTGCTGTAGATCGGTACGGAGACCATATTGAAATGCGCACAAGTCCAATCGGTGATGCACCATTCAGGGCGGTTTTCCGACAGAATACCGACCTTGTCCTTTTCTCTCAGCCCAAGAGCCCGTAAGCCGTAACCGAGACGTTTGATGGTTTCGAATACATCCTGATAGGTATAATACTTCCACTCTCCGTCTTTTTTGTAGTGAAACAATTTTCGTGCCGTACCGCTTAACATGGCGTCGGCAAAAATTTCAGGCATGGTTTTTAGATAATCGAGCTGGTATTGCATCAGATCCTCCTGTTTTGTGCTTCGTTAAAATACAATAAGTGTTCATAAAAGCAAAGAAAAAAGAAGCAGGTCCTAAAAGGCTGTATATCAAGCTTAAACGGCGCGTGAAATATTTTTTCAAACTTTCACCCGGAATGTAAAATAATGTTTCTTAAGAGTTGTTATTATTGAGTGTGTGGATTAAATTTAATCCAATTAATATTTTTACGGAGGAATTACATGAAACGACTTGCAGTATGTCTGTTCCTGCTGACAGCGGTACTCTTTGCGGAGGTGCGGGTGAGCGGGATCGATGTTCTTGATCTTGGCACGGATGCCCTGCTGCCGCAGTTCAGCGCGGACGGCAGATACATACTTTACGGTGCACCGGACGGTCTGTATATGTACGACAGGCAGACGGCGGTATCGTCCCGTTTTGCGGAGAGCGGGTATGATCCCGTCATGGACGAAGCGGGCGTGATCCGCTACCGTATCGACCATTACGAGCGCGGACACCGCACGAGCACGATCGCGCTATACGATACGAAGACGCTGGACCGGGCATACGTTCTGGAAGGTGTGCGGCCGGACGCGATGCCGAAGATCACCGATCACGGCGTATATTATGTTGAAAAGAACACGATAAAGAGCGAAACGCTGCGTGCGACACGTCCTTCGAAACCGGTGGCTTTTGTATTGGGCAATTCGGTAGTCCTGTATTCCTATGGGACCTCACGGATCCTTCAGCCGGCGGGTGACCGTCCGCACATCTGGCCCTCGGTCTCTCCGCAGGGCGACAAGCTGTGCGTGGTGGGCGGCAACGATATGTACGTCAGCGACCTGAGCGGCAAGGTGCTTTTCACGGTCGCGGACGCCCGGGCGCCGCAGTGGTCGCCGGACGGCAGCCGGATCGCGTTCATGCGCGATACGGACGACGGTCATGTGATCACGGGCTCAGATATATACGTGGTACGTGCGGACGGCAGTGCTTTGACGCGTTTGACGGCGACGGAGGATCTGATGGAAATGTACCCGCAATGGTCGCCGGACGGCCGGCAGATCATTTGCGACAATCCGGCGGACGGCCGCCCGGTACTCTTAACCCTGGAAATGCAATAGAGGTGCCGCATGAAACGACTGATCATACTATTATTCATTATAAGTTCCTTTCTGACCGCGCAGCAGCTTGACACGATCACGTACAAGATCTGCGTGAATGCGGGTCACGGCGGACACACATCCAACGACCGCCCGCCGGTCACACCCGCCGGTTATTGGGAATCGGAGGGCAATCTGACGCGTGCGCTGGTCGTAGAGACGCTCTTTGACCGTTACGGCGTGGTGGATGTGGATGCTTCCACGCGGGCGAAATTCGAGGTGGTCATGACACGCCGGCACAACCGCCGCAGCGACAATCTGGTGCTTTCGAGCATCTGTGCGATCGCCAACAGCAATTACTGCGACTGGATGCACTCCATCCATAGCAATGCCACCGGCCAGTCAAACAGTACAAGACACTCAACCCTGATGCTCTATCCCGGGCCCACCGGAGACGCACGTATCAACGGTTTGCCCGGCTATCCAAAGGCACCGGAACAGATGGCATTATCGACGATCATGGCAAATAATATACGCCAGGCTTTACAGACCACGGGTACGCAGCTGGCCGGCGACTGGAGTTTTTACGGTACAAATCAACCCTATCTGGGTGTATTCCGTACCCTGCAGGTGCCCGGAACATTGAGCGAGGGTACGCATCATGATTATTATGTGGAAACCTATCGTCTGCAGAACCTGGATTTTCGCATCAACGAAGCCTGGGCGATCGCGCTTTCTTTCATTAAGCATTTTAATCTTCCGGAACCCGCATTTACAAATCTGGCCGGCATTGTCCGCACCTACGATGAAACGGTCATCTATAACCATGACGGAAGCAATGACAGGTACAAACCGGTCGACAGTCTGGAGATCACGATCTATCCCAACGGTGCTCCGGCGGAAAGCCGAAAGTATTACGGCAATACGACAATGTATGTCGATAAATACACGCCGCAATGGTTCCAGGCGGATGAAGGGTATTCTCCCATCAATCCGGACAACTGGGCGACACTTGATAACAGAGCGGTCAGCGAAAGCAATTACGATTATTATTTGAACGGATATAATAATAATCATGGTTACAATCAGAAGAACGGTTTCTATCTCTTCGATAGTCTGGCATACGGTACCTATACCATGATCTTTGATGCGCCGGGTTACTGGCCGGATACGTCGGAAGTGACCATCGACAATTCGAAATTCTTCTGGAATAAGAATTACTTTTTAACCACATCGGTACCGCCGTATGTGAAAGAGTCCGTTCCACAGCAGAATGAACCCATGCATCCGGCATGGAATCCCATCGTGATCACCTTTTCCCATGAGATGGATACGGCGTCATTCCGGGACGCATTCACCCTTTCACCTGACGCGGATATGATCATCAGCTGGAACAACGATATGAAAAGAGTAAGCCTGATAGCCGCAGACGATAGTCTGGATGTCAATACCGAATATACGCTGACATTGCTGGGTGACCGGATCAAGGGCAATCGGGATCAATACCTGGACGGCAACAAGGACGGTACGGGCGGGGATAATTATTCGCTGACCTTTACGACCAGCCCGCCGGACATCTTTCCCCCGAAAGTGGCCTTGTATTATCCTGACAAAGGGGAATATTTTAACGATCTGCAGCCGATCATTACGTTTGTGTTCGATGAAACCGTCGATGATTCGGAAGATATTAGCGATAAATTCCTGCTTCGGCGAGTTACGGGCGGACTGCTGGATATCGACTGCGATTTCGATCATTATAATGTCGGTGGAAAAACGATCGTTTCGCTTTTCCCGAAAGAGCACATGATTCGGAATAATCGTTACACGCGTTATGTTTACAAGGGATTAAAGGATCTTGCCGGAAATGTGTCGACAAGCGATCAGTCCGCGACATTTTACATTTCCAGCGATGTTCCCTGGTATGCCGACACACTGGTGATCGACAATTTCAATTCCGACCTTACCGGCCGCTGGAAACAACCGGGATTCAGCGGCAGTACTGTGGGATTACTGAGCGGGGAAACTGTCGCGAACGCCAGATATGTGAACCATTGCAGCAACAGCAGCAACTCCATGAAGATTTACTATAAGTTCGATCCCGAGGTAAGCAATGCCCTGGCAAGGATCTGGCTTGACGGTTCCAGTGCGCAGGCACAGCGCAAGTTCACGGACGCAAGTATTGTGCAGGTCTGGGTCTTTGGCGACGGAACGGGCAATCTCTTCCGTTTTGCGATCGACGATCCTTCGGGAACCGGTGCTTCGGAGGTCAGCCTCTGGTATCCGATCGATTTTGTGGGCTGGCAACTGATCAAATGGGACCTGCGTGACGGGGTGACCGGCGAATGGGGCGGTGTTTCCGATGGTACTCTGGACGGGGATCTCAGTTTCGACAGTTTTCAAATCCTTTATGTGGACAGTCTCGGCAACAACGAAGGGACCTTATATTTCGATGACCTGATGGTCCTGACCCCCGGCGGGGTAGCCGTGGGTGAAACGGATGTTCCCCAGTCATTTACGCTGGAGCAGAATTATCCGAATCCCTTCAATCCGGCAACAACGATCAGTTATCAGCTGGCAAGCGCCGGGCGCATCGATCTTTCGGTCTTCGATGTCAACGGACGTCATGTGAGAACGCTGGTCAGCGAACGCAAGAACGCCGGCACGCACAGCATCGATTTTGACGCATCGGACCTGCCAAGCGGGGTGTATATCGCCCGTCTGCAGCATGCCGCCGGTACGCTCAGCCGGAAAATGGTACTGGTAAAGTAAAACCGACCCGTCATTTTACAACACAGCAAAGCAAAACACCCTATCGGTGTTTTGCTTTGTTGCATTATTCCGGAAAAAACCGACAGGCGGAATGTGAAAAAAAGGTAATATTTTGTATAAAAAATGATTAGATTAAAAAGATCGAGATATTTGTTAAATGTATTAATCAGATATGAATCAAGGAGAGCATTATGAAACGCATAACTTTGTTTATCGTATTTACAGCCGTTTCACTTATAACGCTATTATCCGCAAACACATCGCTTTATCTGCCCTTGTCGGATCTGGGTGCGGAAGATGTGCAGATATCCACCCATTTTTTCTGTGAATACCCGGATATCAGTGTTGACCGGGACGGAAAATATATCCTGGTCTATACGGAATTGCTGGATGGGAAGGAACGGGTCAGGCTGGACCTGTATGACGGTTTTAAATCGGTTAAGACCTATCAGATCAGCAGCAAAGAGGGATTTGAGTTCCGTCCGCGTGTGCATACCGATATCCATAACAACACATGGGTAGCATGGGCTGCAAGGCGCAACAATAATTGGGATATCTATCTCCGATGTCTGAACGCAAGCGGCGAACTGGAAGGGGAGATGCGTCTCAGCAATGATGAAGCCGATGATCTGAATCCGGCCATCGCGGGCGATGCATCCGGGAATGTGTGGGTAGCATGGGAAAGCAACCGGAACGGGAAGTTCGACATTCTCCTGAAAAAAATATCTCACGATGGCAAAGAAAAGATGTTTGCTGTCAGCGAAAGTAAATACATGGACCTCCGTCCCGCACTGGCGGTCGATAAGCGCGGACAGGTCATTCTTGCCTGGGACCGTCAGGTTGAGGATTCCTACCGCGTGATGAGCCGGAAAATAAAGAATGACAAACTGAGCAAAGAAGAACGCATCAGCAGTGAATACGGATTCAATGTCGCTCCTTCCGTGGCGGTCGATAAGCGCGATCGTTGGGCCATTGCCTGGCATTCGAACCTGCAGCCGGATCAAAAAGTGGGACTGACGCCATGGGTTCATATCAAACGCTCCGGATTCCGTCAGCAGATCTATACCGGTGCGGAAGCCGGTGACTGGGTAGTAAAAGGCGAAGAACAGGGATTTGAATTTCCCGAACTGATCTTCGACAAAGAAGGCCGTCTCTGGGTTTTCGGTCGTCCTTCCCAAGGCTTTTACGCGCAGTGTATTGAAGGAAAGAAAAAAAGCGCGATCTACACCTTCCATGTTCCCGGCTGGGGCGGCCGCGGACAATACGCCAAGGCGGCACTGGATCCCGACGGGAATATTGTCACACTGCGACGGGACTGGCGGCATATGTACATGAACCGTTTCAATCCTTCCGCGAAGCAAATAACGATGGATGGCGAGCTAAAGGTCGTGTATGAGACCCGTGAAGCGCCGGAAACGTTTTATTCCCGGGAAAAACCTGCCATACCGTTAAGAAGCGGAAAGAATATCCTTTTCGGGGACATCCACCAGCATTCCTCCGTTTCGGACGGACGGGGAACCATCGATGAGCAATACACACGTTCGAGATACTGTTACGGACAGGATTTTGCAGCCCTGACCGATCATGAATGGTTTGTGGCCAACTATTTATTGCCTTCCGAATGGGAATGGATAAAGATCATCGGACAGCAGTTCAACGAACCGGGTGTGTTCACGGCTATCGCGGCATACGAATGGACCACTCCGCGGACACCCGTTGGGTTCGGACATAAGAACGTCTATTTCAAGGAGTGGGATAAGCCCATTTTCAGCTGGCGCTTTGATGAAAAAAGTTCGCTGTCACTGTTCGAGTTCTGTAAAAAGCACGGCGCTTTTGCCGTGCCGCATCATCCGGGCTGGACCGGAACGGACTGGGAAAACCATGATCCTGTGGCACAGCCCGTTGCCGAGATCGTTTCCTCTCACGGTGCGAACGAATATTTGGGCAACCTGCCCATCGCGCATCGCGGCGGTGTACCGGGTTCCTTTATACAGGACGCGCTTGCCGACGGACGCGTATTCGGTCTGATCGGCGGCAGTGATGCGCACGGACTTTTGACCCATCACGGTATTTCTTCCAAAGAAAACGAATGGGAAACGGGGCTGGCCGCCGTTATTGCCGAGGAAAATAACATTGATCAGCTTTTCGATGCTTTTCGGGCGCGGCATGTATATGCCACATCCGGACAGAACATCCTGGTCGAATTCACGATCAACGGACATGAAATGGGGGAGGAGATCGAATTGAGCAGTGCTCCGGAGATCAATATCGAAGTCGTGGGTACCGCACCGCTGGTGTACGTAACCCTAGTCCGGAACAATGAAGATATCCTGTTCGCGGGCAAGGACTTTCACGAAGGGCTGGGCGCCAGAAAAGTCTATGTGGATGAGAACCTCGAACCCGGGAGATATTGGTATTATCTTCGCGTGGTCCAGGAAGACGGCGAAATGGCCTGGAGCAGTCCGATCTGGGTGACGGTGACGA
>CAZHTR010000023.1:0-19398 GCA_964535585.1 uncultured bacterium | reverse complement strand
ATCCCTGTGTTACGGTCTGTCCGGTCAATGCCATTCAACTGCATCCCCGGCTCAACAATATCCTGGACGTTCCCGAATATACCGGCGGCTGCACGGGATGCATGCAGTGCGTTGCGATCTGCCCCGGACTCGCGATCACGCTGGCAAGGAAGATCAGTGATAAGCGTGCGGAGGTTGTCCTGCCCTATGAATTCATTCCGGACTTCAAATCAGGAGACACATTGCCGCTGACCGACATGGAGGGTCATTATCTCGAGGACGGGACCGTTATAAAAACCCGCTTTCACAAAGCATCAAAAACATATCTGATCACACTGGATGTTTCCTTTGAACATGCGGCGGATATTGCCGGTGTGCGGGTACAGGCAGAGAGCAAGACCCGTGCCCTGGAAAAGGCATCTTTTGACTATCTACCCGATGATGCCATTGTTTGTCATTGCGAGATGATCACCGTGGGAGAGATCAGAGATTTTATACGCGAGCATGATGTGCGTGATATCAATCAACTGAAAGTATTACGGGTCGGTATGGGCTCCTGCGGCGGGAGCAACTGTTCCCTCTTGCTGCCAAGGATCTTCAGCGAACTGCAGATAGCGCCCGAGAGCGTATGTAAGGCAACGCATCGTCCCTTGTCGGTGGAAATACCCATGCACATATTGATCAATGAAGAGGATAAGGAGATCTGCGGTTGAAAAAATATGACTTCCTGATCATCGGCGCCGGCAGTGTCGGTCTTCCCCTTGCCTTCTATCTGGCGGCAAAGGGTACTTCCGTGGCGGTCATCGACAAGGAGGCATCGCCCGGACGCGGACAGAACCGCACGGCTATCGGCGGTATCCGCGCCACGCATTCGGATCCGGCCAAGATCGCTATCTGCCAGGAGAGCATTCGTCTTTTTGCCGCAATGCGGGATGAACACGGCTTTGATATTCAATGGAAACAGGGCGGATATTGTTACCCGGCATATCGCGAAGAAGACGAGAACACGCTGAAAGCGCTTTTGGTCATTCAGAAAAAATACCGCTTAAATATCAACTGGCACTCACCCGAAGAGATCGCGGCACGGATCCCCGGGATCAATATGTGTGGTCTGCGCGGCGGCACCTTTTCTCCGGAGGACGGTTCCGCATCGCCCCTGCTTACCGCGGATGCGTATTTTCAGCTTGCCAAACGGCAGGGTGCGGATTTTTATTTCTCCGAAGAAGTGAAAGAAATATCACATAAAAATAATCGGATCGAAAGCGTCCGAACGTCTTCGCGGTCTTTTTCGGCGGACATGGTCATCAACTGCGCAGGAGCGCATGCCGGGATAGTCGCCAATCTCACGGGACATTCTTTCCCGCTGTATCCCGAATCTCATGAGGCCGGCATTACGGAACCCGTCAAATCTTTCTTTGACCCAATGATCGTGGATATGCGCGCGGACGGGGACTCCAAAAATTATTATTTTTATCAGAACCGCGAAGGACAGGTGGTGTTTTGCATCACACCCCTTCCCCCGTTCCGCGGATTCGACTGCGACAACACATCCGGATTCCTGCCCCAGGTGATCCGCCGCATGGTCGGGATCTATCCACGCCTGCGGCAACTGCGGGTCCGGCGTATCTGGCGCGGACTGTATCCCATGACGCCCGACGGATTCCCGCTGATCGGTCATAGCCGCGAACTGGAAAATTATTTCCTGGCGATCGGGATGTGCGGGCAGGGTTTTATGCTGGGTCCGGGTCTGGGTAAGGTCATCGCGGAATATCTGATCGATCATTGCTGCGATCACGATTTTATCTTCCGGCAGCTGAATCCCTACCGGGCGTTCGATTCCGAAGAAGCCTTACAGTAAGTCGGATTAATGGTAATTTTGTAAGTCTGAATTCGTTATGAATAATTGAAAGTCACAAATTTGAATAGGATATCTTATTCTTCAAATAAAAAGATGACAAAAAAGTGCAAACAAAGTTTAAATGTAACCTTTGACAACACAACTGTCGTAAAAAATATGTCTTGTGAACTAAACAGCCCCTTCTTTTCTTTGCTAACCAAAGAAAATCCCGGAGGGATCCCCAGGGGAGAAGCAAAAGAAAGTCAGCCGCTAAAGCGACTTTGGCTAAAAATCCTCTTCATTCACTAAAATACTTAAATGGTTTCACTTCGCTCAACCTAAGTATTTTTTTACGTTCACTCATCGGATTTTTTAACGCGTCGTCGCTGATGCGGCAAATGAATATTTTTATTACAAAAGAACCTCACATTTTACCATTAAGTCAATGGGTCATTTATCTATCGGATCATAAAATATATTTCATGATCGCGATCCAATGGACGATACTTCCCGCCAGGACCATGATATGCCATATCAGATGATTGTGATTGATCTTTTCGGATTTAAAGAAGAGGATACCCAAGGTATAAAATACTCCTCCGAGAATGATCAGCGCGATCCCGGCGGGATCCATATTCCTGAATATCGGTATAATGAATAAGAGCAGAAGCCAGCCCATCACCACATAAGAGGCAATAATAAGGACATTAACGCCACGTTCGAACTTATCGGGCATAAGCAGTTTAAGCATAATGCCGGTGGTAGCGAATCCCCATTCAATACCAAAGATGACCCAACCCCAGTCATGCCGCAATGTGATCAGTGCCAGCGGTGTGTAGGTCCCTGCTATAAGCAGGTAGATCGCGATCTGATCAATATTATGAAAGCAGTCTTTCCAGCGACCGGGGGGAAGCGCGTGGGTAAGGGTCGAAGAAACATATACTGCCAGTAACGAAAGTCCGTAAATGGCAACACTAACAATATTTAATATTATTCCGCTCTGTATCGTCGAGATCAGCATCACGATCAGAGCATACAAAGACAGAAGGACACCCGCCGCATGGGATATTGTGTTGGCGGTTTCTTCCTGCGGAGAGAACCTTGCATTCCGTTCAAATTTGAATTCCGGTGAAAGTGATGATACGCTCATGTCTGCATTTTTCATGTTTTTTCCTTTTCAATTCGGTTCCTTGTATTGCAACCGATACCGAACTCCCTTTACGCGACATGAAAAAAGCGTCCATTGATGACGAAGCATCCTTTATCACGGGATAAAGGAACAGCAAAATATGTAATAAACATAATGCGGAACATTATGTTATGCTGCATACGTACTCACATGTCACAGGAACGGGGATAGGATGGTAAAATATATTACCTGAAAATGGGTTGACGCTCGATCACGTGATCGCGATCGGGACCTGTTGATACCATACCGACGGGGACGCCCAAAAAGTCCTCCGTAAATTCAATATACCGGCGGCAATTCGCCGGCAATGCCTCATATTCGGTATAGCCGAGGATGTCTTCTTCCCAGCCGGGGAGTTCCTGGTATACCGGGCTTCCATCGGAATGATAATCAACCGCAACCTTCAAGGTTTCAATACCGGATAAACAACTTACCTTCGAAAAAACGATGTAATTAAATCCGTTGATCATGCATGATTCTTTTAAGAGGGCCAGATCCAGCCATCCGCATCGACGCGGGCGTCCGGTAGTGGCTCCGAATTCATTCCCGTGACGCCGCAGGGTCTCCCCTGTTTCGTCAAATAATTCTGTCGGGAATGGTCCTTCTCCCACACGGGTCGTGTACGATTTAACGATCGCGATCCGTTTGTTAAAATCAAGGAATATACCGCTTCCGGTATAAGCACCGCCGATGCTGGTATTGGAAGAGGTCACAAACGGATATGTCCCGTGGTCCACATCCAGAAATGTACCCTGTGCACCCTCATATAAAATATTGCTGTTATTTTTAACAGCTTCAGCGAGGATGGGTCGGGCATCCCGGACGAAAGGCCGTAATTTTTCAACCGCTTTCGTCACATCGGGAATGCCGTCCCGAAGGGTTTTTATGACATCTTTCTCAACCACCGCATAGACTCTCTCAACAAAGTCGAGGTGCTCACGGCAGGCTTCCTCAAAACTGCCGTCACATGCACGTTCCCAACGGATACCGGTTCGTTGAACCTTGTCTGTGTATGCCGGTCCGATACCCCGGACGGTGGTCCCGATCTTTTCATTCAGGACTTTGTCCAGGTATTGATGGATTGGTAATACCATATGGGCCGAGGGCGAAATGATGAATTTATCGGGAGAAATGTGCACGCCTTGTTGACGCAGTATTTCCATCTCTTCGAGCAGTGTTGCGGGATTGACAACACAGCCGTTACCGATAATATTGATCGATCGACCTGAAATAACTCCGGAGGGGATCAGATGGGTCACATACCTGGTTTTCCCGTGGATCACGGTATGACCCGCGTTGGCTCCACCCTGAAACCGAATAACAATATCCATCTTTTCGGCAAGAACATCTATGATTTTCCCCTTGCCTTCATCTCCCCACTGGGCGCCCATAACGATATACGCCGGCATTGATCAGTATCCTCCAGTTACAATTATCACGGCAGGAATTTAAGGAAACATTCCGTGGTTTAAAAGCAATTATGCATCAAAGCGCATGTTTTTGAGTCAAGATACTAACGCGCATCGGAAGAAAAGATCCGCACATCAGCTTTTTATCCCGCGCCGAAAATGATCTGTAAAAAGAAAAGGGCTGAACAATATCCAGCCCCTCTATTTATCATTGTCAATTGTCAATTATTCTTTCACGACCCAAACTTTGATCTCCGCTTTCACGCCGGCACCGAGTTTGACGGGAACATCATACACACCAAGTTCCTTGATCGGTTCCTCCAGCAGGATATCATGTTTGTTGACCTCGATACCTTTTTCGGCGATGAGTTCGGCAATGATCTGTGCCGTTACGGCACCGAAGAGTTTATCATCTTCACCGGTCTTGACCGCGGCGGTGACGGAAATATCCTTTAATTTTTTTGCAAGATTCTTTGCAGTGGTTTCCGCTTTTTTCGCTTTCCGGTCTTCATTGGATTTCAGTTCATCCACGATCTTCATGTTCGAGCGTGTCGCTCCGATACCCAATCCCTGCGGGATCAGATAATTGCGCCCATATCCGTCTTTCACAGATACAACATCTCCGGCTTTCCCGAGTTTTTCAACGTCTTTTTTCAAAATAATTTTCATGTTGTATCTCCTTTAGTTTTGCGTCACGTCATACGAATATGGCAAGAGTGCGATGTTCCTGGCGCGTTTGATCGCTGTAACAAGTTCACGCTGATGCTTGGCGCAGGTTCCCGTAACGCGGCGGGGTATGATCTTACCCTGTTCCATGATAGCACGCTTCAAATTTTTATAATCTTTGTAATCGATCTTTGCGTTTTTATTCTCGCAATATTTACATATTTTTTTTCTGGATGTAAAAGCCATGTTATTCTCCTAATATTCTTCTGTTAATCTTTCTTTTCCTCTTCATCATCTTCCGTATCCTCTTCTTCCTCTTCCTCTGCTTCTTCCGTTTCGGACGGACGGGCTTCCTTTTCGGTATAGGTGGAAGGCTGGTAGGAATCGGGATTTTCGCTTCCTTCGGACAGAACGGGTTCACCTTCAAGGCGAATGATGAGCTGATGCAGAACCTGAGACTGGATCTCCATCCATTCGTAAAGTTCGCTGATCGCGGCGGGGTCCGCTTCAAAATACATCAGAACATAGGTGCCGTAACGTTGTTTGTTTATAAGGTACGCCAGTTTGCGTTTTCCCCAGTTGTCAGTTTTCAGGATCTTACCGCCTTTACCGGCAATTTCCTTTTCGATCGCGCTCAACACCGTGTCCAGACGGTCCTGTTCATAGTTCGGATGAACAATAAAAAGCATTTCGTAATATCGCAATGTATTCTCCTTTCAATCTTGTTTCTTTATGTCCGTTGATTATAGCGGTTCATTGCCTGCTCTAACCCTTCCAGGATAAAGCAGTCTACGGCATCTGCCGCCAAGGGCATCATGTCGCAGATCATCTCCCGTTCGGAACGCGAGAACTTGCTCAGCACAAAATCAACCGGGGACCCGGATTCCCGGCGTCCCTCTACATCAATTCCAATCTTCAGGCGGGGAAATGTATCATCGTGTAAATGTTCAATGACCGACTGCACACCGTTGTGGGTTCCGGCGGAACCCCCGGCTTTGAACTTAATCCGGCCGAGAAGCAGGTCCAGATCATCATGTACGATCAGAACATCTTCCATGCGGACAGAATAGCGTTTCAAAGCATCTTTTACGGCTACCCCGCTATTATTCATATACGTAAGCGGTTTAACATATGCTGTATCGTTCTTCTCGGAAATCGCGATCATGTATTCGCCTTTACCGGCCTTATACTTCAGTCCGCCGCGCACAGCCAGCGTATCCAGAAGCATAAAACCCGCATTGTGACGTGTGTTGCGATAACGCATACCGGGATTCCCAAGTCCGACGACAGCTTTCAAGGTCTTATTCCTTTCCGCTTTCTTCGCTTTCTTCTTCACTGCCTTCTTCGGTCTCTTCGCCTTCTTCAACTTCGCCTTCTTCAGCTTCCGCCGGCGCAGCTTCTTCATAGAGTTTAGGTACGATCACGGCAGCCACCAACATGTCATGGCTGGATGTGATCTCCAGTTCACCGAATTGCAGGTCCTTGATATGTATGGTATCGCCGATCACCATCTGGCTGATATCCACAGTCAGCTCCTGCGGAATATCTCCCGCTTTACACTTGACTTCAATATCATGCATATGTACTTCGAATAAGCCGCCTTCACGCACACCGGCGGGAGTGCCGATGAATTTTAAAGGCACATTGATATGAACGATCTCGCTCATGGTCACGCCCTGAAAATCAACATGCACGATCCGTTCGCTGACCGGATGATACTGAATGTCCTTGATAATAGCTTTCTTCTTTTTCCCTTCCACATCCATATCTATAAGCTGATTCCCGGCTTTCAGGATGCGCAGAAATTCAAGCTCGTTCATCTGCAGACTCTGTGCCTTATCCTTTTGATAGAATATGGCAGGAATAAGTCCTGTTTTGCGGAGCTTTTTGTTCGCTTCTTTTCCAATCCCGCTTCGGACTTCTGTTTTTAGCACCAGTTTTGTCATGGTCTGATATCTCCTGTTTATATATTTAACTTTCTATTTGGAATTCATAAAATAAATCGCTGATCGATGCGTTCTCATGAGAACGCTGGATCGATGCGGCAAGAATATTCGCAACACTGATGATCTCCATGTTGGGCAATATTTTTTCCTTGGGCAGCGCAATAGTGTCGGTCGTGAATAAGGTCGAGATCTCCGAGTTCTTCAAACGTTCGATCGCCGGACCGGAAAGAACGGCATGCGTAAATGCGCATAATACTTCTTTGGCGCCCTGCTCTTTCAGACTTTTTGCCGCCGCTACCAATGTACCTGCCGTATCGGCCATATCGTCAATGATAAGACATTTTTTGCCTTTTACGTCGCCGATGATATTCATGGCTTCGGCATTATTATGCGCTGTCCGGCGCTTATCGATAATTGCGAGTCCTTTCTGCATGTACATCGCTATACTGCGGGAACGCGCAACACTGCCCATGTCCGGCGATACGACCATCAGATCGGGATCGTCAAAAAGTCCTTTTGCACGAAAATGTTTCATCAGGGCCGGACGTGAGAAAAGGTGATCGAAGGGTATGTTCACAAAACCCTGGATCTGCATGGAATGCAAGTCCATGGCGATGATCCTGTTGGCACCGGCCTGTACGATCATATCCATGAAAAGACGCGCTGTGATCGGGACCCGCGGCTGATCTTTGCGGTCCTGCCGGGCATACCCGTAATAGGGTAGGACGACCGTGATCCTGCCGGCGGATGAACGTTTTGCGGCGTCAATAATAATGAGCAGTTCGATAAGATTATCCGAAGGCTGGCAGGTGGATTGAACGATAAATACGTCCTTACCGCGAATATTCTCATTGAAACGTACCCAGATCTCTCCATCCGAGAATTTTTTACTGGTAAGGGAACCCTGCTCCAGATCAAGCACCTGGCAAATCTTTTTCGTCAGTTCGGGATTGGAGGAACCCGAAAAGATCTTCAACTCGTTATTTGTCATATCAATTCCCCTTTCTCCTAAAAAAAAAGCCTGAATTTGACTGTTCAGGCTCTTTGTTGACGTGCTCAGGGGCAGGGACTCGAACCCCGATCGGTTGGACCAAAACCAACTGTCCTACCATTGAACGACCCCCGAATGTATCTTATACGGGACGCACCACTTTTGCGTTAACAAAAGCAGCGGCAGTTCTTCGGGCAATTTCGCACGTTTCGCAAATACCAAACACAGTCGAGCCGGAACCCGACAAACCGGCATACAGGGCGCCCGATGCATAAAGACGCTCTTTGATGCTGCCGATTTCAGGATATGATGGAATAATTGCACTATCAAAATCATTTTCAAATATCTGCCAGGAAAATCCATTTTCCAATTGGCTGGGTATTATAGCTTTTTTTGGCTTGGCAGTCAAGGAATTTCTTAACTCTCCATATGCCCATGCGGTAGAAATAACGATATCGGGGAAGACCAGTACGGCAAACCAGTCCCCGGGTATATCGATCGTCCGGAGTATCTCGCCGATACCGGTGGCATAGGCGGTACCGCCGCGCAGAAAGAAAGGAACATCGGCACCGATCGTCAGAGCCAGTTTCGCCAGCTCCCCTTCTTCCAGACCGGCTTCCCGGTTCAGCCATTTCAACATGGTTGCGGCATTGGAAGATCCGCCACCCAGCCCCCCGCCGGCAGGTATGCGTTTCCGCAAACGGATATTCAGTCCAAGGTCCTGCGGCAGAAAGGGCATGATGGCATGGATGGCTCTCATGATCAGATTTTTCCGGTCACATGGAATGGCGGGATCGTCACAACTCATGGAAAAACGTTCTTCGAACAGACCTTCCCGCTTCCGTGTTTCGATCTTTATTTCATCGGCCAGGTCCACTTCCTGAAAAATGGTCTCGAGCAAATGGTAGCCGTCCTCCGGACGTCTGCCCAGAATACGCAGTCCGATGTTGATCTTTGCATGTGACTGGAGTGTGATCATTTACTTCTATGACAGATAACGCTTTATGCGTTTGATGTTCTCTTCTTTACCGAGATATTCCGCGATATACCCCAGTTCGGGCCCGTGCATTTCACCCGTAAGCGCAATACGCACGGGCATCCAGAGCTGTTTGCCTTTTACGCCTGTCTCCTGCTGAATATCTTTCATAACGGATTTAAATATTTCTGCGTTAAGCTGACTTAATGCTTCGAACTTCTCCTGATAAGCTCTAAAGGCTTTTTGAGTATTCTCATTACTTAGTATATTATCTATTTCAATAGCAAATTTTTGAATCCTTTCCGTATCCAGCGCATTGATATTTTCAATAATGGATTTTTGCATGCTTACAAAATCTATTTTACTGATATTTTCAGCAATGCCTTTTTGAATGTTTTCCATTTCCCGTGTATTGGTATTTTCAATAATGGATTTTTGCATGCTTGCAAAATCTATTTTATTGATATTTTCAATAGCGGCGACAATTCCTTTTTGAATGCTTTCTATATCCAGTGAGTTAATGTTTTTAATAGCGGGATCAACTTCTTTTTTAATTTTTTCAATAACAAACTTAGGTACTTCAATATCACTTATACGTTTAAAAATAGCTCGTTGTGCTTCTTCATCGGGAGTGGCGGGTTCACCGCTGAATACGCTTAATTTTTCCGGAATATCCCGAAAGGTCGTCAGGGATGTCTGCACGGCAAGCAAGGCCACATCCAGTTTGGGATCATCTTGCATATCTGCAGCGAGCCAGTGCCGCGCTTCTTTCAGATAGCGTTCTTTCTCCATATTTTTGATATACTGGGCGTTCATCCAGTTCAGTTTCTGCAGATCGAACACCGCGCCGGCTTTTACGATTTTGTTTATATCAAAGGCCCTAATAAGTTCATCCAGGGAATAGATCTCGTTCTTTTCACCGGGGTTCCATCCCAGGAGGGCGAGAAAATTGTTCAGCGCCTCGGGCACATAGCCTTTTTTCAGATAATCCTCAATGGCCACATCGCCCTGCCGTTTGGACAGTTTGGAACGATCGGGATTCAGCAGCAGCGGCAAATGCGCCATCTGCGGAGCTTCCCAGCCAAGGGCTTCATACAGATACAGATGCTTGGGCACGGAAGGCAGCCATTCTTCGCCGCGAATGATGTGCGTTACCTGCATGTAATGGTCGTCCACTACATTCGCCAGATGGTAGGTCGGATATCCGTCCGATTTCACCAGGACCTGGTCATCCACCTGCTGCCAGGCGATCTCGACATCACCGCGTACGATATCGTGAAAAGCGCAGACCCCCTCGCGGGGAACCTTCAGGCGTATGACATATGCTTCTTTTTTCGCCCGCATCTCTGATTCTTCCGGTGAAAGTTCACGGCAGTGACCGTCGTAAGCGCTCGGGACCTGTTTGGCTATTTGTTCCTGCCGCAGCGCTTCCAGACGTTCCGCGCTGCAGAAACAGCGATAGGCATGACCGTTCGCAAGAAGTCTTTCTACTTCTTTCCGGTAGATATCGCTGCGCCGGCTCTGAAAATACGGACCGTTCCCATCTTCTTTGCCGGGTCCCGCATCATATTCTATACCGAGCCGCCGCAGGGAAGAAAGAAGATTTTCCACTGCACCTTCGACAAAGCGTTTGCGGTCAGTATCTTCAACACGAAGAATGAATTTCCCACCCTGCTGCCGCGCAAAAAGATAATTATACAAGGCGGTACGGTGGCTGCCGACATGTACAAAGCCGGTGGGACTGGGGGCAAAACGGGTTACAACACGCATGTTTACTCCTGTCGGGGGTTTTATTTGTGATCCCGGCATAATTTAAGGACTTATGGGAAATTTGCAATGTGATATTTGGCGATACGCGGCACTCAGGTTCTTCGGGACTTCTTGCGGATCCATCGTATCAGAAGGAAAAGGGCCAGCAGGACAAGCGCAATGATGGTGATATTGGTATATTGCCGAAGAATGGACTCAATCAGTTCCCAATTATCACCCAGCAGGAATCCAAGCATAATAAAACCGGCGTTGAAGATGCAGGCGGACAGTGTCACCAATCCCAGAATGATATACCAGGGTATTTTCGACAGACCGGCTACCAGTCCGATCACCGGGCGCATACCAAAAAAAATACGGTTCCAGAGAATGACCCATTGTCCGTGCCGGCTGAATTTTTCTTCCGCCTGGTATAAGAAATCCGAAGAAGTGTATTTGTAATTACGCTTCATCAGGAACTGCTTCCCCAGATAGCGGCCCAGAAAGGCCATCAGCATAAAACCCAGTACCGCACCCAAGACGCTTGCACCATATAACCAGACAAAAGCACTGTAGTCATGATGCATGCCAAAAATATAGGCTGTGATCACAAGCATGGTATCCCCCGGCAGCGGCGGAAAAATATTCTCTACAAAATATGCGGCCATAATGATAAAGACATAATGCGCCGGACTCAGATGCGAAAAGAGATCTGTAAGATTGTTCAGCAGTTCCATCAGGTTTCCCGGTAGATCATGCAAACCGCCAATGCGGCCGCTCCTTCTTTTCGTCCCGTAAAACCGAGTCCCTCTTCCGTGGTTGCCTTAAGCGACACCGCAGAAACGGCCATCCCGCAGGCATGTGCGATATTTGAGCGCATGGTTTCGATGTATGAAGCCACTTTCGGTTCCTGCAGGATCAGCGTGGCATCGATATTGACAACATGATACCCTTCCGCGGCCAGCAGCGCACGAACATCTTTCAGCAGCATCATGCTGTCGGCATTTTTATAAGCCTCATCCGTATCGGGAAAATGTTTTCCGATGTCCCCCAGTGCCGCGGCTCCAAGAAGTGCGTCCATCACCGCATGGAGCAGCACATCGGCATCACTGTGACCCAGCAGACCTTTTTCGTAAGGGATCTCCACGCCACCGAGAATGAGCTTACGGCCTTCAACCAGCTTATGTACGTCATATCCCTGTCCGATCCGGTACATTAGTTCACCTCATCACCTTGTTGTTCCAGTATCCGTTCCGCGATCAGCAGATCGGTTTGCGTTGTGATCTTGATATTATCCGGCGAATCCGGGATCACGGCAACGGACGCCCCCAGACGTTCCAGCAATACGGCATCGTCGGTCCCCTTATATCCTGCCTTATATGCTTCACGGTATGCAAGAATAAGTTCGTCGCGATGGAAGATCTGCGGTGTGTTGACCTGCCAGAGCTTTTCGCGAGGGAGTGTTCTAAGGATCGTTTGTTCCTCTACGAACTTCATGGTGTGACATGCCGGAACGGCTGCAACGGCACCCGCATGTTCACACAGAAGCGGAAAAGCCGCAGCAAAGATCCCGGGGTCAAAAAAGGGTCTCGCCGCGTCATGCACGGCAACCACGTCGCTTCCCTCATCCAGGACCCCAAGTGCCGCCCATACCGAGTCTTGCCGTGTTGCACCCCCGCGGATCACGCTCAGCGGAAAGGGCGCATTCAAATCCGCGCACATGTCCCTGACCTCATCCAGGATATTCTCCGATACCGGTACGATCATTTCATAAACCGGCAGATCGAAAAAACGCCGGATCGTTCGTTCAAGAATGGTCTTACCCTTCAGCCGGATCAGGGGTTTCGGAACCGTATGGTTCATACGCTGCCCCGTTCCCGCTGCCGGTACCACAACCGCCATGTGATTTGTTGAACGCATCAGGATCCTGTGCTATAATTTTAACGCATACGCATATATGATCTAAAATATCCGCGCGTCCCGGTCCGCAAGCAAACGCGCCATGGACAACTATGGTTCCCCGCCCCTGTCCTCAGATGATCATCATGGCATCGCCGTAGGAATAGAAACGGTATTTTTCCTTTACGGCTTCGGCATAGGCACTCATGATAAGGTCATGGTCCGCGAACGCGGATACCATCATGATCAGTGTGGATTTAGGCTGATGGAAATTTGTGATCAATGCATCGACGATCTTAAAGTCATAGGGCGGATAAATGAATCTGTCCGTCCATGTATTTTTGGGATTCACATCCGGACCCGAGATCAGCGAGGATTCAAGCGCGCGAACCGTGGAGGTCCCCACCGCTATCACGCGTTGTTTGTTGTGTTTGGCTGTATTGATCATCTGTGCGGTCTTTTTGGATATCTTGAAATATTCGGAATCCATTTGATGCCGCCGGAGATCCTCCACCTGGACCGGCCGGAAGGTTCCCAATCCGATATGCAGGGTAATGGATCCCAGTTTCGTTCCGGATCTCTCAATTTCATCCAGCATTTCCTGCGTAAAATGCAGTCCGGCAGTGGGAGCGGCAACCGCACCCAGTTCCCTGGCAAAAATGGTCTGATACCGTTCCTTATCGATATCTTCGCTTTCGCGTTTGATATACGGCGGTAAGGGAGATTTCCCTTTGGACATCACAAACTTCATAAAGGTGGCTTTAGAACAATTATGCCGTATCACACGGCCTCCGGAAATGGTATTATCGATCACATCCGCATAGATACTTTCCGTAAAACGCAATTTATTCCCGATGCGGACCTTCCGGGCAGGTTTGACCAGTACTTCCCATATCTGATCCTCAAGCGGGCGTAAAAGAAAGACTTCGACCTCGGAATCACCTTTATCCTTTGTGGCAAATAAACGTGCAGGGAAAACGCGGGTATTGTTATAGATCATACAATCCGTCGGCGTGAGGAAGGAGCGGATCTCCGAGAAAAGGTGATGGGAGAACGTACCTTTTTTGCGGTTGACCACCATTAAACGGTCGTCGCCACGATGTTCGCTTGGATATTGTGCGATAAGTTCCTGCGGCAGTTCGAAATCGAAATCGGACAGGCGGAAGGCTTTGGGCTGGGTGTTGAAAATCTCAAATTTCGTCATAGAACAAACTCCCCTGGGAATTGGATTTGCGTTTTTTTATGTGAAGGTGCTTATAGGTTCTGTCCAGAGCGACCCGTCCCCGGGCCGTACGTTGTAAAAACCCCTCCTGGATGAGAAAGGGTTCATAGACCTCTTCGATCGTATCGGCTTCTTCGCCGATGGCCACCGCCAGATTCTGCAGTCCGACGGGACCGCCCTCAAAATGATTCACCAGGGTCAGGAGGATCCTGTGATCCATGTTATCCAGTCCCAGTTCATCGATCTCCAGCATTTGCAAGGCCAGTTCGGCGATATCTTTTGTAATGATCCCGTCCCCTTTTACCTCTGCGTAATCACGGCAGCGTTTAAGGATACGGTTCACGATCCGCGGTGTTCCGCGGGAACGTTTACCGATCTCAATGGCGCCGTCATGTGTCACTTTGATCTTCAGGATGTCGGCGGAACGCATGACGATCTTCGTTAATTCTTTCTCCGTGTAATAATCCATGCGCATGATAATGCCGAAACGGTCGCGGATGGGCGAGGTCAGCAATCCCGCGCGCGTTGTGGCACCCACGAGGGTAAAGCCTTCAAGATGCAGCTGGATACTGCGGGCACTGGGACCTTTGTCGATCATAATATCAATATGATAATCTTCCATCGCGGAATACAGGTATTCTTCGACCACACGGTTCATTCGATGGATCTCGTCCACAAAAAGCACGTCCTTGTTCTCAAGGTTGGTCAGAATACCCGCCAGGTCCCCCGCACGCTCAAGTACGGGACCGGAAGAGGTCTTGATATTTGCCCCGAGTTCCGCCGCAATGATATGCGCCAGGGTCGTTTTCCCCAGTCCCGGCGGTCCGAAAAGCAGCACATGGTCCATGGGTTCATTCCGGTTCCTGGCCGCTTCAATATATATTTTGAGCTTGTCGATCAGTTTTTTCTGACCGATAAATTCATCCAGCGTCCGTGGCCGGAGTGAATATTCAAGCTCTGCCTCAAGGGTCCCAAGTTCCGGATTTATGATTTCTGATCTCATATTTGATTCATAGCATTATCAGTTGATAATTTACGAATACTTTAAAGATTTTGCTATTCATTTTTACGGGCTCATAAAGGGAAATGCGCGATACGCCAAATGTTCGTCCTTTTCGGGAGTTCGGATACGGCTTGTTTCTGTTTGGTATTTGCATCTAATCTCCTTAAATTTCTGTCCAACGATCGGGAGCAGATATGAACTGGGATGTAGTTATCGGACTGGAAGTACACGTTCAACTCAATACGGAGACCAAGGCCTTCTGCGGATGCAGGGTCAATTACGGTGATGCGCCGAACACGCATGTATGTCCGGTATGCCTGGCGTATCCGGGTTCCCTGCCGGTATTGAACCGTGAAATGGTCAATCGCGCGATCATGCTCGGTCTGGCAACCCATTGTCACATCCGTCCGCACAGCACCTTTGCACGAAAAAATTATTTTTATCCCGATCTGCCCAAAGGATATCAGATATCCCAGTACGAGGATCCCATCTGCTACCGGGGATGGGTCGATATTCAAATCGGCGATAGAAAAAAACGCATCGGCCTGACCCGCATCCACATGGAAGAGGATGCCGGTAAATCCATGCACGGTGAAGACGGCACGCTGGTGGATCTGAACCGCTGCGGCACACCCCTGCTGGAGATCGTGAGCGAACCCGATATTTCCTCGCCCGAAGAAGCCTATGCCTATCTGGCGGCGCTCAAGCAGATCGTGCGTTATACCGGCGTGTCCGACTGCAATATGGAAGAAGGGTCTATGCGTTGCGACGCGAACATTTCCCTTAAACCGAAAGGACAGGTCACATTCGGGACCCGTACCGAACTGAAGAACATGAATTCCTTCCGCAATGTGGAACGGGCATTAAAATATGAGATCGAACGGCAGCGCAAGGTCCTGGAATCGGGCGGCAGCATCGTGCAACAAACCCTGCTCTGGGATGAACAGTCCGGCACGACAAAGATGATGCGGTCCAAAGAAGATTCCCACGATTACCGCTATTTCCCCGAACCGGACCTTTCCCCGGTGGAGGTTGATGCAGACTGGATCGAGGCGATGCGTGCGGCCTTGCCCGAACTACCGGATAAGCGCAAGCAACGCTTTATGGATCAATTCGCTTTGTCCGATGAAGACACTTGCCTGCTGACCTCCGAAAAAGAAATTGCCGATTATTTTGAAGACGTACTGAAATTCTACGACAACCCCCGTCTTGCCGGTAACTGGGTGCGCAACGAGATCCTGCGCATCCTGATTGACAGCGGAAAAAGTATCACGGAATCTCCCGTCAGTCCCAAGGCGCTTGCCGGGCTCCTTGTCTTCCTCGATAAAAAGACCATCACTGCGCAAACCGCCAAAGCGGTGCTCGACGAGATGGCCGCCTGCGGTACATCCGCGGAAGCGATCATCCGGGAAAAGGGACTTGAACAGATCAGCGACAGCGGTGAACTGGAAAAGCTGATCGACGGTATTTTTGCCGAACATGCCGATCTGGTACAAAAGTTAAGATCCGGCGAGACCAAATTACTGGCCTTTTTTATCGGTCAGGTCATGCGCGCCACCAAGGGACAGGCGGATCAGGCACTGACCCGTGATATCATCCATAAAAAACTGGAAGAATGATGAGCGATCTGCTGTGCATCGATATCGGTAATACCAATATATGCGCCGCGCTGATGCGTGATAAGATCCTTAGCGCCGAAATCCGTATTCCCAGCCACCCGCTCCTGCAGACAGAGGATTATACTTCGGCGATCCGGGAACTCCTGATAAAAGCGAAACGCCGGAAGGAAAACGTGCAGGCCTGCATTATTTCTTCGGTGGTCCCGCAGCTGACACCCGCATTTATCCAGGTATGCAAGATACTCTATTCCAAAGACCCGCTCATTGTTGACCACACCCTGCCGCTGGACCTGACGATCCGGTACGATGATCCTTCGGAGGTCGGCGCGGACCGCATCTGCAACGCCGTTGGTGCCCTGGAACGCTATGCCGCCCCTATCATCGTGGTAGATATGGGTACCGCGACCACCTTTGATGTGGTTAGCGAACAGCACGAATATCTGGGCGGTGTGATCATGCCCGGACTGGAAACTGCGGGCAGGGATCTCTTTGAACGTGCCGCACGACTGCCAAAGGTGCAGTTCGATTTCCCCGAAAAGATCATCGGGACCAATACCCGCGAAAGCCTGCAGGCAGGACTCATGTGGGGAACAATCGACCAGATCGACGGGTTGATAGAACGGATCTGCCGCGAGTGGGGCAAAGACAAGGTCAGTATTATTGCTACCGGCGGACTCTCTACGGTCATTGCGGCGCATTCCCGCCATATCCGGCATGTGGACAAAACCCTGACCCTGTTCGGAATGGCATGCATCTATGAACAACTGTGCGGAGGAAACACATGAAACGTCTGTTCCTGATTTCCCTGATCACCCTGCATATCCTTTTTGCCGGAAATTATACCTCCATGGGACAGGTGAAGCGGATCAATAACTTTGACCTGCGTGTGACCGATTACGGAAGCAGTCTGGGCGGCTCCTTTCAGTGGCGACTGGCAAAGGATCTGCATGCCGGTGTGCAGTCGAACTGGACCTTCGTCTCCAGCGGAAAGGAATATACCTTAACGGATCCTCTTACGGGATATACATACCGGATGAATACCATTAATCTCGATTTTGTAAAAGCGGGGCTTTTCCTGAAAAAACATTTCTTTACCCGGCAACTGGATAACACCTTTGCGCCCTTCGTCTCTGTCCAGGGCGGTCCCGTACTTGCCATTGATACCGACAACAGTCCCTGGGCGAATATCACCCGCTACGCGGAGGCGGATCTCTATGTGGGATTCTATACGAATTTTTACCTGGGCATCGATTTTATGATGGAAAAACGGGGTGCCCTCGGTGTCGGACTGGGATATGAAATAAACAGTTTTACCCAACCCGTGGATGAGGATTTCCAAAAATTGAACTGGAACGGAGCGGCGATCGTGCTGCATTACGGAAAATATTTTTAATGGCGAATGAACAATTCTTTTTTTCACAACATATTGAAGGTGATGTGATCCATTTGGAGCGGGACGAACATCATCACCTGAGTCACGTACTGCGGAAAAAGCCCGGAGATACCGTGCTGGTTTCCGACGGGAAGGGCATGCTGTATCAGACCGGGATCATCGATATACGGCAGGATGTGACCCGCTGCCGGATCACGGACACATATCCCCTGGCCGGCGAACCGGGGAACAAGGTCTCTCTGGCCGTGGGCATGATCAAAGCCGCGCACTGGGAGATCCTGCTGGAAAAAGCCGTGGAACTCGGTGTTTATGAGATATACCCCCTGATCACCCGCTATACGCTCATGTCCGCTATAAAACGCGAACGCTGCGAAAAGATCATCCTCTCGGCGGTCAAACAATGCGGCCGCAGCCGCATTCCCGAATTGCATGAACCGCTTCCCTTTTCGGACCTTGTCGCCAGAGAACACAAGACCCCGGTCTATATCTGCGACAATCAGGATGATCATCCCCCGCTTCCCGCGACGGAAAAACCCGAAGACGCACTGATCCTTGTCGGACCCGAGGGCGGTTTCCATCCCGATGAGATCCGGCGCGCCCTGGATGCCGGCGCTAAACCGGTCCTGCTTGCCAATCGCCGTCTCCGCACGGAAACGGCCTGTATGCTGGCGCTTTCGCGGCTTGTCGTTTAGAGGCACAACATGAGAATAAAATATTTTTTCACCGCACCCCTCATCGTCTTTTTTCTTTTCTTCTCCTGTCAGACCGTGAACAGGAATATCAAACCCTTGAATGACTATGCTCACTGGCATCAGCGAATGACAACATTCATTGATGAAAAAGACAGTATCCGTGAAGGATCATTCATCTTTTTCGGTAACTCCATTACGGAAGGTTTTGATCTGAATACGTATTTCCCGGAATGGATTGCGGTGAACCGCGGCATCGTCTCCGACCATATTGACGGTCTGATGGCACGCATGGATGTATGCCTCGGAAATGCGGAGCATGCAACACTATTCGTTCTGATCGGTATCAATGATATCGGCGCCGGACGCAGTGAAAAGGAAATAAAATACCTCTATCGCAAGATGGTCAAGCGCATCGCCAAAGACTACGACTATGATGTCTACCTGCATTCCATTCTTCCCACATCCCCAAGATGGAAGAACTGTCCGCCGGAAACGATCGGGAACCTGAATGTCTATATCGAAAAACTCGCGAAACGCTACGGCATGACCTACGTGAACATCTATCCCCTCTTCAAGGCCGCGGATTCGGACTATGCCAACGAGGCGCTGTTCCGGGACGGACTGCATCCGAACCGGGCAGGATATGCCTTGTGGGCGGAACATTTGAGAGAAATAATTAAATAATCATATCTTGCGGGTGAAGGAGTCATTCTGCCTGTCCCATGGGGACCCCTGCGAGATAATATAATTTTTACTGAGATAACTGAGATTCACTGAGATCCTGAAACAAGTTCAGGATGTACTGTATTAAAAACCAAGTAAAAATTAAGC
>CAZHTR010000022.1:9904-20912 GCA_964535585.1 uncultured bacterium | reverse complement strand
AACAGCTCATTCAGAAATCTTCCGAATTTGAAGCTCAATTGTTTGCGGCAAGAGCCGAACTGAATATTACTGAGGATGAACTGCAATTTTTAAAGAAACAGTTTGATGAAAAACAGCTCCACGTGTTGGATAACCGCCTGCAAGTGGCAAATCCACTTATTATGGCTTTACGTGAAGAGATCGCTACTAATGAAAGAAGTCTGATCGGTGCGGATCCAAGGTCATCCAGTGTTCAGGACATTAAGAGTAAAATTGAAATACTCAAAAAACGCCTTGAAAGTGAAACGGCATACCTGATCAAGTCAGGCTATCTGCCCGGAGGTCTCGATCCCCTGGCGATCAATCAAAGGATCCTTGAACAGATTCTTAGCCTTGAATCGCAAAAGGTAAGTCTCGAAGCAAAAGAGGAAGAGTATAGAAAACTGAATGAATATTATAAAGGACTTATTGAGGAAATACCATCAACGAACATATCCTTTATCCGCCTTGAACGGGATCGTCAGACCCATGAACGTATTTATCTTCTGATGAAGGAACGTTATGAAGAAGCACGTATCCAGGAAGCTTCACAGATTTCCAATGTTTACGTGATCGATCAGGCAGTACCCAATTACCAGCCGATCAAGCCCAAAACGAAGCTCAATATTCTGCTTGGTTTTGTGTTTGGACTTGCAGCCGGTATCGGTGTTATCCTTCTCCGTGAATTCATGGATAATTCCATCCGCAGCAAGGAAGATCTGGAACGACTGGGTCTCACGACACTCGGTATTATCCCATCTATGTCCGTTGACCGTGCCAAAAAGGTCCTGGATAAAAAATACTCCAGTCACGATGATTTCCGCAACCGCCTTATCTCGCATTTTAAACCGCGTTCCCCGATCTCGGAATCGTTCCGCTCGCTGCGAACAAATCTTGAACTTGCCGCTCCGGCCGATAAACCCATATCCTCATTTGTGGTGACTTCTGCCGGTGCATCTGAAGGGAAATCAACGGTCATTGCCAACCTGGCGATCGCTTACGCGCAATTCGGTATGAAAGTACTGATTATCGACGGTGATATGCGTAAACCCACGATCCATAAAATGTTCTCAACCCCAAAGAAACCGGGACTGGCAAATATGATCACCAAGCGCTCAAAACTTGATGAGTCCATCTTTAAAACAGAGATCGATAATCTTTACGTTATGCCCGCAGGAAGCCTGCCGCCGAATCCCTCCGAATTGCTCGGTTCAAAAGCGATGAAGGAACTATTTGCACAATTACGCAAGCAATTTGACAGGATCTTTTTCGATGCGCCGCCGCTTATGGCAGTGACCGATGCCGCATTAATGGGCTCTATTACGGATGGAGTACTGTTAGTTGCACGTGCGGGAGAAGCACAGAAAGAAGTGATCGTCCACCTGCAGCAGGAAATGAAAAATACGAAGATCCCGATCATCGGAACCGTATTGAACGATGTGAATCCGAAAAATACATCCAGCGGATACTACTATTATTACCAGCGTTATTACTTCGATAAGTACTACGGGGAAAATACAAAATAGTAATGATATCAACAGCAGCCCGGTCCGGAAAGACCGGGCTGAATGTCATATTTGATACTAAGGACTAAAGAGGGAGCATATGTCAGCATCCAGATCAAAAAAAGAGTGGATAGAAAAGACCTACCTTGCATTCTGTGAAAAACGGACGGAGCGATGTCCCGAATTCAGAACAATGTCGGATCTGGTCATTGATCCGCTTTATACTCCGGAAAACATGAACGGACTGTACGAAGATAAGATCGGATATCCCGGTGAGTACCCCTTTACACGCGGGGTTTATCCCACAATGTACCGCGGTCGACTCTGGACCATGCGTCAATACGCGGGTTTTGGAGATGCAAAGCAGTCGAATACCCGTTATAAATATTTATTGGAACACGGACAGACCGGTTTATCCGTCGCTTTTGATCTGCCCACTCAGATCGGATATGATTCCGATAATCCCATTTGTGATGGCGAGGTGGGGAAAGTGGGAGTTGCTATTGACTCGCTTGAGGACATGGAAGTCCTTTTTGACGGGATCCCCCTGGATAAGGTTTCCACCAGTATGACCATTAATGCCCCGGCCTCCGTATTGCTTGCAATGTACATTGCTGTCGCCGAAAAACAGGGAGTAGCGGTATCCGAACTAACCGGAACGATCCAGAATGACATATTAAAGGAATATATTGCACGCGGAACATTTATTTTTCCACCAAGGGAATCCATGAGACTGGTTACCGATACTTTTGAGTATTGTTCGCGCTATGTTCCTAAATGGAATATGATCTCTATTTCCGGATATCATATCCGTGAAGCAGGCTCTACCGCTGCACAGGAGATCGGATTTACACTGGCAGACGGGATTGCCTATACGGATGCGGCGCTGCAGGCGGGAATGGATGTTGATACATTCGCAGGACGCTTATCATTCTTTTTCAATGCTCATAACAACCTGTTTGAAGAAATCGCAAAATTCCGGGCGGCGCGACGCCTTTGGGCACGTATTATGAAAGAACGTTTTGGTGCAAAAAAGGAAAACTCAATGATGCTGCGTTTTCATACGCAGACCGGCGGTTCCACCCTGACCGCGCAGCAGCCCGATAACAATATTGTTCGTGTAACCATTCAGGCATTGGCAGCAGTCATGGGGGGAACACAAAGCCTGCATACGAACAGCAAGGATGAAGCGCTGGCGTTACCGACAGAAGATGCGGTGCGTGTTGCCTTGCGTACCCAGCAGATCATTGCGCATGAATCGGGAGTTGCCGATACGATAGACCCCATGGCGGGTTCCTATTTTGTTGAAACCCTGACTGATAAACTCGAAGCGGAAGCGGAAGCGTATATAAACAAGATCGATGAATTGGGCGGTATGTCCAATGCTATCGAAATGGGATATGTTCAGCGTGAGATCCAGCGTGAGGCGTATCGGGTGCAAAAAGATATCGAGAACGATCGTTCGCTCATCGTCGGACTGAATAAATATACCATTAAGGAAGATCCGCCAAAAAATCTTTTACGTGTTGATCCCAGAATACAACATGAGCAGATCGAACGCATTGCAGCACTAAGATCGAACAGAGATGACAATGCGGTAGGGGCCAGCCTCGAAAGGTTGAAAAAAGCATGTAAAGGAAATGAAAATGTGATGCCGTTCATTATTGATGCCGTTAAGACCTATGCCACATTGGGTGAGATCTGTGATGTAATGCGCGGTGTTTTCGGAGAATATAAAGAAAATATCGTTATTTAAACGGGAAGGCATTGAAAAATGGTCAAAAAAATTTCACATATCGGATTTGCGGTTTCTTCGCTTGAGGAACAAATACCCTTTTACCGCGATCTGCTTGGACTTGAATTTACCGGCACGGAGACCGTAGAAGATCAGAAAGTGAAAGTTGCGTTCTTTAATATCGGTGATACCCGTATTGAATTACTGGAACCGACCTCCGAAGAAAGTCCGGTCGCAAAATTCATTGCAACACGGGGACAGGGGATCCATCATATCGCCTATCAGGTAGACGATTGTGAGGCAACTGTCAGGAAAATGGAAACGCTGGGTATTCGCCTGATCGATACGAAACCGCGCAAAGGTGCGGGAGGACATTCGATCGCTTTTGTTCATCCAAAATCCACCTTCGGTATCTTAACGGAATTTACCGAAGAACATGAATAGCCGGAAATCGGAGATATTATGAACGAGATCAAACAATTACAGGAAATGCGCCGCAAAGCAAAGCAGGGTGGCGGTAAAGAACGTATAGAAAAACAGCACGAAAAAGGGAAGTTAACGGCACGTGAGCGTGTAAACCTGCTCCTGGATACGGATTCATTTGAAGAGTTCGATATGTTCGTGAAGCATCGCTGTACCAATTTCGGCATGGAAAAAGAATATTATTTGGGTGACGGCATTGTAACCGGCTGCGGGACCATTGACGGACGGCTTGTATATGTATATGCACAGGATTTCACGGTGTTCGGCGGCAGTTTAAGCGAAACTTTAGCCGCAAAGATCGTAAAAGTCATGGAAATGGCCATGAAAATGGGTGCACCGGTCATCGGACTGAATGACTCCGGGGGTGCTCGTATACAGGAAGGTGTACTTGCTCTTGGCGGATATGCCGATATTTTTCAGAAAAATGTGGAAGCATCCGGTGTAGTCCCCCAAATATCAGCAATTCTCGGTCCCTGTGCGGGGGGTGCCGTCTACAGTCCCGCCATTACCGATTTTGTTATCATGGCCGAGAAAACATCCTACATGTTCATCACGGGTCCAAAGGTCGTTAAGGCCGTGACCAATGAGGATGTCAGTGATGAGCAACTTGGCGGTGCTATGGTACATGCTGCAAAATCCGGAGTTGCACATTTCGCGGCGGAAAATGAAGAAGAAGCTATTATGCTTATCCGCAAACTCATTTCTTTCATTCCATCAAATAATATGGAAGAAACGCCCCTTGTCAGTCCCAGAGATACCATCAACCGGCATTCCGATGCACTGAACACCATTGTCCCCGATTTACCGAACCAGCCTTATGATATGAAAGACATCATTCATGAGATCGTCGATGATCATGAGTTCTTTGAAATATCCCGCCATTACGCGCCGAATATTATTACCGGGTATGCCCGTTTCAACGGTCGGACCGTGGGTATAGTCGCCAATCAACCGAATTATCTCGCAGGTGTACTGGATATTAAGGCAAGCATCAAGGCTGCGCGTTTTGTGCGCTTTTGTGATGCGTTCAACATACCCTTGCTTACGCTTGTGGATGTTCCGGGTTTTTTGCCGGGTACGGCACAGGAATATGGCGGTATTATCAGTCACGGTGCAAAACTGATCTATGCATATGCCGAATCGACAGTTCCGAAAGTTACGGTGATCACTCGGAAAGCCTACGGTGGCGCATATTGCGTTATGAGCAGTAAACATCTTCGTGGAGATATCAACTATGCCTGGCCGAAGGCAGAGATCGCTGTCATGGGCGCGGAAGGTGCAGTCAATATTCTCTACCGCAGAGAATTGAAAGATGATCAGGATGGCACACGCCGTGATGAATTGATACGAGAATACCGTGAGAAATTAGCAAATCCCTATATTGCTGCTCAACACGGATATATTGATGATGTGATAGAGCCTTCAAATACCCGTTTTCGAATAATCCGGGCTTTTGAAATGCTTTCCACCAAGCGCCTGAGCAATCCAATGAAAAAACACGGGAATATTCCCCTTTAGGACAGATCATGATCAGTAAACGCATTCTGACAGGAATCCTACTCACATTCACTCCCTTGCTGATGACTGCAGGGACAGCAACTGTAAAAAGCGATCAGGCATTGGTGTATAATCTGACTCTGGCGGGTATCCTCATTGTTCTTTTTTCCCTGACGCTTGTCGCTCTGACCGTAGCGCTTATGTCGGGGATCATTCGTTTTACGGGTAAAATGAGCAGGATCAAAAAAGAAAAGATCATGCATAATCGTACCGGAAACGGGTCGGAAGACAGCATACCGGCGATCATTACCGCGCTGCATCTTGAGATGCGCTCTCTTCAGGAAGAAGAAAAGGCGATACTGACTATTCGTAAGGTCATTAAGCCTTTTTCGGGATGGAACAATAAAGCATTGGTTATGCGTAATCCGGAAATGAAATAAATCTACAGGTGTGGAATGAAAACATATAAAATGAAAGTGAACGGTAAAGAATATACCGTTGATATCGAAGCCCTCAATGAGGATGGTGCACAGGTTAAATGCAACGGTATCAATTACACGGTAGAATTTGAAAAAGCGGAACCGGCACAAAAACCTCCGGTACTCAACAATAAACCGGTCATTCCCGACACCTCCTCAAGAAAAACATTTTCCCCGGCCGATGCGGCTGCGGCGAATGTGATCAAAGCCCCGATCCCGGGTCTGATCACGGCCGTTCTTGTCAGGGAAGGGGAAAATATTAAGGGTGGTCAGGTGGTCGCCAAAATGGAAGCCATGAAAATGGAAAACAATATTCTGGCCACATCCGACGGAAAGGTTAGCCGTATAGAAGTAAAAGCGGGAAATACCGTTTTGGAAGGTGATGTCCTGATACGGATGGAGGAGGCATGAACATCCTGGGTGAATTTCTAAGCTATTCCGGTTTTGCCAATGTGACCTGGGAATCGCTGGTCATGATCCTCATAGGTTGTGTGCTTATTTATCTGGGGATTGCAAAATCCTATGAGCCTTTATTGCTGGTTCCAATCGGTTTTGGTATTCTTCTCGGAAATATTCCTTTAGCGGATATGGGTATGCAATTAAGCATACAGGAAGAAGGTTCGTTACTGAACTATTTGTATTACGGTGTTAAAGAAGGGATTTATCCCCCGTTAATTTTTCTTGGTATTGGTGCCATGACCGATTTCTCGGCACTTTTGTCCAATCCAAAGATGGTTTTATTGGGTGCGGCCGCACAGATCGGTATCTTTTTAACTTTCTTAGGTGCCAGTTGGCTTGGTTTTTCGGCTATGGAGGCCGGAGCGATCGGTATCATTGGCGGAGCGGACGGACCCACGGCGATCTTTCTTTCATCAAAACTTGCACCGCATCTGATGAGTGTGATCGCCATATCCGCGTATTCCTATATGGCGCTTGTTCCTATTATCCAGCCGCCTGTCATGCGCTTACTTACATCTAAAAAAGAACGTGTAATTCGAATGAAACCGGTCCGGGTCGTTCCCAAGGTCGAGAAGATCATCTTTCCGATCATCGGTTTCTTGTTAACGGCTTTTATTGCACCGACCGCCCTGCCGCTTCTCGGTATGCTTTTTTTCGGGAACCTGCTGAAAGAATCGGGTGTAACCGAACGCCTGGCCGACACGGCACGAAATGCGCTCATCAATATCGTTACAATTCTGCTTGGACTTACCGTCGGTGCTTCAACACAGGCACATACCTTCCTGAAATTTCAAACATTGTACATTTTTTGCCTTGGCGCCCTTTCGTTCGTCATTGCGACTGCGGGCGGCATTTTGTTCGCAAAACTAATGAATTGTTTTCTAAAAGAGGGTAATAAGATCAATCCGCTTTGCGGGGCTGCCGGTGTCAGTGCGGTACCGAATTCAGCACGGGTGGTTCAGCAGGTTGGTTTAAAATATGATCAGAGCAATCACCTGATCATGCACGCTATGGGTCCGAATGTCGCCGGTGTGATCGGCTCCGCTGTTGCGGCCGGGATCCTGCTTTCGGTCCTGCAATAAAAAGGGAATTATGCAACGTATTGTCGACATTCACAATCATATCATTTTTGACGTGGATGATGGTCCGGCTACACTTGAGCAATCCATGGACCTTATGCGCCAGGCCGTAAAAAATCAGATTACGGATATCGTCGCTACGCCACATCAGCTTGAGGAAGATCAGACTTCCGAGGATCGTTCGCGGCAGGAAAAAATATTAAAGAATTTTAAAGAGCTGAAAGCCGCAGTCGAAAAGGAAGGATTACCGCTGAAGCTTTACCTGGGCGGTGAACTTTATTACACCACCGGGGTTATACGGGCACAAGAAATCCCCTATTTTACCTATGAGAACAAGAAAAAATATGTTCTGATCGAGTTCTCGATGAACTGGAATCCCGAGGGATACAAAGAGATATTTTATGAATTGATCCAGGAAGGTTGTACACCCGTTTTGGCACACCCCGAACGTTACAGTTATTTTTGGGATATTGTTGATGATATTATCGATCTGATAAAAATGGGTGCTGTAATGCAGATCAATGCCGGAAGTCTTCTCGGTTATAACGGAACACAGGCATTGTTCGTTTCCCAAATGATGCTCTCTGAGGGTTTGGCACATATTATTGCCAGTGATGCACACCGGGCTAACCGCAGTATCGGTTTTAATCTCCCGCGTGCTGCCGAAACCTATAAAGACACATATCCGCATATCGATTTTGAAAAATTGATCTCGGTCCATCCATGGAAGGTCCTGCAGGGCGAAGCAATAGAATTAGATGAAGAACCCTGCTACCGTTTTGATAAGAAAAAACAATATAAGAAATGGAAACGTTTTTATTTTAAGCACGATATTCTCGGTATTGGAAATAAGACAAAGAAGAGACGTAAAAAAGTCAGACGCTATATTTAGGTTCTTCCATGAAAATTACCCGGCTTAGATCAAAAACTGTTTTTCAGGAAAATACATACATTATTCTGAACAAGAACGATGCGCTGATTATTGACCCGGGTGCGGAACCCGATGACATCCTCGCAGTCATAGATCGGGAAAAATATACGGTCAGAGCCGTCCTTGCAACACACGGACATGTCGATCATTTGCTCTCAGCTGCCCCTCTCTGTAAAACCCTTAAATGTCCTTTTGTAATGAACAGTCTTGATACGGAATGGCTGAAAGCACTGGAAAACATGTGCGGGCATTACAGACTTTCGTACTATGGCACACCGGAGATCGATATCGATATAGCAGAAAAAAGCATATTGACTTTGGGTGATCATACCTTTGGTATTTTACACACACCCGGACACAGTCCCGGAAGCGTTTGCTTCCTCTTTGCCGATACACTCTTCAGCGGAGATACCTTGTTCCATCGTTCGGTGGGACGTACCGACTTACCGGGCGGAGACATGAAGACCCTGGAACATTCGATACATACCGCTATCATGGTATTGCCTGAAGACACCGTTGTTTATCCGGGTCATCTTGATGAAACAACGATAAAGGAAGAAAAATCTTTCAATCCTTTTATTGTATTATAACGCGTTTACCTTAAAACCATCGTCCGGAGCTGATATGGATAGAATATTGATCATAGGTGCAGGGGGGCAGATCGGTACAGAGCTGACCTTTTTCCTGAGGAAGGTATATGGGGAGCAGAATGTGATCGCATCGGATATACGGGCGACACTGCATTCCGAGCTGGTAGAAAGCGGTCCTTTTATTCGCATGGATGCCATGGACAGCCGGCAGGTCTATCAGGTAGTACAAAAAGAAAAGGTGAAACAGGTATACTTTCTTGCGGCTATACTATCGGCTGTTTGTGAGAAGAATCCCGAAATGGCCTGGGATATTAACATGGGTACTCTCAACAGTGTACTGCGAATCGCCAATGAACTAAGGTTCAAAATGTTCGTACCCAGCTCGATCGGTGCTTTCGGTCAAACCACGCCTAAGCATCATACTCCGCAACTGACCATTCAGCGCCCCGGTAGCATATACGGAGTCACCAAAGTTGCCGGTGAACTTCTGTGTGATTATTATCACATGAAATATCATGTTGATATTCGGGGCGTTCGCTACCCGGGGATCATTTCCAATGTGATACCCCCCGGGGGCGGAACGACGGATTATGCCGTAGATATATTTCATCAGGCTGTCCGGCATAAACATTATTTATGTTATTTGAATGAGAATACCTATCTGGATATGATGTATATGCCCGATGCACTGAAAGCGGCAGTAGGACTGATGGAGGCCGACTACAGTTCCCTGAGATATCACAATGCGTACAACATAGCTGCGATGAGTTTTTCTCCGAAGATCCTGGCCGAAGCCATTAAGGTACATATACCGGGCTTTACGATAGATTATAATATTGATCCGGTCCGTCAGCGTATCGCCGATTCCTGGCCGGATTCCATGGATGACAGTGCGGCGCGTGAGGATTGGGCATGGTCGCCCGATTATACGCTTGAGAGAATGACAAAGGATATGATTGATACTCTCAGTGAACGTTACAAAGGGAACAAGCATGAACAAATTGGATAAATATCTTGCCAACGCGATGAAAACATTGATGGAAGAAGGTCGCGCGAAAGGGAAAGAACTGATCATTACGGATGTGATCCCCGCATCCGGCGACCGGGGTCCACGCTATCGCATTCAGGGGTATGATCGCAATTTCATCAAGATGAACAGTAATTCATATCTGGGTCTGAGCATGCATCCCGAACTTGTGAAAGCGGAAGAATCGGCCGTGCGGCGTTTTGGTGTCGGACCGGGTGCGGTACGTTTTATCAGCGGCAGTTATCTGGAACACATCGAACTTGAAAGAGCACTGGCTGATTTTCATGGCAGGGAAGCCGCAATGATCTTTAGTTCGGCATACGTGACAAGTCTGGGGGTTATATCTTCATTGATCACGCCGGATACGGCAGTGATCAGCGATGCACTGAACCATAATTGTATCATTAATGCCCTGCGTATGTCAAGACCCGCTGTTAAGCTGGTCTATCAACATAATGACATGGATGATCTGCGCCAAAAAATAACCGGGATCGGTTCTCAGGTTAAACGCTGCCTTATCATTACGGATGGAATATTCAGTATGCGAGGCGATCACGCACCATTGGATGCGATCGCAGAAATCCGTGAAGCGCAAAGCCCTTTGTTTGAAGAAGGTATAACACTGATCGTGGATGATTCGCACGGTGTGGGAGCATGCGGTACAAGTGGCCGGGGAACCGAAGAGCTCACCGGTGCCAAGGCGGATATCCTTATTGCAACCCTCGGCAAGGCATTCGGGGTTAATGGCGGGTATGTTACCGGTAGTCATGAATTGATCGCTTTCTTGCGCGAAACGGCGCCGACATATATTTACTCAAATCCCATTACCGTTTCCGAGGCTGCGGCTGCGCGCATGAGCATAAAAATACTGAACAGCAGCGAAGGAAAAAAACGTTTATCGTATTTGAAAGATCTGACAAACCGTTTTCGACTTGGTCTGGAAAAGATCGGAATGGAGACCATTCCGGGTGAACATCCGGTTGTGCCGCTGATGATAAGGAACACTTTGGAAACCGCGGAGTTAGTATCTTTTCTGCGGGATCATGGGGTGCTTGCCACGGGATTGAATTTTCCGGTGGTGCCCAAAGGAGAAGAAGAAATACGTTTTCAGATCTGTGCGGACCACACATGTGCGGATATTGATGAAGTACTTGAAATTATTAATCATTATCGAATGATGAGGAAAAAATGATCCATTATAATGA
>CAZHTR010000022.1:0-9804 GCA_964535585.1 uncultured bacterium | reverse complement strand
CTTGAAATTATTAATCATTATCGAATGATGAGGAAAAAATGATCCATTATAATGATGCGTCTATACAAGAACGCTATTCTACAACATATGAGAAGGTCTGGAAGGAAGCGGAAAAGGCTTTGCAATCCCTTGTCGCTAAAAACGGAAAAGGGAAGGATTTTCTTGGATGGCTAACACTTCCGGATGCGTCGGCGGAGAATATGGATCCTTTGATCCAAACGGCAAAAGAAATCCATCAATCCGGTGATCTGCTGGTCTGTATCGGTATCGGGGGATCCTATTTAGGTGCCAAAGCGGTTATACATGCGCTTTACGGTGATGACCATTGTATACGTTTTATCGGACATCATCTTTCGCCGACGGAATGGGAACCCTTACTGGAAGAACTGAGAACAAGGGATTTTTATCTGAATGTGATCTCCAAATCCGGAACTACAACGGAACCGGGGATCGCTTTCCGGATCTTACGCGAATTTGCTGAGGTGAAGTACGGGAATTCCGTTTCCCGGCGCATTATTGTAACTACCGATGCGCATAAAGGTGCTTTGCGGACCCTTGCAGAAGAAAGATCATATCGTCGCTTCATTATTCCGGATGATGTGGGAGGAAGATTTTCACTTTTAACTCCCGTCGGACTGCTTCCTGTTCTTTCCGCCGGAGCGGATATAGATCATATCATTCAGGGCGCGCTGACCGGTTTTAAACATGCACTGTTGAGTGAAAGGGATAATATCGCCATGCGATATGCTGTCAACAGAATGCTGTGTTACCGGGAAGGAAAGGGCATTGAACTCCTGTCTTCCTTCGAACCGCGACTGCATTATCTTTCCGAATGGTGGAAACAGCTTTTCGGCGAAAGCGAAGGGAAGGACGGAAAAGGGATATTTCCCGCTTCGGTCGATCTTACAACCGACCTGCACAGTATGGGGCAATGGATCCAGGATGGTGTGCGTTCTGTTTTTGAGACCTTTCTTGTCATTGAGAATTATCACCGGGATATTGAGATCCCATACAATGAACATGATCTTGACGGACTGAACTATCTTGCCGGTAAGGCGCTGAGTTATGTTAACCTTAAAGCCTTTGAAGGCACCCGGACGGCACATGAAGACGGTGGTGTACCGACCAGTACCTTTCATTTGGATTACCTGGATGAAGAACATATTGTCAAACTTTGTGTGATCTTTCAGGTTGCGGTGGCTATTTCGGGATATATGTTGGGTGTTAATCCCTTTGATCAACCCGGAGTGGAAGCGTATAAAAAAAATATGTTCAAACTTCTTGGTAAACCCGGACAATAAAAAAGGAAATATCATGCAAATCAGGAGAAGTGTGTTCATTTTAATGCTTTTCGTTATTACTGTCAGTCATGCCGGGGTTATTTCGATGGCTTCTTATCCCTGGATAAAGGTACATTATACCGGTACGGCTAATGTCTTTAACACTACCTGCGATATGCTTTCCCGGGATGATCCTTTTTATTATGCTCAGGGAGATACGACCGGCTTTATTAAAGTGATGGAGTATGTCCCCGATGCGAATGAGGGTACCTTATATTCAATTTTATTTTCAATGGGTGAAAGCGGAGATGCCCACTATCTGTTTTACAGGGAAGGTGCTTTTGATCAGCCGGCATTTATTCTTTTCTGTGATCATCTCTATTTTTCCGGTGATGGTGTGATCGTTGCAAAAGGTATTATGAATGAAATGTTCGAACGCAGCAGAAAGTATGAACTTAAGAACGGAACGGTACGGGAAATTCCGCAGCCGTTCTACGGGGTTGATCTGCATAGTTACGCCACACGAGATTTTAATGTGTATGGAAACAAGAGACAAAGACATGTTGTAACCAGTGTCAAAAAGGGCGAGGATGTTCATGTCCTACTCGCTGAATTCAAAGATCCTTATTCCCATTATCTGATCCGGACCGAAAGCGGCTTAACCGGCTGGATCCGCGTAGAAAAGGGGATATGGGTAGATGAAACACCCATTAAAGATCTTTATTATCACGGTGATTAATGAGTCATTTTGAAATTATTATGCTGGTTTGTTTTGGTTCCGCATGGCCTTTTTCCATTTATCGTTCATGGATCTCAAAATCGACCAAAGGCAAGAGTCTTCTTTTTATGATCATAATCATGTCCGGATATTGTGCCGGCATTCTTCATAAACTATTCTTTCACTACGATGCGGTTATCTATCTGTATGTGTTGAATTTACTTATGGTAGCCACGGACGTCATATTATATATCCGTAATCGTAAGATAGAAAGAAAAGTGGAATTGAAAAATGATCGGATTATAAATACGAAATGATATTCATTAATTGTATTTTTGTTTGAAAATTTTCAAAAAACCGAAAATATTTTTAAATAGCGCTTAAAATTTGTACATTTGAAGGTAATAAGGAGAGATCATTAAGATGGATAAAAAAACAACTCCCAGCATTGAGGAGCTGGAAGCCGAACTCAAGATCTACCGTGAGGAGCGGGAAAGGATCAAAGATTTTATCGGCAGGATCGGAGGAAAGACCGATGCCAAGAACGATAAGATCATTAATTCCGTTTTTTTTATTTCCATCTTTCTTTTAATGATCTTCGATATTGTCCGTCATGCGCTGGAATTAAATATTCCGCTTCCACCCCTCTTTTCCGTCGAGGTCGCTATATTTTTAGTTTCCATAAAAATAGTATGGATGATCCATCGTCAGACCAAAGTGAATCATTTTGAATTCTGGACACTGAACTCCATAGAATACCGTATTAACAATTTATCACGTCAATTGAACGAGCTTCAACAAAAGATCGAGGACGCACATCTGTTCAACAAGAACAGTCGATCCTGACCGATTAAGCAGATAATATATATTCTTATGTGTTTCTCATATTTTCTTTGATTATCTGGCATAATAAATTATTTTTTTAAAAGGTGACCGTCTGAATAAAAACAAAACCCACCGGAAGCGGATGACAGTTAAAAAACAACTAAATCTTCTTGACGTTTTTGCCATTTCGGCAGGCGCCATGATCAGTTCCGGTATATTTGTTCTTCCGGGTCTTGCTTTTGCTCAGTCGGGTCCCGCCATTATTCTGGCCTATTTTCTTGCCGCGGCTCTGATCTTTCCGACCATGCTGGCAAAATCGGAATTGGCCACAGCAATGCCGCGATCGGGTGGTACCTACTTTTTCATTGATCGCAGCATGGGTTCTCTCCTGGGAATATTTGCAGGATTTGCAAACTGGTTTTCGCTTGCTTTTAAAAGCGCTTTTGCATTGATCGGACTGGGTTATTTCGCAAGCCTTATTTATCCTGATATCAGCGAAATCCAGGTTAAAACCATCGCTGTAGCAATATGTCTGCTCTTTACTTTATTCAATGTATTGAGCGTTAAGGTGGCCGGACGCATACAGGTTGCATTGGTCATTTCCCTGATAGTGGTTCTTTTTATGTATATTGCAACAGGATTCATATCAACAAAACCGGAATATTACCAGCCCTTTATGCCGTTCGGGATATTATCTCTGATATCAACCGCGGGACTGGTGTTCGTTTCTTTCGGGGGGTTGACCAAGATCGCTGATATTGCGGAGGAAATTGAAAATCCGGGAAGAAATATCCCTTTGGGCATGCTGCTTTCCTTTTTTGTTGTTTCCCTGATCTATGTCCTTGCCGTAGGTGTTACCGTGGGATTATTACCTGCCGAAACATTATCGGGATCGACTGTCCCGCTTTCCCTGGGAGCCGGTGAGATTCTTGGGAAGACGGGGGTTGTGCTTCTGAGCCTGGCAGCGATCACAGCTTTTATTACTACAGCCAATGCGGGTATTCTTGCCGCATCCCGGACGCCTATGGCAATGAGTAAGGATCAGCTTCTTCCCAAATATTTTTTCAAACTGAATCGTCGTTATAAGACCCCATTGATCTCCATTTTGTTTACAAGTATGTTCATGATCGTAGTCATTGTGTTCCTGAACATTGAGAATCTTGTAAAAACCGCATCGACACTGATGATCCTGCTGTATTTGATGGATAATGTTTCCGTAATTGTTATGCGTGAAAGTAAGATTCAGAATTACAGGCCAAAGGTCAAAGTTCCTCTTTATCCATGGTTGCCGATCTTTACGATCTTGTGTTACATTTTTATTCTTTCCAATATGGGATTTATTCCCCTGCTGATATCGGGCATTTTCTTTATAAGTGGCGTGGTCATCCATTTTGTTTATACAAAAAAGCGTATTAACCGAACATCAGCAGTAATGCATATTATCGAACGCATATCCGCTAAGGAACTGAAAAGTTCCACACTCGAAGTCGAATTGCGCGATATCGTGCGGGAACGTGATGAGATCATCGAGGACAGATTTGATCATCTTATCAAGGACTGTGTCATTCTCGATGTTCCGGGGACACCCGATATGGACAAGCTCATCGAAGATATTGCGGAAAAATTTTCGGAGAGATGGCCCATATCGAAAGAAAAGGTCATAGAGGGATTGAAAGAACGTGAATCGCAGTCCACCACAGTTATACGGCCCGGATTGGCCATACCGCATTTTATTGTGCCTGAAGGGAAATGTTTCGATATCATGCCGATACGCTGTAAAGCAGGCGTGCGTTACTCTTCCAGTAAGAAACCGGTGCATACTCTCTTTGTGCTAATGGGGTCGCTTGATGAACGTAGTTATCATTTGCGCGCCCTGATGGCCATTGCAAATATTGTTCAGGAAAGCGATTTTGAAAAACGCTGGATGTCCGCACGAAATGTCGAGGAATTAAGGGACGTTATTCTGCTTTCAAACCGAAAGCGGGAAAGCTGATCAGCTTAATTATAAAAATAACGGAAATGAAATTAGTTCTTATTTATCTGCCGAACAGACAGCATGATGCAGGTATGCATCATGTTCCGAAATAACGATCCCCAAAATCACCCAGGCCCGGAACGATATATTTATGTTCGTCAAGATGGTCGTCGATCGCGGTTGTGTATATGTAAACGTCCGGGTGTTCCTTATTAATACGCTTTATACCTTCCGGCGCGGCTACGATGCAGGCGATAGCGATACGTTTGGCACCTTTTTCTTTCAGACGGGAAATAGTGTCTGAAACGGACCCGCCGGTTGCAAGCATCGGATCAAGGACAAGGATCAGCTTCTTATCAATGTTATCGGGAAATTTTTGGTAATATTCACGGGCGATCGCTGTTTTTTCATCCCGCTCCAGACCAATGAAACCCACCGGGGTCCAGGGGAGAAAATCACGGGAATGGACCAACATTGAGATTCCTGCACGCAACACGGGTACGAATACCATGGAACGATAGATCTCAAAACCCTGTGTCGCACACAAAGGTGTATCAACCTGGATCTTATTCAGTTTGCATTTACGGCTTGCTTCCATGATAATGATCTGTGATACAATGGCCGTGTGCCGGCGAAAAGTTTCCGTATCGGTATCTTTATTACGCAGCATGGTCAGAGAATGTTTTACGAGCGGGTGATCGATCAACTGTACATTATGCATGATATCCCTTTTCTTAATGAATGTTTACAGAACCGTCTATACGATCGGACTCATTTTCCGAAGAAAGGTTACGGTTTCAACAACGGCTTTGACGGTTTGGTCGATATCCGTTTCATTTGTTTCACGGCCCAGCGAAAAACGGATCGAACTGTGGGCGATCGCAGGATCTTTTGTGAGTGCCGTGATCACATAACTTGGTTCAAGAGAACCGGTGGAACAGGCACTGCCGGTCGAAACGGCGATCCCGTGCATATCAAGCCGGAGCAGGATGGATTCGCCTTCAATATTCTTAAAAGACATATTGGAAATATTATAAACACGCTGTTTCGGATCGCCATTGATCGACACGTGATCGAGATTTTTCATGATCCCGTGCTCCAGGCGTTCACGCAAGAAGGAAATACGCGCTTTATTCTCATCCATTTCGATACGGCACTGCCGGATCGCCTCACCCAAAGCAATAATACCCAATGTATTCTCGGTACCGGCCCGCATGGATTTTTCCTGATGGCCTCCGGTGATAAGAGGGCAAATGTTTTTAGATGTCCGGCGTTTGTAAAGGACACCGATACCCTTCGGAGCATATATCTTATGTCCGGACATGGACAGGAAATCGACCGGCAGATCCTGCAGGTCGATCGGTATCTTGCCGATTGCCTGAACGGCATCGGTATGCATGGGGATATTGTGTTTTTTTGCAATTTCTGCGATCGCTTTGACCGGTTGTATCGTACCGATCTCATTGTTGACATACATTACGGATATCATCATGGTATCCGGACGGATCGCCGCCTCGATATCCGCAGGATCGACGATCCCGTTGTCCTTCACCTTTATCCGGCTAATCTGAATATTTTGCTGTTCAAGGCAGGCCAGTGTATTTAATACGGAAGGATGTTCAATGTTCGTTGTAATAATATGTCCGCGCGTATCATTACAGAAAGCACAGCAGCTGATAGCACTCTTTAATACCGTATTATTTGCCTCGGATGCTCCCGCCGTAAAAATGATCTCATCCGGGTCGCAATGTAAAAAACTTGCGATCTCGCTTCGGCTATGTTCGATCATGGCGCGCATTTGCCGTCCGGAGGTGTGTGCGGAACTGGGATTGCCATACAGGTCCAGACTGTTGATGATCGCTTCCTTTACTTCAGGATGTAAAGGTGTAGTTGCACTGTTGTCCAGATAGATCATGGTCCGCTCCGTTATTTTTTACCCTTATAGACTTCATCGGTGTAATATTTTCCGACATAGAAATCGACCAGTGTCTTGGCCGTATCGATACAATTACCGCAAACGGTACCGATCTTTGTGCGTTCCTGAAGGGTCTTGAAATCTTTAACACCCTCAAGGATCTCCATCCTGATATCGTCTTCGCTGATATTCAGACATTCGCAGATGATCCGGGATTTATCGTCGTGGGGTATGCGCTGTTCCTGACCCGTTTTGATAAGATAATCTTTGATCGCCAGGCGTAGCGCCTTGTCGCCAAGTACGGAACAATGGATCTTATTGGCCGGCAGTCCACCGAGTTCATCTATGATCATCTCCGGTGTGATCTTCCATGCATCGTCAAGTTTCATACCGCCATCGCGGGTAACCATCACACTGAGCATGGAGGTTGACCCAATGGCACTGGCGCATCCAAAGGTCTGCCATTTCATTTCCGCAATGCGATCATCCTTTACTTTAATAAATATTTTCATCATATCACCACAGGCGGGAGAACCAACATATCCCACTCCGTCGGCATTATATTCTTTTTCGTCAATATCAAGAATATTTTTCGGATGAAAAAAATGTTCCTTGACCTTGTCCGAGTAATTCCAGCTTGTCCCATCCATGAGAGTCTCCTTTTTGTCTCATATGTCAACCTATCGTAAAACTTAGCTCTTTTTTAAATTTATAAAAAGAAAAAAGTAAGTTTCCCGTAAAAGGTAAGCTGCTTGAAGTAGTGTGATGAAAACGAATATTACTGCACAGGAATCCCTGTTAGGGATCCTATACTGCATAAAAAGGTAATCAAAAGAATGTGATAGATCTTATTCGGGGAAACCCACTGTCTGACACAGAATGATCTTCTGATGTTCTTTCAGATCCATTGCCTTGTGTAAAGCATTTTCATCGAACCAACCGCGAACAACCGTTCCCAGTCCCATGGATGCACAGACGAGATAAATGTTCTGTGAAATAAAACCGGAGTTTGCATAAACGGAGGTAAGTGTGCTTTGTTTTTTTGTATCGGCAACAAGGATGAGGTTCAGGGGCGCTTTTTTCACAAAAGCCTGTCTCCCGGTCGTTGCCCGGATGTCGTCCGAAGATATCTTGATCAGAGCATGTGCTTCTGCATCATACAGAAAAAGCCCGTTTTTCATTGAAAGATAAACCGAAAATTCCTGTTTGTTGTTTGCGGTCGGAGCGGTCCGTTTTTTTTCTTCGGGCCGGTTATAGCCCCATGCCGCCCAAAGCAGATTTGAAAGTGTTTGCTCCGGAATATCCGTCTCGGAAAAGGAGCGTGTACTGGCTCGCTTGTCCAAAGCTTCCATAATAGGGAGTCCGCCTTTACGTTCCGCAGGAGGCAGAGGGATCAGGTCGTTGCCCGATCTGCCGCATGCTTTCTGCGGTATCAGAAATGCGATGGTCATTATTCCTATCAGTATGAACGTGTGTGATTTTCTCATGATTTCCCCTTTTTTTTTAGAAAATATAGTTCTTTAATGATTCAGGCACAATAGATAATTGTATCCCGAAAGAGGTCTCTAAAGGATCGAATTACCGTACCAGATACATTATGATCAAAGAGATTGTTTTGCCGGTCAACACCAATGATCTTTCCGTTGTCCACCAAAGACCGTAAAAAAAGATCATCGGGGAAAACCGAAGGGATATCATTGAAGGCCAACGATACCAAAGATTTTTTCAAGAGTTGTTTTTTTAGATAATTGATCCAGCGAGAAAGGCGAAATAGGGTGATCAGATCCCGTTCATCCAAGTGATCATCTACCGGGAAAAAACGGGTCAGCCGGGCTTCCTTACAGGATACGGGGACATGTGGTACGGACAGATCCATGCCGGGGATATAATAGAAGGGCGAGATCCCCAGGATCAAAGGAAGCTCCGCCAACAAACGCATTGAAGCGAGCACTTCAGACAAAGATTGTCCCGGCAGTCCGGCAATATAATGCCCGATGGTCTTCAGTCCCATTTTGCCGGCATAACGGGCTATACGTACAAAGTGAGAAATATCGGTGTGCCGATGAAGCGCCTGCAAATGCTCAACAGAAACCGTGGCAAGTGAAATATTCAGTAATTTAAAATTGGCTTTCAGCAAACGGTCAATGATTTCCTCGTCAAGATGTTCGGCCGATAATCCGTTCATTGCATAACATTCGATATTGCCCTTAAAGGTCCGGATGATCTCATCTAGAAGCGTTATACAGTGTGATCGCTTAAGACTGAAATTATCATCTTCAATATCGAAAACGCGAATGCCGCGATCATATGCTGTTTGCATTTCAATCAATACCTGGTCCACGGACTTGGTTCGAAGAGCGGATCCGAATGTTCTTGAAACGACACAAAACCGGCATCCTGCGGGACAACCGCGGGAAGTGGAAAGCATAATAGCAGGTTTACCGGCGATACGATATGCATTGACCGGCAATGTTCCGATATCGGGAGACAAACAATATGTTCCGGCAATAACGGGTGGATTCCATTTATTATGCCCAGGGTCCCATATGCCGGGTATATGATCTGTCGTTGTTCCGTCACCGAGCAGGACACTGATCCATTGCCGAAAGCTAAGCTCTGCTTCTCCCCGGATGCAGTGATCAATATACGGGGAAGAGGTGAAAAGGTCATGGTACGGACCCACATTTTGTCCCCCGACGACCACCGTTGAAGCGGGTGATACGGATTTGATCGTTTCGGCAGTTTTAAGTACTTCTTCACTATAGGTATAAAAATTGGAGGAGAGTGCGCAGATGTCATAAAAATTTTGTTTAAAATGATCGGCGATCCGTTTCCATGAGGCACCGTAATGATAATAAGTATGGAAAGCGGCAATCGGAGCGCGGTCATAGGGAAAATATGATATTACAGAACGAAAAGCGTCCGGTACCGGCAGCGTATAACGACCATGTGATGTTATCAGGTCAATGATCTCAATATCCACGGGTAAATCGCGGCAAGCCGCGGCCAGGTACGTGAGTCCCAGAGGGTACGTACGCTGCGGACTTGAATAAAAATCCTCAATGGGCGGTTGTATGAGAGCGATACGCAT
>CAZHTR010000021.1:0-21516 GCA_964535585.1 uncultured bacterium | reverse complement strand
TCTGACCCGATAAATAAGGAGATCATCCCGTGAATACACTTCCCCTCCCCGGCACTAAGCTGTCAAGTTCTGAGATCATTCTCGGCTGTATGCGCATTGCAAAGATGCCGGTAAAAGACGTCTCCCGGCTCCTGAATACGGCGCTGGATACGGGCATCAATTTTTTCGATCACGCCGATATATACGGCGCGGGAAGATCCGAATCGGTCTTTGCGTCCGCCCTCGAACTCACCCCGGCACGGCGCGGGAAAATACTCATTCAGACCAAGTGTGGCATCCGTAAAGGGTTTTATGATTTTTCCAAAGAACATATCCTCGCGTCCGTGGATGCCAGTCTGCAACGCCTGAGAACAGAATATGTCGATACACTGCTACTGCATCGTCCGGACACGCTGATGGAGCCCGAAGAGGTCGCGGAAGCCTTTGATCTGCTGGAAGCATCCGGAAAGGTCCGGCATTTCGGGGTCAGCAACCATAACCCGGGACAGATCGAGCTCCTGCAAAAATACGTCAAGCAGCCGCTGATCATCAACCAGCTGCAATTTTCCATCACGAACAGCGGTATGATCGACCGCGGGATCAATGTGAACATGGAAAATGCGGCATCCGTCGATCACGACGGCGGCATCCTGGAATACTGCCGGCGGAAGGATATCCGTATCCAGCCCTGGTCGCCCTTTCTGTTCGGTTTTTTTGATGGCGTTTTTCTCGACCATCCCACATTCCCCGAACTGAATGCGGTGCTCGACCGTATGGCAAAAGAAAAGGGCGTCACAAAAGAAGCGCTGGTCATCGCCTGGATCCTGCGGCATCCGGCAAAAATGCAGCCGGTGGTCGGCACCACGAATCCCGAACGACTGAAAAATATCTGCAAAGCAAGCGATGTTCCCCTCACCCGGCCGGAATGGTATGAAATTTACCGTGCGGCGGGGAAGCAGCTGCCGTAAGACGGTAGACAGTAGGCGGTAGACCCCGCTTCGCCAAGGCTTCGCAGGGCAGGCAGTAGACGGTAGAAATTATTTAATTCTATGTGGGAAAGTAACATTTTCACTTTCGATTTTCTGTCGATCTTCTTATGTTCCCGCATGAAAAATGAAGCACGGAGGAACAGCAGATGAAAGTCACGACACAAAATAGCAACTTTTCGGAAAGATCGATCACTTACGAGTTTGGCATCCTTTTTTCGGCCGTGCTTATGATGGCCGCATTATCCCGCATCAGCATCCCGCTTCAGCCCGTTCCCGTCACGGGACAAACGCTGGGTGTGTTGCTTACCGGCATCATGCTGGGCCGCAAACGCGCATTGGCGGCAATGCTGACCTATCTTGCGATGGGCGTCATCGGCTTCCCGGTGTTCGCCAACGGCGCCTTCGGACTTGTTCATTTGACCGGACCCACCGGCGGCTATCTGTTGGGTTTTATCCCCGCCGCGTTCATGATGGGATATCTGGGTGATAAAGGCTGGTACAACCATGCCGCAACGGCAATATCGGCTCTTCTGATCGGACATGCCCTGATCTTTGCCTGCGGGCTTCTATGGCTGAGCATCCTGATGAAGGGAGTGAATGTTTTGGCAATAGGGTTCATACCCTTTATTCCGGGCGCCCTTGCCAAAACCCTGATCGCCTTCGCTTTGATACCGGTCATTAAGCAGAACCATTAAATCAAACAAGTATGGGCGACTCTTGTGCAGGCCGGTGATATGTGTTCCGGATCACAAAATTGGTAGTGATTTGAGTCAATCTATTTGAAACATAACTATAATCTTGCCCAAGTTTTTAACTTCAGATGATCCATTTAGTGTGTTCCTGATCACAAAATTGGTAGTGATTTGAGTCAATCTATTTGAAACATAAGGTTCGTGCCAGCCGGTGATATGTGTTCCGGATCACAAAATTGGTAGTGATTTGAGTCAATCTAATTGACAGAACAATTAAATCAAACAAGTATGGGCGGCTCTTGGGTCGCCCGTTTAATACCCTAAACAAAAAAAGACCTTCCGGTGGAAGGTCTTTTTCAATCTGTTGAAGGTTGCATCTTCTTACATTCTTACTTTTTTATCCGCTTCCAGCAAGCCCGCTTTGATCTCAAGGATCTCATCCGAAAAGACATGCTTCAGGCGATGCAGATTCAATGCTCTCAGCGCAAGATGCGCCGCGTTTTTCGGGTCCACCACCGTGGCGGCCGGGGTATTGGACGGCATCATCAGCGAGGAGTTGATATTGACCATCAGATCAACCTTATCCGCGAAGGGCGGACAGGAAATGACCGGACAACTCAGGTTCGCCGCCAGCGCCCCGCCCAGTCCGTTGGAACGCCCGGCCACGGCGATCACGGCCACGGCTTCGATGGCATGGTTGTATTCTTTCGCAAGATCAAGGATCGCCTCGCCGTTCTTGTGGGCGGACATGATCCGCAGATCGCAGCATACATCGTATTTTTCGATGATCTCCTTCATCTTTTCCGCATGCGGCAGATCGGCTTTCGAACCCATGACAATAGCAATAAATCCGTCTTTGATCAATTTTTCATGACTTAAACCGGCGGCCAGCTCGTGTTCGGGACAGCTGCTGTGTCTGATCGTTTCACCGGTGATCATTCTGTAGATATTCTCGTAGCGCCGAACGGTCTCTTCAACGATATCATCCGGCAGGTCGAGAGGATATTTCCCGTCCTTTTTGTTCTTCATCAGATAGGTCCGGACGAATTCCTTGTCCAGCTGTTCCACGGTATCGGGATGCTTTTCATAATCTTCCGCCGACCAGAACCGGGAGGAGTCGGGGGTATGGATCTCATCGATCAGAATGACCTTCCCGTCGCGGATACCAAATTCGTATTTGGTATCGACCAGAATAATGCCGCGTTCTTTGAGCAGTTTTGACCCGCGGTCAAACAGCTTCAACGCATAGCTTTCCATCTGCGAGTAGATCTCCCCGGTGGTCCAGCCCTCTTTCAGAAGCTGCTCGCGACTGATCTCACGATCGCTGTCCTCCTTGGTCGTGGGCGTCAGAATCGGTTCGGGAAAAGCATCATTTTTTTTCATGCCGTCGGGAACTTCAACCCCGGAAACCTCGCGCATGCCTTTTTCGTATTTCCGCCATGCGGAACCGGTAAGATATCCGCGTACAATCATTTCGATCTTGACGGGTTCTGCTTCCCGGACCAGAGAAGCATTCAGTCCCACCGGCTTGACCAAATGGTTCGAAACGATATCACGGGTCTGTTCAAACCACCATGCCGCCAATGAGTTTAGAACGGCGCCTTTACCGGGAATACGGGTATTCAGCACAAAATCGAAACTCGATATACGATCCGTGGCAACGATCAAACGGCGGTCGCCATCCACGCGAAAACTGTCGCGCACCTTGCCGCTGTGGATCTTTTTGAGCTGGGGTGTGGTGATTGGGTTCATTGATTTCATTATATGTCTCCTGTAGTTAAAATTTATTAAATATGCAGCAAATAAGCTAATAAGCTGAGAAGCTAAGAGGCTAAGAATATTATGGCTTTAATCGGTGTATAAGTGATCTGAGCATTTTTATTATTTCATTGATCATGTCATTCAATATTAAAAATTCCTTATTAGCAATAAAACCCAATTCATATGAAAGTGTTAAAAGATATGCAGCTTCATTTGCCGATGCAAATGCAATATTGAGAAACCGGGCAAATTGTTTATCACCTTCTCTGGCAGCACCCTCAGTAATGTTTGTTGGAATTGAAGTTGCCGCCCTTCGTATCTGACTTCTAAGTCCATACATCTCATCTTCCGGAAATGATCTGGTCGCTCGATAAATGCTTAAAGCAAATACATGACTTTTTTGCCAGACATCATAATCCTTGTAATTCCTCATCTCGTCCTCCTCTCCTCCATTTCAAAGAACTAATTATTACTTATCTCTACCCCTCTCTTTGCCTCTTTGCCTCTTAACTTCTCAGCTTCTCAGCTTCTTAGCTTCTTTGCTCCTAATGTTTAAAATGCCGCACGCCCGTAAAGATCATCCCCACTCCCAACTCCTCGGCCTTGGAAATAACATCCTTGTCCCGGATGGACCCGCCGGGCTGGACGATGGTGCGGATACCGGCCGCGTGTGCCAGTTCGACATTATCGGAGAATGGGAAATAAGCATCGGAAAAAAGGATACATTCGCTGATCTTTTCTTCGATATAGGCCTGAACATCACCCTCACCGTCCCATTCGTTACGGAGATTCTCACGGCAGCGTTTGATGCTGAGTTCGGTGGAGTTCAGGCGGTTGGGCTGACCGCAGCCCATGCCAAGCAACTGGCAATCGCCGGCCGGGGTCTTACGTACGATACAGATGGCATTGGATTTAAGCTGACGCACGCATTTTAATCCGAAATCAAGAAGTTCGGCATCCATATCCTTTACATGCGTCGTCTTTGCCTCGATCCTGTCCTTGTTCTTCACATCGGTATCCTGCAGGAGCAAGCTGTGGTGCAGGATCTTCATATCCTTTTCCGGTACCAGGAAATGGGGATCGAACTTCACGATCCGAAGATTTTTATGCAGCTGCAGATACGCCAGCGCTTCGGGTGTAAATGCCGGGGCCGCAACGATCTCCACGAACTTCCGTTTAGACCGGTCTTCCGCGTCCAGAGCAAAGAATTCCACCGTCTCACGTGTAAGGGTGGTATTGAATGCGATCACTGAACCAAAAGCGGACACCGGGTCGCCTTGCCAGGCATATTCCAGGACCTTGGACTGATCGTCGCCCGTTGCCAGTCCGCAGGGATTGGCATGTTTGATCACCGCACAGGCATGCTGGCGCATATCCCGTACCGACTCCAGTGCGGCATACATATCCACCATGTTGTTGTAGGATAATTCTTTTCCGTGCAGCACGTCCATATCGTAATAACTGCTGTTTGCTCCGCGCTCGCGCAGGAATGCGGCCTGCTGATGGGCGTTTTCCCCGTAACGTAAGGTTTTTGCACGGTCGAAGGCCAGCCGTACCGATATTTCACCTGCCTGTTCGTCCATCGTGGTCGCTATCAGCGCGTCGTAATCCGCGGTATGATTAAAGGCTTTTCGCATCAGCCGGAAACGTGTTTCCTTGCATAACGCGCCGTCATGTTCTGTCAGTTCATTCAGAAGCACCGGATAATCGTAAGGATCCACAACCGTGGCAACATAGGCATAATTCTTCGCTGCAGCGCGCACCATGGTCGGTCCGCCGATATCGATATTTTCGATCAGTTCCGGCAGTCCGGCACCCTTTGCCCTGACCTTATCGAAGGGATACAGATTGCAGACCACCATATCGATAGGCGAAATACCGAGTTCGGCCGCCTCTTCCGCATCTTTTTCACGGTCAAACAACAAGGCCGATTCGATCTGAAAAGAAATGGTCTTCATCCGTCCGCCAAACGCCTCGGGATTACCGGTCACCGCAGAGATGTCCGTAACGCGGATCCCGGCTTCTTCCAGTGTCTTCCGGGTTCCTCCGGTGGATATGATCTCGCAGCCGTGCCGTTCAAGTGCGGCCGCAAAGTCAACGACTCCCGTTTTATCCGATACGCTTATCAGCGCGCGTTTGATCTTGATCATACTTATCCTTTCATTTTTTCCGCACAACCACATTACTTAAAAATATCGCTTCACCGGATTCCGTCCAGGCATGGAAAAATCCGTCCCCGCGGAACTGGAAATCGCGAATCAGAATGTGGCGCTGTGTCGTGTATTTATATAAATAATGATAATCTATTCTGTGCAAACTCGTGAAATCCAATTCCTGATATGAGACTGTCAGGTCCGGAATGATACCCGGAATGACAATTTCCAATTCCTCGACGTATTCAAGATGATCGAGGATCGGTATAACGGGATCCAGTCGATAATGTTGAATATCAACCTGCTGCAGTTTCAATATGGTCGTAATATTGCCGGACGGATCGCCTGCCGGCAGGGCTTGGGCAGGTAAAATATGTTCTTTCTGGAGATCGTGATAAAAAACCGAATAGTGGGTAATGGCCGTATCAAGCTGTCTGACCGCCCGGATCGTGAACGGCAGTTCCGCAATCCAGAGCAGACAGAGAAGGATCAGTAAAATACGCCGGAGATACCGTGCGGTTTTTTCCCGAACATTAAGGAGCCAAAGGATCACAAAAACCGATAAGGGCAAGGTGTAAGGCAGGATACCGGCAAAAGCCTGAATATCGGCTCCGTCAAAGAGCGCTATAAAGAATCTGACCCATCCGATCAAAATAAAGATGCTGATCGCGGGCATCCACAGAGATGTAATAAAGTGAATACGTGTGTCCTTGTTACGTGGGAGAAGAACCAGAAGTAAAGCTGTCAGAATAAGCATTACAAGTTCCAGGGGGGCATGTGTCAGATAATACGGCAGTTCATATCGCCGCATCAGCAGAGCCGCAAAACCGATACGGATAGTGAAATATATACCCAGACCGATCAACATACGAATTAGAAATTCCCAGCCGCTCGCGTAGTAACGGACGATACGCAAACGATGTTCATTCGCTTTTTCGAGTCGAGTCGCCATCCTCATCCTGTTTTATAATGTCGTCATATATAAAAGCGGACCATTACTTTCCGCTTTCGATCTTTCTGATAATATTTCTAAAGATGTATAACCCTTCTCCCGCATCCGAGATATCCGGATCAAGACGTTTTTTCCTTGCCCAATCCGGGTGATTATACAGCGAAAGATAAGCTTCCGGATGCGGCATGAGTCCGAACACCTGACCCGAGGGATCGCACAAACCCGCGCAATTCAGCTGCGAACCGTTCGGATTCGCCGGATATACATCCGTGGGACATCCTTTTTTGTCCGCATAGGTCAGCACATTAAGTTTTTTATCCAGGATGGCTTTTTTGATCGTATCGTCCCGAATGATCAGTTTCCCTTCCCCGTGCCGGACAGGAAGATCGATGCTCTTTTGATCCGGATCGGACAAAAAGGGCGTAGGATTACCCGGTGCGATCAGACAATGCACCCAGCGATCCTCGAACTTTCCGGAGTCATTATGCGTCAGGGTCACTTCCTGTTCGAAAGTACCGCCGGTATTGGGCAGTAAACCCATTTTGACCAATGCCTGGAAACCGTTGCATACACCTATAATATATTTGCCGTCAGAAAGGAATTTTACTATCTCATCGATAAACAGTTTACCGGATGGCAGTTTTTTGAATTTAATTTTATTTGCCAGGATCTTTGCGGAACCGATATCATCGCCAAAGGAAAATCCGCCGGGAAAATTCAGGATATCGTAGTGATGGATGGAGTCCCGCTCCTGCAGCAGTTCATTCAGATGCAGGACGGTCGCTTCAGCTCCGGCTAAACGGTAGGCGGCTGCCATCTCTTCTTCACAGTTGATCCCGAACCCGGTTATGACCAGTGCACGTACCATTGTATTTCCTTTTTTATTTGTTCAAACCGTTTCGCCATGCTTCCAGTAAAGCGGCAGTCCGTATACGCAGGACTTCCTCACCCGAAATGATCACATGCAGGAGCGGCTCCTCGTTCACCATACCGATACAACTGCAGTCATCGCCGAATAGACTTTCGAATGCCGGGACATTTTTTGGATCGACAGAAACCACAAAACGGGAATGCGATTCCGAGAACAGTTCGGCGAGGACACCGATATCGCTTTCGGGAATTTCGATCATACAGCCTTTATTTCCGCCGAAGGCACATTCGGCAAGCGCAACAGCCAATCCCCCGTCGGAAATATCATGTACCGAAGCCGGCAGGGACCGTTCCGATGCCTTCGCCATTTTTTCGTAGATGCGTTTTGCGTCTGCAGGACGCACCTTCGGGACCTTTGTGCCGGTCTCTCCGAACAGAGCATAGCATTCCGAAGCACCCAGTTCATCATAGGTTTTTCCAACCAGATAGATCAGATCTCCCGTCTTTTTGAATTCCGAGGTGTTCGTTTTACGTACGTCATCGATCTTCGCGACCATCGAATATAAAATGGTCGGCGGTACGGAGATCTTTACATCTCCCTTTTTAAAATCATTTTTCATACTGTCTTTACCGGAGGTCATAGGAATATTAAAATAGGTCGCCATATCGTACAAAGCTTCGTTCATCTTCACGAGTTTGGCAAGTTTGAGTTTGCCATCGGGATTTTTTTCCGGATCGTAGAGCGAATCGGGTACGCAAAAATTGTCATTGACTGTCCAGAATATCCCGTCGGCCCTATCCGGATCGGGGAGTTTTCCACCGACTGCAATGATCTGGCGTACGGCCTCGTCAAAAGAGCCCGCAGACATCTGATACGGGTCAATATCGCCATATCGGGGCAATATACCGTTGGATACGGCAACTCCGGTAAAGGTGTTATGATCGATGCGAACGACCGCCGCATCCTGGGGTGCGAGACCCTTTTCTCCCATCAGGGGTTTAATTATGCTTTTACCCTTAACCTCATGATCGTATACGCGGATCACCGGTTCCTTGGAACAGATATTCAAACTGCCCATAAGTTGCAGCAGAATGGTATTATAGTCCGCTACATTCAGTTTCGGCTCCTTCAGCCGGGGTGCTTTCCATTCCGCGAACAGGATCTTTCTCGGTACGGCCTTATGCAGAAAGTCAAGATCAAGACAGGCGATCTTTTCATCGTAATAACGGATATCCAGGAAACCGCTTTGGGTAAAATGACCGATATCGCTGACCTCGACCTCGAAGTCCGCGGCCATGCGGAAGAGTGCCTCCTTTTTATCCGGCTCCACCACAAAGGTCATACGTTCCTGGGATTCGGATACAAAGATCTCCCAGGGCTGCAATCCGTGATATTTCAGGGGCGCTTTATCCAGTTCGACCACGGCTCCGCCCGTGATCTGTGCCAGTTCGCCGATCGAGGATGAAAGTCCGCCCGCACCGTTATCAGTTGAACATTTCAGCAGACCGGACGCGGCCGCTTTTTCCATAAAATCGGACATGTTCTTCTGTGTAATGGGAGAACCGATCTGCACGGCGGAGCGGGGCGAATGTTCGTCGATCTCCAGAGAGGAAAAGGTCGCGCCGTGGATCCCGTCCTTCCCGATACGTCCCCCGGCCATGATGATCCGGTCACCCGGATCGATGGGTTTTTCCCAGGAGGGTTTTCCCTGATAGTACATCGGCATGACTGCGGCTGTTCCGCAATAGACCAGCGGTTTTCCGCGGTAGCGGTCGTCAAAGACAATGGCTCCGTTCACGGTGGGAATACCGGACTTGTTGCCGCCGTCGCGAATACCCGCGACCACACCGGCCATGATACGCCGCGGATGCAGTTGTCCTTCCAATAGATCACCGTCATAATACGGCGAACCGAAACAAAGGACATTGGTATTGAAAAGACATTTGCCGCCCCCGACCCCGGTACCCAGCGGGTCGCGGTTCACACCCACGATCCCGGTCAGCGCCCCGCCGTAGGGGTCCAGCGCCGAAGGAGAATTATGCGTTTCAACCTTCCAGATGAATACGTGTTCATCATCGATCTTCACGACGCCCGCGTTATCGTTGAACACCTTCAGGATCCAGTTATTCCCGCCTTTTTCGAAGCGCTCCCGGATGATCTGCGTCGAACCGTAAATATATGTTTTAAAAAGAGAATCGATCTCTTTTTCTTCGCCGGAATCCAGATCCTTGTATTTGATCAGCGCATTGAATTCCTTGTGCTTGCAATGCTCGCTCCAGGTCTGTCCGATGACTTCCAACTCGCAGTCGGTCGCCTGCTCCGGCATGCCCTGTTCGCGCCGGATGCGTTTTGTTTCCTCATCCGCATAATAGGCTTTGATCACCTTCATTTCGGCGAGATCCAGTGAAAGCAGCATATCCTTTGATAGCTTTTCCAGTGCTTCGCCCGGACGGTCCACATCTACGGTATGTGTCTTTATTTCGGTCTTAATACTGACCGTGGGCACATAATCGATCCGGCCCGAGAACAGACCGTATTCGATATGGTTGACCAGCGGATTGGCAAGCATCTCGGTACCCAGCAGATGCAGTTCCTTATCGCTCAAGGCCCTTTCGATATAATAGAGTTCCCCGGTAAAAATGAACTGCTCCCCCGTTTCCGGTGGCAGATTGAAATAATCCGCATACGTTTTTTGAGCGGAGATACCCTCATCATCCGTCACACCCGGTAATTTTGCAATATACAGGTAACGTGCGAAAGTGCTGTCCCTGAAAAGTTCGCCCATATTCACGGTATGCAGAACGGCATCTTTCAGGGCATTTTCCGCAAATTCCCCGATCTCGTTCCTTGAACGCTCACTCAGAACCGTAATGATCTTCGATGAACGCACCTTACCGGTCGAAATTTGAAAATACCGTTTTGCTTCCTGTTCAAAAGACCGTCCGGCAACGTCCGGAACCTTGTCGTTGAGCATAAGCTGAATGGTGTGTGTGTTCAAGATAACTCCTTTACATGTCATTTAGACAGAGCAGTAAAACACTGACTGCATAAGGATCATTTTTCAACGGGATAATATAATCTTTGGGGCGTAAGCCCTTTCGTATCGATACGTATCTCAGGATCTTTAATGACCTTTCCGCAAACCTTTGCCTCATACCCTCTGGATGCGGCAAATGCGGCAATAGCTTCGGCATCATCTTCTTTACTGACCAGCAGCATGCCGTTGCCCATGTTCCACAAACGGTAGGCCATTTCTTCGCTGACCTTTCCGAGAGCTTGTATATCCAGCATAAAGGGCAGTGGTTCGAATATATCCGTCAGTTCGGCTCCGTAGCCTCCGACTTTCATGACGCGTGCAAAATTATCGCCCAGTCCCCCGCCGGTGATGTGGCTGATCCCTTTCAATGCGTAACCCGCTTTTCGGATCTCCGCGATGAGGGGGCTGTAGATCAGCGAGGGGGTCAGTAAAACCTCACCCCAGGTCCTGTCCTGCCAGGGTTCGGTATGCCACTTGTCGCCGAAGGCCTCCCGCATGATGCGGCGCAGCAGCGAATATCCGTTGCTACGGAAACCGCGGCTTTTCAGTGCTACGACCCGGTCGCCCGGCCGGATGCCCGCACCGTCAATGGCTTTCATTCCCTGCGGTAAAATGGAAATACCCGCGGCACACCAGTTAAAATGCATTTTTTCGCCGTAGCCTCCGATACGTTCGCCCAGTTCCGCGATCTCCCCGCCCGTGATCACGATCTTTGCAACAGCTGCCGCTTCATGGAGTCCGCGCATCAGGGCATTCACGATATCGTGATCCAGATGGTCCACATCCAGAATATTGGTCAGGTTCACGGGTTCCATCCCGTTCGCGGCAAGATCGTCTGCCGTCATGGCGATGAGATCATAGCCAAGTGTATCGTAAATACCGGTACGTTCGGCAAGTTCGATCTTAGTCCCGATCCCGTCGGAGGACATCCCGATCTTCACGCCGCGGAAATCCATGATGTTGGAAAAGGAACCTTCCACATCCAGTTCCGGACTCCCCTCTCCGCGCGGCCGGTTCGCAAAGGTTTTTTTCGCCCATGCAAAAGCCGTACGCGAGCATTGATTACCTAAATCAATATTAATGCCGCTTTCTGCTGGTTTGGACATATCTATCCTTTTATTTTTTAAGAATATAGACCGGAAATTCTTTTACCTGCTCTACCACAAGCGAAAAATCGTTAATTTTTTAATGAGAAACAATGACTTTTTTGATTATTTAAATTGCAGAGGTGCGCCATCGCACACCTCCACAAAATTCCTGCATTCGCTTGCGACTACCGACTTCTGACTACCGACTACCGACTTCTGACTACCGACTACCGACTACTGACTACTGGCTACTGACTACTGACTACTGACTACTAGCTACTGACTACTGGCTACTGGCTACTGGCTACTGGCTACTGGCTACTGGCTACTGATTAATATTTCGCCCCGGCCAGCGCGGCAATGATATTCATCAGAACGGGAACACCATAAATGATACCGAGGGTCAGTAATTTCTGTTTCATGTTCTTGCGCGTGATCACAAAGATCGCACCGGCGAAGAACAGAAAATAGCCGACGATCAGGATAAGCCATATCCCCGCAAAAGAGCGGTTCCAGAGCGTATATTCCCAGATCAGCAGATCGGCTTTGTTCAATACACATTCAATGAACACGCATAAGATCGTATAAGCGATGGCCACCGCCCATTTTTCATTGATCCCAAGTATTTTTTTGTCCTGTTTTTCCGAAAGAGAATAATAAAAAATGATACCAAGCATCAGGAACATGAAAATGATCTCAATGTTCCAGCCCACCATCACGCGCAAACCCGTATCGCCGGGGGTGGTCCAGCATGCCGAACGACCGCTGAACCATAATGCCCAACCGTTCCATGTTTCGTTGAAAAAATCAAGTCCGAATACCGCCAGTCCCGCCAGAATGGGGTCCCAGTTCTTTGTGAGTCTTGCTTTGCTGATCTCTTTGGTGTAGATATAGAATACCACCGATAATAAAGGGATCACATACCATTTGAGCATGCTCAGATCACGCAAACCGTCCAAAGCCTGCAATGTTGCCTGTGTCATAAAGCCTCCTTACCGTTTATTATTACATGTTACAAAATATTAACAATTCAAATTATCATTATCAAATGGTTTTTGTATTTATTATGTCATTGTTTTAATGCGGGAACGTATTTAGATTTTGACGGAGATCGTTATGGATAAAAGTGACCTGTATTCCCGTCTGCTCAAAGATATCTCGCGTCTGATCGAAGATACGGATGACGCTCTTGCGAATTATGCCAATACGGCTGCTTGTATTTACCATACTCTGCCGGATATAAACTGGTCGGGTTTTTATTTCCTGCGGGGAGAAGAACTTGTGCTCGGACCCTTCCAGGGACGCCCTGCCTGTGTTCATATTCCGCTTGGCAAGGGCGTTTGCGGTACAGCAGCCCGGCAGCGAAAAACCCTCATCGTAGACGATGTGCATGATTTCCCAGGGCATATTGCCTGCGACCCCGATTCTCGTTCCGAGATCGTACTGCCCCTGATCAAAGATGCATTACTGATCGGTGTACTGGATATTGACAGTCCCCTTCCGCATCGTTTTGACCGGGAAGACGCTTCTTTTCTGGAAAAGATCGCAGCACTTCTTATGCGGCATCTTTAAATGTTCCGGCCGTCGGCCGCCGGAAATTTCTCTTTACTGGTTTTTACTTTTCCCGATATGTATTTTATGCTTGATTTACGTCAGTTTGTGCGTTATATTAATGCGCTTTTTTCCATTTATTTTTAATAAAGGAACTTAGATGGCGAGCGAGGAACAGAAAACAACAACGATCAAGATCAACAGTGATCAGACCGGCAGAAAGAAACGGAACAGCAGTGAAGCGAACCGTGCTCTCAGTCGTTATCTTGATGAGATCGGTAATTTCGAACCTTTGAAGCCGGAAGAAGAGATCGACCTGGCATGCAAGGTCAAACAGGGTGACCGTCGGGCACTTAAAAAACTTTGCGAAGCCAATCTGCGTTTTGTCGTGAGTGTCGCTAAGGATTATCAGGGTCAGGGACTGCCTCTGACAGATCTGATCAACGAAGGAAATCTTGGATTGATCAAAGCGGCGGAACGTTTTGATGAAACCCGCGGATTCAAATTCATCTCCTATGCGGTCTGGTGGATACGCCAGTCCATCTTACAGGCATTGGCCGAACACAGCCGTATCGTTCGACTGCCGCTTAACCGTGTTGGTACGATCAGCAAGATCACCCGTGCCGCGGAAGAACTGGAAGGCGAACAGGAACGAACACCCAACGAAGAAGAACTTGCGACCAAATTAGGGATCAAGACCCAGGAAGTGTCGGATGCGGTACGCATATCCCGGCGCCATCATTCACTGGACGCACCTTTCCGCGACGGTGAAAAAAATTCCCTGATCGATATCATAGAGGATTTCGGACAAAAATCTCCCGATAAATTTCTCATGGAGGAATCTCTGGAATCGGAGATACAGTCCGCATTGGATACACTTAAGGACCGTGAACGTGAAGTGATCAAAATGTATTTCGGTATCGACCGCGAATATGCACTGACACTCAACGAGATCGGAGAAGAGTTCAATCTGACGCGTGAACGTGTACGCCAGATCAAGGAAAAGGCGATCCGGCGTCTGCGTCATAAATCGCGCAGTACAAAGCTAAGAAACTATTTAGGATAATTCATAAACCCATTGGAAGGTGGTGAGAACAGATGGTACAAGTGACCGTTCATAAAGATGAACCGCTCGAAAGAGCACTGCGGCGCTTCAAGAAAAAATTCGAAAAGGCCGGGATCATGAAAGATATCAATAAGAACTCTTATTATATCAAACCCAGTCAGGATAAGCGGATCAAAAAAGCAAAAGCGGAACGCAGATTAAAACGGCTTGCACGAATTTCAAATAAATAATATTATTTGAACAAGATACCATGAACCCGGTCGGAACCGACCGGGTTTTTTATTGATATTAATTTTTAATGGTCAGAGTTCAACAAGAGGAGATCGCAACGGAGATCGTGATCTCTTTCTCCGAGCGTGGTGGTATCCGTAACTTCCAAAAATAGTTCAGTACTACATTTTGAAAAATATTTTCGATCCCTTCGGGTGAAAGCACCGGTATGATATTCGGGTAGGTCATTAAACGGGCAGCCTGTTTACTGGTGATCGTGATACAATACCCTTCCGCCGTATTCTTTATCAGCAGTTTTTTAACATCCTCCGTATCCGATACATATTCCAGGGTTTTATTCGCCAATTCCGCCGGTTCGGCGTAATAGCGTTTTTCCCATGCTCCCCCATTGACGGAAAAATTGAATTCCGGTCCGAACCAGAAATCCATTTCCGCGATCCCGTTGTTCTTGATCCGGTAATGTACATCAAATCCGTTCTCATTGAACTCGATCGTTTTACAAAGATGCGCACGCTGCCAATTGATCCATCCGTTACGTGAGAAGCGAACACAGTTCGTAGATACCGTGCTTTTTACTTCAACGGCTTCGTTGAGGAAATCGCTTGCTTCTTCAACGGTATGCTCGCGAACCATATCCACATCGAAATTTTTGTCATAATAACGTTCGATAAGCGAATAACGCGGATATTTGTCATAGACCGGCCTGACATCCATGTCTTCATGAAAACTTTCGGGGTAACAGGATATGGTATTGCAAAGATTGACTCCGCATGGCTTATAATCCAGTTCCTCAAGTCCCCCCATGATGCGTGAATCAAATACAGCCCGAAGTGCTTTAGTGATAACCGTTACATCGTTATAACCGTCCCGATCAATATCCGCCTGTTCCTGACAGACCTGACCGCATAAATTGTAGAGATGTTTATCGATCTCCGCTTCCGCCGTTATAAGATTTGACCAGACTGCATTGCGAAGGTGCGGCAGATAGATCCCGCCGTATATCCCGTGCCAATATGCGTCATGGGATGTACCCGACCAGAATTGTTTCTTTATTCTGCGCAGGTGCCTGGGTGCATTCTCGTTATTCTCCAGGATAGCGATCTTGCGGCTGATCTGACACATGCGCTTGTGTATCCAGTTTGCTTCAGGATACTTGATGAGAAAACTGTTCCATGCATTGCCGAAGGCGCTGAGCGTATTTGCCCATTGATCCATTTCGGGATACGCACCCTCGGTGGGATAACACAGACCGAGGGGCATGTTATGTTCCCAATAATCCCGAAAGGTCATTGTCTGTATAACGGAACTGTTAAGATCCAGAAGCTCAAAGAATTTATGCAGCCAGTTAAAACGCGCATCCGATTCCGGATATAAGCCGAATTTTTCACCGTTTTCGATATAGACCAACACGTCCTGGTCCTTTTCGGAGGCATAAGACAACAGATGATCTATCACTTTTTCCGGAGATTGTCCGGGTATCATTTCACATAAAGCGGCCGATACAGAGAATATCCCGGTCGTCCTGCCTTCCGTTTCGGTGTTGTAATATCCCTTCACGGGACGTTCGCGGCGGACATGGTGTTCGTCGATCACTGTATATCTGAGGTCACTTTCATAGATACTGTAGGGCAGTTCGGATGACCAGACCCGTTCCGGAAGCCACATTCCCTTGGGGGTATATCCGAATACCTCGCGTAAATAACTGTTCAGTAATTTTATTTGTCCGATCCGGTCCTTTTCGGGGAGCATGCTTAACATGGGTTCGTAAAACGCACCGGAGAGCAGTTCAATATTACCGCGAACGGTCAGTGTGCGCAGCGTCTCGATAAATTCCGGTTTGTTCGCTACCAACCATTCGAGCAAGGGTCCGCTGTAATGAAGTGAAACTGCGACAGAGGGATATTTCCGGACCAATTCAAGAAAAGGTTTATAGGATTTTTTATATGCATGCTCAAAAACGTCGTTGAAATTCCCGACAGGTTGATGATTGTGCAGTGCAAATATAAATTTGATCGTGGACATTTATAAATACGGCAAAGACTGCTATTGGAAGCAGTCTTTGCCTAATATGATTTATGACATTTTGGCCATTTTAACCAGAAGGTCAACAACACGGACACTGTAGCCCCATTCGTTGTCATACCAGCTGAGGATCTTGACCATGTTGCCGCTGACCATCGTACAGCCCGCGTCAAAGATTGAGGAATGGCTGTTTCCGACGATATCGATGGAAACGATCGGATCTTCTGTGTATTCCAGAATACCTTTCAGTTCGCCTTCGGCAGCCTTCTTAACGGCGGCGTTGACTTCTTCCTTCGTTACTTCACGTTCAAGTTCAACAACCAGGTCAACAGCGGAACCGTCAGCTGTCGGAACCCGCATCGCCATTCCGTCAAGCTTGCCGTTCAGTTCCGGGATGACTTTCCCGACGGCGGCAGCTGCTCCGGTGGTTGTGGGAATAATGGAAACCGCGGCGGCACGTGCACGGCGGAGGTCCTTGTGCGGAAGGTCCAGGATCTGCTGATCGTTGGTATAGGCATGCACCGTTGTCATCAAACCTTTAACGATACCGAAGGAATCATGCAATACCTTGGCAACGGGTGCCAGACAGTTGGTCGTACAGGATGCATTAGATACGATATTATCATCCGCTTTCAGGTCGGCATCATTTACACCGAGAACAATCATATTGTCGATCTTGTCCTTAGCCGGTACGGTCAGAACGACCTTTTTGGCTCCGGCTTCCAGATGTTTTGCTATCTGTTCGCGTTTACGGAAAACACCGGTGGCCTCAACAATATAATCAACACCCAGTTCTTTCCAGGGAAGCTGAGCCGGATCTTTTTCCGCATAAACCCGGATTTCCTTTCCGTTCACAACGATCGCATTTTCGGTGGCGGATACTTCGCCGTCGAACTTTTTATGCACGGAATCATATTTTAAAAGGTGAGCCAGGGTCTTAGCATCGGTCAAGTCATTGATGGCGATGACTTCCACACCATCGCGTTTCTGCATTTCACGAAATACCAGGCGGCCAATCCTTCCAAACCCATTAATACCTACACGTACGCTCATTTGATTCTCCTTTTACTTTTTGTTTTTCAAATGTCGTTGAATATAAAATGTTTCCACCCTTAAGGCTACATATTTTTAAAAAACACGCAATTTATACAAAAGTTTTTATTTGTTTTTAACGCGTTTTTTTCTTTATATATAGGTCTTATGAAAACATTGAATGTAACATGTGATCATTTCCATTTCAGCGGCGTACTGACCACGGATTCATCTCTCTGTAAAGAACTGAAATTCGATATTCACAAACCCGCGGAAGTACTTATTCTATCGGTGAATGCGGCGATCATTAACACCCTGCGTCTGGAACTGCGCTTTATATCTTTCAGAAACAATGTGCTTACAATGCATATCCTCTCCGAGCAAAAGATCGTCAATTTACTTATCGGGTTGCTGAACCGTTATATCCGGGAGATCCCTTATCTTGAAATTGATTATCCCTCTCTGCGGGTCAATACCCTTCTCTTATCAAAAACCTTTTTCCCCGAAATAAATATCCGTAATATTAGACTTGACGGCGAAAAGTATCTTATTGAAATGGAGTTGAATTGAAAAAACTGTTCCTATATCTCGCCCTATCACTCGTTTTACTGTCCTGCGCGATCAATAACCCGGATAACGGGAAAAATATCCCTGCATTTGGGAGCGGCGATACGCTCGCCGTTATGACATGGAACCTTGAACGTTTTCCCAAAAACTCACGGACGGTTGATTATGTACTGGAAGCTATAAACGCATTAAAACCTGATGTAATCGCCCTGCAGGAGATCAGTTCGGAATGGGATCTCTACCAACTTGCCAATCGTTTACCGGCATATGATTATGCGTTGGGACCCGGCGGCGGCAGTTGGGGACTGGCTTACCTCTACAATTCGGATCTTATCGAGCTTGATACGGTTATCTATGAAATATACAGAAGCAATTCCCGACCTTTTCCCCGTCCGCCATTTGTGATGGAAATGCGGTGGAACGGAAAAAAGGTCATCGTGATCAATAATCACTTCAAGGCGATGGGTGATGGTTTTATCGACCTCAGCGATCCCTGGGATGAGGAAACCCGGCGTGTGGAAGCGGTCGCTCTCCTTCACACCTATATGGAAACGAATTTTGCGAATGAAAAGATCATTCTGCTCGGTGATCTGAACGATGAGATCCAAGAACCGCGGCATCAAAATGTCTTCCAATTATGGATCGACGATTCCCTTTCCTACCGTTTTACCAATATGCATATCGCCAAAGGCAGCAATTTATTCTGGTCCTACCCCTCATGGCCATCCCATCTTGATCATATTTTGATATCGAATGAACTGTTCGATTATCACTATAAAACCGAAACGGTCCTGTATGACACCTATCTTGACGGGCGCTGGACGGAATATTACCAGTATATTTCCGACCACCGGCCGGTAGCCATCAGTCTGATCATTCCCGGAGGTGAAGAATGATACATCTTAAAGAACTCGCGGAATTGCTCGAACAGACCTTTCGTTATGAGGACTATGAGGACCATTGTCATAACGGTCTGCAAATTGAAGGTAAAGAGACGATCAACAAGATCGCTTTTGCGGTGTCTTACAATCTTTTATCCGTGGAGGAAGCGGTTAAATGGGGCGCGGACGCCCTGATCGTTCATCACGGCATTTTCGGTAATAATTTCTTCTCCCTGACGGGACGTGATAAGATTAAAGTCAAAACCCTGCTGGATGCCGATATTTCATTATTCGGTATTCATCTTCCACTGGATGCGCACCGTGAACTGGGTAATAATGCACAGCTTGCCGCCTGCATTTCGGCCGATATCATTGAGTCGCTGGAAGTGGGCTATCTTTTGCGAAATACCGCCAAACTCAGTCTGGACGAGATCATGATAACCCTGCACGAAAAGCTCGGGACCGATGAAGGTCCGGGGATCAGTCCGAACGGTATTGTGCCGGGAAGAAAATTCGGAATGGACTACCTGGCCTTCGGACCGGATACACCCGAGATCATTGCCTGTATCTCCGGCGGCGCGGGTTCATATTATGAGATCGCGCTTGCAAAGGGGATCGATACCTATATTACGGGCGATATCCGTGAACACATCCCGGCGCTTGCCTATGAAAGCAGAACCAATTATCTCAATATCGGCCATTATTGGTCCGAAACACCCGGCATAAAAGCCCTGCAGAGTTATCTGGAGAATAAATACCCGATCGAAACCACCTTTATTAACATCAACAACAGAATATGAAGCAGCTATGAAAATTTTTATTATTCCTTCCTGGTATCCTTATCCCTCGAATCCCATCAACGGAACATTTTTTAAAGATCATGCCGAAAGTTTTGCGGAAGCCGGACACGAGGTAGTGGTCGTTGCTGCCGAGGTCGTATCGCTTAAATCTTTTTTTCGTTCGCAAAAAGACCTGAAAACCCGTATCTACGAAGAAAAAGGCGTAAAAACCTATCAATCGCTTGCCCTGAACCGGCACCCCAAGCACCCGGAGGCTTTTTACAGGCAATATACGGCATTATTAAAACATTTACTTGATAAGGCACTGCAGGATGAGGGAAGACCGGATCTTATTCATGTTCATTCCTCTCTCTGGGCCGGAGCCGCAGTGGCGGATCTTGATACGGGTATCCCGATGATCATTTCCGAACACCTGAAGGAATTCCTTATTTACAACGGATTTTCGGATTTTCAAAAAAAACTCATTCAGCATGCCTACAAGAAGGCAAATGCTGTGATCGCGCCCTCATCCGCAGTGATGAAACGCATTAAACAATATTTCAATATTCCGGGTCAATGCGGTACACATATTATCGGGAACATGGTCGATACGGAATATTTCAAACCTCCGGAAAACAAACCCCCTACCAACCGTTTTACTTTTCTCGTGGTAGCCATACTGCGGCCGGAAAAACGTATTGACAAGATCATTGAAACCTTTATTCCTATCGGGAATACCCAACTTGCAAAGATCAGGATCATCGGTGACGGTCCGGAATTTAAAAAACTGAAGGAAACCGCCAGAAACTGCAGCCTGACACGTCAGGTTGAGTTCGTCCGGGATACCGGAAAGGATATTGTACTTAAAAATCTTCAACATGCCGATGTTTGCATGCTCTACAGCAAGATGGAAACCTTCGGCGTATCGCTGGTCGAAGCACTTTCCTGCGGGGTCCCGGTCATATCCGGCAATATCGGGGGTCCCAACGATTTTATTACGAAACAGAACGGTATTCTGGTCCCGATCGATAACCCGATCGCGCTCAAAGATGCAATGAAAGAAATGATCGAACATCCAGAAAAATATGATCCAATTAAGATCCGCGAGGACATTGTCCGTCGCTACGATAAAAAAGTGATCGTAAAAAAACTGGAAACGCTTTATTCCTGTTGTCTGTCTGAAAATAACTGATATTTACCCAAAAGCGCTTACATCATCGGCTCTTCCGTAGCAAAACCTTTTTCTTTGATCATGTTATTTTCGGTTTAATGGTAGAAAATGAGGCTAAAAACGTTATAAATAATAGAATGCTATGTAAATACGAGGATTTTGAATTTTTTAAACTAAAAATGAAAAAAAATCCTGTCCAAAATGGGATTCTTTTCACACGAAAAAGAATGGAAAAAAGAGGTATAACAATCTTACAACTGTGATATTTAATACCGCATCTGTCGTAAACAACGATATCTTGCGAAATAAATAAACCCTTCTTTTCTTTGCTTGTCCAAAGAAAATCCCGGAGGGATCCCCAGGGGAGAAGCAAAAGAAAGACCGCCGCTTCTCTCCTTTAGCTAAAAATCCTCTGCATTCGCTAAAATGCAGAAAGGCCTCGCTCTGCTCAACCGCTGCATTTTCTTACGCTCATTTATCGGATTTTCTTCACGCGTCGTCGCGATGCGGCATTCTGAAGATTTTTTTAAAATAGCCTCAGAAATTACTATTAAGCCTTATTTTCTTAAAACGGAAGATAAGCGCAGGGGTTGTATCAGATACATGCCCGTAAGGTATACAACCGAGACCAGCGCCTTACCGGTCAGGGATAGATCCGCGCCCGCGCTGAGAAGATATATACCTGCCGAAACAG
>CAZHTR010000020.1:0-22033 GCA_964535585.1 uncultured bacterium | reverse complement strand
CGAAGATCGTAAAATCATCCAGCTTCAGTTCGGCCGCCTGACGGCTGCCCTCCGTGTAAACGGTGAGGGGAAAGTTGTTTTTCTGAACGAGATTAATGGTGTGCTTCGCGGGAAAAATCCGGGAGGAACCCTCGCCGGTCAGAAAAAGTTTCCCGCTTTTCTGCAGAGCTTCGACCGCTTTTGAAAGGTCCTTGGTTTTGAAATCACGAATGATATCGACCGTTTCCAGCATCTCTCTGCAAAGTGCGTATTGCGCATATTTTGGATCGTCTAAACGCATGATGTTTTCCTCTGTATTTGTAATTATTTGATCTTTTCAACCCGTTCGCATGTTTCAAGGTCGGCGTAGTCGGGACGCGGTCCGACCAGCGGCGTGATATACTCTTTGAATGCCGGGGTCATATTCATACCGCTGGCATCGATGTATTCTTTGGGAATGGGTTTTTGTTTGCCGCCCACGCTTTCAAGGGGGACCGTACCGACACGCACTTTATATTCTTTTCCGGGTTCACGAATCAATACTACCATTTGTCCCGTATTGCCTTCCGAAGCATGGTGTACCGCTTCAGTGCCGAGCATAAAGGCTTCTTCCACATCGATCCTTACCCGCCGGTCGTCCGCGCACATGGGCAGGGATTCCGTCACCTGGAATTCTCCGCGAAAATCAGGGAAATGCAGAGTGATGATCTTATGCAGTTCCATGGCCGCGGATGCGCCGCCCATGGCACCGAACTCCTTATTGCCAAAGTCATCCTGGGTCTGCGTTGCCGAAATGGGGTTTCCGGCTTCGTCAACAACGCCTTCGCCGCAGATGATGGAAACGTAGCCGTACTTTTCATAGCATTCTTTAAAATAGCTGATAAATTTCTTTACTTCGAAAGGGATCTCCGGGAGCAATATAATATGAGGCGGATCGGATTCCTTTTCCTTGAACGCATAGGGAGATGCTGCAAGCCAGCCGGCACGGCGGCCGATGGTCTGATAAATAACGAACTGATCGACCTTCTGCATGTCGCGGGTCAGGCGTCCGCCCTGAAAAACCGAAAGCGCGGTATAACGCGCTGCGGAAGGGAACCCGGGGGTATGATCGGTCAGAGGAAGGTCATTGTCCACGGTCTTGGGACAGCCCATGCCACATGCTTCATAACCATGATCTCGGCAGTATTTTTCAACCTGATAAACGTTCAACTGGGTGTCATCGCCTCCGATACCGAAAAAGTAACGGATATTATATTTTTTGAAGACTTCCAGTACCCGGGCCATATTTTCTTCTTTCAGTTTGATACGGGAAGAACCCAGAGCGGATCCCGGAGTTTCCTTCAACAGCTCAAGGTCCGCGCCGGAAAGATCCAGAAAATCTTCTTCCAAAAGACCTTTTACGCCGAAATGGCAGCCCCAGATGGCATCGATATCTTTTTCTTTCAGGCATTGAGCAATAATTCCGGCCAGACTAGCATTGATCACAGAGGTTGGCCCGCCGGTTTGGGTCACAAGCGCATTCCCTTTCATTCCTTACATCTCCTTTTTTTATATTCTGTCAGCGAAGCAGAGCGGCCAGCATATTCGCGATGAAGCGGTAATACATATCGCCCACTTCGATAAATCCGTTATTGAAATCAACCCGTTTCCGTTCCGTACCCCAGTCGACGAATCCGCCCACCCAGTGCGGGGCCAGATCGAATGCCAGCGCGCTGGTGCGGCCCTTGCCGCTTTTACCCGTAACCATCAGGGGGATGCGCTTTTTTTCCACGTCGATCTTCAGAGATCCCGCTTTATTGGATATCCTAAGCTTTGCACCTTCCAGCAGGATCTGTGCATCCTTTTTCGGTGTAATTGCATTATAGCCGCCGATGATGCCGGGATGTTCCCAGTCCAGCTCTTTTAGCAGCGTAGGATCTTCGGACGCGGGCAGCACCACGATGCCCTGGGGATAATTGACCCGGTCATCCTCTTCCTGCATTATTACCGGCAGGATATCCGCCAGGGGAGAGTCGTTGTACTCCCTGTTGAGTCCGCAGAAGGATTCCCAGCCACCGATCATCAGGAAGGACCCGCCGTTTGACACACAGGCTGCGATCGTATGCAGTTGTGTATCGCTGACCTGCGCGCGGGGATAGTCGCTAAAGATCAGCAGATCATAGGTATCCGGATCCGCTTCATGCGGGAAAGCAAGCGGAGAGGGGACATAGTCCAGATCATATCCCTCCGCAAAGATGACCGACGCCAGATAAACTGCCGCCATATCCAGATTATCATCTCCGCAGAAGAGGATCTTTTTTTTACCGTTTTGTGCGAACTGCCGAAATGCCAGAGGTTCCACATGCGCTCCTAAAAAAATGGACGCAGGGAAGTGCGTCCATTTTACGTTCAACTTATCAGAACAGATCCTTATAGTTGTTCACTGAATAGAATCTGAATTCTATCTCCCGGAGATATTCCAGCGGTCCGCCCGCTTTGACGCCTTCAACCAGGGACGCGATCTGTTCCTGTGACTTGTAGGCAAGGATACCGTCCAGTTTTTTCTTGAATACGTCCGCATCCGCTTCGATCTTCAGATTGGGAGGGGTCGGGAAATCGCAGTACACACCGAATTCATATGCCATCGGTGTAGCCGCGGGTTCACCCAACTCCGGCCAGATATTTCCGCCTGCATGGAACATTGAGATCAGCACTTCCTGGTAAACGACCTTATGATCGGGATGCAGATCCGCGCCGGTGGGCAGAAAAATGCGGGTGGGTTTTACCTTGCGGATATAATAGGTGAATGCATTCTGCAGACCCGTATATCCCTGAATGGCCGGATCGCCGGCCTTGGCCTTGCGGCGTCCGATGTAGGATGTGGTGTCGCAGTCCGGAATATCGGCAAAATAAATGCGTTCTTCGGGCAGTCCGACGATCTTAAAGGAATCGATAGTCTCTTTCTGGCGAATTTTTCCGATGGTATTCTCTTGTTCGAGATGGCAATACCCCATACCTCCGTCGGTGGAAACAAGCGCATGTACTTCAACACCCGCTTCAATGGCGGCCCGCATGGTGATCCCGGCACCCAGCACGATATCGTCGTCGTGCGGACCGATAAACAGCCAGACTTCCTTTTCATTCCAGTCGGGAAAAATTTTCTTCAGCTCATCGGCACGTTTTACGTCTTTTCCGTCTCGGCGTAAAAACTTCATGTTCACTCCTTTTGTTATTGTTTCTTCTACCGTCAATTTACTTAGTTCACAAATAATTCATCTGTCTAATTTGCACAATTTTTTAACGTTTTTCAATTTATTTTTTCTTTTTCCGCTATCTTTGCGCCCCAATTTTCAAAATTCCTTACTTGTATGAAGCTTCGGGATCAATGTTCCGAAGGATCGAAGATCAAGGCCCGCTTTTTCCGCCGGATGCCATAAGCCTTGCAATTGATGCATTTTCGGTATAAATTCGCAGGTTATAAGCCACGGTGACATAGGAAGCATTCAGGAAAGGACAGTCATGAGCAAAGGCGTTACACCGCAATCAAAGGATTATGCGAAATGGTACACGGATGTTGTACAAAAGGCCGAACTGGCTGATTATTCTCCCGTAAAGGGTTGTATGGTCATTCGCCCATACGGATATGCCTTATGGGAGAACATAAAGAGCGAACTGGATAGAATGTTCAAGGAAACGGGTCACGTGAACGCCTATTTCCCGATGCTGATCCCCGAAAGTTTCCTGAAAAAGGAAGCTGACCATGTGGAAGGGTTCGCACCGGAACTGGCAGTAGTGACCCATGGGGGTGGTAAGCTGCTCGAAGAGCCGCTGGTGATCCGTCCCACTTCGGAGACCATCATCTGGTCGATGTACAAGAAATGGATCAATTCCTACCGTGATCTCCCGCTGCTGATCAATCAGTGGGCGAATGTTGTGCGCTGGGAGATGCGCACCCGCCTGTTCCTGCGCACCACGGAATTTCTCTGGCAGGAAGGGCACACCGCGCATGCGACCGCTCAAGAAGCCGTTGACGAAGCGCTGAAAATGATCAATGTATATAAGGATTTTGCCGAAGAATACATGGCCATGCCCGTAATTCACGGAAAAAAGACTGAAAAAGAGAAATTTGCCGGGGCGATCGATACCTATACCATCGAAGCCATGATGGGTGACAAACGGGCTTTGCAGTCCGGTACCAGTCACTACCTGGGTCAGAATTTCGCCAAAGCCTTCGATGTGACCTTCCAGAACGAAAACAACGAACAGGAATATGTCTATGCATCCAGTTGGGGTGTTAGTACACGACTGGTGGGTGCGCTGATCATGGCGCATGGGGATGATAAGGGACTTATCTTACCGCCGCGGCTCGCGCCGTACCAGGTGGTGATCGTCCCCATCTACCGCGATGATGCGTCCCGGACACAGGTCATGCCCTACGTGGAACGCATCACGGCTTCCCTGAAAGAACAGGGTGTTCGCTTCCATGTGGATGACCGCGAAACACTTTCACCGGGATTCAAGTTCAACGACTGGGAAATGAAGGGTGTTCCCCTGCGGGTTGAAGTGGGACCGCGCGATGTGGAAAGCGGCAACCTGGTCGTCGTCCGCCGCGATAAAGGCGAAAAGGATATTAAAAGTAAAGACGCATTTCTCGGATCTGTATGCGAACTGCTGAATGCGATTCAAAAAGATATGTTCCAAAGCCGGAAAGCCTTCCGGGAAAGCAATACCACGGATATCGGCAGTTACGACGAACTGAAAACCCTGATCGAAGCCGGCGGGTTCGCCCGTGCCTGGTGGGACGGAAGCGGTGAGGATGAGATCACGATCCAGGAAGACATCAAAGCCACAGTCCGCTGTATTCCTTTTGAACAGCCCGGCGGTGAGGGAACCTGTTTCTATACCGGCAGAAAAACAAAACGGCAGGTCATTCTGGCAAAAGCGTATTAAGGGTCCGCATCCGGACCGTATAAGCGATTTGCGGTATCATCATGCTTCAGAACACACAAGCATTTATCCTGAAGATCAATCCCAAAGGCGAGACTTCCGCGGTCGTACATTGTTTTTCCCGGGATTTCGGCAAGCTCATTCTCATCGCTAAAGGCGCCCGCTCTCCCAAAAGCCCGCTCAAAGGTATCCTGGAACCTTTCTCTCTGCTCAATATCCATTTCAATGAAAAGAAAGGACGGGCATATCAGTTCCTTGCGCAGGCAGAGAACGTACTTCCCTTTACTCACCTCAAAGGACAGGCGGACGGGATCCTCTACGGGTCTATTCTGCTGGAGATCCTGTATAAGGAACAGGAAGATCAGCAGAACAGAGCACTCTTCGATATGATCCATGCGGTCTTCAGCGCCATCGATGCCGGCGCACCGGCCATGCAGGCACACTGGTATTTTATCCTGCGGTATCTGAAGTTGGAAGGGCTCCCCCTGGATACCGCTGACTGTTATGTCTGCGGTGCGAAACTGCAGAAAGCGTATTTTATCCCGCGCCGGGGACACATCTGCTGCAGCGACTGCAGTGCGGACCAGTTACCGTCCTGGGAACTTGACGATACCGTAATGACTATACTTAGAGAAATGCCCGCTGCGGAGCCGGGAATCTGCGGAAAAGAAAGCATGGACAAGGAAAGAGCGACCCTGATCAACCGTGTGTTGTGGAACGCCCTTGCCACGCGCTTTGAAAACTGTAAAACCCTACGATCCGTAACCATACTCAGGAAGGTACTATGAGCTATTATCGTTTTCAGTTTGGCAGACAGTTAACGCCCGGTATCCGGGTCCTGATCATGAGCAATGCCGTTATTTTTATTCTCGGAATGCTGCTCCCGCAGCTCAATCGCTATATGATCGTGTTCGGCGGACTGGTCCCCGAATTTTTCCTTGGACGCTTCTTCATCTGGCAGCCCTTTACCTACATGTTCCTGCACGGCGGGTTCATGCACATCTTTTTCAACATGTTCGCACTGTGGATGTTCGGTACCGAGCTCGAGCGTCAGTGGGGCACCCGATTTTTTATGAAATTCTATTTTATCAGCGGCGTAGGTGCCGGCATCCTGTCCGCGCTGGTCCAGCCTGCCTCGACCATTCCCATTATCGGTGCGTCCGGCGCGATCTACGGGATCCTGCTGGGCTTTGCCGTCATGTATCCCAACCGCGTGATCTATCTGAATTTTCTCATCCCCATCAAGGTCAAATATTTTGTCATGATCTTTGCCGCGCTGGAACTCATGGCCTCTATGGGCGGCGCAAGTCTGCAGGATGGTGTTGCGCATTTCACCCATTTATCCGGAATGATCTTTGCTTACCTGTATCTGTTCTGGACACAGTACAGGCAAAAGAACGCAAGGGTCAATATGATCCGTTTCCCCTGGAAGAAAAAAAAGAGCAGCGGTCCGCGTGACTTTACGCGTAAACCGCCGTCCGAAATGAAACCCGATGAAGAACGCGAAATGGACGAACTGATGGACCGCATTGCCATGAACGGTTACGACAGTCTCAGCGAAAACGAAAAGATCCGTCTGCTGGAGCTCAGTTCAAAGAATCGTAAAGACAAACAGTAGGTCGGATATCCCCCTTTTTATGTGACTTATCCACAGGATTTTCCACACGCAAATCATTATTATTCATATATTAATCGTGATTTTTGTTTCTTTTACAAATTTGTTTAATTAACTTAAATAAATCATTTGAGGGCCACATGACAGATAAACAAGACATTACACGCATCCCGCCGCAATCCGTGGATTCCGAAAAAGCCGTTCTGGGATCCATGATGCAGGAAGACGTTGCCGCCAGCCGCGCCATGGAGATCCTGAAAGAGGATTGTTTTTATGTGGATGCGCATAAATTCATCTTCAGAGCAATGACCGAACTGGATGCCAAGCACAAACCCATTGACCAGTTATCCGTGGTCGAAAAGCTCGGTAAACTCAAATTACTGGAAAGTGCCGGCGGTGCCGCGGCTATTTCGGACCTGATCAACCGGGTTCCCAGTGCCGCAAATATCGAATATTATGCAAATATCGTCAAAGAAAAATATATTTTGCGGACCATTATCAAAACTTCCAACGAAATGATCGATAAGGCCTTTTCCGAGAATGAGGAGACCGATCTGATACTGGACAATGCCCAGCAGCAGATCTTTCTGTTACGCGAGAACAGTGTTACTCAGGATTTCGTTGATATTAAAAATATTTTGCATCCGGCGGTTGAACATATCGAGAATCTTTCCCAGCATCATGGCGATGTAGTGGGCATCCCCAGCGGGTTCATGCGCTTTGACGCGATCACGAACGGTTTCCAAAAGTCCGACCTTGTGATCATGGCCGGTCGGCCATCCATGGGTAAGACCGCCCTTGCACTCTCCATGTTACGCAATATGGCCCTGGACCATGATATCCATGCCGGTTTTTTCTCACTTGAAATGTCCCAGGAAGGTATCGCGATGCGCTTGCTGAGTATGGAAAGCGGTATCGATCACCAGAAATTGCGGCGCGGCAAGATCCCACCCAATCTGTGGCAGAACCTCCAGGCCGCTGCGGGGAAGATCAATGACTCCCATATCTATTTTGACTTTACACCCAACCTGAATGTGCTGGACATGCGCAGCCGCGCGCGCCGGCTGAAAAGCCGTTTGGGCAAACTCGATATCATCTTCGTCGACTATCTGCAGATCGCGCATGCCAACATCAACCGCAATGACAGCCGCCAGCAGGAAGTGGCGATGATCAGTCAGCAGCTCAAGGCACTGGCGAAGGAAATGAACATTCCCGTCGTGGCGCTGTCGCAGCTGAGCCGTGCCCCGGAACAGCGCGGAGGGGATAATTATCCCAAACTCTCCGATCTGCGAGACTCGGGTGCCATCGAGCAGGATGCCGACCTTGTTCTCTTTGTTCACCGGCAGCACTATTATTCCAAGAATCCCGATGACGAAGGAAAAGGCGAGATCATCATTGCCAAGCACCGCAACGGACCAACCGGGTCGGTCAGTCTGACATTCCGTGACAATATTGTCCGTTTCTTCGACGCACCGTTCGAAAACTACGCGGAAGAAGCGGAAGAAAAGGCCTTCTAATAAAAATATGACCTATCCGCTTCCCGAAAAATTCCCGGAACAATTTAAGGTTCTGATCAATGCTGTAAAGCAATACAACAGCAATTATGAGACCGATCTGCCTCTTTTATGGAAAGCCTACCGCTATGCCGAAGAGGCACATAAGGAACAGTACCGGCAGTCCGGCGAACCGTATTTCCAGCATCTCTACAATACCGCGCTGATCCTGGCGGAACTGAACATGGATACTACCACGATCTGTGCCGGTCTCCTGCACGATATTCTCGAAGATACCAATATTTCGGAAGAGATCATCGTCAACGAATTTTCGCCCCAGATCGTGCAATTCGTGAAGGGCGTGACCAAGATCGGCGGTATCAAATTTCAGAGCGAAAAGCAACAGCAGGCACAGAATTTCCGCAAGATGCTCCTGAGCGTGGCAGACGATATCCGGGTCATTATCATCAAATTTGCAGACCGGCTGCACAATATGCGCACGCTGGATGCCCTGCCCCAGGAAAAACGTCGCCGCATCGCACTCGAAACCCGGGACGTTTACGCGCCGCTGGCACATCGCCTGGGAATGTACCGGCTGAAAATGGAAATGGAGGACCTGGCACTTAAACATCTGGAGCCGGAGGCCTATGCGGAACTGAGCGAAAAGATCATAGCCCAGAAAAAACGGTCCCAGAAGGATATCGATGATTTTATTGCCCTGATCACCACATACCTTAAAGAAGAGAATATTGAAGCCAAGGTCTTCGGACGTATCAAGAACTTTACTTCCATCTATAACAAGATGGTGCGCCAGAACCGTCCGCTGGAGGAGATCTTCGATATTCTGGCCATTCGTATTATTGTGAGTTCCATCACACATTGTTACTCGGTACTGGGTATCGTGCATCAGAAATTCACGCCCATTACCGAACGTTTCCGTGATTTTATCGCTACACCGAAATCCAATGGCTACCAGTCCGTACATACTACCGTCATCGGACCCAAGGGAATTCCCATCGAGATCCAGATCCGAACGGATGAGATGGATAAAACTGCAGAGGTGGGGATCGCGGCGCACTGGAAATACAAAGAAGAGGATGATACGGATGATCTGGATCGTCATATCCAGTGGCTGCGCGACCTGGTGGATATTCTCAAGAACGACACCAAGGACGACGAGGAATTCCTTGAAACGCTGAAGATCGACCTCTTCAATGATGAGATCTTTGTTTTTACTCCAAAGGGAGATCTGATCAAACTGCCTGTGAATTCCACAGCGCTGGACTTTGCATTTGGGGTGCACACCGAAGTGGGTTACCGCTGCATCGGTGCCAAGGTCAATGGCAAGATCGTTTCCCTGAACTCAAAACTGTCCAGCGGCGACCGTATTGAGATCATCACATCCAACAACCATAACGTCAGTTATAACTGGCTGCGTTTTGTCACCACCAATCGTGCAAAACACCGTATCCGCAAATGGCTGCAACGCCATGAGTTCGAACAAAGCGTCAAACTCGGCGAGGAGATCCTTGACAAAGAACTGCGCAAAGCCAAACTTAATCCCAAGATACGGGAGGTAAAGAACAGTTACACACATTTCGGTTTTGACACCCAGAACCTTTTCTATCAGGCGATCGGAAAAGGCGAACTGACCGTCAAGCACATCATCCACGAATTATATCAAAAAGAAGAAACGAAGGAACCCGAAGAGGAAACGCCGCAGATCAAGCAATACCGGTCCACGAATGGGATCAGTGTCAGCGGTCAAGAGAATATGCTCGTTCAGCTCGCAAAATGCTGCAATCCCATTCCCGGCGATGAGATCATCGGTTTTATCACACGGGGGCGTGGCATTACGGTACATCGCCACGATTGCCGGAATATTCCGAATCTCGAGGAAGAAAAAGACCGGTTCATTGATGTAAAATGGCATGTCAAATCCGGACGCACCTTTGTAACCCGGATCAAGATCGTGGGGGAGGACCGTCCGAACCTGATCTACGATGTATCACATGTGGTGCATGACCTGCATACCAATATGCTCAGTATCAATTTTTCCGTGGAAGGCAAACTTGCGCGCGGCGAGGTCGCCGTGATGGTTGAAAGCCTGAAGCATGCCGAGCACATCATGCAGAAATTAAAGAATATCCCGGGTGTATTAACCATCGACAGAACATAAACCAGGAGTATAAAATGGAAAAGAAGACGTTCACGAAAAAAGATGTCGCAAAACTTATCCGGCAGAGATCCAACTTACGCATCTACGAGACTGAAAAATACATGGATGAGATATTTTCGGCTATCATGGAACTTCTAATGGATGATTCCGGTGATCGCGTGCGAATCGAAATACGCAATTTCGGCGTATTCGAGGTCAAAAACTCCAAAGCCAAACCGCAGGCCCGCAATCCGAAGACCAATGAGGTCATCTATGTGCCGCCTCGTAAAAAGATCCACTTTAAAGCCGGTAAGATCCTGAAAGAATATTTATCCAGACCGCGAAAAGCCTGAGGATCCGTCATGTCCCGCATTCTTGCCGTCGATTTTGGGAACCGCCGCATCGGTCTTGCATTGTCCGATCCCCTGAAGATCATTGCTACCCCGCTGGAAACATTGAGTATCTCCTCGCTGGAGGACGGGGTGCGGCAGATCCTTGACTGTTGCCGGGAACATTCCCCGGAAACACTGGTTATCGGTTATCCCATCGGCACCTCCGGCAGGAAGACCGAACAAACTCTGATCGTGGATAAGCTGATCGCCATGCTGGAGGCGGAACTGGATATCCCGCTTATTCCCTGGGATGAGCGCTATACCAGCGTAGAGGCAAAGGATATTCTGCGAATGCAAGGGATAAATACAAGAAACAACAAAGGAAAGATCGATCAGACGGCAGCACGTATCATGCTGCAGGAATATCTGGACACAAAGGTGAAACGATGAAAATGACATGGAAAGACGTATTGCTTTTATTGGCTTCGGTGCTGCTGACCGGTCTGGCCTTTGCACCCATGAACCAGTCCTATACCGCCTTTTTTTCGCTTCTGCCACTTTTTTATGTGCTGGAAAAAAACAAGAACGGTTTTCTGACCGGTCTGGTCTGGGGGTTGTTCTATTGCGTCTTCTCCATTCATTGGCTGGCATTCAACAGCGGTACGCACGCCTGGCTGGCAACCCTTTCCATGTTCCTGGCTGCGGGCGTTCTGGCCCTGAATTACGGTGTGATCGGTATGCTATATAAGATCATTCAACGTAAAAACCGTTCATATGCTTTTCTGCTCTTACCTTTTATCTGGGTTGCCGTCGAATTCCTGCGTTCTTTCGGTACCCTGGGCTTCCCCTGGCTTGCGCTGGGCCATTCACAGGCGTATAACACGCTCTACATCCAGCAGGCGGATATCGGAGGTGTCTATACGGTGTCCTTCATGCTGCTGCTGACGAACATCATTCTTTTCCGCTTACTGCGAAGTTTTTCATGGAAACGATTTGCCGCGCTGGGTGCGGTACTGCTGATACCTTTTCTTTACGGGATCCTTATACTGAACGTTCCGATGCATGCTCCGGAAAAACTGCATTTCCGGGTCATACAGCCAAATGTCGGCGCAAAGGAAAAATGGGAACCCGCAAACCGTATCCCCATCATTAATAAAATGGACTCCCTTAGCCGGGTTGAAACGGAGATACGGCCCGATGTTATTATCTGGCCGGAAACGGCAGTACCCTATTATCTGCGTTCCTCGGTGTACATCAGTCACATCCTGACCCGCTGCGCCGCAGAGACCCGCAGTACCCTGATCACGGGCAGTCTGGATTTTTTCTATACGGATACCCTGGGCGGATACGGAAGTACCAACAGTATCTTTGTGTTCGAACCCCATCACGCGGCCTTCCGTGCGGATATTTACGATAAGATCCATCTGGTCCCTTTCGGGGAATATACGCCCGGAGGTAAGTGGCTGAAATGGCTGAATAATATGCAATACGGGCAGAGCGATTTCAAAACGCGCAAGAACCGGGAGGTCCCGCGCATCACCAAAGATAATATCCCGGTCACTCCTATCATTTGTTACGATTCGGTCTTTCCGCATACGGTACGCCGTTTTGCCGCTGAGGGGAAAAGCAAATACAACATTCTGGTCACCAACGATATCTGGTTCGGCCGCTCTATGGGTCCGCACCAGCATGCCGCCATCGCCATTGTGCGTGCGGTGGAGACCCGCAAGCCGCTGGCACGTTCGGCGAATGCCGGCATTTCCATGTTCATTGATGAAAAAGGACGTGTACTCGGTTCGCTGCCGCTCTATACGACCGGGATCCTGGACCGGACGTTATATGCCGCCCGGTATGAACCCCTGTATGTGCGGGCGGGAAATTGGTTCGGTGTAACGATGGTGATCATCAGTCTTGCAGGTATCATACTCTCATTATGGCACATAAGAAAAAAATAATAATATGGCTGATGCTGCCGTGTTTCATTCTGCTCTTTGCGGATGAGAACCCGGAACGGTCGGTATATTTTCCGCCGGAAACACCTTATATCACAAAGATCGTACCGCTGCTGGAAGAACATGACTATGTTTTCAGTACGGATACGCTGAACGCCCGCTACCGGGGCGAACTGTTCTTTTATCTTGAAAAGGACTCGATTAGATGTGAGGTCGAACTCAGTCGCCCGGGCGGTGTGGCTTTTATCCTCGGTGCATTTATGACGGAACCCCCGGCAAAAGAGAACGTACAAAGCGCGTTGCTGAAATTCTCGATTTGGATGTTGATTTTAAACGCCGTATCGGCGATATTATTCTTTGTCAGATCAAGTTAGAAAAGGACCATTATGAAACGACGATTCCCTGTGATACTTACCGCACTGTTGTTAACCGCATCACTTTTCGCGCAGCAGACTGGACCCAAAAACACGATGCTGAAAAGCATTGTCCTTCCCGGATGGGGTGAGACGGCCTACGGGTCCGGCAGTGCTTATCTGTTTATGGGGGTGGAAGCCGCGCTGTGGCTGGGTTTTGGCGGACTGCGGTATTCGGCGGGAGTGCAGAACAGGGATCTGATCATCTATACCCGTTTGCATGCCGGGATGCAGGATTTTCCCGAAAGTCAGCAATACTGGGCAGATATGGGCAATTATGCTTCCTACGAAGCGCATAAGACTCGTATGCTGGAAAACCGTACACCCGAAAAGATATGGGATCCCGCTTATGCCTGGGGATGGGATGATACGGACAACCGGCAACAGTACCGCGATCTGTACCGGAAGAAAGAACTTACGTTGCTCAGCAGCGAATTTCTGATCAGCGGATTTATCGTCAATCGCATCGCCAGTGTGATCAATGTCCGTTATTTGAAAAATAAGGATATGCAACTCTCCGCCTTTGCTTCTGCGGGCAGCGGGGGCGCCGCATTGTATCTGGGATTATCCTTCTGAGCATGAAAAACACACTGAAACATCTTCGTATTATCATTTCCTGCCTCGCTTTTATCGGGGTGTTCTTCGTTCCTGTTCTGTGGGGACAGGCGGCGGTCTTCCTTCTGTTTGCCGTTCTGAGTCTGGCCAGCGCTCAGCGCAAAGCTATCTTTGGCTTTTTCTCCAAACTTATCCTGCTTGTTCTGTTCACCCTTGCGGTGCACCTTTTTTTCCGCTTCGGAGAGACCGCCTACTGGCAGGCATTCAGCCAATGGGCGCTGTGGGATAAAGCACTCTATTTTACCGCACGCAACGCGAATATTCTGTTTATCATGAGCTATTTGCTTAAAAGCGGACCCTCCCTGTCCTTTTCATCGACCATTGCCTTTCTGGAGAGGATCGGACCGCCGCGACTGGTGCAGCCGCTGGCGCTTGCCATGCGCTATACCTCACTGATCCGCGATGAATTCCGCTCTTTGCAGCAGGTGCACCGCATCATGGGGATCCGGCGCCCGAAATATTTGATCGCAAGGATCCGATACTATATCTCTCTGATCTTTCCCACGATCATCTCGTCACTGGAACGCGCGGAACATCTGTCCATTGCAATGACCAGCCGGGGATACAATCAGGAATGACAAAAGAACGCTTTATCCTTCAGGTCGAATATGACGGCAGCAACTACGCGGGATATCAGCTGCAGCCCGGTTTTCCCACCATTCAGGGAGAGATCGAAGCCGCGCTGGAGAAAATGTACCGTGAACCCCTGCGCGTGCACGGCAGCGGCCGTACGGACGCCGGTGTACACGCCCTGGCGCAGATCATCCATTTCGATGCGCCGCGCGAACTGAAGAACCTGAACCTCAGAGCCGCATTGAATACACTCCTGCCGCCGGATATTCGGGTGATCCGCACCGCCGGAGGAGATAAGGACTTTCACGCGCGTTTTTCGGCGCGTATGCGGCACTACCGCTATATCGTCAGTCGCCGCGAAACGGCACTGGACCGCTTACGCGTCTGGCCGCTGTACCATGACCTCGATGTGGAATCCATGCGGATCTGTGCGGAGATGATCATGGGCGAACATGATTTTACGGCCTTCTGTTCCGCGCAGGCGGAAGTGGAACACAAGCGCTGCATCGTTTCGCGTTCGGAATGGAACAGTGAGGGCGATCGCATGATCTATTCCGTCAGCGCCAATCGCTTCCTGCATTCCATGGTACGCTCTCTGACCGGCACCATGACGGAAGTGGGGAAGGGTCGGCTGACAACGGACGACTTTGCCGCCTTGCTTGAGAACAACCCCGTTCCCTTTACCGCCTTTACGGCGCCGCCGCAGGGACTGTATTTGGTCCGGGTCGATTATGATATTCCCATTGACTGGGAAAAGGAGTAAACATGAAAAAAGGGATCTATTCCGTTATTGCGCTGATCGTGGGTCTGATCTTATTTATATTGTCTTTTCAGCTCTATCTGGATGCGCGTCGCACTGCGCTTCTGGCGCCGCAGCACATGCCCGATATTCTCGAAACGCCATCACGCGCCGAGATCAGTGAAGAGATCGGCCGCAGCCGGCAGACTGCGATCACGCATACCATCGAAAAAGCCTCGCCGGCTATTGTGGGTGTGCATGTGACCCGCGAACAGATCACCCAAAGTCCTTTTTTCAGCGACCCCTTCTTTAATTTCTTTTTTCCGAATAACCGGAACAAACGCCGGGTCCAGAGTTTAGGCAGCGGAGTGATGATCTCAAGGGATGGTTACATCGTGACCAACGCACATGTACTGGGCGAGAATGCCGTTGAGGTGTACGCCACGCTTACCGGGGGAAAGCGACATGCCGCCGAGATCATCGGTGTTGATCCCCTCACCGATATCGCACTGCTGAAGATCGAAGGCGAGGAATTCGCCTGCGTGAAAATGGGGGACAGCGACGATATCATCATCGGCGAATGGGTCATTGCGCTGGGGAATCCCTTCGGACTGTTCGATGTCAGCGACAAACCCATCGCTACGGCCGGTATTATCAGCAGTATCCGTATGAATTTCGGGGAAACCGGCAGCGGACACGTGTATCAGGATATGATCCAGACCGACGCCAGTATCAACAGCGGGAACAGCGGGGGCGCACTGATCAATATGAACGGGGAGTTCATCGGATTGAATACCTTCATTTTCAGCGGAACGCAGTACGGCGAGGGCGGCTCCATCGGCATCGGTTTTGCCATTCCGTCTAACCGTATACGGCAGGTTGTAGAAGAGCTCAAGACCCACGGCAAGATCGAACGCGGCTGGGATTTCGGACTCTCGGGTCAACGCCTGACGCAGTCCATTATTGACTATTACAAACTCGATACCGACCACGGTATTATCATTCTGGATGTGCAGAAAGGCAAGGCCGGCGATCTGGCCGGACTGAAAGTGGGGGATATCATCCTTTCCATCAATGACCAGGAGGTCAACCGTCTTCAGGATATCATCGATATTATCAATACTGCTTATTTAAAGACCGGCGACAAGATCAATGCCCTTATTCATCGTGAGGGACGGGAATTTTCGGTAGAAATACCGTTGATGAAGTAGGAAGAAGCAAATAAGCAAATAAGCAGATAAGCGAAGAAGCGAAGAAGTGTATCAAGATCGGCGGGGTGCTGGAATCTTACTTATCCGTCCGGACGGTCGCGTTTAATTTATGTTAACCTTTGGTCTTTTATTTATAGATCAGTTCAATCTCCGCCAATTCCCGTCCGATAAGATGAAGACCACTGATGATCTTTTCCGCTTGTTTGTCGGAAGGTTTTTTATGTCCGCGCACATACTGGGAGATCAGCGTGGGATTCATGCCGATGCGGCCGGCAAGCAATCTGGCGTTGATCACCTTATAGTATTGAAAGAATTGCTGAAAATCGATCTCGAATTTTATGTGTTCTTGTGTTATTTCAATATTCTGATCTTCAAAATACAGACACAGTGCCTCAACGGCATTATCCATCAGTTCGGGAATGCTTCCAGCGGTCGTATAAACTGGATGATCACTGCAAAACGCGGAAAATCCGGTATCGGTTTTTTCAATGATGACGGTAATTTCTTTATTGAACTTTTTCATTTTGATCATCCTCTTTCAAACCGGCGTCCTTTAACAGTTTATTTTCGAGCCCCTTGCCAATTTCCCGCTGACCGTGATCCGGGAAAATGATCACTCGCCCCGGGAATCTGTCATTCCGCAGTTTGATGTGTGAGCCTTTTTGCGAAACCGGATACCAACCGTTCTTTTTAAGCAAGCGGTATAGTTCAGAACATTTCATTTTTCGTCCCCCGACACAAACAAAAAGTAAATAATAATATACCTTTTGTCAAGTGCTATATTTTATATCACAAATGCAATATTACTTTTCTTATTATATTTTCTCCTGTTTTCTTTTCCGGCAAAGGCAAAGTTTATAACGATCTTGTGTGTTGTTTATTGGAATAAAAAATGAAATAAAGGAAATACGTCTGCGAAGATGCAATTACTGCGGAGGAATATCAATCTGGTCCAGAACTCTGTCCCAAAGATCATCCAGGGCTTTTTCATGCCGTCGGGTATCCGCATGGTTGGCTTCCGCGGCAATAGCGTCCGCCAGGTCCTGACAGAGATCATCATCCACGTCAATAACGAACTGCCCGTCTTTAATTACGGCGTTATGTATAGCCCGCTCAATATCATCATCAAGGATGATAAGGGTCTTGAGCAGTTTCATTTCATCTTTATACAATTGAATTTTCATCGTTCCTATCCAAACATATAGGTGGATCAGTTTACTTCCCCGGGAGGTATATTCTGCAGATCCCGAAGCATCTCGGCGCTTCCCGGAGGATCGCAGGAAATGAGCCGGCCAAACAGGTCCGTTTTTTGGATTTTCAGATCCTCGATATATTTTTTTCCTTCGGTCAGGGACACAAGCCCAAAGTAAAATAAAAATCGTGTAAAAGTTCTCAGAATATAGGCATGGCGGGCATCGTCTTTCGCAGACCCGTAGATGGGTTTGGGGACGGTGGCCAGCAGTTGCGGAAAAGCTCTGAAATAACGATCCGAATAAAAATTTTCGGAACGCTTAATACCCCCGTATTTGCTCAGAAGGATCAGAGAAAAACCGTATCCCAATTTGCCGATATCGTTTTCTGTGTATCCATCCAGGTAAGGCCAATAGAATGTATCCGTGTAGGTCGTGAAGATACGCCGGAAGCAGGCGTGATCGTCCGCAAGGACCTTTTCCGCGGCTTTGGTCGGACTTAATTTCCCATGGCGCTTTTTTATTATCCCGGATAATTCCAGCAGGATACGTGCCAGCTCAATGGTTTTCAAATCAAATTCTCTGAAAACCGTTGTCATTTTATATTCGATCAATTCTTCCTTCAGAAAACCCTGAGTATAGAGCTCTTCCACGATCTTCGGCGGCAGATATCCCTTGGCAGTTAATTTCAATTCACCGGATCTTATGATGATTTCCGCGAGATAGCGGACCTGGTTGAACATGGGGCTGTGCCGATAATCTTCGGTCGTAAGCGCATTAAGATGCAAAGGGCTACGTTCCCCGAAGGTGTCATACAGGATCATCCGCATTTCTTCGGGGGAATAGCCTTCGAATTCGGGCAGTCCCCGGCGATTATAGCCGTGGATGATCGCTTCGATCTCTTGTTCCAATTCATCGTTCATGATCACTCCGTATTTTGATAAAGATCCCTGTTTGAGTGCAGGAGGAAGTTCGATTGAGGGGACCCTTTCACAAAAGATGTTTTATTTGCAGTAATAAGAAATAACGGACAGCTATAAATGCCTGTTTTAATGGCATTTATGGCATGTTGTAGGCAGTGACTACTCATTATTATTAACTTTCCAACATTTATAAATATCATTTTCTTCCCATGTATTAAACTGCTTGCCAAATAATTCCAAGAAACAGGTGAAAAAAGTTGCTGCAAATCTAAAAACATTACCTACATCAAATTCATTAGATCTCATGGTCCATCTGATTCCCTTCGTATCTAGTCTAAGAAATCTATTAGCTAAAGAGACATCTCCATGAGTAAAGGATGATAATTCAGAATAGAAAACCTCATATGCTTCTTTATGGTCAACCTCAACAGCTAATTGTCTGATAGATTTACCAGTCCAGTTATTGAAAACTTGAAGTTTTCCACTCTTGTTAGTCTTACAAAACGCTTTTTCTACTTTTTTATAACAGTTTTCAATATCATCTTCTTTTTCTTTCCAAAAATCTTCCCACATTAGGTTCATCCCTTCTCTCCAACTTTCATTTTTACTATCTCTATTTTTCTTAATAGCTTCCATCTGTTTGAATTTAATAACTTTCTCAAATTCAATATACTGTCTTGAGTAATCAATTGGATCTAAAGTTAAGTAGTGCGCATTTACATCTATTTCAAACATTGGCCTAACAATTGTGTATCCAACTGTTACTGGAAACCATTCAGAAGTGTAATCAACATAGAGTTTTGATAATGTTGTTGCAGATGATAATTGATGCAGAAAGAAGCAACTCATAATTGAAGTATATTCAATTCCAGCAGAATGTGTTGCTGTATTGTTTAGTCTCTTTGCAAATTCTATTAATTTGTCAAGAACCTGTACATGTTGATTTGCAGTTAATAATAATGTCATTTTTTCATTGCCTACAACATCCATATAAACCCAATTACACTTATCTCCCCGTATCGGCGGTATAGGTGTATTGTTCTTATTCCCTTTATATCATTATTACTTACGCCCCAAGTTTAGGAACAAAAAAAACAAATGACAAGAAATTGTTCTTTGCCGTATACATTCCGGCAAGTTATTGATATCTAAGGCTGCTTGACTTCAAACGTGCGTCTTTTCAGTATTTTTTCCATCAGGATGGCGATAAGGATGATCAGCGGCAGGGAGAACAGGGTCCGCAGCAGCGAGAATTTCCACCCCAGGAAGCCGATCTCAAAGGTCAGCATGGGGATCTTGATGGTGCAGAAGGCACCGATATAAATGAACATGTTACGGACCCCCGCGCCTTTTTTCCAGAGCAGATAGGCTACAGGGAAAGCGCCGTAGAGCGGACCTGCCTGCGCCATGGAAAGAAATATGACCAGGATGATCCCTTTTACACCGGATTCACTGCCGATGTGCCGCTCGACTTTTTCCCGGTCGATCCAGACATCCCCGAGACCGATGAGGATGAACATCAGGGGCAGGAAGAGGATCATCTCCTTCAGGAAACTGAAGAATTGTTCGCGGAAGATACCGATGCCGGGTTCAAAACCGCTCAGAAAGGACACCGTTGTGAACAGCGTGAAGGCGACGATAACGAAGAAATTCCCGAGATTTTTTTTCAGCAGATCGTTCATGTGAGGTAGAATACTCCTATCAGGGTTCCGATGATCAGGGCTGCGAGCAAATACAAAGCATTGCGCAGCAGGGAAGCCTTTACGCCGAAATACCGGATCTCCACGGGCAGGGTAAGGACCCCAACCATCATCAGGGTGGTGATGAATACGGCGATCACCGGGTAGCTAACACCGGTACGGACCAGCAAGCCGGCCAGGGGATAGGCGATAAAACCGGGGATCAGGGCGACCGAACCGCCAAGGGCGGCAAGAACATAGCCGGAAAATCCCGCCTCTTCGCCCAGATAACGAACGATCACTTCATTCGGCAGGAAATACAAGACCACGCTCACCAGGATCAGCACCGATAAAATGGAGGGCAGGATCCGGATAAGCATGATCAGTCCTTTTTTGACACCCTCAAAGGTCTTTTTTCTGTCGGCGATCAGAGAAAACAGAAGTGCCAGAACGGCGATGACGGTAAGCAGTTGCATTTTATATTTTTTGTTTTGCGATCTGTATGCCGACCAGGCGTGACGCCCGGATGGCTTTCATGGAAAACAGGGCGGGCTCCGAGATCAGCCAATTCCCTTCGTGCAGAAGGGAAAGCTGATGATCGACCCTTATCTCAATTTCTCCGGAAATCACGGAGAAAATAACGTAAGAGCGCATCTCGCATTCGGGCAGTTCCCCACCCTTATCCAGTTCTATGATCCGCATTTTGAATTCTTCCGCACGGTAGAGCAGATTTTTCTGCCTTTCCGCATAGGGAAATGCCGGCACGGTCCTTGGGTCGATGATCTTCATATTCTTCATCCTTCTTTATGAACGCAAAAAACTCCCGCAAACGAAAACATTAAAAAAGAATGCGGGGAAAGTCCGGGTCTGTATTTGCACGGGTTTTCCCGTCTATCGGCTTCTGCCTTCTGCCTTCTGCCTTCTGATCAGTTATCCCGTTTCTCGAAGTTCTCGGACTTTTTATCTTTTACGCGCTTAACAATAAAATAGACCAGCAGAATAAGCGCAATAAGCACGCCCAGACCGTAAATGCTGAAGATGATGTTCACGAGAGTGTTCATATCAGCCCAGTTTCACGGCTGTACCGTAGGCCAGGATCTCCGCGGCGCCCTGCATCACCATAGAAGTTGCGATGCGCACATTCACGATCGCGTCCGCGCCCAGTTTTTCCGCGTCTTCGACCATCCGCTGCAAAGCCTGTTCTCTGGATTCGGCCTGGAGTTGGGTATATTCCGAGATCTCTCCGCCCACGACGCTTTTCAAACCGGCAAAAATATCCCGCCCCAGATTACGTGCCCGTACGGTGCTTCCGCGTACGATACCGAGTATTTCCGTGACCTCTTTGTTCGGGATCTTCTCTGTTGTTGTTAGGATCATGGTCTTTACCTTTCTTTTTATTACGTGTCAGAATATAATACAGTTTAAAATATCCTGCATGGACTATTTTTGATATGAATGCGATATTATTTTGGGGTTTGAGGGTGAAAGAAGTTTAAAGGTTTAAGGGTTCTGTGATTCTGTCAGTCAGATCGTAAGGAATACTGAAAAGGATATTCCTTCTGTGCGAGAATATGCATAACATACTATCTACACGGATAAAATGTCATCCACACTCAAATATACCAACACACCCAAGTATGTCATCCATACCCAAGTATGCCATCCATACCCAAGTGTGTCATCCTGAACTTGTTTCAGGATCTCACGTTTTTAATTATGAAGCAAAGTATATTCACAATACCTTTCTGTCACTGCTCATTGCATATGCTTTAATATCACGTAACATCGCTTTATCGAACCATGGTCCGGAGAGATCTTTCAGGTCCGGATTCTCTTTTTTGATCAGATTCCATTTCCATTCCCGATGCCAACGCTTCAGTTGTTTTTCCCGTGCGATGGCTTCTGCCATAAAATGAAAATGCTCAAAATAAAGAAGGATATTCACGTTATATTTTGCACAGAACAGCGACCCCTTTCCGGCTTTATGTTCAAACATCCTTCTTTCAAGATCATTGGTAACACCGATGTAAAGTGTTGTTCTGGTCTTATGTGAAAGTATGTAGGTGTAAGCGTCTTTCATGGATCTATAATTTAAGAGAATTGAGAAAATAATGCTGTGACAAGGGTCACAATTATGACAGGGAAAATTGAAAAAATATCAGATTGTGGGAAATAATTGCAGATCCTGAAACAAGTTCAGGATGTACTGTATTAAAAACCAAGTAAAAATTAAGC
>CAZHTR010000019.1:0-23846 GCA_964535585.1 uncultured bacterium | reverse complement strand
GCTGCGGACTTGAATAAAAATCCTCAATGGGCGGTTGTATGAGAGCGATACGCATGTATAAATATAGAAAGGAAGATCAGTCAATACCAATTATATTAAAGCGGAAATTCTAAGGGTAATTATTTCTTGGTGTAGAATGAATTAATATGTAATTTTCTGTGGGGGAATACGTTGATTACACAAGGAGGGATTTATGATTATCACGATTATATGGGTTCTGTTTTTTCTGGCTTGTCCAGCTTTTTTGCTTTGGTTATGTTCAAGAAGTAAGTTCTTGGATAGTGTCGGTGCGATCGTTTTGTGTTATGGTATCGGCTTGCTGATCGGAAATATTAACATACTCCCAGATGACTTTTCAGGTGTTCAGAGTATTTTTAACATGCTGACCATTCCGATTGCATTGCCGCTTATCTTTTTTTCTCTTAATTTGCGCGGGTGGGGAAAACAAGCTGGTTTGGCCGCGAAATCTTTTGGTGGAGCTTTGCTGTCTGTGATAATCGCCTCATTTATTGCATATCTAATCTTTCAATCCAATCTGGGTCAAGAAGCATACAAGATGGCCGGTATGCTGATCGGTTGTTATACCGGTGGTACACCCAACCTTGCCTCAATCGGTTCGGCATTGAAAATCTCTCAAACCAATTATATCGCCGTTCATACGTCGGATGTCTTTGTTGGAGCGGTTCTGTTGCTTCTTATCCTGACCGTGATCCCAAGGGCTTTGAAAAAACTGCTGCCAGCTTTTAAGATGCCAGGCGGTAACGAACAAAATACAACGATCGGGAAAGATAGTTTTGATCCTTACTTTAAAGGATATCAAAAAAAACATTTTTGGCCTCTGGCTGTAGCCTTCGGCATTGCTGTTCTTATTTTTGCCATCGGTGGAGGGGCCAGTCTCATAGCGGAAAAAATGCTGGCAAAGAATATGGATCCGCTGGTAGCCAATGAACTGTCTTCAGTGATAGCGATCCTGATCATCACGACGCTGGGTATACTTGCTTCATTTATTGAAAAGATTAGAAAGATCAAAATGACCTTTCAATTAGGGCATTATCTTTTATTGATCTTTGCATTGATTGTCAGTTCAATGGCGGATATTTCGAAACTAATGGATACGGCTCCCATCACTATCCTTTATGTTGCCGTTCTGCTGGGACTATCTTTCATTATTCATACGCTGGTCTCAAAACTGACAAAGGTTGATCGTGACACCCATCTGGTCGCAATGACCGCTTTGATCTATTCACCTCCTTTTGTTCCTGTCGTCGCCGCCGTTTTAAAAAACAAGCAAGTCATTATGACTGGCATGTTGGTCGGTATTGCCGGATGGATCATTGGAAATTACGCCGGGATCGGTTTTGCGTATCTCATGAAAGCAATTTTCGGAGGCTGATTTCCGTCGATAAAAGACAGGAGGAGGGCGCGGCAATGCGACATGAACATTTTGGATACCTTATTTAAATGTGCGTTTGAACAAATGATCGGCAACAATCAGCGCAAATAAAGCATTTGAATTATCACCCATTTCATGTATTTTATGCGCGGATTAAACGGGGAATTACAATGCGATTAAAACGTGATCATACCTGCGGCAGTCTGAATATGTCCGTAGAAGGAAAAAAGGTCAGGATCAACGGCTGGGTAAGTGCACGTCGTGATCTTGGCGGTATATATTTTGTCGATATCCGTGATCGTTACGGTGTCGTCCAGGTACGATTCGATAATGATTTGCCTGAGGCTGTCCTGAATGTCATCAAACATCTCAATAATGAAGATGTTGTCGCAGTAGCCGGTCTTGTAGCAGCGCGACCTGCAGATTCCGTCAATCCAAAAATCGCAAGCGGAGAAATTGAACTGCTTGCACATGATTTTGAACTGCTGAACAAGGCAAAGCCGACCCCTTTTGAGATCAACAAACGCGAAACGGGAAGCGAAGACCTGCGACTGAAATACCGCTATTTGGATCTGCGGACCCAAACCTTACAAAGCAATATGCAGATCCGTCACAAAGCGGCTCAATCTGTCCGCCGTTATCTGACGGAACATGATTTTATGGAGATAGAGACACCTGTTCTGATGAAATCAACCCCCGAAGGTGCACGGGATTATCTGGTTCCCAGCAGGATCAATCCCGGAAAATTCTATGCTCTGCCGCAATCGCCCCAGACGTATAAACAGTTATTAATGGTAGCCGGATATGATCGTTATTTCCAGATCGTGAAATGTTTTCGTGATGAAGATCTACGCGCCGAACGGCAGCCGGAATTTACGCAAATCGATTGTGAGATGTCTTTTGTAGATGAAGAAGATATTCGCGGCATTATGGAAAATATGATCGTCCGAATCTTTTATGAGGTCAAGGGAATACATATTCCAACGCCTTTCCCTGTTTTGAGCTTTGAGGAAGCCATGGAGCGTTTCGGTTCGGATAAACCGGACCTGCGTTTCGGTCTGGAGATCTGCAATGTTGAGGAAGCGGCTAAGAAAAGCACTTTCGGTGTTTTTCATTCCGCTTTGGACAGCGGTAATGTTGTACGTGCATTACGCGTACCGGGAGCTGCCGGTTTTTCCCGCAAACAGATCGACGAACTGACGGAACTGGCTAAAAAATACGGAGCTAAGGGAATGGCGTATGTCAAATTGAATGAAACCGGTCTCGATGGCGGGATCGCAAAATTCATTCCGGACGCCGCCGCGAAGAACCTTATATCGGATTGTCAGGCCGAGACGGGAGATCTGTTACTGTTTATGGCGGATGAATGGGAGACGGCATTAACAGCTTTGGGTGCCGTTCGCCTGGCTATCGCAAAACATTTCAATTTGATCCGTAAAGACCAGTTTAAGGCCGCATGGGTAGTGGATTTCCCCTTATTTGAAAAAGACAGCGAAAGCGGCCGGCTAATGGCACGTCACCATCCTTTTACTTCGCCGAAACCCGAAGATGTTGATAAGCTCGAGACTGATCCGCTCTCCGTAAAAGCCCGTGCATATGATCTTGCTTTAAACGGGTATGAGATAGGAGGCGGGAGCATACGTATACATGATCGTGAACTGCAGAGCCGTATGTTCAGGGCACTTGGGATATCATCGGAGGAAGCACAGGAAAAATTCGGTTTCCTTATGGGTGCATTCGAATACGGGGCACCCCCGCACGGTGGCATCGCGTTTGGTTTTGACCGGCTTGTCATGGTCCTGTGCGAAGAGGATTCTATTCGTGAAGTGATCGCTTTTCCCAAAACGACCACGGCACAGTCACCGATGGACGGCGCACCAAGCGAAGTGGATAAAAAACAGCTTGATGAACTTCATATTCAATTGAAAATGGACAATTGAATTAGAATAAATCTTTATTGTCTTCCAATATAGATCAAATATAAAATTATTTTGAGTTCTTAAAAATATCAGTATCATTCTCCGGTGTATTCAGGATCCTGCCCTCTACGTTACCGTTGGTAGCGTTTTTAACTTTTTCAAGCAATTGAGGGATCTCCTGCTCATCAAGCTCCACATCGAGAGTCACATCCCTTAAAAAATCCTGTTTCAGCGATATGATATGATGTTCGTTGAGTACGTGCATCAGGATCGAATGCTGTTCGTATGAACACGTAAAACGCAAATGCATTCCTTTTTCAACATCGACGATCTTTGCAGCGTCCAGTGTTTCCATGGCCGACTGTCCGTATGCCCGTGCAAGTCCGCCGGTACCGAGCTTGGTGCCTCCGAAATAGCGTACGGAAACAACCAGGATATGTGTAAGTTCATGTCGTGCGATAGCGATATGGATTGGTTTTCCCGCCGTCCCGGAAGGTTCTCCGTCATCATGGTATCGAAAGCTCATATTCTGTCCGCAACCCAGCTGCCAGGCATAACAATGGTGGGTGGCGTCATAATATTGTTTTCGCAATGACGTCAGAATTGTATCGATCTCTTCCTCATTGTCAACCGGAAAAGCAAAACCCAGGAACTTGCTTCCTTTTATCTTTAATATGCTTTTCGCGGGTGCGGAGAGGGTTGAGAACTTCATGAGCTACTTAAAAAAAGTCATTTTTTTAGTAAGACGTGTATCTTCGGTTTGCAGCATAACAATATACAGTCCGCTCGAGAGAGGGTATGTCAGGGCGGGGAAGGAAAGCTGATGGGCTCCCGCGCTTAATTCTGATGCTTTGAGCGGACGGGAAAAGATCTTCCGGCCAAGCAGGTCATACAAAGCCATATTACCGATTGCATGATCCCGGGTTAGAATGTATTCAATATAGCTTGTTTGTCCTTCAGTTACGGGATTCGGATATAAGGAGGATATGATATTGCTTTCGATCACGGAGAAAGAATAACTGCCGGAAGTATTCGACCGATCGGTCCCGACGCAAAGCACAAAATCCGAGTAACGGTTGCCGTCAATGAAAACCGGACCGTTGCCGGCGGGATAAACACGGCTTTGAGCACTATCCAGACAAATGAGGTTCGCGTACGTATTCTCGGGGAAAACGATCTCAAAGGACAGCAGGGAATTCGGCATATTGTTGATTCTGTAATAACTTACCATCGGCGATGCGGATAAGCTTATTGTCGCAGAACGATCCGTGAGAATATGGTCCGGATATTGACTGAAGGAGATCGTCTGCAACACTCCCGCATCATTGAAAGAATACAGAAAATCATCAGAGGCATAGGGTGAACACAAGACCTGAGCGGTACCCCAGTTGCTTAAAGCGTTTTCGAACGACGACCCCCGGTCAGTCAGTACGTATCGGATCGCGTTCAGAGCGTTTTGGTCGATCATTTGTTCCCAGACAGCCAGGATCACATTATTTTCCGGAAGAGAATAATGTGCGTCAATGTAGAAATTAAACCCGACATTGTTGTAATAAAGGTTGCTGTGATTGATCGCGTAATTCCAACGGGTTATATAATCTGTAAAATAACTGTGATAATCATTGATCTCCGGGTACATAAATTCTTCGAACCATACTGAGGACATCTCAAAATAGAACACATCGGAATTACGATATTTATATCCAAGTTGAAAAACATGAAATAACTCATGTGCACAGGTCACCATCAAACCTTGCAGTCCCGTGGTATAAAATACCGATGCATTTTCAAGATTGGAATTCAGTTCGATATAACTGGTCCAGACACCGGGTTCGACCTCCTGGTCAAAAAAGGTTTGACCATAATACATATCGGACTGTTTAAAGTATATGTCAATTTCAGGCGATGTGCTGTTATCTATCGGCGGTGACCGGAAACCCAGTGAGTCGCGCAGGACATAGTAAGAATCTTCCAGATAGCGTGCGGCACTGTAAACATAATCGGGAATGACGGGATCAAATGTAAAGTTTTGCGGAACCGCGTGCGTGCCGCTGTTGTCGTAGTGGATAAGAAACAATCCGTTTGGAGAAAGATAATGTTCGTTGCGAACCGGCCGCGCAGCAACAGATTCCGTATGAAGGGGCATTAAAGCAAATCTTCCTTCAACATTGTCGGCGGGTTTTGCATATAGAAAAGAAAAAAGCACCAACAGGAAGATCATTCTGTGTTTGTATAAATATTTTACGATGTTATGATCTTGCAGCATGTAAAAAATGAATTTCGGTTACATTCAATTAAGTGACACAAGCGATTCGATGATCCCGCCCAATTGAAGGATACGAGCTTCATCGTACAGGTTTCCCAGCACTTGTATACCCACAGGTAAACCGTTTTCCGAATGACCGACCGGTATGGAAATGCCCGGGATGCCGGCAATGTTCACGGAAACCGTAAAAATATCACTCAGGTACATTGCCAGAGGATTATTCACATGTTCGCCCAGTTTGAACGGCAATACCGGACAGGTTGGCAGAAGGATAGCATCCACATCTTTGAATACCTTTTGGAAATCTTCGTAAATCAGACGGCGGACCTTTTGAGCACGGGCATAATAGGCATCGTAGTATCCCGAGGAAAGGACATAGGTTCCCAGCATGATGCGTCGTTTGACCTCCGCCCCGAATCCGAATTCCCTGTTTGCCGCATAAAAAGCATCGATATGTTCCGCATCCTGTGCATGGCGGACACCATAGCGAACACCGTCAAAGCGTGCAAGATTGCTGGATGCCTCCGCGGTTGCGAGAATATAATATACGGCGATGGAGTATTTTAAGTGGGGTAAAGAAATATCCACGATTATTTTGCCGCTTTTTTTCAGAACGGCGATCGTTTCATCAAAACGTGCCTTTACGTCCGGATCCAGTCCTTCCTGAAGGAGATGGAATGGCACACCGATAGCTTTTGTCTCATCTCTGTCAAGCTTCCCCGTATAATCATCTACAGCAATATCGGTGGAAGTGGCATCACGATCATCTTTTCCGGAAATGATCTGCAGAAGTTCTGCGGACTGCCGTACCGTACGTGTGATCGGACCGATCTGATCCAGAGAAGATGCAAAGGCGGTCAGTCCGTAACGTGATACACGACCGTAAGTGGGCTTGAGGCCAACCACACCGCAAAAGGAAGCCGGTTGACGGATAGAACCGCCCGTATCGGAACCGAGGGCATAATCCGCGAGTCCGGCAGCAACGGCGGCAGCCGATCCTCCGCTTGATCCGCCAGGCACGTGTTGGGGATTGACGGGGTTCTTTGTTGGACCAAAAGCGGAATACTCGGTAGAGGAACCCATGGCAAATTCATCCATATTCGCTTTGCCCGCGATGATCCCGCCCGATCGTTTGATGCGTTCCACAACAGTGGCATCATAGGGAGAGATATAGTTTTTTAGAAAGGCGCTTCCGCAGGTAGAGGGCAGTCCCTTTACATTGATATTATCTTTGATAATGATCGCTTTACCGGACAGGGGGCCATTGATGGAAGATTGTTCGCGAAGATGTGTTTCCAACCACCCGGGATCTACAGAGACCAGGATGTTCAGATCTTTTACCGTATCGGCCCGGTCCAAAAACTCGGAAATGGAGAAGTGCATATTATCTTTGTCCTTTTATCGTGTGAAACGCATAATGTAATAACCGACCAATACACCGATCACGCTTAAAAAATTAACATGGATACGAAACCCGAGTGTGAATTCAAGAAAATACAGGTTCAGTGTAAAAGGTCTGAATCCGATCGGGAAATTGACCGAAAAAAAGTCTTTTACGGAGCCCTCAGGCAAGATGTTTGCAAAAAGATGTCCCAGTGCGCCGCCGACGATGGCTGCAATGAGGATAACGCCCAACACCCGCCCGACCTTTGATCCATACTTTGCCATAGTGATCCCTTTATAATGATGATCCCGGAAGACCATGTTGATACGATGAAACGGATTGTGGTCCGACTGCTAAATATAATATGTTTTCATATGTATTTGCAAGTAAGCAATCGGGAGGATAGCGGGTTAAAGGAAAGGATGAACTATCATAAAATAACCCTGTTAATAAACTGTGTTTTTTACTATTTTACGGCATGCAAAATTTCGAGAAGATCATATTGAATTATTTCGGGAGCGAGCCGGGTGGTCGTTTAAAGATAAAACAACTGGCAAAGACACTGGATATCAACCCGGGAGATTATCCCGAATTCCGCGATACGGTCAAAGCACTGGCTCACAAAGGAAAGTTATACCGCTATAAAGGCAATAATTACGGGATCAGTGATATGAAAGGGGAAATAACGGGCACTCTGGATATGCATCCCCGGGGATTTGCCTTTGTACACACACCCGATGCTCAGAAAATATTCATTCCGGAAGACGGGCTTGCAAATGCTGCACATGGCGATACGGTAGCCGTGGTCATTCACCGCAAACAGAAACAGAGCCGTGATCCGGAAGGACATATTAAGCGTGTCATTACCCGCGGGAAGAATGAGTTTATATGTACCTTCCAAACATTGCGCGGATATACTTTGGGTATTCCCGCGTCCCACCATCTGCGTTCAGAGATCATAATTGATGATATGAACGGTATCTCACCCCTGGATGGCGATTATATTATTGTTGAGATCACTCACTGGCAACCCGGGAAGGAGCGTCACCGGGGACGGATAAAACGTTTGGTGGGGAAAGACAGCGTACCGGAATTTGATGCCGTTATGGTCGCAAATAAGCACAGTATTCCCGTTACGTTCTCACCCGAAACGCTTAAACAAGTTCAAAATATGCAATTCGAAACTTCCTTCGAACCGGAACGCAAAGACCTGAGAGATCTGTTGTGTTTTACAATCGATCCGGAGGATGCCAAAGATTATGATGATGCTGTTTCAATAGAGATCACGAAAGAAGGCCATTATCTGCTCGGAGTGCATATTGCGGATGTCAGTCACTATGTTACAGCAGGCACGCCGCTGGATACCGATGCTTTACAACGGGGGACATCGGTTTACTTTACCGATCATGTGATCCATATGCTTCCCGAAAAGCTCAGTACGGACCTGTGTTCGCTGCAACCCGACACGGATCGTCTTGCTATGACCGTCTTGATAACGATTGCAAAAAACGGAGAGTGCCTGTCCTATGAGATCATGCCTTCCGTCATTCATAGCCGGAAAAGATTCACATACGAAGAAGTACAGGAAATACTTGACCTTCATGCCGGACCTTTCCATAAGGAATTATCCGGTATGAGCAATTTGGCAAAGCTGCTCAAAAAAAGACGTAATGAGGAAGGCAGCATTGATTTTGATCTTCCCGAACCGGTTTATGATCTGGATGAGAACGGAGTGCCCCTCTCCATTAAGGTGCGTGAACGCATCTGGAGTCACCACATTGTGGAAGAATTCATGTTATTGGCCAACCAATGTGTGGCAAAATATGCCCGTAAACGTGGCACGAACATACCATTTATCTACCGTATTCACGATATCCCGGAAGCGGACAGCATGTATGAATGGTTCGCGCTCATGGATGCATTCGGGTTACAGGTCTCATTTTTCGGCTTACCGATCACATCCAAAAAATTCCAGAATGCACTTGAAAAAGTCATGAAACAAAACGACAGTACCACGATCCGGAAAATGGCTCTGCGAACGATGACGAAAGCTAAATACAGTGTCAAACCGATCGGACATTTCGGATTGGCATTCGAAGATTATACTCATTTTACCTCTCCGATCCGCCGGTATCCGGACCTGATCGTTCACCGCCTGCTAAAGTATTACCTCAGCGGTCAGTCCATTCCCCCGGAGATCAATAAGCGCCTGAAATATATCGCAAAAGCATCCAGTGCAGCGGAATTACGTGCTCTTGAGGCTGAACGAGAGTATCATAAGATAAAGCAAGTGCGATACATCATCCGGCATGTCGGCGAGACGTTTGACGCTACGATATCGGGTGTTGCCCCGCATGGTTTTTGGGTTGAACTCCGCGATATCTTTGTTGAAGGTTTTGTCCGCTCGGATGCTTTGGGATCGGATATCTGGGATTTTGATAAACGACGGCAGATACTGAAGGGTTTTCATACAAAAAAAACCTATAGGATCGGCGACCCCCTGCGTGTTCAGATCCTGCGGGCCGATATTAAAAATCAGCGTATTGATCTCGAACCCGTTAAAGAGATGAAAAAAACAACATGATCATTCGGGTGTTCTGGTTGCAATATCCAGTACATTCAGGCAATACATAAACTCATCTTCGTAGTTACCGTTTTTATATCTGCCATCCTTGTGCACATTTTGGAGTTGGAAACCCGCTTTTTCAAGTAAAGCGATCGATCCGGAATTGCCGGCCGCAACCCGCGCGAAAAGATGCTTCAATGTAAGGTCATGAAAGCTATGACCGATAACAGCGGATACCGCCTCGGACATGTAGCCCCGGCACCAGTATGTATCCCCCAGCCAATAATAGATCTCGGCGCTTCGGGTCCTGTAGTCGATATGTGATAATGCAATGATCCCCATAAATACATGTGTATGCTTGTCACAGATAGCATACACATATTGATTTCCCGACGTGAAATCCCTCATCGCCTCGCGGATAAAAGGGATTGTACGGTCTGTATCATATGGATATGACATGTTCAGCATATGTTCAAGTACCGCCTTCGACTGAATATTTTTATCGATCGCTTCCGCATCTGTCAGACGCAAAGGACGGAGGAGTAAGCGTGATGTGGTCAGGGGAGCCATTGGATCAACATACAAAAATACCGACGAACACAATGGTGCCGCCGGTCATTTTTAAAAGTTCGGACTATCCTAACATGCACAGACCGGCAATTATTTCACCAGTTCGAAATCAATGAAATCGGCATGATGAAAAATAATAGATTCCGGAGAACGTTTTTCACCGTCGCCTTCTTTTGAATGCGTGGCAATGATATGCATGATTTCTTCGGGCACATTATGTTTAAAAGCAAGTCCCACACCGCTGAAAGGATGGCGCAGATAACGACCGAAACTCGACTTAACGGATTTACCGTCAACGATCTCATATTCCAGTAATTTTCCCACGTCTGCCAGCAATGCGCCCGCAATAAGATGATCACGGTTCACCTTTGTCCGACGTACGCCATGCAGTTCTTCCTGCACGTCATCCACTGCCATGCACATACGGCAGACAGCGCGTACATGATCGATAAAGGGGATAGTGACATTCTCGGCCAGAAGGGTGAATGGTATGGCAAGAAGCAATGCTTCTGTCCAACCGCGATAACCGGCGGCTTCTTCCCAGATATCAATGACCTTTTTCCGCAGCTCGGGACTTTTTATCTCATTGACTTCAGGCAGGATCTTCTCAACATTCATATACGCACCTCTGTTTATTTATGATCTGAAATGAATGTACGGAAACCACCGCACGTTTGCAAAATCAAAATGCCGACAAATTAAAAAACGAAAAGGTTTCTTGTAGACAATAATAAAAATATTTTGTAAATAAAAAGCAATATCTGATAAGGAGTTACCATGAAGCGCATGTATATACTTTTAATACTGCTGATGGCGGTGACACTCTGCGGCATTTCGCCATCACCCGAAGCGTTGGCCGCCTACGATGCCCGCAGTTTTATCAACCATGACGGAGATACCTTGTTATACCGGATGCTGAACCCCGGGAAAATGAGAGTAAACCGTAAGTATCCTCTGGTCCTCTTCCTGCATGGTGCCGGGGAGCGGGGCAAGGATAATGAACGGCAACTTATTTGGGGCGCGGATATGTTCCTTTCGGCGAAAAACCGCAGACAATATCCTTGTTTTGTCATCATGCCGCAATGTCCCGTCGAGAAGCGCTGGGTGGAGGTCAACTGGGGGCAGGAGGGACACAGCATGCCGGAGCATCCGTCACAGACAATGGCAATGGTAATTGACTTAATAGAAAAAATAAAAACGGATTTTCCGGTGGATCCGCGAAGGATCTATGTAACGGGCCTGTCAATGGGAGGATACGGAACATGGGATCTTATATCCCGTATGCCGGATTCTTTTGCCGCAGCTGTTCCGATTTGCGGGGGCGGGGACGAAAAACAGGCATATAAACTTGTTGATATTCCTGTCTGGGCATTCCACAGCGCGGATGACAGAACCGTACCTGTCGAACGATCCAGAAAAATGGTGCATGCTATCAAAGAAGCGGGTGGAAAAAAGATCCGGTATACGGAATATGAAGATGCGGGCCACGGTTCATGGAAACCCGCCTATGCGGATCCCAAACTATTGCGCTGGATGTTCAGGCAACGCTTACAGTAAACATGTATTAACGGATCAATTTTGATCCTTTCACATAGTTTTCATCATTTCCGTAGATGAATAGAACACTGCCTTCTTTAATATATGCAATGATATCCTGTGCGATATCCGGCGGCAGGGCCGGACACCCGAAACTTCTTCCCAGTCGGCCGTGTTCGCGGATAAAATCCTCTGTTGCGTAATCCGCCGAATGGATGACAATGTAACGTTCTCTGGCACGGCTGTTAAAGTCTTTTTCCAGTCCATCCAGTTTCAGTGAGTTTCCGTGTTTCCCTTCATATGTCTCCGCCGTCAGATAAAAACCGAGACTGCTTTGATGACTGCCTTCAATGTTCGAAAATGCGACAGCCATTGTCTCACCGGTCTTGGTTCCGTGCGAGGTATAGGTTTGAAAACGGAGTTTTTTCTCCGCCAGATCGATCACATAAAAACGTTTTTCGGTGGACGGGAGAGAAAAATCGATGATCGTGATCAACGAATCCTTTGGCGGTGAGATCCTGGAGTATCCTGTCATTGCCATCCGGAAGACCTCTTTGTCAAGCACAGATGCAAGATCACTTTCCACATAGATCGCATCGATGGCATCCAGGGATATGGGTGTTTTGAATTGATACATGGTTGAACAACCCCCCAAAAATAATATTAAGATAATACATAACAGCAAATTGCGTTTCATTCGGTTTCTCCTATTTGTTCTTAAGCATATTAACAAGCCCGTTCGCAATGATCAGACGTTGCGCGGCGACACCCAGGGGGGTGAAGCGGTACTGTTTGCCGGCATGATCGATACGTGCGCGCTGGAAATCAACCTGCACCAGTGATTGCGTATCTACTGTCAGGATCTTTTCGGAATAGGTACTTTTCAATGTTTTGATCAATTCGGGACATTCGATCACAATAAATCCGTTGTTAATGGCATTACGTTTATACGTTTCATTAAAGGAACCTGCAAGAACGAGCTGAATGCCCTTGTACTTCAGTGCCGTGGCAGCCTGTTCACGCGAACTGCCCGTACCGAAGTTATATCCCGCGACAAGGATGTCTCCCTTCTGTGCGATCCTGACAAAAGCGGGATCATAGTATTCCATGACGACCTCTGCCTGTTGCTCGGGTGTCATACTGTCAACATAGGTATATTTACCGGGATATATCCCGTCGGTGTTCATGTTGTTCTGCGGACAGAAGATCACTCTGCCGCTGATAGCGGGCGGAAAGCCGGGGAGTAACTCAATATCACTTTCCGTAACAGGTTCGGGATTTTCAATGATATCGCTGACGGGTTGATGCAGGGGCTTATCATCAGCGGTGATGTAACCGCTGATCACGGAACGGGCAAGGGTGGCGGGTGAACCGAGATATGCCTCGGATTCCTTCGATCCCATGCGGCCTTTAAAATTACGGTTTGTTGCCGCGATCGCGACCTCGCCGGCTTCAAGAAGTCCCTTGCCCAAACCGATACAGGGTCCGCATCCCGGTGGAAGTTCAATGGCACCCGCATCCAGAAGGATCTGCCAGTAACCGTCCGCGATGAGACGTTTCCGGATCTCTTCCGATGCACAACTGATATAGAACTCAACCCCGTCGGCGGCTTTTTTCCCTTTCAGGATATTCGCCGCCGTTACGAAATCTTCATATCGTCCGTTCACACAGGATAACAGATAAGCCTTATGGATACGGATATTCTTTTGATTAATATCCACAGCGGAATAGATCTTATTCACCGCATGCGGTCCGGAAACGATCGGAGCGATCGTGCTCACATCAAGAGTGATAACTTTTGTGTAATAGGCGTCGATATCGGGTTGTAAGATATCGTTTTGCAATTTTTCCAGGGTATCGTCATTGATCCGCGGATGCTTTCCCTGCGTGCCCGTATCGGATGCTACGCCCATAGGTCCGCGTTCTTTAATGATCTCATTTCGCGCGCTAAACCATGCAAGGGTCAGATCGTCAACCGGGAAAAGTCCCGCCAGCGCACCCCATTCGGTTGACATGTTTGCGATGGTCAGACGCTGTTCAATACTAATGTGCGGAAGGGCATCGCCGTGAAATTCCAGCGCATGATTCAGCACTTCATCATGATTAAAAAGACCGCAGAGCGCAAGGGCAATATCTTTTCCGCTGACACCGGCCTGGGGTTTGCCGGTCAGGATCACTTTTGCGACCGGCGGGATCTGCCACCATGTTTCGCCACTGACCCATAATCCGGCGGCATCGGTACGGACAATGGGTGTTCCGAGGCAGCCGAGACCGCCGTACATGTTGGAATGACTGTCCGAAGCGACCGCCATGGTATTGGGAAAAGCATAGCCCTCGTCACACATGATCTGATGGCCGATACCGGTCTTTGCGGGGTAAAAATCTATACCGTATGTTTTTGCAAAGGCTTCGATCTTAGCGTATTTATTCAGATTCTTTTCATCGGTATTCTGAACATCATGGTCCAGGGCAAAAACAGGCTGGCGCGGATCCGCAATCCGCATTTTTCCAATTTCATTGAATTTGGGAATGACGGCACCCGTATTGTCGTGTGTCAACACGTGCCGGGGACGAATGGTCACAAAATCACCGCTGCGTACCAACCCTTTGTAATTAACGACAAATCGCTGAACGATCTTTTCAATTATTGTTTGCTCCATGTTTAGTCTCCGTTTTTTGTTTTAGGAAATTAGTGAAAAAAGGAAAATAAAACCATATAAAAAAATCCCTTTGGCAGGGATTTTATAATAGTGAGTGTGGAAGGAATCGAACCTTCGACCAACGGCTTAAAAGGCCGCTGCTCTACCGGCTGAGCTACACACCCATTTGAAAAAAAGCTCAAAAGTATAAGTAAAAAACAAAGCGAATGCAAATAAAATATTGAAAAACGCCAATGACTTGCAGGGGAATATAAATGAAAAGATCATAAATAGTATGATGTAAACGCGAATTGGGCTATAAGATTTTATAAGCGGTTCAAAGTGATATCTTGTCGTTCTCTGAAATATTATTTATCTTTATCACATGGAGATCAATAACCCCCTTCCCGTTAAATGCTTCTCAGGGATCATATTCAATAAAAATTGTGATCTCGCTTCTTTTATTATGGATGTGCAAAATGTTTTCGGAAAGATCGATGCACAAAGTGAGCTGTTTGATTTTAACATGACGAATTATTATGAAAAGGAAATGGGACAGGATCTCGGGCGTATCTTTGTTTCTTTTGAAAAACTGATTTTTCCGGACAAATTGCCCGAGATCAAACTTACCGGTAACCTGATGGAAAAATGCAGGATGAAAACAGAGGGTCGAACATTCAATATGGATCCCGGATATCTTGATCTGGACAAGGTGATCCTGGCTTCGGCAAAATATGCGGGACAAAAGATCTATCTCGATAAAGGCATTTATGCGGATCCCGTATTGTTTTTTCACGGTAAAGCATTCCATCCTTATGCCTGGAGCTTCCCTGATTTTTCATTGGGGAGATATGATGGTTTTTTTCTTGAAATGCGTCACATATATAAAATGCAGTTGAAACGATGATCTTACTTATCCTGAAAATACTTGGGATTACATGCCTCGTTCTTACGGGTATCCTGTTGCTGATGTTGTTTATTCAACTCAAAGTTAGACTTAAGGGTGAATTTCAGGATAGCCATGCTTCGGGAGAAATAGAGTTGTATTGGATCAAATATCTGTTTGATCTGCGTTGCAAAGTAGAGAATACGGATCATCTTCGTTTCATTCTCCGTTTTTTCTTTATTCCCATATCATTTCGGCTGCCTTTGAAACACGAAACTGTGACGCGTCCGCCAAGGGAAGAGAAAAAAGAAGACGTTCCCACACCCCGTTATGAAAAAGAATTTACTTCGGATATACAAAGTGAAAGGCCACCCCTGCGGGATCGCTTTGAGGATCTGCTGGACATAAAAGATCGTATCCGCGGTGCATGGAAAACATTCTATCCGGACATCAAGAAAATATATGTGCGTTATATCACATTTAGTTGTGAATCTTTAAACGCAAAGATCGGGTTCCCGGAACCCTCTCAAACCGCAATGGTGGCAGGAATGTCTTATTCTATCATGCCTTTGAGCCCCTTTCGTACGGCGGATATCCAATGGGACTTTGAAAACCCCGGGGTTGCACTGGCGGCAAGAATAAAAATTACTATGAAGTTATACGGTATCCTTTGTAAATTATTACACCTTTATTGGATATATAAAAAAGGGAAGAACAATGAAATTGAATGAAACACTGTCCGTATTGCTGGATAAAGTGAAAGTACTGGCAAAGACTGAAACGGTCGTCGGCGACCCGATCGTGGTACAGGATGTTACGTTGGTGCCTATTTCGAAGATCAGCATAGGATTTGCCACCGGTAATGCGGAGAAGGGGAAAGAAGATAAAAAGAACGGGGGAGAGGGTGCAGGTGGCGGTATCAGTATTACGCCCTTGGTTGTTGTCGTCGTCAAAAAGGGTCAGGAATCCCGTCTGCTTTGGCTTGAAAAAGAGGATCGTTCCATTAACAAACTACTTGATCTTGTTCCCGGAATATTAGATAAGGTGTTTCCGGAAGATAAATAGGGGATGGAAAAATGTATCATGCACTGGAAGATATACCGCTTTTTGAAAAACTGAAAGCTGCGGATTTGGAATTGATAGCTCAGCATGTTGTTTTTAAAAAATACAAACGAAATGAAATGCTGATGCGGGAGGGAGAACCCGGACGGCAATTTTGCATCCTGAAAAAAGGAAAAGCAAAAGTATTCCGCACGAACGAACGGAGCCAGGAGATTATTCTGGCTTTTTTACATGATGGTGATTTTTTTGGAGAATTGTCCATCCTGGACGAATGTGAATGCTGTGCAAACGTCTGTGCACAGCAGAATTGTGAAGTGCTCTGCATTAAAAGCAGTCACTTTAAACGATTGATAAAAAGTATTCCATCACTGTCCTATCAATTACTGACCCATATGTCCGTACGTCTTAAAGCTTCCAATCAGTGTGTGAAAAATCTGAACGGCAGTCCCTCCACCCGCCGTATCGGTAATATTTTACTGCAATATGCGGAAGAATACGGCTATCGCTGCAAGGGGTCTGTGGTCATTAAGAAAATCCCTTTCCAGCATGAGATTGCGGGACTTGCCGGGACCTCCAGAGAAACGGTTTCCCGCACGATCGCAAGACTGCAAAACGACAAGTATATCATTAAGAACGGACGTCAGGTCAAAATTTGTGAATATCAACGGTTCTATGAGGATTTTTCATCATGACCGTCTTACCCTATGCTCGCAGGGGTTTTCATTATAACAGTTATAAATATTATCTCGAGGATCGTTTTGGGGAACGTGTGCAACGCGTTTCTCTGCAGGGAGGATTTACCTGTCCGAATCGCGACGGGACTTTGAGTAAAGCGGGTTGCATCTATTGCAATGAACGTTCTTTTTCGCCCCCTTATGCCGATAAGGATATTTCCCTTTCAGAACAGTTTTCGGAAGGTGTTCGTTTTCTAAAGGAACGATTCGGTGCCAGAAAGTTCATCGCATATTTTCAAAATCATACCAATACCTATGCGCCGGTGCAGAAACTCGAAAGACTTTTCCGCGAAGCACTCGACTTTCCCGATGTGGTTGGACTGGCCGTATCGACCCGGCCGGATTGTATCGCGGATGATGTGCTCTCTCTCCTTGCGGATATATCATCCGGATATGATGTGAATCTTGAAATCGGTGTCGAATCGCTGTATGATCGTTCGCTGGAATGGATGAACCGCTGTCATACCGTCCGGACAAGCATCGATACCCTCGAACGGATCGCCCGGTATGATCTGGATGTTACTGCGCATATAATTGTGGGACTGCCAAGCGAAACAGAATGTGAAATGATGGACATGCGCGCAGCTTTGAACAGTCTGCCGATAAAATTTTTAAAGATCCACCACCTGCAAGTAATACAGGGAACGCAATTGGAGTGTATGTATAAAAAGGCCCCGTTCGCTTTATTCTCCTATCGGGGATATCTGGAATTTATTGCCAATTATATAAGCGGTTTGCGGCCGGGACTAATTCTCCAGCGTGTGATCAGCAGTGCTCCGGATGATTGTCTTATCGCACCGAAGTGGGGGCAGACAACAACCGCTTTTGTTATGGACCTGCAGAAATACATGCGAGAGCACAAGCTTTATCAAGGCGATAAAACGGACATTTCATAAATATATCCTACGGTAAAAAATAAACACCTCCGGTGAGGGAGGTGTTTATCATATGTGTTTCCGAATTTGTGGATGGGTTTGCTATTCCGCCATTTTACGGTAAATCTCCCAACGGGATTTGGCGTATTTAACAAACTCACTCCGGAATTGTTCGACATTTTCCGGGAAGATGGTCTCAAGTGAAGTGTAGCGTTTTTCACTTTGCAGAAACTCCACGATCTCGAAATTGGGTTCCTTGGAATCCAGTAGCAAGGGATTTTTCCCTTCATCGGAGAGCAGGGGATTATAGCGGTACAGGATCCAGTATCCGCTTTCAACGGCTTTCTGCTGGACCTTCTGGCTCTGGCTCATATCAATGCCATGATTGATACAGGGCGAATAAGCGATGATGATCGAAGGTCCGTCAAACGCTTCCGCTTCCTGGAATGCCTTTACAAGCTGATTCTTGTTTGCACCCATGGCAACCGAGGCAACATATACATATCCGTAAGTCATCAGCATGCGGCCAAGGTCCTTCTTGATCGTTTTCTTTCCGGATTCGGCAAAACGCGCAACAGCGCCCAGAGGCGATGCCTTGGATGCCTGTCCGCCGGTATTTGAGTAAACCTCAGTGTCAAGAACCAGAATATTGATGTTCTTTCCGGATGCAAGGACGTGATCGACGCCGCCGAAACCGATATCATAGGCCCATCCGTCACCGCCGAAAGCCCATACGGATTTATCGACAAAGTTGCTTTTCAGCTCTTTGATCTTAGCGACCAGCGGATCTTTGCCGTCTTCTTTTTCAAGAAGCTGTTTGATCTTGTCGGCATTCTCTTTTGCTTCGTCGGAAACGTCTTTCCAGTTATCCAGTGACCATTGCAGCGCTTCTTTCAATTCGGCTGCGATTTTCTGTTTGAGCAGATTTTCTACAGCGCTTTTCAGTTGCTTGCGGTTGGCATCGATAGCCAGACGCATACCAAAACCGTATTCGGCGTTGTCTTCAAAAAGTGAATTTGCCCAGGTCGGACCCCAGCCTGCCTTGTTCTTGCAGTAGGGGACGGTCGGGAATGTTCCGCCATAAATGGAGGAACAACCGGTTGCGTTCGCAATGATCATGCGATCACCGAACAACTGGGTTGCCAGTTTGATATAGGGCGTTTCCCCGCATCCGGCACAGGCACCCGAGAATTCGAACAGAGGTTGCTTGAATTGAGAACCTTTTACGCTGTAGAGACGGCTTGAACCGATAACATCATTCGGTAATGCATGGAAAAATGCTTCATTCGCATTTTCTCCGGCATCACGTTCATCCTGAATAGGATGCATTTCAAGGGCGTCGACGGGACATTCGTTCACGCAGACCGAACAACCTTGACAATCTTCGACATAGACCTGTATCTTGAATTTTTTGTCGGAATCTTTGCCTTTTACATCCAAGACCGTAAAGGTTTCCGGTGCGCCTTCGAGATCCGCGGGATCCATGAGTTTGGCTCGGATCGCCGCATGGGGACAAACAAAGGTACACTGATTACACTGGATACACTTGTCTGCGATCCAATGAGGCACAAAAGGTGCCACACCGCGTTTTTCAAGCGCGGCGGTACCGGTGGGGACATAACCGTCGTAAGGCATTTGCGAAACCGTGATCTCGTCACCTTTTTCGCGCATGATACGTTCGATCACGTTTTTTGTGAACTCATCGGCATCATCGGGAACCAGTTTTTTCGGTTCGGCAGCTTTTTCCGGTAAGGAAGCCGGGATCGGGATCTCCTGAAGAGCCGCTTCGGCCGCGTCAACGGCCTTCCAGTTCATTTCAACGATTTCCTTGCCCTTGCGCTTATAGGTTTTTTCAATCGCTGTCTTGATCAGTTTGATGGATTCATCTTTGGGCAGGACACCCGAAATAATGAAGAAGGCTGCCTGCATAACGGTATTGATACGGCTGCCAAGTCCGACTTCTTCCGAGATCTTGAGTGCATCGACATTATAGACCTTGATCTTTTTCTCGATAATGGTCTTTTGCATATCGGGAGTAAAATGGTCAAACACCTCTTCGGAACTCCATCCTGAGTTCTGCAGATATACGCCGTTCTCTTTGATGCCTTCCAGAATATCATACCGGCCGATGTAAGCGGGATTATGACATGCAATAAAATCGGCATGCTGGATCAGGTATTCGGATTGTATCGGTCTTTTTCCGAAGCGAAGGTGTGAACGTGTGATACCGCCGGATTTCTTTGAATCGTACTGGAAGTAACCCTGGGCGTACATATCGGTATTGTCTCCGATGATCTTAATGGAGTTTTTATTGGCTCCAACCGTACCGTCGGACCCGAGACCCCAGAATTTTGCCGAGAAGGTACCTTCCGGCAGGGTGTTTAATTCTTTTTTGATATCCAATGACAACTTCGAAACATCATCGATGATACCAACCGTGAACCCGTGGGTGCATTTGCCGTCCAGATGTTCATAAACGGCATTGACCATGGAGGGGGTAAATTCTTTGGATGACAGGCCATAACGTCCGCCGATCACTTTAATGTCTTTGTCCTTCAGAGCGGCAACAACATCCAGATAAAGCGGTTCGCCCAATGAACCGGGTTCTTTGGTACGATCGAGTACGGCGATCTTCTTGACGTTTTTCGGAAGTGCTTCTATCAAAGCATCCATGGAAAAGGGGCGGTATACGCGGACTTTGATGAGTCCGAGTTTTTCGCCTTTAGCATTGAGATAATTGATCGTTTCTTCGATCGTATCACATCCGCTGCCCATGGCAATAATGACCTTTTCCGCATCGGGTGCGCCGAAATAATCGAAAAGATGATACTGACGGCCGATGACCTTGGCAACCTTGTCCATGTATTCCTGGATAATTGCCGGGGTTGCATCATACATCAGGTTGGTCGTTTCACGTCCCTGGAAATAAGTATCCGGCGCTTCCTGTCCCACTTTCAATTTCGGATTTTCGGGGTCCAGGGCGCGTTTGCGGAAAGCCTGCACATATTTTTCTTCCAAAAGGCTTTTCATCGTATCGTAATCGATCATTTCCACTTTCTGTATTTCGTGGGAATTCCGGAAACCGTCAAAGAAATTCAGGAAAGGGATTTCCGATTTCAGGGTGGCAAGATGCGAAACGAGCGCAAGGTCCATGATCTCCTGAATATTGGAAGCGGCAACCAGGGCATACCCGGTATTGCGTGCTGACATCACATCGGAATGATCGCCAAAAATGGAGAGGGATTGCGCGGCCAGGGAACGGGCGGAAACATGGAAAACCGTGGGCAGCATTTCGCCGGCGATCTTGTGCATGTTCGGCAGCATGAGCATCAGTCCCTGTGAAGCGGTAAAGGTGGTCGTAAAAGCCCCTGCGGACAAAGAACCGTGAACGGCTCCGGCCGCACCGGCTTCGGACTGCATTTCTACGACATCCACAACCTCATTGAAAATATTCTTTTTACCGGTGGCAGCCCATAAGTCGGCATATTCACCCATATTAGAGGAAGGGGTAATGGGATATATAGCCGCAACGTCACTGAATGCATAAGCGACATGCGCCGCAGCGGTGTTCCCATCAATGGTTTGTTTCTTGAATTTACTCATCATCAACTCCTGATATTTGATTTTATCATTAACTTTTCTACAACTTCAAAGATACGATTAAAAAGCAATGAGATAAAGGAATATTTAAAAAATCGGACAAATGTAACAACTTGGCTTAAGTTTTAATTGGTAGGATAGAAAACGGATAATAATTATATTCTGAAATTAAAAACAAGGGAGAAATGAATGAAAAAAACGATAATACGGGTGCTTGTTTTTTGTTTTTTTGTCTTTTTAAGCGCTTCGGAGACAGATGAGCTTAGCTCAGACGTGCTGGTCAGATCAACAACCAGCTGGGACGGCGCAAGATTACCGCGCTACGGCATGTCCGCACCGGAGATCACAATTCTCAGAATATCCGTTCCTCCGCATACGGATCTGTCCTGGCACAAACATCCGGTGATCAACGCCGGAGTACTGATCAGCGGGGAGTTGACAGTCATCAGTGAAAAACAGGATACCTTGTACCTGAAAGCCGGCGACCCGATCATTGAGGTGGTGAACACCTGGCATTACGGTCGTAATGAAGGCGATGAGCCGGTGGATATCATTGTCTTCTATGCGGGTAAAAAGAACAAACCTGTCACTATACATAAATGAAGCATTGGACTTGACTCGTATTATTATGGTAATTAGCAAGAAATTCGAAAAAAGGAAGTGACGGAGAGCACATAAAAACGCATGAACGAAAGAAAAACAAAAAACCAGAAGCAAATTTTATTAAAATCATATAAATTTATTTATTATGGCTAAATCAAAAGAACAATACAGATGTGCGGCCTGCGACGGGATCAGTGCAAAATGGCAGGGTCAGTGTCCGCATTGCGGCGATTGGAACAGTCTCGAAGCATATCATGAACTTCCCGAAAAACGCCGCAGCAACCGGGAACGTCCCGCACCTTTTTACTCTTTGTCGGTCGATGATCAACCTCTGCGTTATGTCAGCGGGATCCATGAGTTCGACCGCGTTGTCGGCGGTGGTATCATGGAGGGCAGTATCGTGCTGCTCGGCGGTGATCCGGGGATCGGAAAATCGACACTCGCCCTGCAAATATGCCGTCAGTTCTCGGAAGCGGGTATAAAGACCTGTTATTTCAGCGGTGAAGAATCCGTCGGACAATTATCGTTGCGCGCAAAACGTCTGGGTTTCAGTGAAAGCGAGATGAAGATCAGCAATGAAGTTGAACTGGGAAGCGTGATCGCCGGCATGGAAAAGGAAAAACCACGCGTGGCCGTCATCGATTCGATCCAGACCACCTATTCGTCGGAACTGGATTCCCTGCCGGGTTCCATGAACCAGATCCGGGAATGTGCTTCGGAACTGATGTCCTTTGGGAAGAAAGAGAACATCACGATCATTCTGATCGGACATATCACCAAAAGCGGCGTTATTGCGGGTCCGAAACTGCTTGAACATATTGTTGATACCGTGCTATATATCGAGGGAGACAAACAGCAGTATTTCCGGATCCTGCGGAGTGTCAAGAACCGTTTTGGGGCGACGCATGAGATCGGGATCTTCGAAATGAAGGAGAGCGGTCTGGCCGGCATCGACGATCCGGGTGCCATCTTTCTGAGCGAACGAAAGGAAAATGCAAGCGGATCGGTCATTGCCTGCGGCATGGAAGGAACGCGTCCGCTTTTGGTCGAGATCCAGGCGCTGGCGGCAAAGGCCGCATACGGCACGCCCCAGCGGCATGCCAGCGGGATCGACGCAAAACGCCTGCAGCTTTTACTGGCGGTCATCGAACGGCAAATGGGCATCCCTGTGTCACAATACGATATCTTCGTTAATATTGTCGGCGGACTGGTGCTCAAAGAGCCTGCAATGGACCTCCCGGTGATCGCCGCGATCTGCTCCTCGGTGAAGAATATTATTATTCCGGCGAATACCATTATTATCGGCGAGGTGGGACTTACGGGAGAAACACGCTCGGTCATGAAGATCGAGCAGCGCGTCAAAGAAGCCCTCCGGATGGGATTCGACAGTATCATCCTGCCGGCTTCGGCAAAAAAGAAATTGCCGGGCTGGGAAACCGGTATTCGATTTATCGCCGATATCGGTAGTTTATTGCGGTGTTTCCCGGGTACTTGACATTGTTAGAATGATATTCAAATTTCTTATAACATGTTTTTGGAACGGCGCCGGCAACCCCACAACAATCTCCTAAGGTTATTCTTGCGCCGGGACTATACAGGGCAAGGGTCATTTGCGGACTTTTTGATCTGGAAGAAATAGCAGCCCCCGAAGACATACTGTTTTCGGTGATCCAATAGCATTCGGCATCCATATTGTAAGAAACTTGGGTCAAGTTATGCGATATAAGCAGGTTTTGCGAAAAACTGTTTGCATATCCATCTATTATTTGTATATATTTGATGCTTTTTTGTAGTCCCGGAAAGACGTAATCAA
>CAZHTR010000018.1:0-25234 GCA_964535585.1 uncultured bacterium | reverse complement strand
AGACCGGTCTGCCGCTGCTCTTCAAGGGGGAGTCAACCGTTAAGAAATTTATTATCATTCGTTAGACAAAATGATGCCAGCGGAACGTAGAAAAAGCCTTTTGTATGAGAAAATAACAGAAAAAAAAGATATGGTTATTCTTAAAAAAATACTTGCAAGAGCAAATAATATTTGTTAAGATTTAAATGTGATTAAATGAAGTAATCAAGAAAAACTAAACAAGGAGAAAAAAATGAAGAAAGTGCTCGTAGTTTTATTGATCGCCGTTGCGGGTGTTATGGCATTCGCAGGGCAGTATCAATGGGCCGGGACGCCGATCATTGGTAACAAAGTAGCCACAGAAGAAACAATGGCTGATACCACATTGGTCAATGGCCCGGGTCTGTCACTTCCCTACTTCCTCGCCGTGACTCCGAACCATAAGGCATGGGTTGCCGGTTACGGAAGCTCACCCCGCGGGAACAGAGTTATCTGGGTATATGATGCCGAATATGACGTGGTTGATTCAGTTACCGCCGATTATGAATGGGATGGCGTTGAATATCTGATGGGATCGACCCGTTTCGGACAAACCACCGGTGACGGTAATGTTGCGTACGCAAACTGGGGTCCGGAATTTATAACGGTATTTGATCAGGATGATTATAGTGTTGTAGCTCAGAGCCCCTGGTGTAACACCAGCGGAGGTCTGGATGCATTCGTTTACAACGGCGAACAATACTATATCACCCAGCAGATCCTGGCTGCCCATATCACAATCTGGGATGAAGATTTCAATATCGTTGACACCCTCTGGGGCGCAGGCGGCGGAAGGAACATTGCTTGTACAAGTGATGGTGCTTTCATTATTGCACCTTCTCTCGGCAGCAGCTACTTTATGGAATATGCCGGTAACCCGGTCGACGGTTACACCGGTCCGGATACGATCTACCTTGAAGATCTCGGGATTTACAATACCGGTGACCGTAACGCTGGCGGTATGGGTAACCTGATGTACGTATCACGCGGTCCCAATGACTACATCTGGCTTATGAGCCGTGATGCTGCCGTTGACGGTGTCTATGTTGTCGATCCGAAAAATGACTATGAAGTCAAACTGTTCACAACAACCGACAGTGCCGCTACTTCTGTAGAAGACTTCTCACTGGGTATGGCAACAGACAACCAGTGGCTCATCTGGAGAAATCTGGGTGTAATCGATTCTATCGACTTCATTACCTCAGGTGGCTATCAGACCGCTCCGCAGTTGCGCGCACCTTGTCAGGTAGGATTTTACTTTGACGGACCTAATGCAAAAGAATATTTGTATGTGGCCGACTATTACGGATACACACTGAAATTGTGGACCCGTGACACGGAAACATCTGTCAGAGACGTGGCTGTTATCGGTGAAAAAGGCTTCAAACTTGACGTAGCTTATCCGAACCCTTTCAACCCGTCAACACTTGTACCGTTCTCATTGACATCAAATGCTGACGTGACCATTGAAGTGTTCGACATCGCCGGTAAGAAAGTACAGACACTGGTTAATGAATACAAATTAGCCGGTAACTACAATGTTACTTTTGACGCTGGCCACCTTGCATCAGGTAACTACATGATCAAGATGACAGTCGGCAACCATTCTGAAGCTCAGAAGGTTTCCCTGGTCAAATAAGCACATAAGTGCAAATAATAAAAAAGCGCGAGCAATCGCGCTTTTTTTATTGCCCTGAAAAAAACACGAACCCCGGATCTCTTGTTTTATTTTGCTATTGCATAATGGAATACGTATTTTATCCGGGAATGCAATAAAAATTATTCAGGGAAAGGTGGAATCATGCAACGTTATATTCGGGCGATCCTGAGTTCTTTTATTATAATCGGAATGTTCGGTGCCTGTGGTTATCAGCGGGAAAATGAACTCTATTCCATGCCGGCGGGCCATGAAACCCGCTGGGTGAGTTTTGAAAATCCATCCGGAGCAAAAGGGCAGGGGGGGCTTATTAATAAGGGAGCAAAAGGAAAAGCTTTCGACAATATCAAAGCGGGTGAAACGAAAGTGATCCTGGATGTGGAAGGCCCCGGGATCATTCACCGCTGGTGGGCGACCATTGATAACCGTTCACCGGAAATGCTCCGGTCCCTGCGTATTGATATGTATTGGGATAATGAAGAAAAACCGGCGGTATCGGTGCCGTTCGGTGATTTTTTCGGTCCCGGACTCGGTAAGACCGCAGCATATGAATCGGAACTGTTTTCCAGTCCGGAAGGAAAATCCTTTAATTCGTACCTGAAAATGCCGTTCCGGAAGCATGCCAGGATCACAGTGACCAATGAGTCCGACCGGCAGTTGAACCACCTCTTCTATGATATCAACTATGAACGTGTAAAACGGCTTCCAGTCAACACGCTTTACCTTCATGCTTTCTGGAACAGGTCCTGGGATACGCCGGCAGGTGAAGACTATACCATTCTCCCGTACATCGCCGGCCGCGGCCGCTTTTTGGGATGTCATATCGGATTAAACGTCAATCCTGATTATGGCGATACATGGTGGGGAGAAGGTGAGGTAAAAATGTATCTGGACGGAGATGATGAATACCCGACACTTATCGGGACCGGTACGGAAGACTATATCGGCACCGGATGGTCACAGGGCCAATTCAGCAACCGTTTTCAGGGATGTATCATTTCCGATCCCGGTAAACAGCAGTGGACGTTCTACCGTTACCATATTCCGGATCCGGTGTGGTTCCGGAAGGACATCCGCGTGACCATTCAGCAAATGGGTGGTGACCGGATGAACAAGGTTCAGGATTTGATAGACAAAGGCGTTTCGCTTATACCGGTAACGGTAGGAATCGTGGATCATGTTGTGCCGCTTTTGGACATGGATCCGCCGGCAACATTGGGTGATCCGAGGCTTCCCAAGGTCGGTTGGACCAATTTCTACCGTACGGATGATTATTCCAGCGTTGCGTTCTTTTATCTGGATAAACCCTCGAGCGATCTGCCGGTACTGCCTGCACTGAACGTTCGTCTCCACGACCTGCGTTAGATCACATAACATATACAATTCAACCAAACTCTGAAACATATCACTGTTTTTGATGATATACGTTTTATTTGTTGCATTCAAAAAAAGATAGTATCTTAAAACCATGAATACGCAAAATAATATCCGCAGAGAGAAGATGAACACACAACGCAGAAAGATGTTTATTCCGATCCTGATGTTTTTTCTGCTGTCCGCTGTATACGCAGGTATTCCCGGATATTATTTTCATGAACTCACCTATGCCTTCGCCGGCAGGGACAGTGCAATGGTCAACAGCCAAAAATTTACCGGTGAGGACGGTGGTAATCAGCGCGGACTCTATGGGATGCAGATCGATCCGGAAGGAAAACGCTGGTTCGGTTTTCATTCGGGTTTCAGCAATGAGTTTCCCCGCGGAGCGGGTGACACGCTGCAATTAGCCGGTATCCGCTGTTTTTTGCCCGATGGCAGCGAAGCAGATTTCTCACCTATCGAATTCATCACCTTTCCGGACGACAGTCAGGATACATTGTATCTGCGAAGCACATATAACGGCGCATGCCGCGGGATAAGCCTGACGGAAGACGGACATATACTGTATACGGCACGATCAACACTTTATAAGATCGATCACCGTGACGGAAGCGGGATCGCACGCTGGCATCCGGGGATGTATGATCTGCCGGTGCGTACCTTTGTGAAGGCGGCGCACGATCCGGTAAACGGACATATTTATATTGCCCCCTATCCCCAGCAGGAATCCGTGTATATCCTCAACGAAGATCTGGTGCTCATCGATACTGCGATCACGCGGACCCCGACACTGCAAAACGCGATGATCGTGCGCACCCATGCCGGTGCTACACGATTGTATTCCGCGACACATGCGAACGGCCAGGGTATATTTGTATTCGAATCGGCAGATCCCGGGAATGTACCTTTTGCATTGGTAGATACGCTTGGCAATTACTCGGAAGAAACCGATACGAATACGATCTTTTACAAGGCCTGGCCATCCTCGCTTGACTGGCTGGACCGTGACGAAGGGATCATTCTCTTCGGGAACGATTACCGTGCCATCACAACGGTCAGCAGCGGCATCGCTCCGTCATCACCGCATGCCTCGCGATGGTTCATCTGGGATGTGAACACAGATGAAATGATCGCCATGTTCGGTGCCCCCTGGTATGATACCGGCAACGGAACCCCGATCCCGCGGGCAGTGAACGACATGGCGCCGCAGCTTTACCTGGAAAACCAGGCGATGACGATGCGACCATCCGGAGCTGTTATAGACGGAAACCGTATATTTATCAGCGATATAGAACTGAACTGCGTTCAGGAGGTCCGCTGGTCGCAGACAAACACGACAGAAAACCAGGGACCGCCTGCCGGATTTGCACTCCATGAAAATTATCCCAACCCTTTTAACCCTATGACGACCATCCCTTTCTATCTTGATCGCTCCGATCATATCGTGATCGATATCCGCACCCTGTCCGGCCGGAAGGTACGGACGCTTTTTTCCGGACCTATGGAGCCCGGTCTCCATCATCTGATCTTTGATGCGGACGGCCTGGCATCCGGGGTGTATTTATACAGTCTGAGTACATCTTCTTTCTCCATGAGCCGGAAGATGACACTGTTGCGTTGAATAAAAAATGAATCAGAGGATAAATAATGGATCATTATGATATTGCGATTATCGGATCCGGTCCGGGCGGTTATGCAGCCGCGATCCGGGCCGCCCAGCGCGGTATGAAAACGGTTCTGATCGAGAAAGAAGCGATCGGCGGTGTATGTCTGAACTGGGGATGCATTCCGACCAAGGCCATCATACACAGCGTCAACACCCTGCGTGCCGTGCGTGAAGCCCCCGGATTGGGTGTCCTGATCGATGCACCGGAGGTGGACATGTCCCGCATCATCGAACGTTCACGGGATATAGCCGACCGCTTATCCAAAGGGATCGCCTATTTAATGAAAAAGAACCGGGTACATGTGATCGAAGGTACCGCGCGTATTAACAAAGATAAAACGATCCGTATTGACAATAAGGATACGGAGGACACAAGTGTGATCAAGGCGGATAAGATCATTATTGCAACGGGATCCCGTCCGAAAGCATTGCCCCATGTGCCCATTGATGGGAAAAGGATCATCAGCAGCCGCCACGCCTTGCAGTTGGATACCCTGCCGTCCTCGCTGGCCATTATCGGTGCCGGAGCGATCGGGGTTGAATTTGCATATATTTTTAGCCATCTTGGCGTCGAGGTAAACCTGATCGAAGCCCTGGATACCCTGCTTCCGAATGAAGATGAAGAGATCTCACAGGAACTTCTCCGGCAGTTTAAAAAACAGAAGATCACCTGCCATACAGCCACCAAGGTCAGATCCCTGTCGCAAACAAACGACGGCATGACCCTGGTCCTGGAAGGCGCAAAAGGAGAGAAGGAACTCCATGTCGCGCAGATCTTATCCGCGGTTGGCGTAAGGGCCAATACGGAAGATCTGGGACTCGAAGAAGCCGGTATTGTTCTCGAAAAGGGGTTTATTGCGGTTGACGAGCACCGGGAGACCAATGTTAAAGGTATTTATGCGATCGGCGATGTGGCGGGGAATCCCTGCCTGGCACATAAGGCGGGGAGGGAAGCGCGCATTGCCATCGACCATATCAGTGGAAAAAAGACCGCGGTGCTCAACCGTCTGCATATCCCGGCCTGCACGTACTGCGAACCCCAGGTCGCCTCGGTAGGAATGCGCGAAAAGGACGCCATAGAAAAGAATATAGCCTATGATGTTTCAAAAGTTGCTTACAGGGCTGTGGGTAAAGCCGTTGCCATGGACAAGACCGATGGCTTTTTAAAATTCATTATTGACAAAAAAAACCGGAAGATCATCGGAGCGCACTGCATTGGCAGTGAAGCGACAGAATTGATCGCCGAGCTTACACTTGCCGTTACACGGGAAATGACGCTTTCGGATCTCGCGGGGGTAATCCACGCACATCCCACGCTCAGCGAACTGATCCCGGAAACAGCCGAACTGGGATTGGGAGAAGCGATCCATGTGTGACGCTTCTCTGTACCTCCTGGGTTTTTATGTTCCCGAAGATCACCTGGAACAAGTACTGGACGCTGTTTTTAATGCCGGCGCCGGCAGATTCCGGGAATACGACCGCTGCGCATGGACCACCCGTGGTGAAGGCCGTTTCAGACCTTCGGGCAACAGTCAGCCATATATCGGAAGTATGCACGAGGATACGCATGTTGATGAAATTAAAGTCGAATGCGTGGTCCCCGCAGACCGCATGCTTGCCGTAAAAACGGCACTGTGCAACGCACATCCTTATGAGGAACCGGCCTATCACTTCATACCGCTGACCGTGTGATAAAACGAAAAATATTGGATGAACTGGCAAATTCGTGTATATTTAACGATGCAAAAAGATGGTAAAATGGGAAAAATAATAGTAATAGCAAATCAAAAAGGCGGTGTTGGAAAGACGACCACGGCCATTAACCTTGCTTCCTCGCTGGCCGTTATGGAAAAGCGGGTCCTGATCGTTGATGTCGATCCGCAAGCGAACGCTTCCTCGGGTCTGGGTCTGGACCCCAATACCATTCAAACCACAATATATGATGTTCTGATGGAACGCGCGACCTATAAGAAAGCCGTTCAAAAGACCTTTCTTGAATTTCTGGATATATTGCCTGCCAATCCGGACCTGGTGGGCGCTGAGATCGAGATGGTCAACATGATGTCGCGCGAGAACCGATTGAGCAACGTGCTTAAGCACGCCAGAAAAGAATATGAATTCATTTTTATAGATTGTCCGCCTTCGCTGAACCTTTTGACGGTCAATAGTTTTACCGCCGGTGATTCGGTACTGATCCCCATTCAATGTGAATATTTTGCACTGGAAGGACTGACCCAGCTGCTGAACACGATCCGGCTGATCCAGAAGAACCTTAACCCACGTCTTGATCTTGAAGGGATCGTGCTCACCATGTATGATTCCCGCCTGAACCTCAGTAAGATGGTCGCCGAAGAGGTCAGGAAATATTTTGGGGATAAGGTGTATGAAACCGTTATATCGCGAAATGTACGTTTGGGAGAAGCCCCCAGTTACGGACAGCCTATCATTTCGTTCGATATTCATTCTACCGGAGCGATGAATTATATGAAACTGGCAGAGGAGTTCCTGAATGGTCAAAAATAAAGCCCTTGGCCGTGGATTGGATATCCTGATACCCACCTTCAGCAGCAATGAGGAAGGGCGGATCCAGGATGTGCCGGTCAAAGAGATCCGACTTGAACATATCCGTACGAATCCCTTTCAGCCGCGACGTGATTTTTCACAGGAAGAACTGAAGGAACTCACCGAATCGATCCGTCAGAAGGGACTGATCACACCGCTGACCATTACCGAGCGGAACGGAGAATACATTCTGATCGCCGGAGAACGCCGCCTGCGTGCCTGCCGCGAACTGAAAATGCAGACCGTCCCGGCGTATATCCGTGATGTGGAGAGCGATGAAGAACTGATGGAACTCGCGCTGATCGAGAACATTCAGCGGGAAGACCTGAACCCCATTGAAGAAGCCATGGCCTACAGAGCGCTTATTGAGCGTTACGGATTGTCACAGGAACTCGTTGCCGAACGGATTGGTAAAAAACGCAGTACCGTCACAAACAGCCTGCGTCTCCTGAAATTACCCCAGGAGATCCGTGAAAGTCTTATTGCGGATGAGATCACTTCCGGTCACGCAAGAGCGATCCTGGCCGCGGAAACTCCCGCCAAAATGATCCGCGTATGGCAGCAGGTCATACAAAAAGGACTCAGCGTCCGGGAAGCGGAACGTCTGACGCAAAAAAATGACAGTGAAAAAAAACATACAGCTTCGACGGCACATCGGGACTCCGCGCTCCTAAAGCTGGAAAGTGCTTTTCAGCAGGCTCTGGGGACAAAAGTTAAAATTCGCCACCGGCAGAACGGAGGAAGCATTGAGATCAGTTATTATTCCACGGATGACCTTGACAGGATCCTGGAAATAATTGAATCGGGATCGCATGAAAACAAATAAGGTCACATTTATTTTTATTCCGCGGGAACAAGAGAAGCAGAAGACGGTAAATATGCATTACCATCTCTTTGGCTTGGTCAAGTTCGCCGGGATCCTTCTTCTGACCCTGCTGATCCTGTCTTATGCTATCCTTATTCCTCAGGCACGAAAATACGTATCCTACAGAGAAAAAATTGATGTATATCACGCACAGGAAGCGCAGCTTAAGCAACTGCTTAAAGATGTCAACGAAATGAAAGAATTCAACACCTATGTGCGGGAATTGATCGGACTGGACCTCTCGCCCCAGTTCGGGGATTACGGGGAACTGGTTAAGGTCGCCGTTAGGGCGGGAGAAGATGCCTATTTATCCACCACACCCGATCTTGCGCCGGTCAGCGGCGTGATCACTAAAAAATTCGCCGGCGGTCCTCGCCAGCATTACGGGATAGATATCGCGGGCAAGACCGGTGATCCGGTACGGGCGTCCGGTGCGGGGCTGGTCGTCTTTTCCGGGTGGACACCGGGATTGGGGAATATGGTTGTCATTTCTCATGCTGATGATTATATTACCGTTTACGGTCATAACGACCGTCTGATCGTCCGCGAACGGCAACGCGTGAAAAAGGGAGATCTGATCGCTCTTCTGGGAGAAACAGGATACAGCACGGGTCCCCATCTGCATTTTGAAATATGGCATAAGGGTGTTGCCCTCGATCCGCAGAAATTCATTCCCGAATACAAGATCAAAAACTGAGGATAGAACCATGACAATGAAAGAAAAACCCACCTATACCATCATCGGCACCAATACGGTCATCGAAGGTCCCGTTCACGTCAACGGCGATATTATTATCGGCGGCACCATCAAAAGTGATATTGACGCGAAGGGGATCGTGCAGATACCGGAAGGCGGATTGGTCGACGGCAGTATCGTTGCACGGGAAGTGCACCTGAACGGCCGGGTGACAAAAGGTATCCATGCCGAAGAGAAAATTGTACTGGGTGTTAAGTCCGATTTTTCCGGTGAACTTGTCACGAAGAAACTGATCGTCGAAGAAGGCGCAAGGATCTCGGGGAAAATGCAGGTTACCGAACGGAAGAACACCAAAGTGACGGAAGCAGCAGAATAGGAGTTATAATGAACGTAAAGCTTGACAGTCTGATCGAGAAGATCAAAACCGATGGCGTAGATGCCGCAAAAAAACAGGCGGACAAGATCCTGTCGGAAACGCAGAAAGAAGCGGATCAGATCATAAAAAAAGCCAAAGAAGAGGCGGAACAATTCCGAAAAAAAGCGGAAACCGATGCGGTATCTTATCAGAAAAACTCCGAAGCGGCCATTCAGCAGGCAGCACGGGACACCTTGCTGGTCCTGAAAGAAAAGATCACGGCCATGTTCGAACAGATCCTTCTGTCCGATATCGACAAACTGATGAATAAGGATTTTTTAAAAGATCTGATCGTCGAATTTGCAAAAACCTGGGCGAAAGATGATGATATTCAGATCCTTGTGAACGGCGTGGATGCCGACGCACTGAAAGCACAGCTGAAACGCTCCCTGTCGGATAATATCAAAGGCGATATCGAGATCAAACTGGATAAAAAGATCGAACACGGATTTCGGATCGGGAAAAAAGACAGTCATCTGTTCTATGATTTTACGGATGAGAGCATTCTGGACGCGCTGCGTGTCTTTCTCAACCCGAAATTGGCTGAGCTGCTAAAATAAAAGATACGTTCAATGGATAAATACATTTATTTTGCTGCCGAAATGCCGATGCTGCGATGGGGTGACGAACAGTTCCCTTCCATGCATGATTTTTTGGAAGAAGCCAGAAAATGGATGAGCCCTTCCGATTATTCGGTATTGATCAAAGCAGTCATCACACATTATACCGAACACCCCGTTCCCGGAGTGTATTCCGCATACCTGAAATTTGAACGTACCTTACGGAAAGAATTAGCTGCATACCGCCAGGCGCGGAAGGAAGGATATGAACACAAGTTCTCACGCATTCCTCCGCAACTGGTAAAAGAAGGAAATCCCCTGGAGGTGGAAAAAAATCTTATGCACCACCGGTGGAAATGGCTGGATGAAGAGGAATTCGGACATTATTCGGACAGGGATTTCTTTGTGATCTATTATCTGAAATTACAGCTTCTGCATCGTCTGGCATCGTTCACACCCGATATCGGGGAAGAGCATTTTGAGTCTTACGTTAACACCAACCTTGGAAAAAAAGAAAAGCATGAAGAATCATCCGGATGATATCTTCAATAGAGAATGGAGTTCAAATGGCCAATAAAAAAACAGGACATATCACGGCAATCAATGGGAATATGATCGAAGTCGCATTTGAGGACAGCGTCATCCAGAATGAAGTGGGATATGTGCTCGTCAATGAAGAACGTCTGAAATCCGAGGTGATCAAGATCACCGAGAACACCGCTTTTATGCAGGTATATGAGATCACAAAAGGGTTAAAGGTCGGAGATAAAGTTGAATTTTCCGGTGAACTGCTATCCGTTACCCTGGGTCCCGGCATTTTGTCCCAAGTTTACGACGGATTACAGAATCCGCTTCCCGCACTTGCGGAAGAACATGGATTCTTCCTGCCGCGGGGTGTGGTACTGGATGCAATAGATCTGAAGAAAAAATGGCACTTTACCCCGACAGTAAAAGAGGGTGATAAAGTCTATAAAGGCTCCCCGGTCGGATGGGTTCCGGAAGGGATATTTGAACATAAGATCATGCTTCCTTTTGACATGGAAGGTGAATATACCGTTGCATCCGTGAATAAGGAAGGCGATTACATCGTCACGGATACCGTTGCGGTCGTTAAGGATGCCAAAGGTGAAACCATTGATATTAGAATGGCATTTGAATGGCCGGTAAAGATCCCCATCACAGCGTATAATCAAAAAATGGTACCCCGGCAGCCCATGGTGACAAAGGTTCGGATCGTCGATACCTTTTTCCCGGTATGCAAGGGCGGTACCTATTGTATACCCGGTCCCTTCGGTGCCGGAAAGACCGTTCTGCAGCAGTTGACAAGCCGCTACGCGGATGTGGATATTGTGATCATTGCAGCCTGTGGCGAACGTGCCGGGGAAGTGGTGGAGACCTTGCGGGAATTCCCGGAACTGGAAGACCCGAGAACAAAAAAATCATTGATGGAACGGACCATCATTATTTGCAATACATCTTCTATGCCCGTTGCGGCACGTGAAGCTTCGGTATACACTGCAACCACCCTGGGTGAATATTACCGGCAGATGGGACTGGATGTTCTGGTGCTCGCGGATTCCACCTCCCGCTGGGCACAGGCCATGCGCGAGCTTTCCGGCCGCCTGGAAGAGATTCCCGGCGAAGAGGCTTTCCCCGCGTATCTGGAATCCCGTATCGCGGAATTCTATGAACGGTCGGGTTATGTGGAACTTCCCGACGGGTCTTTTGGAAGCATGACCATCGGCGGCACCGTCTCACCGGCCGGCGGTAACTTTGAGGAACCCGTGACGCAGGCGACACTGAAAGTGGTCGGTGCCTTCCACGGTTTGTCCCGCGCCCGTTCGGATGCCCGTAAATATCCCGCGATCGATCCGCTGGACAGCTGGACAAAATACGAAGGTATTATTCCCGCCGAAAAGGTCAGAGATGCACATCGTATCCTTCGCCGCGGAAATGAAGTCCATCAGATGATGATGGTGGTCGGCGAGGAAGGTACATCCAATGATGATTTCGTTTTTTATCTGAAAAGCGAATATCTGGATTCGGTCTATCTTCAGCAGAACGGGTTCGATCCCGTGGATGCCGTAAGCGATACGGACCGCCAGGAATACGTTTTCAAAAAGATCTATGATATCATTCACAGGGACTTCCATTTTAACAACAAGGACGATGCCCGGCATTTTTTCAATGATCTGCGCCAGCTTACCATCGACTGGAATTACATCAAAATGGGTACGGATGAATTCAAAAAACAGGAAGCGGCGATTGATAAACATATTTCCGGTGCAGACGGAAAAGAAGAAACAGCCGGGAAGGAGCAGTAATACATGAAAAAGGTTTACAATAAAATATTAAGTATTCTCGGTAACGTGATCAGTGTCCGCGCCGAAGGGATCAGCAATGAGGAACTGGCGGAAGTAAGGACCCGGCGCGGTACCTCGCTGGCTAAAGTGATCAAGATCGACAGGGATCTGGTCTCCTTACAGGTTTTTGCAGGCAGTCGCGGTGTTTCCACCAACGATGAGGTCCGCTTTCTGGGTAATCCCATGAAAGTATCCTTCAGCGAAGATATGCTCGGACGTATTTTTGACGGTAGCGGAAAGCCCCGCGATAAAGGTCCCGCGCTGACCGAGAACCTGATCGAGATCGCAGGTCCTTCGGTGAATCCATCAAAGCGTATCATTCCCAAACGTATGATCCGTACCAATATCCCGATGATCGATGTATTCAACTCCCTGGTCGTTTCACAAAAACTGCCTATTTTTTCCGTTTCGGGTGAACCGTATAACCAGCTACTTGCACGTATTGCCTTGCAGACGGAAGTGGATATGATCATCCTCGGCGGTATCGGTCTGAAATTTGACGAATATATGTATTTCAAGGAAGAACTTGAAAAAGGCGGTGCGCTGAACCGCTCCGTTTTCTTTATGCATACCGCTGCGGATCCCGTAGTGGAAGGTCTGATGGTCCCCGATCTCTGTCTTGCCGTAGCCGAACAGTTTGCACTGAGCGGTAAGGATGTGCTTGTACTTTTAACGGATATGACCAACTTTGCCGATGCCATGAAAGAGATCGCGATCACCATGGAACAGGTGCCTTCCAACCGCGGTTATCCGGGCGACCTGTATACTCAGCTTGCAGCGCGATATGAAAAAGCCGTTGACTTTGAAGGCGCCGGATCCGTGACGGTTCTGGCCGCCACCACGATGCCGGGAGACGACGTTACGCATCCCGTTCCGGATAATACCGGATACATCACCGAAGGTCAGTTCTACCTCCGGAACGGCCGTATCGAACCCTTCGGCTCACTGAGTCGTCTGAAACAACAGGTGAATGCCGATACGCGTGAAGACCATCGTGCCATCATGGACGGCATGATCCAGTTATATGCACAGTACCAGGAGACCGATGAAAAACGCTCCATGGGTTTCCGTATGAGTACCTGGGATAAGAAACTGCTCAAGTACGGCGGTTTATTCGAACAGGAAATGATGGATCTTTCCGTGAATATTTCGCTGGAGGATGCACTTGATAAAGGATGGAGCATTCTTGCGGAATGCTTTAATCCGGATGAGACCGGTTTCCGGAGCGAACTGATCAAAAAATTCTGGCCCGCAAAAGAAGAAATGAAAGAAACAGCGGAACCGTCCGGTGAAGAAAAAATCGAAGAGAATAAAGAACCTGAAGCAAAAGAAGAAGAAAAAGAAGAAGAAAAAGCTGACGGAAAAAAAACAACGGATAGTAAAAAAGTAAAGAAAAGCGATAAAAAGAAGCAACCCGCAAAAAAGGAAAAGAAGTCGCGTTCAGGCAAAAAATGATGAAGTGCGGATAAAAGCTTATGGCAAAAATTAAACTGACAAAAAATGAATTAAAAGCGCAAAAGGATGCCTTAAAACGCTATACGCGGTATTTGCCGACGCTTGAACTTAAAAAACAGCAGTTGCTGGCGGAGATCCGGCGGATCAATGACGAGATGCAGAAGAACCGGCAAGAACTGGAAAAACTGAAACAGGGTTTGCAAAACTGGATCGCCGTTTTTTCGGAAAAGATCGATCTTAGCGAATTACTTTCCGTAAAGGATGTCCAAACCGAGCGCGGTAACATCGCCGGTATCGATATCCCGCTTTTTTTGGAGGTTGATTTTGAAGAACACGACTACGACCTCATGAAATATCCGCTATGGGTGGATGCCGGCATAGCCGCAGCGAAGGAGAATATCTCCCTCCAGAAGGAGCTGGATATTCTTACTGAGCAGGAAGCCCTGGTGCGGGATGAATTGCGAACCACCGTTCAGCGGATCAATCTTTTTGAAAAGGTAATGATACCGCGTACCCGGGAAAATATCCGTAAGATCCAGATCTTTATGGGTGACCAGGATACGGCGGCGGTTGTGCGCGGCAAGATCTCAAAATCGAAAATTGAAAAGAAAAAAGAGGAACAGGCCGTTCAGGCTTAAATATATTCCATGATCGAAAAAATGTCAAAGATCACCCTGCTGGTTGAAGAAGAACGCGCGGAGCATACTCTGAAAGCCTTGCGCAAGCTGGGTGTCCTACATGTAAAACCTTTGCCAAACCCGCCTTCCGGCGATATGGCCGGTATCATGAAGAAGATTGAGAACGCCCGGAAAGCCCTTTATCTCCTGGGCGATGTCAAGGAAATCAGGCAAAAAGAAAAAGGGAACGCCGCAGAGGTTATAGCGGACATTCTGCGTGTGAATGAAAAATCCTCCGAGGCCCGGGAAGAACTGAATGTGCTGCGCCAGGCAGAGGAATGGTATGCGGCATGGGGCCGGGTTTCGCTTGAATCGATACGGCAGCTGGGGTCCGAAAATTATTACGTTAAATTATATGAAGCACCCAAAGCTGATCTGGAAGAGGATGGCGAACGGGAAGATGTGTTCGTCTTATCAGAGGGTAAAACCCGGGTAAAAATCGCCTTATTTACACGTGATCCCGAAGCAAGCCTGTCGTATCAGCCGGTGTCCTTGCCCGAGTTTACCCATGACGAGGTTGTACGGCGGAGTGCGGAGATCGACAAGGAACTCCAGTCGCTGGAGAAAGCGCTTTTAGCAAACAGAGCTTATGCCGCACGTATCCGTTCTTATATCGATGAACTTGAAAAAGAACATCATTTTTCCGAAGTCAGGAATGGACTGGGCATGGATGAACAGATCACCTATCTGCAGGGCTTTGTACCTTCGGAAGAAGCGGGAAAGATCGAACAGTCCGCACAAAAGAATGCATGGGGATATGTGGAAGAAGAACCCGGTCCTGAAGATCAGCCTCCGACAAAACTGAAGAACGCGAAATGGATCCGCATCATTCAGCCCGTATTCGATTTTCTCGGAACGGTCCCCGGATATTACGAGAAAGACATCAGTATCTTTTTCCTTATGTTCTTCACCATATTTGTCGCAATGATCATTGGCGATGCAGGTTACGGTATGCTGTTCCTGGGTATTGCGATCGCAGCAACGATCGGTATAAAGAAAAAGAAGAAGTCCATACCGGATTTCATCATACTCCTGTTTGTGCTGAGCATTGCCACGCTTATCTGGGGGACGCTAACCGGGAACTGGTTCGGATCACTTAAGATCGCATCCATTCCGTTCATTAAATCTCTTATCATACCTCAGATCACCTCTTTTCCCGAATTGTTCCCGGATCTGACCGTAGATCCCAAGGACAGGGTCATGCTGATCTGTTTTACACTGGCAGCGATCCATCTGGGCCTGGCAAGTATACTTAATTTTATTCAAAATCTGCCCGGATTAAAAGCTTTTGAGCATATCGGATGGTTCAGTCTGACAGTGGGTATGTTCCCGCTCGTACTGAACCTTGTTCTTGGAATGAACATGCCGGACTTTGTGATCCCGCTTATCATTTCTGGCTTTGCCTTCATTGTGATCTTCAGCCGCCAGGAAAAAGGAAAGAATTTCTTCAAAGGCATTCTTTCGGGATTGGGCGGATTGTTCAATACCTTTCTTGACGGTATCAGTTCCTTCTCAAATATCATTTCCTATATCCGCCTGTTTGCGGTCGGTATGGCAACCGTTGCCATCGCATCCAGTTTTAACGGAATTGCCGCACAAATGAGTCAGGGACCCGCGATCATCGGCGCGATCATCATTCTTCTGATCGGACACGGATTGAATATCATCATGGCGCTTCTCTCAGTGGTGGTCCATGGGATCCGGCTCAACGTACTCGAATTCAGCGGACAACTCGGTCTTGAATGGACCGGTTATAAATATCAACCATTTAAAGAATAATAAAAAAACCAAAGGAGACATAAACATGATGGATCTTGCAATGTTTGGTTCAGCAGCAGCGGTCGGACTGGCTGCGGCAGGCTCGGCAATGGGGACCGGCGCGGCTTCGCAGGCGGCGGTCGGCAGCTGGAAAAAATGTTTTATGAACAATAAACCCGCTCCCTTTCTGCTGATGGCTTTCTCGGGTGCACCCCTGACCCAGACAATATACGGCTTCTTGTTAATGCTGTTCATCGGCAATAGCGACAAAGACCCCCTGGGTCTGTTGGGTGCCGGTATTTTCGGTGGACTGGCTATGGGTTTTTCGGCTTTTATGCAGGGTAAAGTAGCGGCCCGTGCCGCCGATGCCTATGCGGAGACCGGTAAAGGAACCGCCAACTATTTCATGGTGATCGGTATTGTGGAAACGGCCGCACTCTTTGTTATGGTCTTCCTGCTGCTTATTCTCTGATCGCACCTTTATAACAAATATAAAAAGCAGTTCATCTCGCATGGACTGCTTTTTGCTTTCCCCGGATTTTTTTATATCGCATCAGTCCGGACTGATAAATGTTTTATGTACGCGAAAAGATTTTTAATTTGTTTTGCTGTAAAAATGATTAAATTTATGGTTGAAAAAACAAATTAAAAAGGAACAGGAGTACACCATGAAACATATTGTACGAAGCATTATGCTAAGTTTACTTGCCATTTCCATCCTCATGGCATTGGAATATCAAAAAAAGATCTCCTATCAGATCGGTCCGGGTACCTTTTATTCCTATTATGAGGAAAAAAGCAAACCCTGGGCCTTGTACGTTGTTGAGATCGATATCACCAACCCCTATATCTCTCTTGAAACCGCAAAGGGCGGCAACCGTTTATATTCTCGGGATATGCCAAGCAGTATGAGCTCCAAGAGCAATGCTCCCGGACACAGTATTGTAAGTGCTATCAACGGTGACTATTATCACACCGGCGGGGATCATCTCAATGCTCCGACAAGTCCTCAGGTTATGAACGGAGAATTCGTATGGGGTTTTTCAAATAACCGCTCCGCTTTTTCTATCAATGAAGAGAAAAAACCTCATATTATCAATGCACAGTTCAGCAGTGTGGTACTTGCCAGGGATACGCTCGATCAATGGGTCTCCCGAACACTTAACAGCGTGAATTATCCACGCGGAACGGATCATCTGGTCCTGTTCAATAATTTCAGAGGTGCTTCCACGAATACCAATAGCTATGGTTTCGAATGTCAGGCAAGAGCGATCGATCCCTGGATCGTGAACGATACTGTCCGCTGTGTAATCGAATCACGTGAAAAATATGTAGGTAATATGTCCATACCCTCCGGTAAGATCGTTCTTTCCGGACACGGAACGGCCATCCCCTTCATGGAAACGAATTTTCAGATCGGTGATACGGTCAAGATCGTGCAGGGCCTGGCAAATAACCTGCCACGTCTGACACAGTTCATGGGCGGCGGACCCCGGATGCTGCAAGATGGTGTGGATGTTGTAGCTGCCTCTTATCCGAACGAAAGCATCGGTGCATCTCACTGTTCCGACCGGCATCCGCGTACGGCGATCGGCTTCAATCAGGATTCAACAAAAGTCTATTTTGTGGTTGTCGACGGCCGGCAATTCGGGTTCAGTATCGGTATGAGCCTCTATGAAATGGCTGCTTTTATGAGTGAGATCGGTATTGCACATGCCGTTAACCTCGACGGGGGCGGTTCCTCATCCATGGTGGTCAGGAACTATGTGATGAACAAACCATCCGACGGCAGCGAACGCAGCGTGTCGAATGGCATATTATGTGTTTCCTCCGCCCCGGTCGGCGATCTGAAACATATTGTTTTTGAGCGTGACAGTGTAGCGCTTTATAAAAACAAGACCCTTGCTATCGGACCAATGGGCTGGGATGAACATTATAATCCCAAAAGCATTGCCAACTGGAATGATCTGAGTGTAAGCTATAATACCGATCTCGGAACTTTTTCTGAAGGTAACTTCACCGCTGCGGAAGAAGACGGAACGACCGTTCTGACCGCCATATACGAAACGGACACAACATCAATTATTATTCACATCATTTCACTTGATAATCTGGAAATAACTCCCAAATATTCTATGACCGATTACAGTAAAACGATCAAATTCAGTGTAACGGCGGAGAATGAAGGCGGTGTCCGGGAAAGCTACAGAAATGATATTTTCAGATTTGAACTTCTGGATCCCGAGATCGGCACGATCAACGATGCCGGCGATTTTACTGCAACGGCTCCCGGTATGGCGCGGATCGTTGCCTGCTACGGTGCCAATACGGATACCGCGTTCGTTAATGTTGAGATCGGACAAGGGACAACCGCGCTGGATGAAATTGAAGACCAGAGCGATTACACATTATCCGCCGATCAGTATATTGATATGGATTCAACCGGTATTTTTCTGGTAGACCGCACGGCCGGCGGCGGCAGCAAGGCATTGGCGATCAACTATAAATACGCCGGAGGATCCGAAGACGGGAATATCTATCTCGACCATGATCCGATCACCATATACGGACTGCCTTCCGAGATCCTGATCGATGTTCTCGGTGATAACTACGGGCATTGGATCTATGTCCTCCTGGAAGACGCAGAAGGGAAAGAGTACAGCGCACGGACCTCGACATCGCTCCTGTTTGATGACGATTACCGTACCCTCACCTGTCCGATGAATTCTCTGTTACCGTTCGACAGGTTAGAGATCTATCCGATGATCTATAAGGGTATCCGTTTCCGCGTTAACAAGCGGGCTGCGAGCGGCACGATCTATCTGGACTATATACGCGTCATTTATCCGGAGTGGACATCCATAGAGAAGAACGATCATACCGGTATCCCGGCAAGTTTCAATCTCAAACAGAATTATCCGAATCCCTTCAATCCAATGACACATATTTCTTATGACCTTTCCGAACCGGGTCAGGTCTCTCTTGATGTTTTCAACGTAAACGGGAAATATGTTCTGACATTGGTCAGCGAATATCAGCAGGCCGGTTCCTATACCGTACACTTTAACGCAGAAAAATTGCCGACCGGTATCTATTATTATCGCCTGACCGATGGAGCGCAGCTGCAAACGAAAAAAATGTTGCTGATCAAATAACGCGAACGAAGGCTTTTCGAACGTAAGGATAGATCGTCATGAAATTGAGAAATAAATTATTTGCATGTGTTTTTTTAATACTGATCAACTTGTTTGCTGCCGAACCGCAGCGGATTGTTCTGAATCTTACGGAAAACCCTGAAACATCCATGGCGTTGACCTTCCGTTTTTATGAACGGGTCGATACAGCTTACGTTCAGTATCTGCCGGATGCCGATGATGTGGATCTGCACCGGCGGGCAAAGCAGAAAAGCATTATTCCCGAAGCCGTGCACACCGATCTTACGGAAAGCGAGACCCACTATGTCTGTTCGCTGATCCTAGATTCCCTGAGTGTGAACAGCCGCTACGCATACCGGGTCGGAGATGGAAAGGACTGGTCGCCCTGGTACAATTTCCGTACCGCTAAAACCGGGTTCGAAATTTTTACCATGGTCTATCTTGGTGACCCGCAATGGGGATTTGTGACCTATCTGCCGCGTCTGTATGCCGAAGCGATACGCACGGCCCCGGATGCGGCCTTCTGGTTCTCGGCAGGCGATCTGGTGGATTATCCCTATGAGAACTGGCAATGGGATGCCTATTTCAAAGGTGCCCAAGCCGCATTTACACACTATCCCCAGCTGATGGCTGTGGGAAACCACGGATATCTCTGGGCTTACCGGGACCATCGCAGAGAGCTGCCGCCAACCTGGCGGCCGCATGTGAATCAGCCCGTGAACGGACCGGAAGGCCTGGAAGAGACCTGTTATTATGTCGATTACCAGGGTGTGCGCTTTATAGTGCTCAATGGTAACGAACGACTGGAAGACCAGTCAAAATGGCTGAAGCAGGTTTTACGTAAGAATAAGAACCGCTGGACCATTGTTGGAATTCACCAGGGCTTTTATCCCAGCAGATCCGAGCGTGATAATCCGGAATACCGGGATCTCTTTGTTCCTCTGATGGAGAAATACGGTGTTTCCATGGTTCTTCAGGGACATGATCATGCTTATTCCCGCACCTGGCCGCTGCGCAAGGGAAAGATCATGGATGATCCGTCCAAAGGCATTACCTATGTGATCTCGGTTGCGGGACAGAAGCAGTATGAGATCAATTCAAAGTTCATGGACCTCTATGCCGTTGTGGAAGGGGAAAGGAAGCAATACTTCCAGACGCTTTCCTTTTATGAGGATTCCCTTGTATATAAAAGCTATACGGCAACTGGGATCTGCCATGATAAACTTGTGATCAAAAAATAAATTATTGAAAGGGAACTCATGCGATATCCGGACCCGGATCACATCGATGCCATTTGCAAAGCGGCGCTGAAAGAGGATATTGGCAGCGGTGATGTCACCACACTGGCTATACACAGCGACATTGCGGCAAAGGCCAATATCGTCAGCAAGCAGGAAGGTGTGCTTGCGGGTATTGAAGTTGCCGGCCGCGTGTTCAGTATCGCAGATCCGAATCTGAATATAACATATTTGAAAAAAGACGGTGATCTGCTGAAAAGCGGGGATACGGTTCTTTCCCTTTCGGGGAAAGGGGCCTCCATTTTGGGAGCTGAACGAACGGCATTGAACTTGCTCGGCAGGATGTCGGGTATTGCAACTCTCACCCATGCCTATGCAGAAAAAGTTCGGGGAACCGGATGCAAAATACTCGACACACGTAAAACCGTACCCAATCTGCGCATTCTGGATAAATATGCCGTGACCTGCGGTGGCGGCGAAAATCATCGTTTCGGACTTTTTGACATGATCCTGATCAAAGAGAACCATATCCGCTGGGCGGGCGGTATTGAAAAAGCTCTCGTACACGCACTTGCGTATGCACGTTCCCGGGAATTGAAAATTGAGATAGAGGTCACCGATCTGGATGAATTCGAAGCCGCGCTCGCCTTTCCGGTTGATATGATCATGCTGGATCATTTTTCGCTTGATGATATGCGTAAGGCCGTTACGATGAATACCAAAGGTATTCTTCTGGAAGCATCGGGGAACATGGGACTTGAACATGTTCGCGCGGTCGCGGAAACCGGTGTGCATGTCATTTCCGTTGGAGCCCTGACCCACTCCGTAAAATGTTTTGATTTGAGCCTTTTATTCCATGTCTCGTGAGAAACTTAAACCTTTTTGTCTTTTTATCAGCGGTCCTACAGCGAGCGGCAAAACGGCCGTTTCCCTGGAATTGGCAAAATGGCTTGATGCGGATATCATATCCGCGGACAGCCGCCAGATCTATAAAGGGATGTCCATCGGAACAGCCATGCCCGCGGAAAAAGAATTACGCTCCGTGAAGCATTATTTCATCAACGAACGCGATCCGGACGAAACCTTTTCTGCCGGTGAGTTCGGACTCCTTGCCCGGAAGATCATAGATCAAAAGATCAATGAGGGCCGGTCCGTCATCGTTTGCGGCGGTTCGGGACTCTATATCCAGGCGATACTCGGTATGATATCCGGCCGGCTGCAGAGCGATACGGCCTTGCGCCGGGACATTGAACAGCGGGCAAAGAAAAGCGGCTGGGATGCTCTTTACCGTGAATTGCAGAACATCGATCCGGTCTACGCGGAAAGCATCGATCCGAAGAATCCCAAGCGCATTTCCCGGGCGCTGGAGATCACGTATCTGAGCAAGGGAGATCCTTCCTCGGAACTGAATACGGAGGCAATGGCCTTTCCGCATCCCCGTCTGCATATCGGACTTGATATGAAGCGGGAGCATCTGTACCGCCGCATCAATGCACGCGTTCTGCGCATGATCGAAGCGGGATGGGTGGAGGAAGTACGGCAACTTCTGGAAAAGGGATATACGACGGACCTGAATGCACTTAATACGGTCGGTTACAAAGAGATCATCGCACATCTGAAAGGGAAATATGATCTGGATACGGCGGTGTGCGAGATACAAAAACATACACGGCATTACGCAAAACGCCAGATGACCTGGTTCCGGAAATATGCTCCGGATATCCGTATTGATATCGACGATCACACACCGCTTGTACGGACCGTGGAACGTATAAAAGGATATATTTTGCAGACATTCGGCAATTAGCTTATTTATTCCGGTCATTTCGAAACAAAGCAATAAATTAATCGTTTGAAAATAGATGTCACTTATTTACATTTATCCCTGAATAAAGGAGAATATATGCCCAAAGCAGAAGGATTGATCCTTTCCTTCGAGGACACGAAACGTATCCGGACCGACCTCCTGGAGACCCTTCCCTATAAAGGAGAAGAACAGATCATTCATTTGGTATATCCGGAATTTTCCGCGGTCTGTCCCTTCAGCGGTCTGCCGGACATTGCCGAGGTCCGGATCACCTACGTTCCCTCGGAAAAGATCATCGAACTGAAATCCCTGAAGTATTATTATATCTCATTCCGGAATGTCGGCATATATCAGGAAGATATGACCAACCGGATCTATCATGACCTGCAGAAGGTCTTAAAGCCCAAGACATTATATATCAAAACCATCTACAATATTCGCGGCGGTATCGAAGCCGTGTGCGAGATGGGAAAAAAACCGAAGGAATAATTATGAAGCGTTATGTTTTACCTCTGTTGATCATGTTCTTACTTTTCGTTGCCTGCAGCAGCGAGGCATATGTAAGTGCAAACAACAACACACCCGGAACGATCATGGTCAGTATCAATAACAAACCCGATCAGGTGCTGGCGCCGGGTGATACCAGTGACGTGCATACGGTGATCGTAACACGCGGTGTATTGAGCAATATACCCGTCCAGGCAAGCGGTGAGTGGCTGGGAGAATACTCCACGTATGCCTCGGTTGCGGCAGGAGAAAGGGTTGTCCATCGCGTGCATCCGCAACGTGCCGAGATCAATGTTGTAAATGCATCCCGTGATTCTGCCTATTGCGCCATAGGACAGCCGGGTACGTATTTATACTTTAACGGTAACGACAGTCTGAGTAATATGTATACCGTCGACGGTAATGTTTCCGTGACCTATGAAGGCCGTTATATTTTTGGCAAGATGGTCGAACGTTCCTGGTTTCCCGGCGGTGCGTACCGTTTCGAACTTGAACCTGACGCCTGCGAGATCCAGCTGAACAATATTCATCCCAACCGTGCGATCTACTACGTTTTTATCAGTCCCAGCGATGCAACTACCTGGGGAGAGGACAGGCTGGGGGATGATATTCTTTACCCGCAGGAAGCGTATGTCTGGAAGGCACTGGGGGATGTTCAGTGGGATATCCGCATCGAAGCGGGCGATCCGCATCCGGACAGTGCGCTGTATATTTATGAGTTCTACGATGATGAAGGATGCGAACCCGACTATACCTACATCTATGAATTCCCCACGATCTTCGATCCGGCAACCATCAGCAAACTTTCCAAAACAAGCATGCCCTCCGCGTCGATCCTTAAGTCCAATGCTTTGCATAAAGATGCTTCCGCGGTGCAGCCGGTCGTACGTATCGAAAAGATAGGGAAAAAAGATACCGCCCTGCCGGAAGGGGAGGCGAATAAGAAGGTAAGAAGGTAAGAGGATTAGTTTTAGAAAATTCGTGTAATTTGTGGACCAATAAAAAAGCCGCTTTTCAGCGGCTTTGATCTGTTCGGTAAAAATATGATCCTAGAGATTCACGAACGCATACGCGATCCCGCCATCTTCGATCGTCAGGGTGAGGTAACCGGCATTGCCGTAGCCGTCCTTCAGCGCATCCATGGTCATAAAAGTGGTATTTCCCAACGCGGTCATGGTCCTCTGGTGGTCGTGTCCGGAAATGACCATATCCACATCGTGTTGCAGACACAGTTCCGTCAGCACATGCAGTTCTTCCACATAGGGATTGGTTGCGGTCATGCGCCGGACACGGAAAAAATTGGTATGCGTAAAGATCACGCAGCGACGGTGGTTCGGACGTTCCTCTTTCAGCACTTCGGTCAGCCAGGCGAGCTGATCGCGTCCCAGTGTGGCCGCGCCGTTCTCGAGACAGATATAGAGGTCCGATGCTTCCGGGGTGACGACCGTGAAATAATAGGTGCTGCTTCCGAAGAGTTCATAGTATTTGACCCAGCCGTCGAAATAGAGATCGTGGTTTCCCGCCATCGGGAAGGTGGGCAGTGAATCCTGCGGCGGCAGCTGCCGGTGAAAACGTTCAAGATGTTCATGATGCCCGGTCGTCAGATCCCCGGCCATCACCGCTCCGACCGCGCCCGCTTCGATAGCGGCATCCAGGAAGAGGTTCAGATTAACGGTATCGCCTACGTGCGTATCGCCCATCGCAAAGATGCTGTAGCTGTCCTCCGCGAGGGTGAACACTTTATAGGGATTTTCCTCGTTCCATGCCATGGATTGCGCGAAGCGCTCATCGGCGGTCTCGTAGGGAAGCACGAATCCGCGCACCTCAAAGACATCACAGGCGGAAAAAAAGAGCAGCAGGCTTATCCCCATGTACGGCAGAAATTTATATTTCATAGCTGACCCCCATTCTGAAGAAAAATCCGAAATAATTCGCGCTGATGTTGAAGACCCCTGCATGTTTGTACCAGGCCTCCATAAAAAGGTCCAGGTCCGGGACCGCCTCGTATCTGCCGTAAACGGACAGCATCGGATTGGTTTCCTGGTTCATGAGAAAGTGATCGAAATTGGTCACGGCGATCCCGGCGTTCCAGGGATGCTCCGCGGGTTTCAGATCGTAGCCGATGCGGTAGATCAGGTTCCAGTTCTCGCGGATCACCGTATTGTCCGTACCGGGAAACGCGTCGATCGCCTGCCGCGTGAGACGGTACGCGCGGAATCCGTTCCCCAGCATAATATGGAATTGACGCAGATCGGTTTGAGCCAGGAGTCCAACATTGTTCTCGTACAGCAGGTCCGAATACGGCTTATGCAGAACGAACGCCCCGATCTTAAAAGGAAATTCCCGGATCTGAAGATCCTGTAAAATATTGATCTGCACACCGGTCAGGACGCGCGGCGTATTGCCGGTCAGCTCGAACTGCAGTCCGCCCGAAAGACGGGTCGTTGGCAGCGCATA
>CAZHTR010000017.1:9161-29282 GCA_964535585.1 uncultured bacterium | reverse complement strand
AAAACAAGAACTTCGCCGTCAAATGATCCATGCCGCTACGGTGATCATTCCTCTGTTGTACCATTTTTTCCCGGATATCGGTCCTCTGAGCGGACAGCAGATCATTATGATACTGTTTTTCCTCATCGGCGGTGCCTTTGTTCTTGCGGATTATCTGCGGCGTAAAAATGAAAAGGTTCGTGCGGTTTTCATGTGGGTCGTTTCACCGTTCATCCGGGATATCGAACATGAAAAAATGACTGCCGCCTCGTCCATTGCCATCAGTTTTTTTCTGGTGTTACTGCTTTTCCCCGCCCATATTGCCGTTCCTGCCTGTATGCTGCTGAGTATCGCGGATGCGACATCGGGTATCGTGGGACGATGGATAGGGAAAAACACATGGTATAAAAACTTTACCATTGAAGGAAGCCTTGCATTCATCCTGGCCGGACTGCTGTTGTTTACGATCGGATTTCCCTATATTCCGCTGTGGAAAGCGCTTCTTGTCGTAAGTATCTGTGCTTTGCTTGAAGGGCTACTGTCACATCTTAACGATAATTACGTCATACCCCTTTCCGCGGCAATGATGATGCTGATGCTGGAAGTATGACGGGATCCCCGCTTATCTGCAGATCCGTTTGATCTTCTTTTCCAGAACCCTGGCCATACGCAGCTGTCCCAGATCGGTCAGATGGACACCGTCCACCGTGCCTTCCCGGGGAACATCCCGCAGTGTCCGGTAAGGAAGAAAATGCAGATGGCGGTATTGTTTTTTCAGGCGTTTATAGATGGCTTCGAGTTCGGCATTTTCCGCAAGAATGGCAGCGCTCAGCGCCGGGTCGTGCCGGCCGTTCTCCGGCATGAAGTTCGGAATGAGGAGCAGGGGCGTGCCGGGTGATCTTTCAAGAAAAGAACGGATCTCCTGTTCTGCCCGCTCCCGGATCATTTCAATATCCATATTGGGTAAGCAGTCAAACACAACGCATGCCGCATCTATGCCGGCGATGAATTCAATGATCTCGGGATCCATCCGTCCGTTGCCGGAAAAACCCAGATTGATGCTTTCGCGATCAAGTTTCCGTCCGATGATGGCGGGATAGGCCATACCCGGCCGGGAAACGCATCCCCCCTGGGTAATGCTGGTCCCGTAGAACACAAGTGGTTTTTCGTTTCTTTCAACGGCAACGATGTCCGCACCCTCATTGATCCCGATCGCCAGTTCCTTCAAACCGTCATAGAGCGGACAATACAGCAGATATTCCCGTGTTTCATTGCTCAGATTCCCGATGAGTTTGGCCGTATTGCGAACAGCATAAGGTTTACCGGTACCGACGAAGGACCAGGTATTGCCTTCGCGAACATACAGGTCAACCCCCCGGATACCCGTGCCTGCCATGTGGACCATATGGAAATCATTGAGTACCTCCCAGCGGACATGGATCTCGGTCGCGTCGGTCATGAAATGCGCGGCAAGTCCGGCGGAATTCAAACCGAGCCGCCAGACCGGGGGACGCACCTTCGTTTCCATCTCCCGGGGCAGTCTGCCGTACACCGGAGCGTCTTCAATGTGACGGCCTTCAAGAAAGGGCAGGGCATCATGGAAAACGGGATCGGCGGCGAAAAGGATGACACAAACATTCAAAATCATGAAACAAATTAGGCGCTGCATTATTAACCTCTTGATCTGCATATGGCTTAGTTAAAAAATTTTCTAACAATTTACAAGAAAAAATCATAACTTAAAAAGATGTCGAACAAAAAAAAATACACCCTTATTCTTCTGCTGTTCTGTCTGCTGGGACAGGCGTTCGCCCAGGTTTCCAGCTTCCGTATAACTGCCTCGTCGGAATCGCAGAATATTTTCGCTTCCCATCTTTACGGTGCGAAATGGATGTCCCTGAACCATTTTTTCAGGACCTTCGGAGAGATCGAGTCCATGGATACGCGGAATTGGGTGCTGACCGGTAACCTGTCGGGAAAACAGTACAAATTCTTTGCGAACTCCGCATTTTATCAGATCAACGGGCAATGGTTCCATCTTCCGACTACGGTGGAACGTCTGAGTTACGGCCTCTATATTCCCGAAGCGGAATTCGTCCGGATCCTCAAACAGGATGCCTTTCCCGATATTCAATTCAATGCGGCTGACGGTCATTACATCCTTTCATCCGGCACATTCAATATCACGGATATCGGTCTGCGTGAAATGAAGAACGGAACGATCATCCGTATCAAGACCAGCACGGTGTTCCGTAAAGAACACTGCCGGGTGTGGCAGGGCAATAACCAGTATCTCTATATATCCGTTTACGGCGCTACCGCAGACCTTAATAGTCTGGTCCGCCGTTATTCCGAAGGTGTGATCCGGGAGATCAATCCGGTCATGGCGAAGGATATGCTGCAGTTCAATGTCAAGCTGCGGATCAAAATTGACGGTATGGATTATTTCATCGATCCGGTGACCCAGGATATCGTGATCAGTCTCCGGCACAGTTATCAGAAAGAACCGATAACCCGCAATGAAACGGAACTGAAGAATCGCTGGCTGATCGATACGATCGTCATCGATCCGGGACATGGGGGAAAGAAATCACCCGGTGCGATCGGTCCGGACGGAACAATGGAGAAGGACGTTGTCCTGGATGTTTCGCGCCGGCTGGGGAATCTTCTGGAAAGCAAATTGGGGGTCAATGTGGTCTACACCCGCGACAAGGATGTTTTTGTGCCCCTCTGGCAGCGTCCGAAGATCGCCAATGAGGCCGGCGGGAAACTGTTTATCAGTATCCATTGCAATGCCTCCGAATCCTCACGCGCGTATGGGACCGAGACGTTTCTATTGTCTCCCAAAAGTACAAAAGAATCCATCGAGATCGCAGCCAGGGAAAATATGGTGATCGAACTGGAAGAAGATAAAGAACGGTATGAGAAACTCCTGTCTCCCGAACATTATATTCTTGCCACGATGGCCCAGAGCATTTATATGAAAGAAAGTGAAACGCTCGCGCAGGCGGTTGAATCCAACTTTAAGAACCGTCTGGGGACGCGGACCCGGGGTGTTAAGCAGGCAAGTTTCATTGTACTGATCGGACCCGCCATGCCGGCGATCCTGACGGAGATCGGTTTCATCTCGAACTGGAATGACCTGTCAAACCTGAAGAAAGATTCCTACCGGCAGGAGGTCGCCTATTCATTATATATGGCGATCAGTGAGTTTAAAGAGAACTACGAACGCGAGATAAAAGAGAATTAAATGCATACCCAGGGACCCATCGGCATATTTGACAGCGGACTCGGCGGGCTGACCGTCTTTAATGAGATCTGCAAGCGTTTACCCGCGTACGATTATGTGTATCTTGGAGATACGGCGCGTACGCCCTACGGGACACGCTCCTTTGAGATCATTTACCGCTATACCTTACAGGGAGTAACGGCACTTCTGCAGGCCGGTTGTCCGCTGGTCATCCTTGCCTGCAATACGGCTTCGGCAAAGGCACTGCGAAACATCCAGCAGAAAGACCTTCCGGCAGGGTTTCCCGACAGCCGCGTGCTGGGTGTGATACGGCCCTGTGTTGAGCGGGTCGGAGAAATGAGCAAGTCGGGAAAGATCGGACTATTTGCCACGGAGGGGACGGTTCGCTCCATGTCCTATGCACTTGAATTCAGAAAGCTTTATCCGCAGGTCACGCTCTACCAGGAAGCCTGTCCGATGTGGGTGCCGCTGGTGGAACATCGGGAAACCGAAACACCCGCGGCCGCGTATTTTGTCCGCCGCCATACCGAAGCCCTGCTTGCCGGAAACGATACGATCGATACGGTCATTCTGGCCTGTACCCACTATCCGCTGCTGCTCCCTCAGATAAGAAGCTGTATTCCGGAGCATATCCGGATCGTGGATCAGGGTCCGATCGTAGCCGACCGCCTGGCGGATTATCTTACGCGTCACCCCGAGATCGAAGAACGCTGCGCGCAGCGCGGTGAGCGGCATTATCTGACCACGGGTGATGCGGACCATTTTGACCGGCAGGCGGCTGCCTTTTTCCCCGAACCTTTACGATCCGAACATATCGAACTAACATAATGCAGGACTACCTATCAGATCTCTATAAACGGCTGAGCGGAAAAATGAAGCTTGGCCTTGAGCGCAGCCGCGCGCTGATGGAACATTTGGACCATCCCGAACACGCGTTCCCTTCCGTACATGTTGCGGGAACCAACGGGAAAGGCAGCGTAACGGCCGTGACCGCCTCACTGCTGGAGGCATGCGGTATGCGGGTGGGACGTTTCACTTCTCCGCACCTGGTGGATTTCAGTGAGCGGATCACGATCAACGGCAAAGCCATACCTGAAGATGTGGTAAAAACATATCTGAAAACCTGGGAACCGTACCTTGAAGAAATAAAGGCATCCTTTTTTGAGGTGACCTGCGCGCTGGCTTTTGCTTATTTCCGGGATGAGAAGGTGGACGCGGCCGTTGTCGAAACGGGATTGGGCGGACGCCTGGACGCGACCGGTGTATTGCACCCGCGGGTATCGGTCATTACCTCCATCGGATATGATCATATGGACATCCTTGGCAACACACTGCCGGAGATCGCCGGAGAAAAGGCCGGTATCATTAAAGCGGGCGTTCCCTTGGTCACCTGTCCACAGGATCCGGAAGTGACGGATGTATTCCGTGCGCATACCCGGGAGCTTATTGTCGTTGATCCTCAGTCAGAATGCCGGGATGTGCGCCTCAGTGCCGATCACATGTATTTCCGGATGATAAAGCGGGGAATATCCTGCCGCACACCGCTCATAGGACGCCATCAACTGGCGAACATCCTGATGGCTGTCCGGGCTGCGGAATTATTCACCGGCAATATGCTGAAAAAGGAAATATTGCAGCGCGGTCTGGAGAATGTATCATGGAAAGGACGTTTTGAACGCATTCACCGTGATCCCGATATTATCTTTGATGTGGCACACAATCCCGACGGAATAAGGGTGTTGTGCGAGACCCTGAAAGAAGTATATAAGGACAGACCGGTATCGGTCGTACTGGGGATCCTGGCGGATAAGCAACCCCCGAAAGTCCTCACGCTTCTGAAACGCTTTGCCCGGAATATATGGATCTGTCCCGTGCCTTGCGAACGCGGAATGGACCGCGGTCAACTGGAAGTCCTGGCGGAGATGTTCCCCGGTGTCCGGATAGGGGAGTCCGTCGCGCAAGCCTGTGAAGAAGCGTATGGACAATTATCCGCACGGGGGGTTCTGTGTGTTATGGGCAGCCATTACATTGCAAAAGAACTTTACGACTGGAATTTACGAAATATTTAGCGTAAGTTATATCCGAATGCATATGGAAAAAAGGAGGCGGTATGGAAAACTGTATATTTTGCAAGATCGCAGCAAAGGAAATATCCTCCACGATCGTTTATGAAGATGAATATGTCCTGGCCTTCCGGGATCTCAATCCGCAGGCACCCGAACATATTCTGATCATTCCGCGGAAACACATCCCCCGTATTGAGGTCCTGACTTCGGAAGAAAATGAACTGATGGGGCGTTTGCTGGTTGCCGCACGGCACATTGCCGATGGATTGGGACTGAAAAAGGGATACCGCCTGGTCATCAACAACGGACCCGATGCCGGTCAGGAAGTGGAACATATTCATCTGCACCTGATGGGCGGCCGGAAATTTTCATGGCCTGCCGGATAGGATTTACCTTCCATATATCCGGTTTTTATTCCATACCTTGATCCGCTTGCATTGCCACTTCATTTTTATTTGAAACATGGACAAGATGTTATAAATTACACCGTTTTTATTACGAAAAAGCATGTATATATCGAAACTGGAAATTGTTGGCTTCAAATCCTTTGCGTCGAAAACCGTAATGCAGTTCGGCAACGGGATCACGGCTGTTATCGGTCCGAACGGATGCGGAAAAAGTAACATCGTTGATGCGATCCGTTGGGTGCTTGGCGAACAAAAGACACATTTGCTGCGATCCGAACAGATGGTGGACGTTATTTTTTCGGGTTCGAAAAACCGCAAACCCCTGAATTACGCCGAAGTTACCCTGACGCTCCACAATGATGACGGTCAGCTCGGCATCGCCTATACCGATGTTCAGGTCGGCCGCCGTCTTTACCGTGACGGCAGCAGCGAATATCTGTTGAATGAAGTACCGGTACGTTTGAAAGATATCCAGAACCTTTTTGTGGATACCGGAATGAATACGAATGCCTATTCGGTGATCGAACTGCGGATGGTGGAAGAGATCCTCAACGAGGATCGCACCCAGCGGAAATTGTTATTCGAAGAGGCCGCCGGAATAAATAAATATAAAAGTCAGCGAAAAAGCGCACAGAGAAAACTGGATGCGACCAAAGAAGACCTTGCCCGGCTTGAAGATATCGTCTATGAGGTCGAGAACAATGTGCGTTCACTTAAACGTCAGCTTGGCCGCTATGAACGTTACGAAACCTATGCCGAAGAATTGAAGAAACTCGATATTACGCGTTCACAGGCACAATGGTATGCCTATGAAGATGAGATCCTCCCGCTGGAAAAACAGTTGAACAACAAGCAGATCCAGAACGAAGAGACGGGGAAACAGCTCGGTATCGAAGAGGCCATGCTGGACTCTTACAAAAAGGAATCGGACCGGATCGAAAAAGAGATGCAGGAGATCAACGAGATCCTGCAGGAGATCAATGAAAAGATCAACAATGAATCATCCCGGCGTTTGGTCTGGCAGGAGAAGATCGCCAATGCAAAGCGGAATAATGAACGTCTGAACTCCGAAAAGGAACAGGCGCATTCCCGGCTGCAGACCAATAGGGTCTTGAAGGAAACGCTTTCTTCACAAATGGGTGAAGATGATCCCGAGCTGGTCCGGATGCGCGAAGAACTCGATACCGTACGTTCGGAATATGAAGACGTACAGCGTATCTTTACAAATGCAAGTGAAAAACTGGACGATTTGCGCGCTGAGGTGCGCGATTGGCAGAATCGCCTTGCAGAGATCCAGCAAATGACATTACGCCTGAAGGACCAGAGGAAACAGCTGAGCCATCTGCAGGATGAAGAGATCAAACGGAGAGAAGACCTTGTACTGCGCTCCTCAACGCAGCAGGAACAGGTCCAATCACTTAAGAATGAACTTCAGAAAACAGAGAGTGAACTGGATCGGACGAACGCAGCGATCGAGATATCCGAGAAAAAGAACCGGGAACTTCAAGGCAGGATACGCGAGTTGGAGCAGGAGATCCTCCGGCAACAGAGCGTGCTTGAACGCAACCGGAACGAAGCCGGGTTTTACCGTGAACTGGTTGAAACCCTTGAGGGTTACCAACCCGGCGTAAAATATGTCATGCGATCCATGCAGCATCCCGGGATCCGCGGTGTGCTGGCGGACCTGCTCACCGTGGATAAGGCCTATACCACCGCGATCGAGGTTGCCCTGGGTGCGGCCGCTTCCTTTCTGGTGGCAGAAAAGAAAAGCGACGCGCTGGATGTGATCGATGCATTAAAGGAAAAAGAACGCGGCCGCGTCAGTATCGCGCCGCTGGATATCATACAAAAACGGGTCCGGCCCGCGCTTGACAATCCCTTTAAGGATGATAATATTCTTACCCGGGCTGCCGATGTGGTGCATGCCGATAAGAACGACAAGCTTCTCATCGATTATTTTTTAGGGGATGTCCTTATTGTAAGATCATTGCGTGAGCTTAGCGAAGATGCGCTGACGGATGTTCGTTTCCGCTATGTGACGCCCGATGGGGATTATTTGGACCGGCGCGCCGTTTTACGGGGAGGAAAGAATGCCCGGCAGCAGGAGCAGATCATCGGACGACAGGATAAGATCCGGGAACTGGATGCCGAAGCGGAAAAAATGGAAAAACACCTTACCGCCAAACGCGATCAACTCGCAGCCGGGGAAAAAGAACGGCAGTCCGTTCTGAAAGAGATCGCCGAAGCTTCCCGGAACGCCAAGCGGATCACCCAGGAGCGGCTGGACCTGGAAAAGAAGATCAGTGCCCTCAGCTACGCGGTGGAACACCAGCATAACAGCATGGAAGAGACCGATAAGAAGGTCGATGAATATGCAAAACGCATTTTGGATATTGACCGGCAGATCGCTTCTTCCGATGATGAACTGCATGATGCCAAGACCCGGGAAGAAAAAGCGGCGGGTGAACTTGAACGCTTCCGTGCCGAATATGAAGAGATCATGAAAGACCGTGATACGCTGAATACAAAACTTCAGGATATGCGGGTCACCCTTATTGCCCGTGAAAAAGAAAAAGATAATGTCCGTTTCCAATATAAAAATGCAATTGCGACCATTGAAGAAATGACAAAACGCCTTGAGGAAGCCGAAGAGCAGATCAAAGATCTGGATATCCTGGTTGCCGAAGGTGAAAAGACCATGACCGCGCTGGAAGAAATACTGACGAACCTGCGTGCCGAGCGGGATGTTAACCGCGAAAAGCGCGATACGATCTATCAGAAGCTGAACGCGAAACGCGATCAGATCCGTCATATTGAACAGACCATTGCCGATCGGCACCGGCGGCGCGAAGATGCGTTCGAAACGCTGCGTGATCTCGAGATACGGGTCAAAGACCTTCATTTACGCCAGGAACAGCTCAAGGAACGTATCTTTGACCGGTATCATATCGACATTCTGAAACGTCCCTACGAACCCCTGGATATGGACCTTGAGGAAATGGAGCAGAAGATCCGGAAACTGTCACAGCATATTGAGGGGATAGGACCGGTCAATATGGCGGTGCGGGAAGAATATAATGAGCAATCGGCACGGCTTTCCTTTTTGAAGGAGCAACGCGAAGATCTTCTGGGTGCTGAGACCGGTATTGCGGAGACCATCACGAAACTCGATACGGAAGCCCGCCGGCAATTCATGGATATCTTTTCACAGATACGCGAAAATTACAAAAAAACCTATAAGCTCTTTTTTGAACAGGGAGAATGTGACCTGCAACTGGTCGGATCGCCCGATCCTCTGGAAGCCGATATAGAAATATTCTCACGTCCCAAAGGCAAACAAATGAAATCACTGCGGGCCTTATCCGGTGGTGAAAAAGCCTTGACCGCCATTGCACTGCTGTTCGCCATTTACCTGGTCAAGCCCTCGCCGTACTGTATTCTCGATGAGATCGATGCACCGTTGGATGACAATAATGTGAAACGTTTCTCGCATGCCCTGAAACATTTTACCGAAAAGACGCAATTTATTATTGTTACACATAATAAACTGACCATGCATGCCTGTGATTATCTGTATGGTATTACCATGCAGGAAGAAGGCGTTTCCAGTATTGTTTCCGTTAAATTCAAGGACAATGCGCTGGCACAACTTACATAATATGAATCGTTATTGTATCATATTCTTTTTGGTCCTTTTCGGATGTCTTTCCGCAAATGATTTTCGCTTTTATACCGATTATGCAAGTTTTTACGATGCGGACACACCTTATGTCGAATTGTATTTTATGTTCCCGCGTGCAGCAGTGACCCATCGGCCTGTACACGATCAGAACATGGAAGGAAAGATCATTCTTGCAGTCAATATATTCAGCGACGACCGCAACGTGTTTTCCGAGACCATTGCACTGGATGATATTCTGTCGGACGATGAGAAAATATCCCCGAATGAACATATTCCCGGCCTTATGTCCCTGCACCTTCTGCCGGGCAGCTATTCCATGCAGGTAGCGGTCAGGGACCTTTATTCCGGAAAAACCTCCCGGCGGAACAGTGATCTTGTTATCCCGGAACTTGAGGTTTCACAACTGACATTGAGCGATATTCAGATCGCCTCCTATGTTACCGAAACCCAACAGAGGAATATGTTCACTAAATTTGACCAGTATGATGTGATCCCGCTCGCAAATCCGGAATTTGACGAGAATAACGGGATATTTTATATCTATTTTGAGATCTATAAGCTATATCCCGGCGGCAGGTATGTCTGCAAAAGCAGTATACGCGATCTGAACGGGAGGACGGTTATTGAGAATGACACCGTTGAAACGACGGCCCCCGGATTGCTAGACGTGGTGATCGACCGCATGGATGTTCGCGATCTTACTTCCGGAACGTATATGTATCACATCTACGTCAAAGACCTTACATCCGGCGAGGAAGCCACTGCCCAAAAACGGATATTATTGGCACAGAAAGCGCGCATGGATGTGTATGTGTTCGAAAATTATGATCTGTATGGCACAGATGAACTGGATTCCATGTTCCAACTTCTGAAACCATTGATGACACAGAATGAGATCCGGAGTTACCGCAATAGTAAAATAGCGGGAAAACGACGTTTTTTTGTTGAATTCTGGAAACGGCGGGATCCGGACCTGAGTACTCCGATAAACGAATACCACATGGAGATCCTGAAGCGTGTGCAATATGCCGATGATCATTTCACGCAATTCAGGCAAGGAGCAAAAAGTGACCGGGGACGTGTTTTGCTGAAATACGGATTTCCTTCCGAGGTCCAGCGCTCGGATCTGCGCGGAGGAACAAAGAATTACGAAATTTGGAATTATGAAGGTATGCGGGGGAACATCATCTTTGTATTTTGCGATACTCAGGGACGAGGGTATCTTGAACTGATCCACAGTAATATGGAGGGGGAGATCTATAATGGGAACTGGCAACTTGTTATCCAGGCCGGTGCGCGGAATTACTGATATTCTTTCATCGTTGATCGATTGGTTGTTCCCGCCGCAATGTCTCATCTGCGGGAAAATACCCGATGCGGCACCTTTTCTCTGCGAATCGTGCTATCGCGCATGTAGCGTTTTTGATGATTGCCCCGATTCCGGCGCGCATCATGAAGATAAGCCCGCGAACCGTGTATGCGTTATGTTCACCTTCGATGAATATATCCAGAAACTGGTACACCAATTGAAATACCGGGACATGCCCTACATCGGTACTTTTCTGGGACAGCGTGTGGGAAAATATTATCAGCATCATGATATCGCCAATTGCGATGCTCTGGTCCCTATCCCTCTCAACGCAGTTCGCAAAAGGGAACGCACCTATAACCAATCTTCATATATTGCACGGGGTATCGCATCCGTCTGGGGTATTCCGGTGGAAGAACGCTTATTGAAACGCTGCAGGAACACCCGGACGCAGACCCGGCTTAACAGGGACGAGCGCCGTGAAAATATCCGTGATGCCTTTGTTTTACGCAATAAAAAGCAGATCCCCGAGCGGGTATGTCTGATCGATGATGTTTTTACAACGGGTGCTACAACAATGGAAGCGGCGCGGACATTAAAACGGTCCGGGGTGCGGATGGTGCATATACTGACCCTCGCGACACCCCGAAAAAATCAATAAAAGACCTTTTTACTCGGAATTATGACCCAGCAGATCAGATAAACAAGAACGGACGGGAAGAAGGCGGAAAAGATCGTTATGAATATAAAGAGGACCCGCACAAGCGTAACATCAACATTCAGATAATCTGCGATGCCTGCCAATACGCCTCCGAGAAGAGCAGAATCGATGGAGCGATATAGTTTTTTATTTGTCATATTTCCCTCACTACAAATATGTGTTAAAATACAATAAATCATAACGCTTGTCAAGATATGAAGCACAAGAAGAAATACATATCCGGGAAAAAGAAAAGATCCTGCCGCTGACAGGATCTATCCATGCTGCTCCGGAGATAGGATTCGAACCTACAACCTAGTGGTTAACAGCCACCCGCTCTACCATTGAGCCACTCCGGAATACAAAAAGCCAGCTAATATAAAGAGATAAATTACGGCAGGCAATAAAAAAACAAAGAGGAATTGTTGAATTGATTTATTGAAATCCGAAAACAGGTGTGCGGGGCAACGATCATGATACAAAGGTTTATTGATAGAATATGTGATATATATCACACTTCGAAAAATGCACTTGAAATTGGGTCGTGACTGATCTACATTCCGGATACCAACAGATAGCAAAGAGGAAATGGACGATGTGCTCTTCAATCCTGTATCATTCAATATGTGCTTATGCGTTGACCCGCATTTTCATTCCCCCCTAAATGTTCCGCCCGGCAGAATATTTTCATATGATCAAATAAAAAAAAAGAGGGGAAGAAAAATGAAAAAGTTAATAATTCTTTTGACAACTGTACTGTTTGCCGGATTATGGATCTCATGCGCCGGTCCGGATTCCGAGGTGATCAGTGAACTCGAACTACTGCGCGGGGAGTACAATATCGTAGGTATAGCCCATAATGAAGCACTGGATATGGTCTTCCGGGATCTTGCACAAGAGCGCAGACAAAAGGAACTAAGCTATGACGATTGTATCATGATCGCGGAACGTTGCCTTAACAGTAATCCCGTGCCTTCACTGAATTCGGTCATGGACTCCGGGGAAAGTGATGCTTTTGAACGTTATATCGCACCCCTGCTTGCTTCACGCCATGTGTTCTCAAAAGCAGCGGTCAATGAGGAGATCATTGATGCCTTGAGCGACAGCATTGAGATCATTGAAAAACACAAGGTGATCTTTGACGAGATCAGTCAGATCCTTGACAGCAACGCAGATGTCATAGTAAAAGCGGAGCAGTTGGAACAACTGTATCCTGTGATCAACGCTAATCTGGAAAATGAAGCGGAAAAGACAGCACTAATGAACAGTCTGAGCACCATTATACATTCAATAGCATACTGGGATGAACACTGGCATGAATGGGAAGAAGTATTTTCAGACGGGATGCAGAAAGCAACGGCGATCACTGTCATTGGTGCAATCGGGATCATTGATGGTGTCGGTGCGGTGATCGGTACGATCGAAGGATTTCTCGATACCCAACCCGGTGAAGAAGGACGCGCAAAGACCATTCTGAGAAGTGCCGTATTCGAAGGCGGTAAGTTTTCAATAAGTGCCGGTTTATCGTTAATGTTACTGTAAGGAGAAAAATGAAAAAAATACTAACTGTTCTATTATTGAGCTCGGTATATGCCATTATGGGTTTCAAAGAACCTGTGATCCCGGCGTGGAATGTCTGGATTGAGATTGGCATTGCGATGATCATACTCCTGACATGCATGATCATCAACAAGGAAAAGATGAAAACAAAAGGCATTCTATCATTCTTGTTGTTCTTTGTCGTTCTTCTGTTAATGAAACTCGATTTACTCGGGGCAATGGAAGCATCGGGTGACGCATGGATCCACTTTATTCTGCTTTTCGGTATATTGGGCGTTATTTTGTTGCTGAATAAAGAGACATTGAAAAAAGAAAGAACTGCGAACATGAAAATGATAGTTACCTTTATTCTGATCCTTGCTGTGATCCATATGCTCAGGATGGATCTTCTGGAGGCGATCCTGCCGGATGCATACATCCCGGTTGGAATTTTGGTGTCGTGCATTGTGGCCGGCGGATTGATATTCTGGAATAAAGAACAACTGAAGTAAGAAACGAGATTAATGTAAAAATCCGCACCCGGTATTAACACCGGAGTGCGGATTATTTTATTTGCACATTATTTTAACCGAAAACGGCGTGGGTAACAATAACTGAAGCAATTATTCCTGCCAGATCGGCGGTCAGCGCTGCCGGCAGGGCATGACGGGTCTGTTTAACGTTAATGGAACCGAAATAAACGGCTAAAATGTAGAAAGTCGTTTCCGTTGAGCCCATCATAACCGAAACAAGGCGTCCGATAAAAGAATCCGGACCGTGTGTGCGGATAAGTTCGGACATAATACCCAGTGCGCCACTGCCGGAGAGGGGACGCATCAGTGCCATTGGGATAACTTCTCCGGGCATGCCGATGCGGCTTGTAATGGGGGACAGGATCCAGGAAAGGATATCCATCGCCCCCGAGGAACGAAAGGCGCTGATGGCAAGGAAAATGGCAACCAGAAATGGGATGATCCGCAATGCGACCTGGAAACCCTCTTTAGCGCCATCGGAAAAGACCTCATAGACTTTAATCCCCTTGGCGTATCCGTAGAGAGGAATGATAACAATGATACTCGGAATGGCAATGACCGAGATCACTTGCATCACATCCACAAAAGAGAAAATAAAGAATGAGGCCGTAAGTAAGCCGAGGATCACAAAAAGAATGATCTTCTTTTTAAGATTTTTCATTGCTTTCTTCCTCCTCACTGCTGTCAATATAATTCTCAACCTGGAATCGCGGTAAACGCTGTAGTATCCGGGTCATAATAAGCGCAACGGTCGTGGATACGATGGTGGCCATCAGCACCGGGGCGATGATCTCCGTGGGATTTGTGGAACCTGCGGCACTGCGTATTCCGATAATGGTTGCCGGTATAATGGTAATACTGGAAGTACTCATCGCCATCAAAGTACATTGCGCGTTCGTGGCAATATCCTTGTGCTTGTTCAGTGTCTGCATATCCTGAAAAGCTTTGAGTCCCAGGGGGGTCGCGGAATTACCGAGCCCAAGCATGGTTGCCGATAAAGCCATGATCGTTGAGCCCATAGCGGGGTGCTCCGGCGGAATATCCGGAAAGAGCTTCACCATTACGGGACGTAATGCTCTGGCAACAACGTTTATCAGTCCCGATTTTTCAGCAATCTTCATGATCCCAAGCCACAAGGCCATGATACCCACAAGGCCCAAAGCGAGCTCAACGGCAAATTTGGCATTATCAAAGATCCCGTTGGTCAGGGCGCTCAGAGGTTCAAAGCTTGGCGCAAAATAAATACCGAGAGGTGTTATCGTGATACCCAGACATCGGATCGCGGCGACACCCACGCCGATGAGTATCATGACAAGCCAGATGATATTGATCATATTGTGTTCTCCTTATAATGGCAAAAATGATGAAACATCAGAGGAAAATGTAATGATAATTGTTTTTTTACCCAAACGATTAATTGTTAAAACATAAAAGATATCAGCCGGATGGAATATTCAAGTAATGATACCGGCGCTTAATTACGTCCGAAATGCTCTCTCCAACGCTGTTTCAGGATAACATTGCGGTTGCGGACCGCGATCCCCAATTCCTCATACGCGGCTGAGTGCATCAACTGACGCCAGTCAAAATATTTCGGATATTTATAGCTGCGGTCCGGATGTACGGCATTTGTGAGCAAGATCACATAAACTTTATTCACCGGGTCGATCCAGATCGAAGTACCGGTGAATCCGGTATGGCCGTAGCTGTGCGGATGGACATAAATGCCTCCGGAACACTCACCTTCCGGACTGTCCCATCCGAGGCATCTGGAACTTGTTTTAGATACCGGGCGGGTGAACATCTCTATGGTTTGCGGTTTAAAGATACGGGTTCCATCCAATTCACCCCCGTTAAGCATCATACGGGCAAAGCGGCTAAGATCTTCGGCTGTGGAGAAAAGCCCCGCATGTCCGGCAACTCCACCCAGACTGTGGGTGTTCTCATCATGCACAAATCCATGGACCAATCCGCCGCGCTGCGGATCTGTCTCCGTCGGGACGATCCGGGATAAAAGGGATGCCGGCGGATTATAATAAGTGTCGCGCATTCCAAGAGGTCCGAAAACCTGCTGTTCAAGATAACGGTCAAGGGATATTCCGGCAACAGATTCAACAACTTTTCCCAGCACCATCAACCCGATATCGGAATAAACGGTCTTATCGCCGGGTTTGGTCAGGACGGGACTCTGGAATACACTGTCCCAACGTGCTTCCTGACTGACATCCATCTGATAGAACAGGCGAAAAGGTTCAAATCCTGCATTGTGAGCCAGCAGATGCCGGATCCGGATATTCTTCTTGATGGCGGTCTGAATGGGGTCGGGACCCTGCAATTGGGGCAGATATACAGTAGCGGGATCATTGAGATCCAGTTTACCGGACTCAAGCAGTTTCATCACTGCGGAAGTCGTTCCCACAGCCTTGGATATTGATGCCAGATCGAAGATATCATCTTTTTGTACGGACCTGACCTGCTGATAGGTATGATAGCCTACCGCTTCATGAAAAACGATCTCGTCTCCGCGACCGATCAGCATCACCGCTCCCGGCCATGCCGAATCCGCTACGGCATCCTGAAGCATGGTCTCAAGAGAGGCATATTTCAGACCCGTCTTATCACATCCCGTTACGAACATGGTTGCTATGACCATTAATATGATGAATATATGTCCAAGGATTGTTCTTGACGACATTATCTCTCCCTTTCATTGCTTCGTGCTTGAAAATGCAAATATTATTTGTAAATTTCAAGGTTATTCTTAGAACGGGAAAATGAAATAATGCATCAATACCTTAAAATTTTCCGCCTGTTGTGCCTCAGTGTCCTCTTACTGTGTGCCTGTTCGCGGGAACCGCTTTTAACCTTTAACGGCCAGACCATGGGGACCTGGTATACGGTCAGGATCAGCGCCGCAACAACGGAACAGGAACAACAATACATTCGCTACAACATTGATATGGCATTACAACAGGTCAACCGGAGTTTGAATCATTTTGATCCCGAAAGTGAAATATCCGGATTCAATGCTTATCGCGGAACGGACCCCTATCCTGTCTCTTCGATGTTCATGGAAGTGGCAGGTGTTGCGGAACAGATCTATCATGCATCAGGGGGTGCTTTTGATCCGACGGTCGGCGAACTCGTAAGACTCTGGGGATTCGGAAAGAGCGACAGTATCCGTATACCTTTAAGGGCGGATATTGAAGAGGCACTGAAACATGTCGGAATGCATAAGGTGCGTATTTTCGAGAATATGATCGTAAAAGAAGATCCCGATGTACAGTTTGATTTTTCGGCGATCGCCAAAGGCTACGGTGTTGATGTGCTTGCGCAAACACTTTACGGACTGGGATATGAGAACCTGCTTGTCGAGATCGGCGGGGAGGTCAGGACCTACGGCAGCAGGAACGGTAAGCCGTGGCGTATCGGTATCGCAGCACCTGACGAAATATCCCATGCCGGACAGCAGAATGTTTCTGTCATTCATGTAACGAATATGGCCTGTGCAACCTCAGGAGACTACCGGCAATATTATGAAATGAACGGGAAACGATATTCCCATTTGATAGATCCGGGAACGGGATACCCCATTGATCATGAATTAACATCCGTGACCGTCACGGCGGAAAGCTGTATGCTGGCCGATGCGCTGGCAACGGCGGTCATTGTCATGGGAAAGAAGAGAGGAATGGAACTGATCGAATCCATGGAAAATGTGGAAGCATTGTTCATTTATCGCGATAAGGAAGGTAATTTACGTTCTCATGTTTCTTCAAAATGGGAGAATAACCTGTAAACAGACCGGATTATTCAATAAACAATTAACTTCGTTTAAATATAGCGTCGCACGGAATTGATATCCCGGCGCTTTTTTTCACGTGTGTTCTGTGCCGGGTAACCCAATGTGATGATAAGGACGGGTTTTTTGGGGAATGGGATCTTCAGAAGTTTCACGACCTTCCGCGTATTGAACCATCCCAGCATACAGGTCCCCAGTCCTTCTTCGGCAGCCTGCAGGCAGAAGTGTTCCGCGCAGATGCCGGTATCGATAAGATTGAATTGGCGTTTTTTTAATACACCCCCCGTCAGGATCGACAGCGTGGGTATCCAGGAAAGCATGACGACCAGCACCGGTGCGTTCAGTGCAAAACGATTAAAGCGTACGACCTCGGAAAAGGTCGCTTTTGCTACCTTTTCACGCAGGGTGGGTTCTTCAACAACAATAAACTCCCAGGGCTGGGAATTGGTTGCCGAGGGTGCAAGTCGTGCGGCTTCGAGGCAACGTTCTATCTTCTCCCGCTCAACCGGTCTGTCCAGATATTTCCGGTCGCTTTGACGTTTTTTTACCAATTCAAGAAAATTCATAATTTGGCCTTGATCTGATCGTTATATAATTCGGTAAATTTCTTTTCGATCGCGTCGCGCACGTCACGGTAAACTTTCATGACTTCACTGTATCCGCCGTGAGCGTGATAAGGATCGGGAAAAGGGTAATGCAGACGATGCATGACCTCGCCGCTGAAAAAGGGACAGGTTTCTTTGGCATGATCGCAGACAGTGATCACATAATCAAAGGGTTCATTGAGATATTCCCGTACATCATGCGGGACATGCCGGCTGATGTCGATACCTTTTTCGGACATCACTTCCACGGCTTCGGGTGCGACCCGGTATCCGGGCGATACACCCGCGGAATATACCTCCAGACGATCATCAATATCTTTCATGAATCCGTGTGCCATTTGACTGCGGCAGGAATTTCCCGTACATAAAATAAGGATCTTCATGGTATCTCTATCCCTTTCGTGATCTTATTTTTAATATGATCCGGATCAGGACGGTGAGTAACCATAAAGGCCAAAGCCGGATGATCCAGAAGAAAACAGCGACAAGACCGTTCCAGCCCTTGTGCAGTGCGTGTAAAAGGCGCGCAGCAAATGCATCGGGCTTTTCTCCCACATACGCTTGCGAAGTGGTTTCGTACATACTGATCCGGACCTCGCTCATATCAACCTGTCGGGACAAATATTCCAGGCGGGCTTCCTGCGATTCGATCTCCGATTGCAGCCGCCGGATGTGTTCTTCCACTGCGATCATATCACTGACCGTTTCCGCTTTCTGCAGAAGTTCGCGATAACGCTTCAATGCCTGCCGCTGGGTTGCGAGGCGGACCTCGATATCGATGAATTGTTCGGTGACATCCCGTGCCGAGATATTTTTCTCTTCAAGGCGCCGGATATCCTTTCCCTGAAGGATCTCATCAATAAAAGTATCAAATGACTCTGCGGGTATCCGGATATTGAGATTATAATAGATCCGGTTACCCCGTTGGTACTGATTTTCATGCTGAACATATCCCTTGTATTCGGAAATACGGGAAGAAAGTGTTTCAAGCGATGTTTCGAGTGTCTGTACCTCATAGGTCAGGGAAGCGGATCGTATGATCTTTTGTTCACTGTCGGGTTGCAGGAAATCCGCACCCGAACCCATCATACGTTTTGCTGCGACAGCATCACTGTATAAAAACTCTTCCTGCACAACATCTGCCTGCCCGGCCTTCTCACCGCAGGCTGCAAAAATAAACAGGATACTTAATAGAAAAATGATCTTTTTCATAAGGGACCCTCTGAAATTATATTCCCGTACTGCCGAAACCGCCAAGGCCGCGGTCGGATTCTCCGAGTTCTTCAACTTCCAGGATCTCCGGATGTTTCGGGGTCTGGAAAATAAATTGCGCAACACGGTCTCCGATACGGACAGGGAAATCCTTATCACCCAGATTAGCCAGGATAACCCCGATCTCATTCCGATAACCGGCATCCACCGTTCCGGGTGCGTTCAGACAGAAGACACCGTGTTTAAGAGCCAGTCCGCTGCGGGACCGTACCTGCAGTTCCATTTCTTCTGGCAGTTCAACGGCAAGTCCGGTTTTGACCAATGCCCATTTACCGGCAGGAATGGTGGTCTCTTCCACGGCGGTGACATCATAACCCGCATCGTAAGAATGCTGCTGAGACGGAATGATCGCATTCGGTGATAAACGCTTGAATTTAACTTTCATGGTTTGCCGGTTCCTTTTATTTTTAATTTTACTTGACTTTGTTTCAATTTATGATGAAAATCATGACTGCGATGCCGAGGTGGTGAAATTGGTAGACGCAGGGGACTCAAAATCCCCCGGGCTTCGGTCCGTGAGGGTTCGATTCCCTCCCTCGGTACGAGTCAAACCCCGTCGATCCAGATGGGGTTTTCTTTCAGGCTGTCAAAATCCCCCGTCCGCCGGTTGGCGGACGTGAGGGTTCCCCCGATATTGATCGGGGCTCCCTCGGTACGATTCAAACCCCATCGATCCAGATGGGGTTTTGTTTTTGCATCATAATTTCAATAGGTAAAATTAAGGGTGAAGAGAATGAAATACAATGGAAATTGTCGGTTCTTATTGATCGTAATTAACATATTCATAATAAAAACCCCGTTCAGAATAAACGGGGCAGATCACTGTGATGTCGTCAGAAAAGATCAGATACAAAAAAGGATAAATCGCATCACATCCAGAATAGTATCGGCCTCATAGCGGATAACGGTCGGTGCAATGGTTTTGGCACCGGGATAGTGCGATGCCCGGAATGCGGCAATATGCTTTGCAAAACGTG
>CAZHTR010000017.1:0-9061 GCA_964535585.1 uncultured bacterium | reverse complement strand
TTGGCACCGGGATAGTGCGATGCCCGGAATGCGGCAATATGCTTTGCAAAACGTGTGTCCAGAATAAAATGATCCGGGACTTCCATGTTGTATTGTTTAAGATCCTTCCGTAAGGCTTTGGTAATGCCTGTACGTATCTGTTCTACCGCGGTGTCCGGATGGATGGACCAGGTGGCGTTCCCGATCCCGCGGTTGGTCGCGACGGTTTCGATCAAAATATCGTTTTGTTTCACACGTTCGCACAACCCGGCATCACCCGCGCAGAAGACGATCGGGACCCGATGGGAGCGAGCGACGGTGGCATGCAGTAAGAATTCGGAACAAAGTTCACCGTTCAAATGCATTTCAGCGACGAGATTTGAGGACATTGTATGTGCCAGCGGGTTCTCATTTGAACCGGAGGGTGCGTGGTATCCGATGAAAGCGGCGGCATCGAAATTTTCTTCTATCCCCCAGACCATGGAATAAGGATGCCGGCTCCATGAACGGATCAGTTGGACCCCTTTGGGCAATTCGGATGCGAGTATGTTCCTGCCGGAGTCGTGCGCATCTTTGACCACGATCTCTGCAGCACCTGCGGCAAATGCACCTTCACAGGCGGCGGCAACTTCCCGGGTCATCTGTTTGCGGAATTCCGAATAATCGGCATGATTTTTATTGGTTTCGTCCCAACTGTTAATTCCGGTGACACCCTCAATATCGGCACTGATGAAAAAGCGCATTATTTCGATTCTCCGACCTCGGCGGGTTCTTCAATATCCCGCAGTTCAAGATCATCATCAAAATTCAACTCGGGCTTTTTCAGGAGGAACTTATCCAGTAAATATTTCGTGGCTACGCCCAAACCGGTCAGAACAGCGCCTGCGATCAAAAGCTTGTGACTTGTCTTCATTGCTCATCCTCCAAATATGATTAAAAAATATACGTTTATTATCATAGATTATCAAATGCAAATTAAGAAAATTCAAATTATCACGTTTCCGATCTTTTCCATCTTGTCCGCAGACGTGCGATAAGAATATTCCCTTTGTTGTTGAGAATATGATGGAAACCGGTCATTTGTTCCCCCTTATCCTGCAGTTCACACTGGGAAAGTATGGTATCTCCGTAAAATGCCTGCTCCTTGAACGTGATCTCCAGTTCTGTTAATGTGTGCGAAGCGGCGATCAGCGGCGGTACCGCCTCCAGTGCCCACTCGACGATGACGCGGTTGTTGACATGATTGTTGATGTCAAGGTCGTGGATGCGCACCTGAAAGTTCCTTTCGGATTGGACCTCCTCTAATGCCGGCAGGGAAGGGAAGTTATCTTCAAGGGCACGTTCGGAAATAATATCATTCAAGGGGAGTGCATCTTCCAGGAGGACGATCTTTTTCTCTCTTATGCTATAGAGGACCCAGCTGCTGGTGATACGAGCCAATGATTCGCCGCTTTCCGTTTTCATGGAATAATCGCGGATCGAGAAATAACCGCTGTGGGCAGCGACCCATGTGGACATATTAACGTGTTCCCGGAAGCGCGGATAGCGGTCAATAACGATATGATATCGCGACAGCATCCACGTAAGTCCCCGCGGCAAAAGATCGGGAATGGTGATCTTCAGATCGACGGTGTGCAATGCCGCAATTTCCTGCATATAATTCAGGAGGGAAGGAAGTTTAAGCGTTCCGTTATTGTTGCATTCATAAATACGTACCGTAAAAGGAAGGAAAAATTTCATAAATAACTCCCGTATTCGCCGGAATGTAATACATCACCGGATAAAGGGCAAGAAAGGAAACGCCCTTCATGAAGGGCGTTTAAATATAAAACATTATTACTGTAGGGGTGAATATCAGAGATGCAAACTTTTTCCTTCCTGATCGAGTACCTTGCGAAGGGCGCCGTCATGGACCGCCAGGCGTTTCCGCGCTTCATCGGCATCGATCTCCAGCAGAACCATCACTAAGGCGGTCTTGACACTGCCGCCCGCGCGGACCAGGGTTTCCATCGCGCGATCGTAATCCGTGTCCGTACAGTGCCGGATAATACGCGCACCGCGGTCCCAGAGTTTTTTATTGGTGGTCATCAGATCGACCATCAGATTACCGTAGGTCTTATTCAGCTTGACCATCGCGGTGGTGGTGATCATGTTCAGGATCAATTTGGTGGCCGTGCCGGCTTTCAGGCGAGTGGATCCCGTAATGATCTCCGGACCTACAACAGCCTGAATAAGGATATCGATATCGGGTGTTTTTTCAAAGGTGTTGCATACCAGAAGACCGGTCGTTGCGCCGATCTCCTTCGCGCGCTTTAGGGCAGCGTGGACATAAGCGGCCATGCCGCTGGTCGTGATACCGAGAAGACAATCATTTTCCGTAATACCGCGTTCATCAACGACCGCATACCCGGCATCCGCATCATCCTCCGCGCCTTCAACAGCGTTTACCAGCGCGGAAAGACCGCCACACATAATGCCCTGTACCAGGGTATTCGGTGCCGAAAAGGTCGGGGGAATTTCGGATGCATCTAAAACACCCAGACGTCCGCTGGTACCGGCTCCGGTATAAAAAAGACGTCCGCCCTTTTTCATGGATGCTACAACGGCATCAACGAACAATTCGATCTGAGGGATGGCTTCCTCCACGGCAAGCGGAACTTTTTTATCTTCATTGTTCATGGTAACAAGAACCTCGCGGGTGCTCATCTGGTCGATATTCTTACTGGCAATATTCTGTTGTTCTGTCGTCTTGTCGCTGATCTGTCGCATGATTTCCCTTTTTTTATCCTCAAAAAACGCGTATTATTTTAAGACGAATATTGCATGAATACAAGCGAATAAAATGAATAATAGACATACCATTATATACTTAACTATCATATTGTGCTTTTCGTGGCTTTCCGCGGATACCCTTCCGCTTCGCTTCGATCTGCGGGATGTGGACGGGGTGAACTATGTTTCTTCCGTTAAATCCCAGATGGGCGGAACCTGCTGGACCCATGCCGTGATGGCTGCGATGGAAAGCAATCTGATGCGTAATATGACGGTCGCTTCCGAACCCGATCTGTCGGAGTATCACCTGGACTGGTGGAACGGTTTCAATCTTTATTTCAACCGGGATGTCGGTATGTATCCTTCCGAGGGACTTGAGGTGCATATGGGCGGGGATTACCGGGTGGCGAGCGCTTATCTCTCCCGCGGTGATGGCGCGATCATGGAACCGGCGGGCGGGCCTTACTATGACGATCCACCCGCATTCAGGGATTCATCCTATCAGTATTATTATGCAAGGCATATTCTCTGGCATCAACTGGATGACGATCTGTCCAATATGGATTTCATCAAAAGGCAGATCATGGACCACGGTGCCGCCGGTACCTGCATGTACGTAGGATCTGAATTTTTGGATGATTCGGTCGGCGGTACATTCTGGCAGCCGCCCTGGGATCCGAATGATCCCAACCATGCCATTGCGATCATCGGCTGGGATGATTCCATCCGTACTGCGGCTCCCGAACCGGGTGCATGGTTGTGTAAGAACAGTTGGGGCACTTCCTGGGGCAATGACTGGGGAGGCGGGGGATACTTCTGGATCTCCTATTACGATAAACATGCCGTACGTCATCCGGAAATGGGATTTGTGTCCTTCCAATATGTTGAACCGATGCGCTATGATAAAATATATTATCACGATTATCACGGCTGGCGGGATACACTCGATGTAAAAGACGCATTCAATGCATTTGTGGCGGACGACCGTGATACATTGGTCGCGGTAAGTTTTTATACCGCCGCCGATTCGGTCCGATATACGGTAAAGATGTATCGCTCCCGTTCAGAAGTTGAACAGGATCTACATCATGTTTCCCAAACAGGACTTATTCCGCATGCCGGGTTTCATACCGTGGATCTGGACAGCGTTATTTTGCTGACAGCTGCGGATTCGTTCTTTGTCCGTCTGCATCTGGATAAAGGCGGGCAGGCACACGACCGGACCTCCATAGTGCCCGTTCTGCTTGATGTCCCTTCCCTGTATGCCCAAAAACTGCAGGACACGATTGTCCCCTCCCGCGCAAAGCCCGGCGAAAGTTTTTATCTGGAGAACGGGATCTGGCATGATCTTCAGGGAATAGATACGACCGCCAATTTTTGCATAAAGGCGCTGGTGCGAAAAAATACATTTTCACAACCCAATCCGCCGCCGCCTTTACCGGCATTCATGGGTGTTTATCCCAACCCGGTCTCTCAACGCGCAGTCATTGACTATACTTTATCCGAAGCGACGACAGTCCTACTGCAGTTATACGATATAAGAGGAAGACTGCAGCGAACACTGGAAAATCATCATCGATCCGCCGGTTATCATTGGTCGGAATACGATCTTTCTCACTTGTCCGCCGGCATTTATATTTGTATTTTAAAAGTTGACGGAAAAATGATTGACAGTCGTAAAATAGTGATGGTCAAATGAACAGAAAAACGCACATCATATTTATTTCGTTATTTTTCACCCTGCTGAATGCGGCGGTATATGAATATGAATTTAATTTTTCCGAACCGCGGATCGACCGGGAGAGGGGACACATGCTGGTGAATGTGGAAGGCTGCAGATTGTCCGGTGTTCAGGGTGAACCGCTATTGCCGCACTATTCCTTTATGATCGCCCTGCCGCCGGGAGAAGAACCGGAATCACTGGAACTGATACGCAATAATATTAAAAGTTATCCTTTATTGCTTCCCTTACTGCCAAAACAGGCCGACCGGCCTTATTCTGTGGGTAGGAATGAAAGGGGTTTGCTGAAAAATGACAAAGTATATGAACTGACGCAATATAAGAATGATACGATAACAACAGCGACCCATGTTTTCCGGGGAACACGCGTGCTGACGGGGGTGGTTTCGCCGGTCACGTATTTTCCCGCCGCGGGCAATATTGAACTTGCCTCACGTTTGACCCTGCGAGTAAAAACCCGTCCCGGGATTTATCTGCCGCAACCGCCGGATCCGCGAACAGAACTGTTGAAAGATATTGTGCTTAACCCGGAAATATTGGGAAGTACAGCACAGGTTCTTCCCGAACGGATGCTCATCATCAGCAGTGAAACATATGAGCCTCTTTTCGATACGCTAAGAGCCTTTTACGCGCGATACGGTATCGAATCGGAATTTCTGAGCGTAGAGGCGATCGAGGACAGCAGTTTATCCGGAAGGGACACACAAGAACGTATCCGGAATGCCATTATCGGGATCTATCTCGAAAGAGGACTGGATTATCTCCTGATCGGGGGCAACAGTACCATTGTGCCGCATCGCGGACTGTCCTGCACGGTCGATTCCGATGGCACACCCTACAGCAGCGATGATATTCCCGCAGATCTGTATTATGCCGCACTGGACGGTGACTGGGACGCGAACGGAAATAGTGTTTTCGGGGAATATGATGATTCCACGAGTTTCGATGAAGCGGACCTGCTGCCGGAACTGGCGGTGGGGCGCATGCCCGGGGCGAATGCGAACGAATTGGTTTATATGATAGAAAAAAGCATGCGCTATCAGGCGGAGCCTGTCATCGCGGACATGGACCGGCATGTGTTCTTCGGGGAATCCTTGTGGCATGATCCAGTGACCTGGGGGGCGGATTACCTGGACCTGCTGATCGGAGAGCAAAATGAGAACGGATATGCTACACAGGGTATTACGGATGATATAACCATCCATAAACATTATGAGAGGGACAGTGCGACCCCCTGGAATCGCACGACCGTAAAAGATGAACTTGCAGCCGGCAGGGCATTCGTGCATCACAGCGGACACGCGAACACAAGTTACCTCATGAAATTCTCTACCTGGGATATACAGGATTCCGATTTTGTTACCGTGAACGGGATCGATCACGCAACTCCCGTTTTTTACAGTCACGGCTGCTATTGCGGCGCTTTTGATCACCCGAACAGTATAGCATCACGGCTTGTGAATACACCTGTCCTCGCAGTGGGTGGCGTGTTCAATTCCCGCTACGGCTGGTTCAACGAAGGCACAACGGAAGGTCCGGCCATCCATTTACACCGGGAGTTCATGAATGCGCTGTACGGCATGGGCATTCATCCTTTCGGATGGACGCATACGATGTCCCGCATTGCCACTGCACCATGGGTTAGCGCGGAAGACCAGCATGAACAAAATGCCCTGCGCTGGAATTATTATACCATCAATGTGCTGGGCGATCCGGCCATGCGTTTATACAGCGGAACGCCGCAAGCGCTTGATGTGGTATATGATATCAGCGGACTTTCCGCCGGTTCCCTCAAAGCAACGATCAGTCGGGAAGGGATGCCGGTATCTTCAGTCCGTATGACAATACTGGATTCCGAGAACCGTATTTTGGGTATTGCGGAAAGTGATCATGCGGGTTTTGCGGAAATTACTCTTGGCGATCTGCCCGTGTCCGCTGACAGTATTTATGTGCATGTAAGAAAAGAGAACACGATTCCCGCCGATACGGTCTTCCATCTTCAGCAGACAGGCATATCCATACCTGAAAACTATGCTTTGCTTTCGGTCTATCCGAATCCTTTCAATCCCGAGACCAATATTCGTTTTATGATCCCTCAGCCGGGAGAAACACAAATAGATGTCTTTGACCTTAAGGGAAGGAAAGTTCAGGAGTTGTTCAGGGGATACTGTGATGCAGGTCAGCACCATATTCGTTTCAACGCATCCCATCTTTCCGCCGGCATTTATATCTGCCGTCTGCAGTCGGGCGCAACCCGCACCAGCCGGAAGCTCGTTCTTTTAAAATGATCATTATGATATAAAGGAGTTAATATGCATACCCCCTTTCTGAGTGGTAAAAAGGTCGATCTCTGTCCCGTCGGTCCCGACGATATGGAGATCCTGCAAAAGGGTTATAATGACCCGGATGTGCGCGACGCGATGTTCATGTACTTCCCCCTGACCATACAGGATACCGAAAAGAAGATCAGTAAAATGGCGGAAAACGAGCAGGCGATCCAGCTCATGATCATGGACAAAGAAAGCAATAAGGCGGTCGGTCATCTTGCCCTGGTGCGGCCGGACTGGGTCAGCCGCATGATGACCTTTTATATCGTTTTACTGGATAAGAATGCCTGGGGCAGGGGACTCGGTACCGAAGCGACACGTCTGATCGTCGAATACGGTTTCACTATGCTGAACCTGAACCGCATCCAACTGCATGTCAATGCCGAGAATGCGGCGGCCATAGCGGTGTACAAAAAAATAGGTTTCAAACATGAGGGTACGCTGCGTCAGGCCATGTATAAGAATAGCCGTTATTACGATTTCTGGCTGATGGGTATCCTTGCTGAAGACCATACTGTTTTGAATAAAGAATAATATATTTGCTAAAATTCCGTTGTATCGTTTGAGAATATCATCGTAATTTATATATACGTAAAACAGAAGGAAAAACAATGAAAAGATCCCCGTCGCATTTTATTCTGAGGACAATGCTTATTCTCGTTTTATTTACTTTGACCGCCCACGCTTTAGCACCCACAGGTGATCGGACAAGTATGAGCGATCCGAAAGTCAGGACCCGCACGGCTCCATTAATACAATCGGAGTTAAAAGAAAAACTTGATGGATCCACCACCCGTATGCTGGATGAATACAATGATATCTGGGTAAATTATGCCAATGATCTGTATGAGTATGATGGCGCCGGGAATATGATCGTAAGTGTTTATCGGATCTGGGATGACAGCAGCGCGCAATGGCAGAACCATGAACGGAGCGAGAATACCTTCGATGGCAACAGGAACCTGCTTTCCGAAACCGTTTACATGTGGAACGAAGTGGAACTGCTGTGGTATGAACATTACCGCTCCGTATACACTTATACTCCGGACGGAAAAATTTCCGAATGCTTTGACTATCATCAGACTTTTGATGATACCATATCCCTGAGCGGGCGGTCCGAATATGAATATAATGCGGACGGTAACATTGAACGCATTACGAATTACTGGTGGAATGACGACAGCGCCGCTTTTGCGATGTCCGCGAAACAGGAATATGCATATGACGCATCCGGCAATAATACGCAATTTGTCCAATATTACAGATATGATAACGCATGGCAGCCTTCCTATAAAAATGATCTTGCCTTTGACGGCAACGGCAATGAAACCGAACGTATCTATTCTTATTGGGATCAAGATCACTGGGTGCCTCAGAATAGGAATGTGACGGATTATAATGCGGATAATTATCCTGTGGAACGGGTAAGTTACTGGTGGGACTCGGTGGAAAGCACGTGGAATGAAAGTCAGAAATCGGAAAATAGCTATGACACGAATCATAATTTGGTTACCCAGCTTTCATATACATGGACCGGTGCATGGACATTGAACTGGAAAACCGAGGTTGAGTTTGATACGTCGGTGGAATTTTCCGAACTGGCCATGCCGCTCTGGTATTATAATATGTCGCTGAGGGATAACAATAAACGCGTGAGTGAAGCCAGTTATACAAAAGTCACCGACGGCTGGAAAAAAACCTATGAAACCGATTATGATTATTCGACTTTTACCGTGACCGGCATTCGACAGCATATTGCCACGCCGTTTCGCATATTTCCTAATCCCACACAGGATATTCTGTATGTAAATCCCGGCAGGAACAACGATCTGTACACCCTCGAATTATTCAACCTGGCCGGAAAACGCATTGCCTACGGTACACATTACGGGATATCCCAATTACCACTCAATAACCTGCCGCGCGGGGTTTATATTGTTCGCATGTCAACGCATGATCAACTGCCTCAGACCCGGCGTATCATCCTGAAATAAATTATTTTGACAGAAAAAATGAAAAGTCCCGGCATCGATCGGGACTTTTTTTGTGATCATGTGATACCGATTTAGGACACGCTTTCCTGTGTTCATTTTTTTATATTGCCTTTCGTAAAATTACTTATTATAATAACAGGCTTTTTTATGGCGAAGTAGCTCAGTTGGTTAGAGCAGCGGAATCATAATCCGCGTGTCCGGGGTTCGAATCCCTGCTTCGCTACAAACTTATAAGAATGTTGAGTTGT
>CAZHTR010000016.1:0-32013 GCA_964535585.1 uncultured bacterium | reverse complement strand
ACGGCTTCTTTGCTGATATAGCGCGTATCGTTCAGCTGACGACTTATAAATGTTTCGCTTTCATAGGATTTTTTAGACGTGAAACGTTTTGCTTTATTGTAAGGCAGCAGAGAAAAAGCCCGCATTTCCACATCTTCCCAGGATACGGCACCTCCCCATGCTTTCGGATCGGGATTGGATTTATAATATTCATAGGGTGTCTTTTCACCTTTATCCCTATTGAAATTTGATTCGCATAAGGTAATATTCCCAAAACTGTCATCAAGAGATGTACTGTAAGGGATAATATGTTCGATCTGAAACAGGTTTCCGGTACCAAGCAGGTCGTTGATACGGATGGTCTTTCCGGTATACGGGCAAACGACATGCCCCGCCTGTTCTTCAATCTCTTTATACAATAAATACTTCCTGATATTTTGCCTGCTGTGTGCCAAACCGAATTCCGTTAGTTTTTCCTTGGCGAATTCATTCTTTTTCTGATTATCCCGTATGCGGTATGTCATTTCCTGACGCGCAGATTTTGTGTTTTTCAAATCTCTTCCCATTTCGATCTTAATAATATCCATATACCCGTATTCTTTTAGAAGAGCATTGACCACATGCCGCATTTCCGTCAGCGCTCTCTGTACGAGCGGATTTCTAAGATTTGGAACGGGAGGCACCTCTTCCTGAAGTGTGTTGTATGAAGTTTGGATCTCCACCGAGGGATGATATAGTTTTTTAAAACGTTTGTCGTTCGGGAGGAACCCAAAATCGATATTTCCACTCCCCTTGCTTAAATAATCTTTTACCTTTTGGATCAATTGCCCTTCGGCGTTCTTTTCTTTCATCATACGGATCACATCTTTTTCGATCATATGATGCTGGTCGCTATATCTTTCCCATAATTCATTTCCAAAAGCGTTCTTTATACCTCCAAGGATCACGGCCGTACTCAGATTGTAACCTTTTTTCAGGAAAGGATTGATATTTCTTATGGCTTTGAGCGATAAGGAGCCATAGCCATCCTTAAGGCTGATGTTCTCGATCTTATCGGCAGAATCGCACTTGCAACGATAAGCGCTTTTAAGCTTGTTGAATAACTTATCGTTATCGTTATAGAAGTGAAAACAATGCCATATCTCATCATATTTATTTTCCCAGATATCTTTTTCAAACAAAGGTTTTAATTGTGATATGGTAGCGTTGCCGGCTACGCTGAAATCATTGTCGTAGTTGAATCGTTCCGAAGTCAGTTTTAATTTTTTAATGATATCCTGAAATTTGAAACTTCTTTTTTCGGAATTAATAATATCTATAACCAAAGATTTTTGTTTTTCATCCAGTTTTTGATTAGTGCCGTACTCAATATTGTTGACGAACTGATATGTGCGGAACATTTCAAATTCCGGATGCGAGAGATAGCAGGGTGTTTTTCCGGATTCTATTTTCTTGCCGTTAATATTTAAATATTGATGTTCATAGCGGCATTTCCCGAGCAGATTCTTTTGACTTCTGAGAGGACGTTGCCAAAATAACACACTATCCTCAGTGTATTTATGACATACCTTATCGTTTTCCATCCAGATGTCACCGGCCAAATGTTTCAGTAAGGGAACTTCCTGCCTGGAAACGACCTTGTTTCCACTGATGACGATATTCTTTTCACCGTAAATTGTTTTGAGTTTATTGATCTTGTTTATATTTCTCTTAGATTTCAATGAACCCTTGATATTACGGGTCTTTGTCTGAATAACTCTTATTCCGTCCAGCCCAAGATGTTTTGCCTGCCTATTCCAAATATGATAAAATTCCTCAATATACATATCCCTGAGCGTATAGCGCGACCTTGCACGTATGATCTTCCCTTCCTCATCTTTATATTCTTTATAGGGTTCTCCTTTCTGGGGGATTATCGAATACAAATATTGCCCAAGGGTTCTTTTCCCCATGTTCTCTCTTGTTTCGGTAATGCCGGCCTTATCGTCCTTACCGCTGTAAATGGCGCCTTTGTCTTTTTCCTTTCGACTGCTTACAAAGCCTCTTCTCTGTATAAAATGATAAAGAATGCGTCCGAATTCATGCAAACTCAGATCTTCTTTAAGTGCTTTGTCCCTTAATGCATAGGGGTTTAATCTTAACCATTCAATAAAAATTTCCGAAGAAGGGAATTTTCGGGCGGAGGATTTATTGTTTTTATCCCATTTCTTCCACAATAACAATTCTTCAGGTCGGAGCGGACACATTTCGTGATTGATCAACAAGTCCAGTAATTTTATTTTTCTTAAACGTTTGCGGTAGAACTGCCTGCGTTTCTGACGATTTTCACGTCTTTCGGCATTTTTGGATTTTTCTTTATCACCCTGCCCCAGGGTGGCCGGATCAATACCTTCCGGGAATATTCTTACACCGCTGTCCAGGATCGAATTGTAACGCTTAACTCCCCCGTCGTCATTGATATCCGCATCAATGATCGCCCATCCAATGCTGTTGGTCCCCAGATCCAGTCCAAGTATGCGCCCCATTGTTTATACTCCTTTACTTTTTTATCGAGAGAATAAAAAGTCCCCACCGAAGCGGGGACATAGACATCTCTGTCTTCGGCATATAGCCTTATTGTGACAAGATGCAATTGTTTTAATGTTAGCTAAATTATCGTTGATTGTCAATGGTTTTATTTTTTTGTGTTCCGCAAAAATCATAAATATTATATCTGCTTTTATACCAGGCTTTTAGTTATTATTCTCAACAATTGTAATTTGGAACATAAAATTCTGAATATCAACCAATTTATAAAGAATACGGTAATTATTCCGGTTCGGTGATATTTAATTTATGGAATATGAATATGGATCTATTTGATCAGGATCTCCAGACGTTTTCCAAGTCCGGTTTCAACGATTTTCCGCAGCGTCGCCAGTTCCAGGTCGGAACGCGCATTTTCGATACGTGAAATATAGGTTCTTGTGGTCCCGCTTTTTCTGGCCAGTTCTTCCTGTGTAAATCCGCGTGCCAGCCGCACATCACGTATCATACGTCCGATCTGTTTTTGGGATCCCGTTTTTTCATGTCTGCTTAAAGCGTATAGCATATCGGCACCGATCTCAAAAGGTACCCGCTCCTTTGTTCCGTCCTTTAAGGTAATATATTGTTCAACATTCGGCCAGGAAAGCGTATTATCCGCGAGTTCCACCTTTGACAATGCTTCCGGCCGATACAGAATAGCCGCGGGAGCGCTTTTAGGGATACGCGATTTTTCCAGTACTTCTGCCATATCAATGATACGGGATTCACCGTTATTGAAAACAACGGATATTTCAAGTCCGTTTACCCGGTTGATCTTCAGTATCCTTGGGATTTTAATGTTTTTTCTCATCGTTGCTCCGGATTAAGTTCCTCGAATATCTTTTGCACCCATTGCGTGTTCTCGTTCAGCCAGGCAAGGAGTTCTTTCATTTGTCGGGCCGGCAGGTAACCGCTGTACAACGTGCCGCTTTCGATCATTATCAATGCTTCATGCTCATGATACCTCGCATGAATATGCGGTGGATAATGTTCTCCGTTATAAACCTGGGTCTTGATCCCTTTAAAACGATCGATCGTCGGCATGTGTCCATTGCTCCGGAAATGTACCTAATTAGATACTATTATGCAAGGTGATTTTTCGTCCCGGAGAAATATAGTCAATATGCATGTCAATTCGATTTTCTTATCGCTTAAGGCGTAAATCTGTGAGTAATATCACATTATTAATGTATTTAAACATCGGTAGAGACAGGATGATGCGGTGTGACTCGCCCCGCACAAATTCCGAACCGGTATACCATCCCACCAAATAGTCATCCCGGGTGTCATCTGAATTTGCGTGTCCCGCGAATCCGCCAGTTTGCGGAGAAGCGAGGTTTCAGGATCCCCTCACAAATAATATCACAGCATCTCAGCAAACAGATACTCGCTGAGATCCCGGATAAACGATCCGCAGGATCATTTTCCGGGATGACACTTTTCCATTTTTTGTGAGTATTATCACAATTCTATTGCTTTTATTCGATATAAAAAGAACAGGATCCACTTGGGGGAACCTGTGTCCGCCAACAGGCGGATATGCTTGTCCGGCGTAGTTCCGGGATATCGGAACGAAGACGGAAGCCCAATGCAATCTAATATATGATTTTTTAAAAATTATTTTTTGTGCATAATGTAAAACAGAGTCTTTTTTAGACTCTGTTTTCTTGTAGCGGAGGCAGGACTCGAACCTGCGGCCTTTGGGTTATGAGCCCAACGAGCTACCAACTGCTCCACTCCGCGATGTCATAGTGTGCTTTGTGAACGTAGTGTCATTTGAACCTGCGTCCGCCAGCAGGCGGATATGAGCCCAACGAGCTACTCCCGGATAACGGGACTCCACTCCGCGATGTCATACCCTTACATTCAGGGCTGCAAAATATATAACATTCGCCCTCGGATGTCAAGAGCTTTCCGAAAATACCTCAGCACAAAATACATAGTATTCCGTATGGGGATCTTTATAGGCATCAAGCGGCAATCCCGCCTTCATGCATAAATGCCGCAACGTGGTCTTAATGTCCCACCCCTGTTCCGGAGCGACCTGCGGAAGAAAGACCGCCGAACGGTTTCCGTTTCGCAGAATGATCCCGTGTTCACCGAGGAGAATGTCCTTATAGGAATCTATACTCTCTACAGGGGTTAAGACGGATATCTCGATATCGATGTCCTTCAGTTCACCTGCTGCCAGCGGCCGGAAACGGTGATCGCGGAAAGCGGCGGATTCTGCCATTTCAAACAAGGCTTTAGCCAGGGGGCGAACACCTTCGATATAACCGATACAGCCGCGAAGTTCGCCCTTTTTGTGCAGAGTAACAAAGATCCCGCGTTTTTCATTATAAAGCGCATCATCGGGGAGTTCGGGATGCTCCTTCCCCAGTAGACGGTGCTCCAGATAGCCGCGTACGGCTCCGAGCATTTCTTTCTTGTGCGCTTCGTTGATCATGATTTGTTCTTTTTTACCCAGTTGCGGATATTTTGTTTCAATTCATCCTTGCTTTTGACAAAACGTACATTGACCGGAACGGATTGTATGAAATACTGTCCGTAACGTTTGACGCTCAGCCGCTTATCCATGATCAGCGCGATGCCCTTATCTTCTTTGGAACGGATCAGCCGGCCGAGTCCCTGTTTGAATTTAAGAATGGCTTCCGGGATGCTGTATTCCATAAATGCATTCCCGCCGCGTTGCGTAATATCTTCGGTAATGGCCTGTACGACCGGTTCGGTTGGAACGGCAAAGGGCAGCTTGGTCATAACAAGCAGTTCCAGCGGTTCACCGGGAATATCCACACCCTCCCAGAAGGATTCGGTTCCCAGCAGTACGGAGTTTGTCTGCTGTATAAAACGCTGCAACAGGGCGGTCCGGGATGCTGAGCCCATCTGTGTAATCAATTGGAAATCATTTTGTTGTGATATGGGATCCAGAACGTTTTTCATATTTCGGATCGAGGCATAGGAGGTTGTGAGGACCAGGGTGCCCAATTTAAATTCCCTTGCGAGTTCCTGAATGATATCGGCGACCTGTTCATCGAATTGCGGATTTCCGGGTTCGTTCAGATGGGTTATATTCCATATTTCACACTGTTCTTCATAATTGAAAGGCGATTCATAGATCCGTGTCTTTACGCGTTCCGCATCGATCAGGTCCATCCCCGAACGGTTCATAAAGTATTTAAAGCGTTCGGCGACCGTCAGGGTCGCGGAGCTTGCAATGATCGCGAATTTGTTCTTATAGATCTTTTCGTAAAGGATCTCATTCACGTGCAGCGGTGAGGCATTGATACTGATCTGGAAGCTGCCGTCATCGACCGGTACTTCATACCAGTAGATCATGTCTTCCTCATCCGGAAGCAGACATATCCGCATGTCGGACTGCAGTTCCAAAAAGGATGCAATGGCAAGGTCGAGCTCATCTCCCGGTTCCGAAATACTTGCTTTTTCGTCAGCCTTCAGTGCGCCGATCTCCTTCAGCAGAAGGGATAATGTGCTCTCAAGACGCGCAGATGCGCTGAGCAGAGCATCCGCTTCGGACATTCCCGCAAAAGGGGAAGTATCCGGCTTATAGCGCATTTTAAGAACGTATCGCTGGTCCATCTGACGGATATCGCGATTAATGATCTTAAGAAAGGCTTTATAGAATTTGGACGATGCTTTGAGAACATGATCGATATCGTCTTCAGCCTGCGAGACGCGCTTGATGAGCATCTCGCGGTGTTCCGCTTTCCATTCCGTGCCCTTGCCAATGTGGCGGCTTAATGTGACCAGCGCACCCATCCGCATGCGTCCGGGTGTATATAATTTATGAAGAACGCGTTCGATCCGCCAGGGTGTGATCTCAATACCAAGGTACTGGTAGGCCGACTTGATAAGATTGTGCGCCTCGTCAATAATGCAGATGGGGTGTTCCGGCAGAATGGCGTTATCCGATGCGGCATCGCTGAGAAGCAGAGAATGGTTGACGATGATCACATCGGCATGAAATGCCAGTTTACGGATCTTACCCAGGTAGCAACCGTGATGTTCGGCACATTTTTTCGTAGTACAATAACCCGTTTCACTCGCGAGCTTTGCCCAGATATGCGGTGCGCGGTTCATTTGAAAACCGCTGTTCTCTTCGATGTCTCCGGTCTTCGTTTCACGCAGCCAGACAAGTAAGGGCAGCAGATGCGGACGATCGAAGAGATTGATGGCATGATCGAGGTTCTTCATAAGCGCGTGCCACTTGGTCAGACAGATATAATTTTGCCGGCCTTTGAGCATGACGACGGTAAAATCCTGTTCAATGAACTCGTGAATGAAGGGAATATCCTTATAGAACAGCTGTTCCTGCAGATTTTTTGTGTGCGACGACACCACGATGGACATGCCTTCCCGCCGATTCTTCTTCATCCAGCGGATGGCGGGGATGAGATAGGCAAGGGACTTCCCCACTCCGGTCCCGGCTTCACCGACCAGACATTCGCCTTCGTTGAAGGCTTCGATGATATCGCCCGCGAACTGCATCTGTCCGATGCGCAGTTCGTAGCCCGGAAGGGTTTCCGACAAACGCCCCTTGAGTCCGAACACAGCGTCAATATCCTGGCGGCTGATCTTTTTGATCGTATCATCCTCGTGACAAATACGTTTTTTGAAATCTCCCAGTGTGTTTTCCCGCATGGGATGGTAGGGCTTTTTACGTTCATTCTCCGTCCGGCCGCTACGCGTATAATACGCATGAATTTGACGATAAAGATCGAAATTGGGTGCATTCACCAGCGGATCCGTTACGAAGAGAATATCTTTATAAAGGGAGATGTCGTAATACAGCATGATATCGAGGATCTTGAAGAAAAGCCGCCCGGTATTGCGCGTGTCCACATCTGCCCGGTGCGCGCCTTCGGTCTCAAGGTCGAAATGCGTCGCCAGGGTCTCGAGTTTGCGATCCGGCAAGCGGTAGAGAAAAATACGCGCCAGGTCCAGCGTATCGATGATGGGATTTGCTAGCGCATCTTTGAGTTTTTCCTGAAGAAATGAAATATCGAACGGTGCGTTATGCGCGATCAGCGGATAATCCCCGAAAAAGTCCAGGATCTCGTCCAGTCGCTCATTGAAGGAAGGTTCTTCCGCGACCATATCGTCATCAATGCGGGTCAGTTCCGTAATAAAAGGCGGAATGGGTTTTCCGGGGTTACAGAATAAATTGAGTTCTTCGGCGATCTTGCCGTTCACGAACTTTATCGCGGAAAACTGGATAACCTCTTCCGTGGCGGGATCCAGTCCGGTCGTTTCGACATCAAAAGCGATACAGGTTTCAAGTCCGAGTTCTTTTAATATGGAAGTCGTTTTATCGGTCAATATGTTCCTTTCTTAAATTCCGGAGTAGGCGCGTATTACATCCACTATAAATTCCGGTTTTTGTTTAACGACCAATGTGAACATTTTAAGGAAAGTGCGTTTGTCAACATCCAGTTTAAGGAATTCCGTACCTATGCGGTTATAATCCTCATCGCTCAGTTGATAGACAACGTCCTTAATGCGGTATTGGTGTTCGTGGTTTTTTCCGAATTGTTTATAGATGTCCTTTTCATATCCCGAAAAGATCTTTTTAATTTTCCCGGGATCCGCGCATGCTTCCGCAGCGGCTTTTCCGGCCCGGATCCCGCTGCTGATCGCGTGGGTGATACCTCCCCCGTTCAGCGGATTGACCATGTGCCCCGCGTCCCCGACGATCATGAGATTCTCTTTTACGAGGGTCTTCAGGTTCGTGGTTACGGGTACGCCGCCGGTCACATAACGCTGAATGGATGCATCCGGAAAAAAGCGTTCCATAAATCGATCAAGATAATCCTTTGCGTGCATATCTTCTGTGGCATATTTACCGTTAATGCCCAATCCGATATTGGCGCAATTCCCGGCTTTTGGGAAGACCCAGGCATATCCGCCCGGAGCATAGCAGCTTCCGACATAAATATAGAGAGCATGTTCGTTCATATGGACACCCGAAGCGGTGACCTGCACGCAGGGCTCGATATCTTCGGGTTTGAGGGCGGTTTGAATATCCATTTGCCGCGCGATCCGGCTTTCCACACCATCCGCGGCGATCACGATGCGGGCATAATACTCTTTGAGTATGCCATGCTCCATCACGCGCACACCCTTTACGGGTCCGTCTTTTGTTTCACGAATAAGGTCCTGTACATTTGCTTTCATCCGGATACAGGCACCCGCATCTGAAGCGCGTGCTGCCATATCGTATTCAAAGAGGTCCCGGTTCAGGATAAACCCCGAATACAGATCGCTTTTAAGTTCCACCTCCCTGCCGTCCGGCAGGACCATTACAAAGGTATTGACCCTTGAACTGATCCAGCGCGGTTCGATCCCGACATAACTTGCAAAATCCAATTCGCCAACCGCTTCCCCGCAGCGTACGGGAATACCCATTTCGCGCTTTCGTTCGAACAGTACGACCGATCTTCCGGCTTTTGCGGCCTCCAGTGCTGCAAAAATCCCGCCCGGTCCGCCACCGATAACAATGATATCCCAGTGTGTTTTCATGACTGTTTCTCCAATGCCGCAACGGGACAGATACGTACACAGAACATGCATTCCGTGCATTTTTCGTGATCAATGAGCAAGGCATGTTCGGTGAGCATCAGCGCGTCGACCGGGCAAACCGAGATGCAGGTGCCGCATTGATCGCAGAGATCCGTTTGAATGATCATTTTATTTCCTATTTTTGTATGGCCTGTAATGTTAGATATCCCAGAGATGTACCGACAATATCGTATATAAGGTCTTTCCAACTGAATATCCCGTTGTTTCCGAACACATCGTACAATTCTTTTCCGATCGACAGAGAAATTGCAACTCCCACCGAGGTGCGTCGTGCGGATTCCTGGGGAAAGAGGAACATTTTATCTAAAGTATAAGAGGTTTGTACCGTTAAGAAATATGCCGTGGTCAGATGCATCCACTTATCGTGCGAGAACCACCGGTCCGTAGGCTGACGCAATGCAAAGGGCCTGTCTGTCCTGATATCCCGGTATAGATCGGAACCGTTAAGTTTTTCCGCGTCTCCCACAATGTCATAATATTTTACGTCTTTGATATCAATCCGGGTAATAGTCGTATCACCCGCATTGTCAAAGGCATATAAAATTCCGGATGCGAGCAGCAGCAGAACGAGTATTTTTTTCATTTGATAACCCCCGTAACACTTAAAAAGACCAGAAAGATCAATACCGGTGCGATGAATTTAACAAGGAACAGCCAGGAAGACCCCGTCCGCCTGATCGTTTTCGTTTTTCCGAATCCTGAAAAGAATTCTTCAAGGACCTCGTTCCTGTTCAGGCACCAGCCCACAAAAAGCGCAACGAACAAACCGCCGAGCGGCAGCATAATGTTCGCGGAAAGATAATCCATAATATCGAAGATATTCAGATCGAACAGTTTTACATTGCTCCATTCCCCGAAGGAAAGTGCCGAGGGCACACCCAGAATAAAGATCAATGCGGATAGACCGATAACGATGTGATGACGTGAGAATTTACTTTCGTCAAGCAATGTTGCAACAAGCATTTCCAGGATCGAGATCGTGGAGGTCAGTGCGGCAATGGACAGAAGCAGGAAGAAAAGGAAGGAGAAGACAGTGCCTCCGGGCATATTGGAAAAAACCGCCGGAAGGATATTGAAAACCAGTCCCGGACCTTCCGCGGGGTTAAAACCCATAGCAAAAACCGAGGTAAATATAGCCAGTCCCGCAAACAGTGCGATCAGGGTATCGAGAAAGGTGATCATGATCCCGCTGACGAAGAGATTGTCATTTTTATTCAGGTAACTTCCGTAGGTCAGCAGCACGCCCATTCCGACACTTAAAGTAAAAAAAGCATGTCCAAGGGCTGTCAGGACGGTTTTATAGGACACCGTGCTCCAATCGGGACGCAGAAGGAACTGCAGTCCTTTTTCACTTCCCTCCAGGGATACGCCCCATACAACCAAGAAAAGCAGGATCAGGAAAAAGACCGGCATCAGGAAGCGTGCGATCTTTTCAATGCCATTCTTTACACCGAAGTAGACCACAATCCCGGCAGCGACAACGAACACGAACTGCCATGACATGATCCAGAGCGGATCGGATACACGCTGACCGAAATGGGCGGACGCGGCATCCGCAGAAATGAATGATGTGATCTTCCCCGTCAGCGACTCAACGATATATCCCATCGACCATCCCGCCACAACGTTATAATAACTTAAGATGACCAGTCCGGTCAGAAAGAACATTCCACCCACTGCCATCCACAGGACCTTGTTCTTTTTTGCGAATTGTTTGAAGGTCGAGACGGGACCGAGCTGAGCATGGCGTCCCAGGAGGATCTCGGCGATCAGGACGGGCAGACCGACAAGGAGGATACACGCGAGATAAATGATGATAAAGGCAGCTCCACCGTTCTCACCGGTGATATATGGGAACTTCCAGATATTCCCCAAACCGACCGCGCTGCCGGCGGCAGCCAGGATAAAACCAAATTTATTACCCCAATGTTCACGTGCAATAGCCATACTCCCCTTTCACTTAAAACTTATAGCTTAATCTTACTCCGTTCATTTTCGGATCCGGTTCAAGGATCAGCCGTTCATCCGGAAAATTACTTAAATGCGCATCCACGTAGGCATCGATGAGATTATAGACATACACGGCAGCCGAAAACCAGGTTACCTGTTTTGCATACGTAAGCGCTTCTTTTGTCACGGTAGCGGATTCGCCGTACTGCTCTCTGAATGTAAAATAACTGTAATAAAAATAAGCCGCTGTCCCCGCCAGTGCGCTCTGTGCTGAAAAAATGACCGCACTTTTTACATATTTATTGTTGTAAACCTGACCCGCGCCCGGTAACACGGCAGACAGACCTATCGCCAGTGCCGGTTTTTTCATCGTTTTGGCAGTATAATACAAGGTGTCCGCACCCGAAAGAGGGATGCAGTTCAAAAGGATCACAGCGATCGTGAATAGCAAACATTTTTTCATATTTTCAGTGCAATGGCCTCAATTTCGATGTCAACATCTTTTGGCAGTTTTGCAACCTGTACGGCGGAACGTGCGGGCGGGGCCTCAGGGAAGCATTCGGCATAGACCTTATTCACTTCGGGGAAATCCGACATATTCTTTAAGAACACGGTTGTCTTTACGATCGATCCTTTACTGCCTCCCGCCGCTTCAACAACGGCAATAACATTGTCCAAAGCGGCGCGTGCGGCGTTTACGATATCGCCGTAAATGATCGCACCGCTTTGCATATCAACGGGAAGTTGTCCCGAGGTAAAGATCATATTATCGGTCGCAACTCCCTGAGAATAAGCACCTATCGGTGCGGGAGCTTTCTCGGTCAGAACGATTTTTTTCATTGTGACTCCCTATCAATTAATGTGCTTTAAAATGAACATTTTTTTATAGAATTCAAAATTCTATTTTCTTAAATATTATCGCCGAATAAATCTTGTGATAAAGGCCGGATGCCCGTAAATTCTTAACAAGTCAGTCATTTGAGGTGCCCTATGAAAAATGATTATATTTGTCCCTTCTGCAGAGGTCATCTGAAAGTTAAGAACAGCGTGATCTTTTCGGCAAAAAAACCGAACGGTGAAACGGGTCTGCTTTTGCTTAGTCCCGAGATCGGAGATTATTCCGTAAAACACCACCGTTCTTTTAATCTCCTTGAGGGTGAGAAGACCGATCTTTATTGTCCGATCTGCCATACCGATCTGATGGCAAAGAATTACAACAGTAATCTTGCCCGGATCATTCGTATCAATGAATTCGGTGAAGAGAATCCGATCCTGATATCCGAGATCGTCGGTGAGCGCTGTACTTATGTGATCCATGGGAAAAAAGTCGATCGTTTCGGCGATGACGCGATGAATTATTTCGGCGCGGGAACGGAGTTTTAATAATTGACTAAAGACAGGGGTCCCGCCCGATCAAATCAGACCAAATAAATATCTGATCTTTATATAGCTCTAAATTACAATTGATTATTTAATTTGTTCCGGACCATATTCAGCAATCCGCCGGCATCGAGCATTTCCTGTGCAAAGTCGGGCAGCGGCGGGAAATGATATGATTTTCCCCTTGCCGTATCCCTGATCTCACCTTTAAGAATATCAAGTTCGACCTCACTTCCGTCGCGGATGCTCTTGCTGACACCTTTACATTCAATGACCAGGAATCCGTTATTTATGCAGTTCCGGTAAAAGATCCTTGCAAAGGAATCGGCTATGACTGCCTTTACTCCCGCCCCGCGAAGAGCCCATACGGCATGTTCACGGGAACTGCCGCAGCCGAAATCCGTTCCGGCGATAATGACGTCGCCCTGGCGCACCTTATGAATAAATTCCTTATCGATATCTTCCATGGCATGTTTCGCCAGATCGGCTTCCTGGTCCATATTCAGATAACGCGCGGGAATGATCTCGTCCGTATTGATATGATCGCGTTCGTATACGTGTGCTTTCATGCTGTCTCCTGTTAAAGTGCCTGTCGCGGATCGCTGATATAACCTTTGATCGCGGATACGGCTACGGTTGCCGGACTGGCAAGGTAGACCTCTGAATCGGGACTCCCCATCCGTCCGACGAAATTACGGTTGGTGGTTGAAATACACCGTTCTCCCGACGCAATAATACCCATATGTCCGCCGAGGCAGGCTCCGCAGGTTGGAGATGATACGGTGGCACCGGCGTCCATAAAGATATCCAGCAGACCTTCTTTATTGGCCTGTTTCCAGATATCGGTGGTTGCCGGGATGACGATGCAGCGTGTACCTTTGGCCACACGTTTGCCTTTCATCATCTCCGCTGCCACGCGCAGGTCCTCAATACGTCCGTTTGTGCAGCTCCCGATATATGCCTGATCGACAGGGATGCGTTCAATTTGTGATATGGGTTTGCCGTTGCTTGGCAAATGCGGAAATGCGACCATGGGTTCCAGATCGCTCACGTTTATATCGATGATCTTTTCATAGTGAGCATCCGGGTCACTGTGCATTTCTTCATAGGACCGCTTGCTCCGTGTGGCCAGATAATCGCGGGTCTTGTCATCCGCTGCGATGATCCCGGATTTTGCGCCGGCTTCGATCGCCATATTGGTGATGGTCATGCGTGATTCAATGGAAAGCCGGTCAATGATCTCACCGCGAAATTCCATGGCCCTATATAATGCCCCGTCAACACCGATCCGGCGGATGATATCGAGAATAATATCTTTGGCATAGACACCCTCGGGGAGATCCCCCGAAATATTGAAAACCATACTTTCGGGCACCTTGAACCAGAGTTCACCTGCTGCCAGTGCGGCGGCGAGGTCCGTACTGCCGATCCCGGTGGAAAAAGCTCCCAGAGCGCCGTGTGTGCAGGTGTGACTGTCCGCGCCGACAATGGTCATGCCGGGCAGTACATGTCCCTGTTCGGGCAGCAAGGCGTGACAGACCCCATGATCACCCAATTCATAAAAAGCGCTTATCCCCTGCTCTTTTGCCCAAAGACGGATCTTTCGGACCATCTCGGCGGATTTGATATCTTTGTTCGGAACAAAATGGTCAGGAATGATCACGACCTTTTCGGGGTCGAAGACCGTATCGATACCATGTTTGCTCAGCATATCAATGGCCGGAGTGGTAGTGACATCGTGGCACATGACCAGATCGATCTTTGCATTGATCAATTCACCCGGTTTGACACTGTCTCTGCCGCAATGCCGGGCCAGTATTTTTTCAGTGATCGTTTGAGCCATATTAGGTATACCTTCTCATATTATGATTTCAGATCATGAAGATGCGTTGATCACGCGGTTCAGACCATTAATGATCGCCAGAGCACCGGCGCGTATGACATCCTCATTCACCGCACGTCCCGAGAAAACGCGCCCCTCGGCATCGCGCAATGTGATGGAAACATCCGCAAGCGCATCCGTGCCTCCGGTAATTGCTTTCAGATTATACTCTTCGAGCTTCACCGAGGGATCAATGATGGTCCAGATCGCTTTGCTCAGCGCGTCGATGGGACCGTCGCCAACACCCGCTCCGACCTTTTCCTCCCCGTCGATCAGCAGTTTGACGGAAGCTGTCGGGATCACACCGAATCCGGTTGTAACGGAAAACCCTTCCAGCTTGATACGCTGTTCGGTTTCGGGCAATTGTCCGATCATATCCATGGCAATGGCAAGAATATCATCACGTTCAACAGTTTTGTTCTTATCCGCAAGATCTTTTACTTTTTCCGTTACACGGTCGGTTTGTTCCGCAGTTAGAATATAGCCCTCGGATTCCAGGATGGCTTTCACGGCATGTTTTCCGCTGTGTTTCCCGATCACGATATTTTCACCCGACCAGCCCACATCCTCGGAATTCATGATCTCGTAGGTTGATTTGCTTTGCAGCACACCGTGCTGATGGATACCGGCTTCATGAGCAAATGCATTGAGACCTACAATGGCCTTGTTGCGCGATACGCTTAAACCGGTAAGATTCGATACAAGACGGCTTGTTTTGCACAGTTCCCGTGTATTGATGCGGGTTTCCGCCCGGAAATAATCTTTCCGTGTCTTCAGGTTCATGACCACTTCTTCCAGAGATGCATTTCCGGCGCGTTCGCCGATACCGTTAATACAGCATTCGACTTGCGTCGCGCCATTCTTTACCGCTGCCAGCGAGTTGGCAACCGCATTCCCGAGATCGTTGTGGCAATGGACACTGATGACCACATCCTTTGCCTCCGGCACCTTCTCAAACAGCGTTTTGATGCGATTACCGAATTCTTCCGGTTCGGTGTATCCCACGGTATCGGGTATATTGATGGTCGTTGCACCGGCCTTGATAACCTCTCTGACAACATCGCACATATAGTCAACACTGGTACGTCCCGCATCTTCGGGAGAGAATTCGACATCATCGCAATAGGATCTGGCACGTTTTACGGCCTTGACCGCAATAGCGATGACTTCTTCCTTGCTCTTCCGGAGTTTTGCGTCCAGATGAATGTCGGACGTCGCAATAAAAGTATGGATACGCGGTTTTTTTGAATACTTTACCGCCTCCCAGCAACGATCAATATCGGCATCCATAGCCCGGGCCAGACCGCAGATGACCGGCCCCTTTATCTCTTGTGCAATGCGCCGGACAGCTTCGAAATCCCCTTCCGATGCGATAGGAAAACCGGCTTCAATGATATCGACACCCAGCTTAGCCAATTGTTCGGCGATAATGAGTTTTTCCTTTACCGTCAGGGATGCGCCGGGACTTTGTTCACCGTCCCGCAGGGTGGTATCGAAAATAAGGATGTTCTTCAGCATTTCTTTCCTCTTTGCCATGTGTCGTATCTTTATAACGGCTTCTACAATTATCTGTATTCCAATACATTATAACTGTACTTAATCAATAATATACAAAGAAATATCTGAAATAGCCAAAGGATAAGAAAAATATTTTATAATATGTCGCCGGAGAATGAAAAAAATATGATTTTATCTTCTTTTATAGCGAAATGGGTAAAAAATGATAGACTATTTTAGTGTATAGCTTTCAAATCCGTTTTTTCGAAGCCGGCAAGCGGGACATGTGCCGCATCCGTAACCCCAGGCATGCAGTGTGCTATGGTCGCCGAGGTAGCAGGTATGGGAATGTTTTATAATAATATCCATGACCCCAAGTGCATCGCTCATGGCCCAGATCCCGGCCTTATCCAGGGACTGCAGCGGCGCATGGATGCGCAGACGGTCATCAAGTCCGAGATTCAGCGTTCTCTCCATGGATGCGATAAAATCTTCTCTGCAATCCGGATATCCCGAATAATCGGCGTCATTGACACCGATCACGATATCGCGGATACCCCGTGAATATGCCTGTGATGCCGCAAGGGTCAGAAAAACGATATTTCTTCCGGGTACAAAGGTATTGGGTAAGGCATCATTTCCGGTTCCGATCGCAATTTCTTCGATCATGGCGCTGCCGCCGATCTCCTTGAACGCGGGTATATGCAGTTCGTTAAGGCGTATCCCCTCTTTATTGCAAATATATTTAACGCTCTGATACTCTATACGGTGCCGTTGTTCGTAATGGAAAAACAGCGCTTCAAGCGATGTGAATTGTTTTTTTGCCCAATACAGGCAGGTTGTGGAATCCTGGCCGCCGGAAAAAAGGACCAGGGCCGTTGATGACTCCATTACTGAACTCCGATCACCTTATGCGTCTGAAAGGTCAAACGCCATTCGGGGTGCTTCAACACATAACGATGGCAGTATTGCGCCACGTGAGGGTCAAAGAATTGTGCCGTATGGGTACCGATCGGCCGGTTGTGCGTGGGATTCTTGGGTGAAATGAACTTATATTCCGCCCGGATGCCGTACGTCTCGGGATCTTCATCAATACCAAGGACAACTTTCAGTTCATTACATGTTTTCAGTTTTAGTTTATCGGATTTGGGTGAGATCGTGACCCAGTCGAACAGTTCATGCCGCACGGGATAGGTACCGTTGGTCTCGACGGCAACATAATATCCCTGCTGTTTCAATGCAGTGACGAGTTCGGTCGTATCCTGCATCAGGGGTTCGCCACCGGTTAGGATGACAAATTTCGAAGGATAATCGCTGACATTTGCCAGTATCTCGGACACGGACATGTCAATCCCGGTGAGAAATTCCGTATCACAGAATTCACAACGCATATTGCAGCCCGCAAAACGAATAAAAACGGCGGGGGTGCCTGCCCAGTAGCCTTCGGCCTGGTAACTGTAAAAGATCTCATTTATGCTGTATAAATTGCTTTGCTGTTCGGTGTTTCCCATATTACAACCTGTTTCAGTGTTAAGCCGGCTCCCTTCAGACGGTCAAATATCCATTTACAAAGATTTTCCGCGGTAACCTCATAAGGAAAAATGACATGTTTAAGCTCTTTCGGAAAACTCTGCATAAGCAGGGCATCCCCTTCGTATATGACCGTGGCATGGTCCAGAATATCTACGGCATGCTGCAGAATGATGTCCTGCATGTCATTGAAATCCAGGATCATGCCGTTCTCATCCGCAACGCCGGACAGGGTGACTTCCAGCTTATAGCTGTGTCCGTGCAGATTCCTGCATTTGCCCTGGTGAAAGCTGAGCCGGTGCGCCATGTCAAAACGGAATATCTTGGTGAGTTCTAATGTGTTCTTCGTATTCATAGCCCGAAGATAGAATATTTTTTTAAAATACCAAACAGAAAACGCCAAATCGTTTTAACGGTACTGTGAATGGAGGATCTCTTGCTGGGATGAAGGGAATCGAACCCCTATCTTCTCGGTTAACAGCCGAGCGCCTTACCTTTAGACCACATCCCAATCTTAAATATCACGCGTAATATGAAAAATAATCTAATGTATTGCAAGTGCTTTATGAAATATCGTTAAAAATTGTTGGAGTATTTCCCGAATTGACAATTGAATTACATTTAGCCGGGATGCCTGCCTAACGCTGCGATCACCGGAAGTCTGTTATTTCATGTGCCGGTTCTTCAGCGTGAGGTAGATATCATCGAGTCGGATGTTTTTATCCGCCATAAGGACCAGTACATGATAGAGCAGGTCCGAGATCTCTTCTTTCAGGAGTTCGGTATTGCCTGTCAGTGCTTCAATGATGACCTCGGTTGCTTCTTCACCTACTTTGCGGGCTATGCGGGGTATGCCTTTTTTGAATAGCGAGCAGGTGTAGGACTTCTCGGAGGGATGTTCTTTGCGGTCGAGTATAATACGCTCAAGCGCTTCAAGAAAATGCGAATAATCCGGATTGCTGTCACCAAAGCAGGTATCGTCGCCGGTATGGCAAACGGGACCGGTCGGAACGGCACGGATCAGCAGTGTGTCGGCATCGCAATCGGTCTGCATGCTGACCAGGTTCAGATAATTGCCCGAGCTCTCGCCTTTGGTCCAGATCATTTTCCGGGAACGGCTGTAAAAAGTAACCTTTCCGCTTTTACAGGTGATCTCATAGGCTTCTTTGTTCATATAGCCAAGCATCAGGACCTTCTCGCTGCGATCGTCCTGTACGATCGCGGGTATTAATCCTTTGCCTTTCTTAAAGTCCAGTTCCATTGTTTTTCCTTTCATACTATCCGCACGGGGATATGATTGTTCGTCAGATATTGTTTCAGTTCGGGAATGCCGATCTCGGAAAAATGAAAAATGCTGGCGGCAAGCGCCGCATCGGCCTTCCCTTTGGTAAAAACATCAATAAAATGTTCGCAAGTACCCGCTCCGCCGGAAGCGATCACCGGTACGGGAACGGCTTCGGAAACGCGGCGGGTTATGTCAATGGCAAATCCGTCCTTTGTTCCGTCGTGGTCCATGGACGTCAGGAGGATCTCCCCCGCTCCGCGATCGACAGCCTCACGCACCCATTCCACCGTTTCGCGTGCCGTCGCGGTGCGGCCTCCGTCAAGATAAACGACAGATACATGGTCTGTTTGCATGCAATCGACTGCAAGAACGATGCATTGACTGCCGAAACGGGCAGCAAGTTTGTTGATCAGTCCGGGATCGCGGACCGCGGCGGAATTGATGCTGATCTTGTCGGCACCCGCATCAAGGAGGCGCGCTACATCATCTTCATTTTTAATGCCGCCGCCAACCGTGAACGGAATATTGATGTTATGCGCGATCTTTTCGACCAGTTCCGCAAAGGTTCTGCGATTTTCGATGGTTGCCGTGATATCGAGAAAGGTCAGTTCATCGGCACCGGCTTCGGCATAACGCCGTCCAAGTTCAACGGGGTCGCCCGCGTGCCGGATATCCACGAAACGGACACCCTTGACGGTCTGACCATCTTTAATGTCCAGGCAGGGTATGATACGTTTTGTCAGCATGTTGCAATATACTCCGTAATTTCTTTAAGGGTTATACGTTCTTCATAGATCGCCTTTCCGACGATCACACCGTCAATGTTCAGGTCATTCAGTCTGCGGATATCGTCCATACAGGCAACGCCTCCGCTGGCGATCAGCCGGATATGCGGAAAACGCTCCTTGATCGCCGCGTAGGTTTTTTCCGAACTGCCGCCCAACATGCCATCCCGGGAAATATCCGTGCTGATAACGGTCCGGATACCGCGTGAAATATAATCATCCAGAAAGGACAGAAGATCCAGGGAACTGGATTCCTGCCATCCTGAAATGGCGATCTTTCCGTACTTGAAATCCGCACCCAAAATGATCTTTTCGGGACCATAATGACGCAGCCACCCCAGAAGTGTCTCCGGTTCCAGTACCGCGATACTGCCCGCGGTAATCTGCCGTACACCGATGGCGAAGGCTTTTTGTATATCCGCGTCGGACTGGATACCGCCTCCGAAATCGACCTCCAGCGCCGTATGCTCACAGATCTGCCTGACCGTTTCCTCATTTACGATATGACCCGTACGCGCGCCGTCAAGGTCCACGCAATGCAGATAGCGTATTCCGGCATCCTCGTAGGATCTGGCCATGCGCAGGGGGTCCGCGTCATAGATCTTTTTTGTGGAGTAGTCGCCTTTGGTAAGGCGCACACAGGCACCTTCAATAATATCAATGGCTGGTATGATGTCGATCATTGGAAGGTATTTCCTTTTCCGGGTGCTTATGGTTTCAAACGCAAAAAATTTTTCAAGATCCGCTCTCCGCAGTTACCGCTTTTTTCGGGATGGAACTGAAGGGCGTAAAAATTCTTCTTCATCAGTCCCGATGCGAAGGGATACGCGTATTCCGTACGGGCACATTGTTCCTTGGAGATAAGGGCGGCAAAACTGTGGACAAAATAAACGTATTCTTCGGGACTGATCCCTTCAAACAGAGGACCTTGCAGCTCATATATCGTATTCCATCCGATGTGCGGTACTTTAAATCCCGGGGGAAAACGTTTTACGTCCGTATCGAAAACACCCAGGCAATCCGTATTTCCTTCTTCGCTGTGACGGCAAAGAAGCTGAAGTCCGAGACAGATACCGAGTACCGGTTGTTGCAAACCCGTGATCACTTCATTCAGTCCGCGCTCCCTTAAATAACGCATTGCGGAGGACGCCTCACCCACTCCGGGAAAGATCACCCTGTCCGCCTCGCGGAGTATGCGCGGATCATCCGTCACAAGGGCATGTATCCCTATCCGTTCGCATGCGATCTGCACGGAACGGATGTTACCGGCATTGTATTTCAGGATCGCGGTACGCACTAGAGGAGTCCTTTCGTACTGGGTAATTCCGATGATGTGATACGACAGGCATCCCTCAATGCACGCGCGAACGCTTTAAATACACCTTCAATAATGTGGTGGTCGTTCTCGCCGGCTGCCTGTATATGCAGATTACAGCGCAGTTCATCGGAAAGAGAACGGAAAAAATGCTTGAACATATCGACCGGTATTCCTCCGACGGAACCATGCTGAAAGGTCACTTCCCATGAAAAATAGGGACGTCCGGAGAGATCCAGAGCAACCTGTGCGAGGGTTTCATCCATTGGAAGAAGGAAACCGTAACGTGAAATGCCCCGCTTATCGCCAAGCGCTTTACGTAATACTTGTCCGAGGACCAGTCCCGTATCTTCAATGCTATGATGTTCATCAACCTGCAGATCGCCTTTTACTGCAATATCACAATCGATGCCGGAATGTTTGGCGAAGAGTTCCAGCATATGATCGAAGAAACCGATACCGGTACTGATGTCCGAAGTTCCCTTGCCGTCGAGGCTGACACTGATACGGACATCCGTTTCCTTTGTCTTGCGATGGAACTCCGCAACGCGTTCGGGGTGAATAAGAAAATCCCGTATTTCTTTCCAGGATCCGGCATTCAATGAAGCATCCGGGTGTTCACCACCGATAAAGATCCCTTTTACATGAAGATTTTTTGCCAGCTGCATATCCGTATCACGGTCCCCGATCACATAGGAGTTTCCGAGATCATGATCGGCATTCATATAAGATGTAAGCATCGCCGTTCCGGGTTTGCGGGTCGGCATATTGTCCTCTTCGTAATGGCGGTCAATGTGTACTGCAGAGAAATGAATACCTTCATTTTTCAGTAGATCCATCATAAAGTTCTGGACCGGCCAGAAACGTTCTTCGGGGAAACCCGCTCCCCCAAGGCCATCCTGATTACTTACCATAACAAGCTCATAATCAGTATGTGATATAATATCTCTTAAAGCGGAGATCACGCCGGGCAGGAAACGTAATTTTTCAAAGGAATCAATTTGTTCGTCTGCGGTTTCGGAAATAATGGTCCCGTCCCTGTCAATGAATAATATCCGTTTCATATTATTTGTCCTCCGGCTGATATTGGGATAAGATCCCTGTAAGTTTTTCGTTCTCTGCGCGGGTACCGACCGTGATCCGCAGGCAACCGCTACAGCGCAGCTGCCGTGAACGGTCGCGGACGATGATTCCCTTATTCGCAAGATAGCGATAGATCGCATCGGCATCATCAAAACGGGCAAGAAAGAAATTGGCCTGACTTGGGAAAACCTCGCGAACAACGGGAATTGCTTCCATCGTGCGCATCAGTTCGTCACGCTGCTGTTTGATCCCGCGGACCATCCGTTCCTTTTCTTCCGGATCCCGAAGTGCTTCCAGTACGATCTCTGCGGTAACATCGTTGATGTTGTACGGATATTTGATCTTGTTCATCAGTGTGATCACCTCCGTATTGGAAAAAGCCATACCCATGCGCACGCCTGCCATACCCCATGCTTTGGAAAAGGTCTGCAGCACAACAAGATTGGGGAAATCATCGATCCGGCATATCCAGGATGGCGTATCGGAAAAATCGATATAGGCTTCGTCGACCACGACAATACTGTTCGTGTTCGATAATATCTTCTCTATATCTTCCGCGGGAATAATGTTCGCAGTGGGATTATTGGGCGAACAGATGAAGATGATCTTTGGCTGTTCTTTTTGCGCTGTTTTTATCACCGCAGACGTGTCCGCCGAAAAATCCTCCTGCAACGGTACGTCAAGCACACGCAGGTCGTTTATTTCCGCACAGACCCTGTACATACCATACGTGGGTGAAAATATCATGACAGCGTCTTTACGCGGTTCACAGAAAACCCGCATGATCAGATCGATCGCTTCGTCACTGCCGTTCCCGAGGAATATCTTTTCCGCTACGGAGATGTTTTTGTGGTCCGCAATGGCCCGTCGGAGTTTCTTCTGCAGGGGATCCGGATAGCGGTTCAGCGAACGGCCCGATGGCGAACCGATGGTATTTTCGTTCGCATCGAGGAATATCTCGGCTTTGCCGCTGAATTCATCGCGCGCCGATGCGTATTTTTCCATTTTCAGGATGTTCGGACGTACAAGTTCCTTGATCGAAATGCTCATCATGTTTTCATTTCCGTTCTTTAATATGTTCCAGACGCAGCCTTACAGCTTGTTTGTGCGCCTCAAGCTCTTCTTCCTCCGCCATACGTTCGATGGACGGTCCGATCTTCAACAGTCCCTTCTCATCGATCTGCTGAAAGGTCAGCATTTTAACATAGCTGTCCAGCGACACGCCACTGTAGTTCCGTGCGAACCCGTTGGTCGGCAGGGTGTGGTTCGTACCGGAAGCGTAATCTCCCGCAGATTCGGGTGTATAAGGACCAATAAATACCGATCCCGCATTCATGATTTTTTCAGTAAGTGCTTCCGCCGCTTCTGTGTGAAGGATAAGATGTTCCGGCGCATATATGTTCGAAAAGGCCAAACAGGCTTCGATATCCTCTAAAAGGATCATACTGCTGTGTTCGAGCGCTTTCGCGGCGGTTTCGGCACGGGGCAGTCTGCCGATCTGCCGCTGTAATTCCATTTCGGTCTCCCGGATGATCTCCGGATCGCAGGTAAGCAGAACGGCCTGACTGTCCGCACCGTGTTCGGCCTGCGATAAGAGGTCCGCGGCAACGAATACGGGGTTGGCAGATGCATCTGCAATGACCAGGACCTCTGAGGGTCCTGCCGGCATATCGATGGCAACATGCTCCGTGGATACCAATTGTTTTGCTGCAGTCACATACTGGTTCCCGGGTCCAAGTATCTTATGGACCGCAGGTACGGATTCGGTGCCGTAAGCCATCGCCGCGACAGCCTGTGCGCCGCCGACCTTACAGAGGATTTTCAGACCGATCTCACGTGCCGCCCAGCAGATCAGCGGATGCAGTGTACCATCCTTACGGGGCGGAGAACATAGTACGATCTCGGAACACCCGGCAAGCACAGCGGGGATCCCGAGCATCAGTACGGATGAGAACAGAGGTGCCGTTCCGCCCGGGATATAAATACCGACCTTTTCGATCGGACGCGCTTCCCGCCAGCATGTCACACCCGGAAATGTCTCGATCTTCTCGGGAGTGCGAACCTGGGCCGCATGAAAGGTTCTGATCGTTGAGATGGCAAGCCGGATATCGGATTTCAGCGATTCCGATACCCGTTTATCGGATGCCGCGATCTCTTCTTCGGAAACACGGAGGGATTCCGGTCGAACGCCGTCATAAGTTTTGGAAAAGCGGTATAGGGCGGCGTCACCTTCCTGTTTTACCGCATCCATGATGGTTTGCACTTTAGCAAAAAGCTCCGCCCGCTCCATGGCCGGCCGCCGGCATAAGGCATCCCATTCCTGCTGTTGGGGATATCTGGCGATGATCATATTATCCTCATAAAACCATTTTTTCAATATCGGTTACAAGTAAACTTTCCGCACCCAACGATTTCAATTGTTCGATGATCTCCCAGAACATATCCTCCTTGATCACCGAGTGCACCGAACTCCAACCCGGTTCACCCAATGGCATAATGGTCGGACTTTTCATCCCGGGCAGAATAGCGCAGACCACATCCAGTTTTTCGTTCGGAACGTTCAGCAGTATATATTTGTAATCCTTTGCCGTATTGACCGACTGGATGCGGAAACACAGTTTGTCCAGTAGCGCGAGTTTATCTCCGGGGAGATCTTTATTCTTATATATACCCGCCTCGGAATGCAGGATAACTTCAACTTCCTTCAATCCGTTACTGATAAGTGTGCTGCCTGTACTCACGATATCAAAGATCGCATCTGCCATATCGATACCCGGAGCGATCTCGACCGATCCCGATATTTTATGAATATCCGCTTTGATGCCGTTTTTGTCGAGATAATCCTTAAGGGTTATATCGTAGGAAGTCGCGATGCGTTTTCCTTCCAGATCCCTAATACCCGAATAATCGATATGTTTTGGTACCGCAATGGACATGCGGCACTTACCGAAACCCAGCGGAAGTACCTTTCTGATATCGGCTTTGGTCTCCAGCACAACATTCTCCCCCACAATACCGATATCGGCAATGCCGTCCTCCACGCACCGTGGTATATCATCATCACGTAAAAAAAGAAGTTCTACCGGAAAATTAACGGATTTTGTTTTCAGTTTCTCGGTCCCGTTCCACATTAAATGGATGCCGCAATGTTCGAGCAGCTGAAGACTCTTATCCGCCAATCTGCCTTTTTTCTGGATCGCTAGTGTTAACATTCTGTTTCCTTTAATTTTCCTGAATTATAAAAAAACCGATTCCTTTAGGGAATCGGGAGATATCTTTCTGTGAAGGACATACAAACCCGGCTCCCTATGGAGCGCTGTAATGATGATGTACGGTGTGTATGTTCTGTTTCATATCTGTTTTTCACTTTTACTTGGAGAATTTATAACAGCAGATGAAAGAAGTCAATTTTTTTATTTATTAAAAATCATACTCCCGCCGGGTCAAAACATCAGAAAATATACAATCCCAGGGACAGACGGACCAAATTGCCAAAAGTGTCGTCCGAAAAGGAAATATCCCCGCTAAAGATATCTGTGATCCCGTGGACATATCGCAGATCCGCGTCAACAAGATCGAATATTTTAACACCGACGCTGAACGCGAGTCCCAGCCGGTCCGGACTGAAATTATTGAAATCGATCTGAATATTTTCCAGGTCCGCCCAATTGATGGGCATTCCCACGTTGATGCCCGCTGCGATATACGGTTTGATCACCTGAAGATCCAGATGGAAACGTGCCATCAGGGCTGCATTCAGATAATCGGTACGGAACTGTATCCTTTTCACCACTTCAAAAAAATCTTCTCCGTCAACCAGTTCCTGCAGTTCAAAACCCTGCATGGACATCATGGCCTCAAGATGTAAGCTGAAAAACCCGATACCGAACCCTGTGAAAATGCCGCCGACATAACTGTTGATGCTGCCGAGGTCTGCGAACTGGTCAAAATAGGGTTGAAAATCAATACTTTCCTGTTCGATATAGCTATAGTTCGCCCCCAACTTAATGCCCAGATCGAAACCTGCAAATGCCGTAGACGCAATCAATAAACACATAAATGCAATATTCATCTTTTTCATGACCCTGCTCCGCTTTTTGTTTATTTTATAAAAATTACAGCGTATTTTTTCTTGCAGCAAGATATATTTTATAAAATAATAAACATTATAAACGAATAATTAGATTTACTGCGAAGAAGAAAACACGAAAAAAAGGGACAATAAAAAAACCCGCGTGCGCGGGTTTTTTATTGTTCTTGTCTTCCTTTAGAAGATATACAAACCGAGTGAGAGCCGGATCAGGTTGGCGAACCTGGCATCTTCTTCATCGGTCTCAGCAGTATAGATATCCGTTAAGCCCTTGACCCATCGAAGATCTACGTCGACCATATTGAATACTTTAACGCCGCCGCCGAATGCAAAACCGATTTTATTCAGGTTAAAATCTTCAATATTAATAAGATCGGGATCAAACTCCGTGTCAAGCGGAATACCGATATTAATACCTGCGCAAAGATAAGGCTGAACCAATGGCAAATTAAAATTATAGCGTGCTAAAAGCGCAGCATTCAGGTAATTTGTCATAATGGTCGTGTTCTCAATCGCATCTGCCGGATCGCCGTCAATGATATCTTCAAGATAGAAACCTTCCACCGAAAACAAACCTTCGGCCTGAATACCAAATGAACCGAAATTGATCCCCGCAAAAATACCGCCTACAAATCCCGTGATGTTGTTCAGGTCACTGAACTCATCAATGTACTCCTGAAAGTCAAATTGTTCACTCTGAATGTATGAATAGTTTGCACCCAACTTGATTCCCAGATCAAACTGCGCAAATGCAAGCGATGCAAACAATACACACATCAAGACAAGCAATAATTTTTTCATTCCTTTTACTCCTTTTAGTGATTATTTTTTGTTATTCTTCTCCAGCATGATTAACAAATTTAATGAATGGACATTCCATCACCAAGATTTTTTTTATCGTTTCGAAATATAATATTAAAATAATTTTTTATTTGACCGGGAAACAATAAATCATAAAAAAGCTTCCAAATATAAAAAACATGGATATATTACGTGTTTTGCTGTGCCGGATCAATGTCAGGAGAATGCATGCAATCAATACGCGCGCTGATCGAGAGAACCAAGGAGGCATCCCGCTTGCTTTCCGCCGTTGATATAAATGAAAGAAACGGGATTATCAGCGATATGCTGGATGAACTTGATGCCAATAAGGAAATTATTGCTCGCCTGAATAAACAGGACATGCTTAGCGGTCAGGCGATGCGCCTCTCCGATGAAATGATCCGTGAACTGATGATGGATGTGCAACGCTTAGATTCAACCATTGAAAAGCTGCGCAAGATATTTAAAAAGGATGAAATGCCGTGTTCCATCACCTATGCGGCAGCGGATCTGAAAAAAAAGAGGCCCGCCGATGCCGTGCAGGTATTCGCCCTGGTTTACGAATCGAGACCTTATCTCACCGCTGAAGCGGCTGTTATGTGTTTTATGTCCGGTCGTGCCGTCATATTGCGTGGCGGTAAGGAAGCGTTTCATACCAACACAGCGATCGCATCCATTCTTTGCGATGTTCTGGAGAAACATGGTTTACCCAGAGACCTGATCAAGCTTATTCCCACTTCCGACCGGGTCATGACCGCCGAATTGGTACAAGCCGATGATCTGGTTGACCTCGTCATCCCCTGCGGCAGTGAGTGGCTGATCCAATATGTACAAAACAACAGCAAGATACCTGTCATAACCAATTACAAAGAGATCTTCGGTCTATAAGAACCTGTCCCTACGGTCTGCGCATACTCCTGCATGTATTTCCTTCTTTCTGATATGATAATTATATTGTATATTTTACGGTAATTTCGATGTTCATCTCCCGAATACAGACAAACATGAAACAGGTTTAAGAAATGAAAACATACTTACATCAGGATAAAACGGTATCCAAAGCGAGCGCTTTCAGTAAGGTGCTGAATGAGACCGAATTCACCTCCGTGCTGGATCCGGACGGCATTCGTGATTATCATGCCAGGATCGATATGTACTTCGGAGGCGAACCGATCGGCAGCATAAATGTTTATTACAGTCCGAATAAGGACAGCTACAAGATGACCGCGCAATCCGTTAATGATCCGCGTCACCGCGAAAAGATAATGGATTACTGGCAGATGTTCATTGAAGACGGTTCTCTGAATTGTAAAAAAGATCATATTTGTGCTTATGTGGACGGCTCTTTTCTCGGGGGGAACACCGGTTACGGTGCCGTTATTATAAAGAACAATACGATCCTGCATGAAATAAGCGGTAAGGTGGATGAAAAATATAACAGGCATCATCAGATCGGCGGTGAATTAAAGGCCGTACTTGAAACCATACAATGGTGCAAAAAGAACCAACTCAACGATATTCATATTTATTATGACTATAACGGCATCGCGATGTGGGCTACCGGAAAATGGAAAGCGAAAAATCCATTGACGGCCCTGTATCAGGAATATATGCTCAAACAGGATCTGCGGATCTATTTCCATAAAGTTCCCGCACATTCCGGGAACCGCTGGAATGAATATGCCGATGCGCTGGCGAAAAAAGGGAGCATGCAGACGTGAAAGTACATTCCTCTTTTGAACCCTCGGGTGATCAGTCAGAAGCGATCCGCTCGCTGGTGGAAGGTATACGCAACGGCGACAGATTTCAGACACTCCTGGGAATAACCGGAAGCGGTAAGACCTATACTATGGCAAAAGTGATCGAGGCAGTACAAAAACCCACTCTGATCATCTCGCATAATAAGACCCTTGCGGCGCAGCTCTACGGCGAGTTCAAAACATTTTTTCCCGATAATGCCGTGGAGTATTTTATATCCTATTACGATTATTATCAACCGGAAGCATATATTGCGACCACCGACACCTATATTGAAAAAGATTCCGATATCAATGATGAGATCGAAAAGTTGCGTCTGAAGGCTACCTCTTCCCTGCTTGCCCGTCGCGACGTGATCGTGATCGCATCCGTATCCTGCATATTCGGACTCGGTTCGCCGAAAGATTACGAAAAACAGATCATTGTTCTGCGAAAAGGTGACCATATCCGCCGGAAAGAACTTTTTTCCCGACTTGTATATATCCATTACAGCCGCAACGATATCAGTTTTTCACGATCTACCTTCCGTGTACGCGGAGAAAATATCGAGATTTATCTCGCATACGCTAATGAAGCCCTGCGGCTTGAATTCTGGGGCGACGAGATCGAAAAGATCAGCATGATCGAACCTCTAAGCGGTAATGTTCTAAAAGAACTTGAATTTGCCGTTATCTATCCCGCGCGCCACTTTATTACGGATGAAGATAAAATGAAGATCGCGATCAGTCAGATCCGCGAAGAACTTACCGTACGTCTCAACGAACTGAGACAAAACGGAAAACTACTTGAAGCTCAGCGACTTGAACAGCGTACAAATTATGACCTTGAAATGATCCAGGAACTGGGCTACTGTTCCGGTATCGAGAATTACAGCCGGCATCTGACTTTGCGTAAGCCCGGTGAACGTCCCTTCACACTGATCGATTTTTTCCCCAAGGACTATTTGACGATCATTGATGAGTCGCACGCTACCATACCCCAGATCCATGCCATGTACAACGGAGACCGCTCCCGCAAGGGGGTCCTTGTGGAATACGGTTTCCGCCTTCCGAGCGCATTCGATAACCGTCCCCTGACCTTTCAGGAATTCGAGGCATCGCTGAATCAGACGGTATTCGTTTCCGCTACCCCTTCCAACTATGAGGTCGAACGTTCCGGAGGGATCGTGGTTGAACAGATCATCCGCCCCACCGGCTTGCTTGATCCCCGTATTGAGGTGCGTCCGACCACGGGGCAGATCGACGATCTGATCCACGAGATACGCCGGCGGGTCGAAAAAAAGGAACGCGTTCTTGTCACAACCTTGACCAAGCGTGAGTCCGAAGATCTGACAAATTATCTTAAAAATATCAATATCCGCGTGCGATATCTGCATTCCGAGATCGATGCGCTTGAACGTGTTTCCATTCTGAGGGATCTTCGTACGGGAGTTTTTGATGTGCTGGTCGGGGTTAACCTGCTGCGTGAAGGTTTGGACCTGCCGGAGGTCTCGCTGGTTGCAATCCTCGGAGCGGACAAACAGGGATTTCTGCGTTCCGAACGCTCGCTCTTCCAGATCGCCGGGCGCGCTTCAAGGAATCAGGAAGGGACCGTTATTTTCTATGCCGATAAAATGAGCGATGCCATGCGGCAAGTCATTCAGGAAACGAACCGGCGACGAGAGATGCAGATCGCACATAACGAAAAACACGGTATTATTCCCAGAACGATCTATAAAAGCGAGTCAGAGATCAAAAACATCACCTCGATCGCTGATATGTTCACGGATTATCGTGCCGGACGCGAAAAGTCTGAGGGCAATAAGCAGCTCTCAAAATTCGAAGCGCTGGATATGATCGAACAGCTCACCATTCAAATGCAGAAGGCCGCCGAAGCGCTCGAATTTGAAAAAGCTGCTTCTCTCCGCGATGAGATACTCGCGATCAGAAAAAATAAATCATGATTTTTTAAACCATTTTATTGCATTTGAATAATCTTTTTAATAGCTTTTAACCTGTTGTTGATTAAAACACGTTCGAAATTAGGAGATAATAATGAAAAAATTTTTTATGTCACTTCTGTGGGTCCTTTTGTTCGCCGCACTCGGTGCGATGTATATTTATCAGACCAGTTTTGATAAGCGTTTAATAAATATGAACGATCGGGCAAAAGAGATCGAAGACAAATACCAGGTCTTTACGGATGATCAGCATGATTTTGATGTCCGTCTTATCGGTCAGAGAAAACATATCAACCAGAACAGTCAGCGTTTCTTTGATCTTCAGGATGAATTGAAACGGGTTCGCGATCAGCACTCCAGTGATATGTTTTACGTCAATACCCGCATTGACTCCCTTGCAAGTATCGTCAATGCCAATCAGATCACCTTACGTAATCGCATCAATGATGTGGACAGCAAGGTCAACAGCCTCCGTCTGACAGTGACCCAGAACAATGTCCGCGCTACCCAGCAGTTGCAGGATATCATGGGCGAGATCGAAAAATTACAGGCACAGATCACACATCTTGATACAACAACACAGAAATTACGCAGAAGATGATCCTGCCCGTATGAAAATACCAAACAAATTCAAACCGTCCTTAAACAGGGCGGTTTTTTTATTGACGGGATAAAATTCATATACCCGACCCTAACTTGTAATTGCATTTAAGCCTATAAACATGTAATTTATTCAGCAGAACATATAACAAACGATAAAGAGGATAACGGTATGGCCGGACACAGCAAATGGGCAAATATAAAGCACAGAAAAGCGGCACAGGATTCCAAACGTGCAAAGATCTGGACGAAAATATTAAAAGAGGTGACCATCTCTGCGAGGGCCGGTGGTGGCGACACGGGTGCGAATCCCCGTCTCCGCACGGCAGTGATCGCCGCGCGGGATGCCAATATTCCGAATGATACCGTTGTCCGGGCGATCAAAAAAGGTACCGGCGAACTGGAAGGCGTAAATTATGAAGAGATCGTTTACGAGGGATACGGACCTTTCGGCATTGCTCTGATGCTGGAAGTTCTAACGGATAACAAACAGCGTACCGTTGCCGAGATCCGTCATTTATTGTCCAAATACGGCGGTAATCTTGGGGAAACCGGTTCCGTATCCTGGAATTTTACACGCAAGGGCAACATTTTCATTTCAGCGGAGGGGGTTGATGAGGACGAACTGATGATGGCAGCCCTGGAGGCGGGTGCGGCAGATGTATCCCTGGACGGTGACACGTATACCATTCTGACCGAACCATCCGCATTCAATGATGTTCATGAGACATTAAAGGACACGTATCATATCGAACACGCGGCGATCGAACAAATACCCGGAACGACCGTTGCCATCGATAATGTGGAGGACGCTGCAAAATTCATGAAGCTATACGATATCCTGGACGACCATGACGATATTCAGAAAGTATGGGACAATTCCGATATTCCGGAAGCACTCATGGAAGAACTTAACACATGATCATTTTAGGTATAGATCCCGGGCTGAATACCAG
>CAZHTR010000015.1:25107-35885 GCA_964535585.1 uncultured bacterium | reverse complement strand
TCTATTATTTGTATATATTTGATGCTTTTTTGTAGTCCCGGAAAGACGTAATCAAAAAAGAATTATAAATTTGAGAAAAAAAGGAGTTTAAGTTGAGAACTTTCTCGGCGAAACCGACAGATATTAAACACGACTGGTATGTTGTAGATGCCGAAGGCATCGTCTTGGGTCGTCTTGCCAGCCAGATCGCACAGATACTGCGCGGTAAACACAAACCAATTTTTACGCCGCATATGGATACGGGAGATTTCGTTATCGTTATCAATGCGGATAAAGTCCGCTTAACCGGAACGAAAGAAGAAAAGAAAAGCTATTTCCGTCATACCGGCTATCCCGGGGGAGGCCGTACGACGACCTACAAACAGCTGTTCGAAAAACGTCCCGAAGAGATCGTCCGCAAGGCGGTCAAAGGGATGATCCCGCATAACAAACTGGGACGTCAGATATTCAAGAAATTAAAGGTTTATGCCGGATCGGAGCATCCGCATGAATCGCAGCAACCGAAACCCCTGGAAATTAAATAGGAGCAGATAGAATGGCAGCTACAAAGCATGAAATGATAGTCATCGGTCGCCGTAAATCCTCCGTTGCCAGAGTGATTGCTCGTCCGGGTCAAGGAAAAATAACTGTCAATAAACGTGATATAAGCGATTATTTTGGACGTCCGACCTATTCCATGGTCATCCGTCAGCCGCTTGAACTCACAAAAATGGACAGTAAATATGATTTTATTATCAATGTTGACGGTGGCGGACTGACCGGTCAGGCCGGCGCCATTCGTTTAGCGATCAGCCGGACGCTGGTTGCACTGCATCCCGAACTTCGTCCCGAATTGAAATCGGCCGGGTTCCTGACACGCGATTCACGTAAGGTCGAACGCAAGAAATACGGTTTACGCGGTGCACGCCGTGCATTCCAGTTCTCGAAACGTTAATGCAATCATTGGAGTAGTGAATAAATGGAACAACTTACCATAGAAAGTCTCATCAGCGCCGGCGCCCATTTCGGTCACCTGACCAGTAAATGGAACCCGAAGATGAAAAAATATGTATTCATGGAAAAGAACGGGATACATATCATTGATCTTGAAATGACCCTGAAAGCGCTGGAAAAAGCATGTAAATATTTGAATGATGTTGTTCGCAAAGGTGGCGAAGTCCTCTTTGTGGGCACAAAAAAACAGGCGAAGAACGTTCTTGAAGATGAAGCGATCCGTTGCGGTGCGCATTATATTACCGAACGCTGGCTTGGCGGTGCGCTTACCAATTTTTCGACGATCCGCAGAAGCATTCGCCGTCTGGAACAGCTTCAGAACGAAAGCGAAAATGATGATGCCTGGAAGAATCTGACGAAAAAAGAGGTTCTTGGTCTCATGCGCGAACGTGAAAAACTTGAAGTCCTGCATCGCGGTATCCAGAATATGCGCCGCTTGCCGGATGTTGTTGTCGTTGTTGATACGATCGAGGAAAAGATCGCTGTTCACGAAGCGCGCAAACTTGATATTCCCGTGATCGGCATTCTTGATACCAACGGTGATCCGGGTGAAGTGGATTTCCCGATCCCGGCCAATGATGACTCGATCCGCGCCATTCACCTGATCACAAAAACACTGGCCGATACGATCCTGGAAGCCAAACAAAGCAATAAGAAGCAGGTGAAAGAACCGGCGGCCAAAGAAGAAGTAAAAAAACAAGAACCTAAAAAAGCGGAATAAGGACAGAGATATATGCAGATTACGGCAGCAATTGTAAAGGAATTACGCGAAAAGACCGGAGCCGGCATGATGGATTGCAAAAAAGCTCTGATGGATACCGACGGCGATCTGGAAAAAGCGGTTGATACGCTCCGCGCACGCGGTATTGCAAAAGCCGAGAAGAAAGCGGGACGCAGTGCAAAAGAAGGTATTATCTATTCTTACATACACCCCACGGGTCAAAAACTCGGTGTGCTGGTGGAAGTTAATTGCGAGACCGACTTTGTTGCAAAAACGGATGATTTTATTCAGCTGGCAAAAGACATTGCCATGCAGATCGCAGCAATGAACCCGATCGCGGTCAAGCGGGAAGATATTACCGAAGATGTGATCGAACATGAAAAAGCGGTTTACAAGGAACAAGTGATCAATGAAGGCAAACCGGAACACATTGCAGATAAGATCATTGCCGGTAAGCTCGAAAAATACTATAAAGAGAACGTTCTGCTTGAGCAGGAATTCTTTAAAGACAGTGAAAGAACCGTTGAAACCTATTTAAAGGAAACGATCGGTACGCTTGGTGAAAATATTACCATTGCACGTTTTGTCCGTTATCAGGTAGGCGAAACAGCAGCAGCGGACACCACGGCTTGCGATGAATAAACCGGTTACCGGTTGTGCTTGATAAATGAAATATAAGCGTATTCTCTTAAAATTAAGCGGTGAAGTTTTGGGCGGCGTCAGCGGGGTCGGTATCGATCCGGACGCCGCTGCTTATTTTGCAGAGGAAATCAAACAGATACATGATAAGCGTGTTCAGATCGGGATCGTGATCGGTGGAGGCAATATTTTTCGCGGTGCGAAAAATCTGCATTTCATCGAGCGCGTGACCGGCGATCAGATGGGCATGCTGGCAACCGTGATCAATGCCCTGGCGCTGCGCGACACATTCCGCCAGAGCGGGATGGACGCGGAGGTGATGGGACCGGCTTCCGTTTCCGCAAAGATCATTCCCTTTGACCGTGGAGCGGCGCTTGCTTTGCTTGAGCGGGGAACCGTTCTTATCTTTGCCGGCGGTACGGGGAATCCCTTTTTTACCACCGATTCCGCCGCCGCGCTGCGCGCATGCGAGATCGATGCGGATATTCTCCTGAAAGGAACAAAAGTCGATGGCGTCTACAGCGCCGATCCCATGCTGGATACATCGGCTGTGCGATATGCTAAAATAACTTATCAGCAGGCATTGAAAGATGAATTGCATGTGATGGATATGAGTGCACTGGCATTATGCCGTGAGCAGAACATGCCGATCATGGTCTTCAATTTTACTCAACGCGGGCAATTGTTCCGTGCTCTTTCCGGTGAACCGGTCGGCAGCATTATTTCCAATAAAGAATAAGGAGTTCAGTCATGATGAACGAAGTATATTCCTACTGTGAAGAATTTATGGATAAATCATTGAAATTTCTGGAGCATGAGTATGGGAGTTTAAGAACCGGCCGTGCAACCCCGTCCTTACTGGAAAAAGTAAAGGTCAATTATTACGGTGCTCTGACCCCCTTGAACCAATGTGCTACGATCAGCGTTCCCGAAGCACGCCTGCTGGTCGTACAGCCCTGGGACAAATCTCTGCTGAACCCGATCGAAAAAGCGATCCAATCGGCGAATTTAGGTTTAAATCCACTGAATGACGGCATATTGATCCGTGTACCCGTACCTGCAATGAACGATGAACGGCGCCAGGAACTGGTCCGCCTGGTTCACCAGATGGCGGAAGACGGCCGTATCGCTGTGCGTAATATTCGTCGCGATGCCAACGACAGGATCAAAAAACTTGAGAAGGACAAGGACATCTCCGAAGATAACGCAAAAGACGCATATACGGAGATCCAGAACATTACCGATAAATTTATCGAAAAGATCAATGAAGCCCAGGAAGCGAAGGAAAAGGAGATCCTTTCCGAATAAGACCCGCGTGGGTGATCAAAAACTTTTTCAATTTCAATAAAAAAGCCGCAGATACTGCGGCTTTTTGAATAACTGAATGTAAGTTGGACTTAAAAAGCGTAACGAAGCGTAAAAGCTGCATCACCAAAATGTCCGGCCCATCCGCCAATGATATCAAATGCGGGCTTATAATCGAGTGAAATTCTAAGAGGGAAATTTATAAGCCCTTCCAGATCATACTCAACACCGACTATACCGTCCAGACCAAGTGCGAAGGCTTTTGTCCAAAACCAGCTGATCCCCACATGAGCACCGCCGCCGAAATACCAGCTCAGTCCTTCGATCTCACCAATTTCCAGTGGTTTGTGCCATTGATACATACCTGTAACAATCAAGCCGGCATTATAGGTTAAAAGGGCCTCAAGTGCATTGTCACCTTCACCCATCGGCATACGATAACTTACGCCCGAACGTACACCGCCGCGCAGACCGGCAAGTGATTCCGAGTAAGCGAACGAAAACGCAAGTACAGCAATCAATACAACAACAAGAACTTTCTTCATCTTCTTCTCCTTTATTTGTTCGACAGTTTACAATACTACTCATCTTACATGATGTAATAAAAGTATTATGCTTATTTTGTAATACTTCCTCTCCTTAAACTCACTTAGAACTTAAGAATAAATCAGAAAATTCAAAATACTATTTTCATTTTTTATTATAGTTTTGTAATAAAAAAAGCCGTTAACACGGCTTTTTCGATATTAAAAAGATGAAAATTAAAAAGCATATCTCAATGAGAGAGAAACATTGCCCCATTGGTCTGCCCAATTGGTCAAGAAGTCCCAACCCGGTTTATAATCCAAACCGATTATGAGCGGGAATGAGATCATGTCCGCCATATTATATTCAATACCCGCAACCGCATCGATACCCAAGGCAAACTTGCGGGACACCCAGGATGTTCCGGTCCAGAATGCAGGTGCAGCTGCCCAGTAGCCCATATGCAGACCACCACCAACATACCACTTGAGATTTTCAACTTTTCCAAATGGTATGGCCAGTTGGAATAAACCCGTATAGATCGTACCGTTAAATCCCGGTGTCAGGATGATCGCTTCAATGCGGGTATTTTCCGATAAGGCATAACGTGCCGACACACCCCCTGCGGTGTTCATGATACCCAGGCGCAGACCCGCATCGAGCTTGCTGTCGCCATTGTTCTGTGCAAAAACAAACGATACACACATCATCATTATTAAAACAATGATCATACTTCTTTTCATACATCACTCCTTTTTTCTGTTTAGTATGCTTGTGTTATAAAAAATTGACACTTAAAATAACTACATAATATGCAAAAACCTCCCGAATTTATCATAAATGCATATGATTTAGCAAAAGAAAAAACATATTTTTTACAAAACCGGATTTTCCTACTTATTCATAGTATTTCATCTCACTATTTTGTAACTTTTTAGCAATGAAAAAAACTGAAAAAATGAAGAAAATACTGCTTGTCCTCTTAGTGATATCCTGTGCTTTCGCTACAGCTCCCCAAGGTTATTACGACAGTGCGGAAGGTCTTGCCGGGGATGATCTGCGCGCTGCGCTTTATAACATCATCAAGGGACATACGGCCCTTTCCTATACACCCGGCGTGTGGAACGCCTTTGCAACCACCGATCTGAAGCCAAACGGTAAAATATGGGATATGTATACGGCATACGAATATACCTATGGAACGGATCAGAACACCGGCAGTTCGCCGGGTACGGAAGGTGTGGACTATAACCGCGAACACTCCTGGCCGCAGAGTTATTTTAATTCATTATCTCCCATGCGGACCGATCTCTTCCATATTTATCCGACCGATACACATGTTAACGCAGTTCGTGCGAACTATGCCTACGGTGAAACGGATACCCCAACTTATACCTCGACCAATGGTTCAAAACTTGGGTCGGCACGCAACGGACTTGGCTATAGCGGCACGGTTTTTGAACCCACTGACGAATACAAGGGCGACTTTGCAAGGACCTATTTTTATATGTCAACCCGCTATTATGGTGAAGATGGCAATTGGAGCAATTGGGCCATGGCAGACGGAGTGGAACTGAAAGCCTGGGCCGTGGATATGTTGCTGGTCTGGCACCGCAATGATTCGGTCAGCACAAAGGAGATCAACCGCAATAATGCAGTCTATGCCTTGCAGAATAACCGCAATCCCTTTATCGACAACCCGGAATACGTAGAATATATATGGGGTGACAAGCTTCCGGCTCCCTTCGCTGAGGTTGCAACGCAGATCGATTCCACATCCTTCAGGGCCAACTGGACATCCGTTGCGGCAGCATCCGCTTATAAGCTTTATGTTTCGGAAGATGTGGCTTTCACGACATATCTGGATGCTTATGATCCCAAGACACTTTCCGCCAATTATGAACTGATCACCGGTGTGGAGCCCTCAAACGATTATTATTATAAGGTCAAGGCCGTGGACGGTGATAGGGAAAGCGATCTTTCCAATACCATCCATGTCACGACCACATCCGCACATACGGCTGTCGCTGACATACCGGCCACCTATGTCATCGGTCCGGCATATCCCAATCCCTTTAATCCCGATTGTGTTCTACCGGTCCGGCTTGAGCGGGATATGTATTTGTACATCAGCCTGCTGGATATTTCGGGTAAAATACAAAAGGATATCTATTCGGGTATTATGTCCGCCGGGGATCATAAGATAATATTAAAAGCTGCAGAACTGAATGCGGGTCTCTATATTGTTCGTGTTCTGACACCGCAGCACATGCATGCACAGAAAGTCCTTTTTCTTAAATGATCCGCATGTGTTCGCTCCGTTTCCACCTTTAAAAAAGAATGCATTCCGTCACCGGCAAACGTATTCAGTTATGAGAACGTCTTGGCCGTATCATTATCGGATTTAAAATTTAAATATTGATAAAAACAAGTTTATAGCGTATTTTTTCCGATGATTTTAACGTGAAAGGAAATTTGGAAATGGCATCGATCAACATCACATTCCCCGACGGATCCCAAAAGGTCTTTAATGCAGGTGTGACCCCCATGGATATCGCATTATCCATCAGTGAAGGTTTGGCACGCAATTGCGTTGTTGCCGAGGTCAACCACCGTCTGACCGATATGACCCGTCCCATTACGGAAGATGCCGTGATCCGTCTTATCACATGGAAAGATCCGGAAGCGCACGATATTTTGCTGCACAGTACCGCCCATGTGATGGCGCAGGCGGTCCAGCGTCTGTTCCCGGATGTGAAGGTCACGATCGGACCCGCGATCGAAAACCGCTTCTATTACGATTTTGACGCACCGAAACCCTTTACGGAAGAAGATCTTCCCCTTATCGAAAAGGAAATGCAGACAATCATCGATGAGGATCAACCGGTCACGCGCCGCGAATTATCACGTAATGATGCCATTGCATTCTTTGAGGAACTGAACGAACCCTACAAAGTGGAGATCATCCGTGAGATACCCGAAGAGGAAACACTCAGCCTGTACACTGAAGGCGATTTTACCGATCTTTGCCGGGGTCCGCATCTCAGTTCGACCGGCAAGATCCCGGCTTTCAAACTGCTGAGCGTTGCCGGAGCTTACTGGCGCGGTGATGAACGCAATAAAATGCTTTCCCGAATATACGGAACGGCGTTCCCCTCGAAAAAAGAACTGAATGCCTATCTGCAGTTTTTGGAAGAGGCCAGGAAACGCGATCATCGTCGGCTGGGAAAAGAACTTGATCTGTTTGAAATATCCGAAACGGTAGGGCAGGGTTTATCCCTCTGGTACCCCAAGGGTGCGATCCTGAAGAAAAAGATCGAGGACTACTGGTATGCCGAACACCGGAAACGCGGGTATGACATTGTTCAAACGCCACACATCGGCAAAGCGGATCTCTGGGAAACCTCCGGACATCTGGGTTTTTATAAAGAATCGATGTATCCCGCTATGGAAATTGAAGGAAGAGAATATTACATAAAACCCATGAACTGTCCTTTTCATATCATGGTTTACAAGCGCCGGCAGACCAGTTACCGGGACCTTCCCCTGCGCTATGCGGAACTTGGAACGGTTTACCGCTATGAACTTTCCGGCGTATTGCACGGACTGATGCGGGTGCGTGGTTTTACCCAGGATGATGCGCATATCATCTGCACGCCCGATCAACTCAGCAATGAAGTGGAAAAATTGCTGGAATTTTCCTTTGATTATCTGAAAGCTTTCGGATTTGAGGAATATGAGATCTATCTGTCCACCAAACCGGCCGAGAAATTCGTCGGTGAACCCGCACTCTGGGAAAAAGCGCAGGAATCTCTTAGTCAGTCATTGAAAAAAATGAAGATCGATTATAAGATCGATGAAGGCGGCGGCGCCTTTTACGGTCCCAAGATCGACATCAAGATCAAGGATGCCATCGGACGCATGTGGCAGTGCACAACGATCCAGTTCGATTTTAACGAGCCGGAGCGTTTTGATATGGTCTATACCGCATCTGACGGAAGTCATCAGCGGCCATTTATGATCCATCGTGCCATCATGGGTTCCCTGGAGCGTTTTATCGGTGTGCTCATTGAACATACCGCGGGAAAATTTCCTTTATGGTACGCTCCGGTACAGCTCAAGATCATTCCGGTTTCCGAGAAATTCAACGAAACGGCAGAAAAAATCGCCGACGCCGCCATCGCGGAAGATCTTCGTGCCGAAGTCGACCTGCGCAATGAACGTGTCGGATATAAGATCCGGGAAGCCGAAACCCTGAAAGTACCCTGTATGGTCGTGGTCGGTCAGCAGGAAGAAGAAAGCGGAATGCTCAAAGTGCGTCTGCAGGGCGGGGAAGAATTGGAAGCAATGTCTCTGGAAGATATGCTGGCTCATTTAAAAACCATAGAAAAAATGAAGTAGCCGTATCCGATAACCGATCGCTGCAGGTTTACATCATAAGGAGCAAATAGAACAAAATGAAGTTATACGGAACATACCGGATCGTAAATAATAAAGTGATCATTCTTTTGCGTGACAGGGTTTGCGAGACCCCGGAAGAACTGATCACCAGCGACCTATTTTTAGATATCCTTACCCGTTTTATTGATGAAATGAAACGGAAGGACGCGACCATCCTCAAGGTGTTCGGTAAACCGTCCAAAGACATAAAACGCGGTGATCTGAAGAAACTGACTCAGATATTCGTGGTATTAAGCAAAATGTCACTTGATGCGGTACCGAAACTCGTTGAGGATGCGGATGTTTTTATTGAAGACCCTGCTCTATTACAGGACTTTGTTGAAAAATTATATAATTACTGGCGGAAATTCGAACGCTTTATCATCTGTGATTCATCTTTTGAACCTTTGGATAAACGTCCGTACAGAACCTTTGATGCCACGATCGAATCCCTGATGCATCTGGTCCGGCAGACCTACCGCGACATTGAGGAACATATTACCGGTCATCATCCGAATATTTTCAGGCAGGTATATGCCGGTGCAGAGCTGGCCGTGATCGCCATGCCGAAAGACCTTGAACTGCCGGAAGGCAGTTATCAGAAGGTTCGTGAGATCCCGCTTATACGTCAATTACTGCTGAATCCGCCCTTGCTGCTGAACCCCCCCATGAACAAACGCAGCGGGAGATTTGAGAGGATCCACAGCAACCCCCTTGATGTCATTGATCTGAAGTCCGACGAATGGATCTGTTACCCTGCAAAGGTCGGACCGCTGCTGATCCTGATCTATGTGCATGAAAAATTCTATGAACTCGGTTTCTCGCTCTGCAATCTTTTTGAACTGGCAGATGACGATTTTCTGAATCGTCCGGCGGATGCGATATATCTGTACGGTGTCCCCGGGACGGCGTTGGACGAACTGGCCCCGATGCCGACCGTTTTCTATGATGATCCCGAACGCGATATGATCGTTGCCGCATGTCCGAATGGCGACCAGTACGGCTATTTCGGCTATCTGAAAAAAATGGTCCTGACGCTGCATAACATCAAAGTCATGCAACGTAAAAAATTGCCCTATCATGGAGCAATGGTCAGGATATTGACCAAGAACAACAGGACGCGGACCGTTTTGATCATCGGGGATACCGGAACGGGAAAATCGGAAACACTGGAAGCATTGCGGATCATCGGAGATGAACAGATCAAAGAAATGGTCATTATTGCCGATGATATGGGTTCCCTGGACATTGATAAGGAGAATAATATCATTGGGTACGGAACAGAGGTCGGCGCCTTTGTCCGCCTGGATGACCTTCAGCCGGGCTATGCCTTTGGTCAGCTTGACCGCTCCATTATTATGAATCCCAGCCAGGTGAATTCACGGATCATATTACCGGTCACGACCTATGAGGAAGTGATGAAGGGGTATTCTGTTGATATGGTCTTATATGCAAACAACTATGATGCTGTCGATGAGGACCATCCCATTATTGAACGCCTGCCTTCCTCCGAAGCGGCTTTACATGTATTCCGTGAAGGAACCGCAATGAGTAAAGGTACCACAACCTCCACGGGATTGGTACACAGTTATTTTGCGAATATTTTCGGTCCGGTCCAGTATAAGGACCTGCATGATGACATTGCAAAACGTTATTTCAAACTATTCTATGAAAAGAAGATTTTCGTAGGCCAGTTAAGAACACGCCTGGGAATAGCCGGATACGAACAAAAGGGTCCCGAGGAAGCAGCGATGGCCTTGCTGGACATACTGTAGAAAGCATTAAGTTCAACGATAAAATATGCTCACCGGAAACCGTATTGTGGATGAAATTGAAGAAAAAATTATGAAAGCGCTGCCATCGTGGAATATTATGTAACAGCAGAAAATATTGGCTTAAAAACAAAGGAATGGCTGGAACGGATTCGACCCTTCAATCAGCATCCTCTGCGGCTCAACGTGCAAAAAAGCGCGTTACTGGTCATTGACATGCAGAAGTTCTTCCTTGACAGCGGATCTCCCACATTTACATGCGGGGGACTTGCCATTCTGCCGAACATGAAATATCTGATCGAAGTGTTCCGGAAAGCGGGCCGGCCGGTGATCTTTACGAAACACGTTCATCATCCGGATGATCTTGATGCCGGTATCATGGG
>CAZHTR010000015.1:0-25007 GCA_964535585.1 uncultured bacterium | reverse complement strand
GCTGATGCTACCGCTTCGATCAACGAAGAGATGCATCTTGCCAGTCTTCTGAACCTCGCTTTCGGTTTTGCATACGTTACGACAACTTCGGATATTGCGGAGCAATTATGATATCGGTCAAATCCGCTCCTAAGATCCTAATGTTTCAGGAATTGCAAATATCTTAAAAAACGCTTGTGTTTTAATTGCTTCGTTCAATATATTACCGTCAAATTCCTTGGTAATAAGGAATATTATTATTTATATTATCGTGTATAATTCAAAGGAGTTATTATTTCACGAGCCATGACGCAGAATCCGAAATCGAGGGAAGACTCAACACGAATTAATGATGCCATCCGTGCGAAGGAAGTACGACTGATCAGCGAGGATGGTAAACAAATAGGAATTGTGAGCATACGCGAGGCGCTGGATATAGCTGAGAAAAGCGATCTGGATCTGGTGGAGATTTCACCAAATGCCGTTCCCCCCGTATGCAAGATCATAGATTACGGTAAGTACAATTACGAACAACAAAAGCGCGAGAAGATCAACAGAAAAAAGCAACATGTTATTACCGTAAAAGAAGTACGTTTTCGCCCCCACACCGATACGCACGATATCGAGACCAAAGTACGTAAGATACGTGAGTTCATTGAAGGAGGTGACCGGGTGAAGATATCAGTGATGTTCCGTGGTCGTGAAATGGCCCATCAGGAAATGGGCATGGACACGATCGTTAAGGTACTCTCGCTTCTTGAAGATGTTGCAAAGATCGACAAAGAGCCCCTTCAGGAAGGGCGCTTTCTCACGGCTTATCTCGCCGCCAAAAAGTAAGGAGTTACACACACATGCCCAAGATGAAGACAAATCGCGGTGCAGCAAAACGGTTCAAACAAACCGGCTCGGGCAGGCTGAAAAGAAAAAAAGCCTATGCAAACCACATTCTGACGAAAAAATCGACCAAACGCAAACGCAATCTGCGTCAGCAGACAGAGGTCTCACCGTCAGAGATGAAACGTGTAAAAAAAATGCTGGGCATTTAGTCCGGTTAGGCTTAAAGGAGTTAGAGAATGCCAAGAGCAAACAGTTCAGTACCAAGACATCGCAGACACCGCAAGATTATCAAACTTGCAAAAGGGCAATTCGGTGCCCGTCGCAAATTATATAAAACGGCAGTTGAAGCAGTTGAACGCGGATGGCAGTACGCCTATCGTGACCGACGTCTGAAAAAACGTGATTTCAGAAAATTATGGATTACACGTATCAACGCCGCGGTCAGACAACATGGATTAAGTTATTCCCGTTTCATTCATCTCCTGAATGAGAAGGGTGTGGAAATTGATCGTAAACAGCTGAGCGAAATGGCGATCCGTCAGCCGGATGCTTTTGCAAAATTGGTTGAAACGGTTAAAAAATAATTTAGCTGTATTGAATGATAACCATGCCCGCCCGGTAAACGCCGGAGCGTTTGGCAGTAAAACTGAAAAATTGTACGATGCTTAAAAGATCCATTAACGATATTCAGGAACAGTTCGAACATGCCATAAAAACGGTGCAAGATCCTGCCGGACTGGAAGAGATCAAGCATTTATTTTTGGGTCGTAAAGGTAAGCTGGCAAGTCTTTTTTCAATGATGGGTGAGCTGTCGCCCGAAGATAAAAAAGATGCCGGACGTGTGCTGAATGAATTGAAGCATGCATTCACCCGAAAGCTCGAGATCCGTTCCGCCGATTTTGTGTCCGGAAATAAAGTTAAAACAGATGTTGATTTTAGCATGCCGGGCTACGCTGTCCACCGGGGTACCCGCCATCCGCTGACACAAGCCGTTGATGAGATGCTGAATATATTCCAGCGTCTGGGATTTGATATCGCGTATGGTCCGGAAGTTGAGACAGACTGGTATAACTTTGAATCCCTGAATTTTCCTCCCAACCATCCCGCACGTGACATGCAGGATACATTTTATACCCGGGGAGGCGGTATACTGCGTACGCATACTTCACCGGTCCAGACCCGTTACATGTCAACCCACGAACCGCCGGTCCGGATTGTCGCTCCCGGCCGGGTTTACCGTAACGAGGCCATCAGTGCAAGAAGTTACTGCCTGTTCCACCAGATCGAAGGATTATATATTGACACGGATATCAGTTTTGCCGATCTGAAAGGGACCATTGAACTCTTTTGCCGTATGTATTACGGAAAAGATGTCCGCATCAAATTTCGTGGCAGTTATTTCCCTTTTACGGAACCTTCCGCGGAAGTGGATGTTTCCTGTTTCCTCTGCGGGGGAAAAGGTTGCCGGGTTTGCAAACAGACCGGATGGCTGGAGATCATGGGTTGCGGTATGGTTGATCCGAATGTATTGAAAGCGGTGAACTATGATCCGGAAAAGTATACCGGATATGCTTTTGGGCTCGGGGTTGACCGTATGCTCATGATGCGTCTCGGGATCAATGATATTCGGCTCTTATTTGAAAATGACATAGAATTTTTAAGACAGTTTTAGTTTGGAAAGAACAACATGATCGTTTCAATAGATTGGCTTCGGGAATATGTGGACATTGATATACCGCTTCAGGAACTTGCGGAAAAGCTTACGGTATCAGGGCTTGAATGTGTTTTAAAACAATCCGGGAAAGTGATACCGGAGGGCGTGCTTGTCGGTCATGTTGTGGAAAAAGAACCGCATCCCGATGCTGCCAAACTATCGGTTTGCAAAGTGGATATTGGCAGCGGAGAGTTGCTCAGTATCGTCTGCGGCGCACCGAATGTCCAGGCCGGACAACGTGTTCCGGTCGCAACGGTCGGTACGCGCCTTACACCCGATTTTGAAATTAAGAAAGTTCGTCTGCGTGGTGTCGATTCCGAAGGTATGATCTGTGCGGAAGATGAGCTCGGACTGGGAAACGATCACAGGGGCATTATGGTCCTGACGGATGATCATAAAGTGGGAACGCCTTTTTCATCTTATTTTCCCACAAACAATATACTGGATATTGATGTTACCGCCAACCGACCGGATGTCATGTCACACTGGGGGGTTGCGCGTGTCGTAGAGGCCATCACCGGAAATTCCTTCCGGAAAAAAGATTTTGAACTGAAAGAGGCCGGTCCGGATATCGATACCTTGACCCGTGTTGAGATTGCCGCTCCGGAAGCATGTCCCCGCTATACGGCACGGATCATCCACGGCGTAAAGGTCGGACCTTCGCCAATCTGGTTGCAGCGGCACCTGGAAGCTGTCGGACTGCGTCCGGTGAACAACGTGGTCGATGCATCGAATTACGTGCTGATGGAAACCGGACATCCCCTGCATACATTCGATCTGGACAAACTCAAAGGTCCCATGATCAATGTGCGTTTTGCAACGAAAAATGAAAAATTTGAAACACTGGACCATAAGGTGCGTGAGCTCAGTGAGGATATCCTGCTTATTTGCGATGCGGAAAAACCGGTTGCCATGGCGGGTATCATGGGCGGAACGGAATCGGAAGTGGATGATCAAACCGTTAATATTCTGATCGAAAGCGCTTATTTTAATCCTTCCGTTGTCCGCAAGGGTTCCAAACAGCAGCAAATTTCAACGGACGCATCCAAACGTTTCGAACGCGGTGCCGATCCCAATGACACATTGGTCTATGCGCAGGATCGTTTGGCTTCACTCATTGTCGAACTTGCCGGTGGCCGGATCGCAAAGGGCATGATCGATATGTATCCTGCACCCGTTCCGCCCAAAGAGTTGGAACTGCGTTTGGATTATGTCAAACGGGTAACAGGTATCGGTATCCTGATGAAAGATTGCAGGATCACCCTGCAGCGTTTGGGATTCGAAATATTGCATGAAGAAGAACATCTGCTGCGTGTCAAGGTACCGACATTCCGCCCCGATATTGAACGGGAGATCGATCTTGTTGAAGAAGTGGCTATGAATCATATCGATAAGATCCCGGCCATGACCCGTATGAATATTTTCATAAATGAAAGTTTCGACCGTTTGCATCCTTTTTTGACAAAGATCCGTCAGTTCTTTGTTGGTCACGGCATGCATGAAGCGGTCAATAATTCGCTGATCAGTCAGCAAAGTGCCGAAGCCGGCATCTGGTCATATACCCCCTTAAAGATTTTAAACCCCCTTTCAAATGAAATGGATGTTCTGCGAACCGATATGATACAGCCCCTGCTCGGGAGTCTGAGAACCAACGCGTTGAAAAAACGCAGTAATATCCGTTTGTTCGAATTGGCGAATGTCATCGAGCAAAACGACCAGAAAGAAACCCATGCCGAAGAGCATTATAATCTCGGTGTCCTGTGTTGTTCATCCTTATGGGGTCTGAGCTGGACCGCCGGTGACACACCTGCCGATATATTTTATCTCAAAGGTATCCTGGATCATCTGTTCGGCGAACTTGGCATGGATTATAAGCTGAAGGAAAACAAGGACCGTGATGAATATGAGATCCTCTTTGATGTCTTTGTCCGCAAAACGCTTGTGGGTAAGATCGGACAGTTCAGAGAACACCTTTTTGATAAACTGCAGCTCCAGTACCCGGTTGCGGTGATGGAATTACAGATCGGGAAAATATTCGAATGGTATCATCCCATGCCGAAATATGTTCCAACCCCTCAGTTCCCGTCCATTTTCCGTGATATGTCACTGGTTATGAATAAAAATACCGCTGCAGAGGTGATCTTAAATGAGATTAATCAGCACGGGGGCAAATATCTGGTTGACCTTGTGCTTTATGATGTGTACATTGACGATAAGAAACTTGGTGAAGATAAAAAGGCATTGTCATTTCGTCTTGAGTTCAGAAGTAAAACGACAACACTAAAGGATTCGGATGTTGACGATGTGATGAACAAGCTGTTTGATAGACTGAAGAAACAATATGGAGCTCAGTTGAGGTAATGGATATCAGCTCTTTTGAAATCTTAGAGAAGAAAATACACCAAACCCTCGATGTTTTAAAGGAACACAAGGGAGTTCCCGCTAATGATGCCGTGATCTTGACAAAAAGCCAGATCGACCGCATTACCGGGAAATTGGCAGAGATATCGGAGTGGATCGAACATGCGAAAATATGAAACCGACCATGATACCGTGGAACTGGAGTTCCCCGAAGACAAACCGTTAAAAGTCAATATCTACGGTCTGGAATTTCCGCTGAAAGGAAACGATCCCGCGTTTATTCACAAGGTCGCGGACTACGTGAATGAAAAAATGATGGAAACCGGTGCCAATATGCCCGGTGCGGTTTCCGTTGACAAAATTGCCATAATCACCGCCTTGAACATCGCCGGTGAGTTGTTTCAAATGAAGCAAGATAACCAATCCGTTGAGGAATACATTCAGAGCCATTCTGAATCATTGGTCAAACTGATCGATGACCATCTCAATACCTGAGTACTCCGCATAAAAAAGGAGTAAAAGAAATGTGGTATTTGTATACAGTTGTTGGTTTTATATCAGCACTTATGGCCACGGTTATTGTCCTGATAATTTTCAGGTCGAAGCTCGGCAGTATAAAAAAATATGAGATCGAATTGCTGGAAAGCGCGCGGAAAGAAGGTGAAACCCTTAAAAAGGAAATGATCCTGGAAGCTAAGGATGAATCGATCCGTATCAAGCAAAAGAGTGAAGATGAATACAATGAAAAACTGCGGGATATCCGGGAAACGGAGAAAGAACTTCAGAAACGTGAAAGCAATCTTGATCGAAAGATCGAGAGTGTGGACCAGCGCTATGAGTCTCTGCAGAAATTCGATGGCGATCTGAAAAAGAAAGAGCAGTCACTGCAAAAACGTGAAGAAGAAATTGAGATCCTGATCAGCGAACAACAGGCAATGCTCGAAAAAATTTCCGGCTTATCCAAAGAAGAAGCCAAACAAACCTTAAAGGACAGTCTGTACGAAAAAGCACGTATCGAGGCGCAGATAAAGGTTAAAGAGATCAAAGAAACGGCAATCCTCAATGCCAATAAAGAAGCGAAAAAGATCATCATTGAAGCCATCCAGCGATCGGCGGCGGATCATACTTCCGAATCTACCGTTGCGGTTGTGGCGCTGCCCAATGACCAGATGAAAGGGCGCGTGATCGGTCGGGAGGGCCGTAACATCCGCCATTTTGAGGCTCTGACAGGTATTGAGCTTATTGTGGATGATACGCCCGAAGCGGTTGTCCTTTCCGGCTTTGACCCCGTTCGTCGCGAGATCGCCCGTATTGCGCTGGAAAAATTGATCGTGGACGGACGGATCCATCCGGCACGTATTGAAGAAATGATCGAGAAAGCAACGAAGGAAGTTGAAGAATCCATTATACAGGCGGCAGAGGAAGCGACCATGGAATTGGCACTTCCGCCTTTTAATCCTGAAATGATGCACTATATCGGAAGTTTGAAATACCGTACCAGTTACGGACAGAATATCCTGAAGCACTCTATTGAGGTTGGCTGGCTGGCGGGATTGATGGCCTCCGAACTTGGCATGGACGGACAGATGGCAAAACGTGCCGGTTTTCTGCATGACATCGGGAAAGCCGTCACCCGAAATGTGGAGGGTACGCATGCGATCATAGGTGCAGAGATCGCCCGTCGCAACAAGGAAGATAAGATCATTGTCAATGCCATTGAATCCCACCATGAAGAAGTGGAAATGATCCATCCGATCTCGGCACTTGTTCAGGCCGCAGATTCTATCAGCGGATCCCGTCGGGGTGCTCGCGGCCAGACCCTGGAAAACTATATCCACCGTATGGAAAAATTGGAAGAGATATCCAACAGTTTTAAAGGTGTTAGCAAAACCTACGCGATCCAGGCGGGAAGGGAAGTCCGGGTCATTGTTGAAGAAAATCAGATCGATGATGCCGCATCAGATCTGCTGGCAGAAGATATTGCCACGAAGATACAGAACGAACTGACATATCCGGGACAGATCAAGGTTACCGTACTGCGTGAACATCGTTCGATCGGGTATGCAAAATAAGCCGAGGTATAATGAAAACACAGATTTTATCGGGTAAAGCGGTAGCGAATTCGGTCCTTGAGCGTTTAAAGACAAGGATCGCTGTCTGTAAAAAGCAGGGAGTGACCCCCGGCCTGGCAGTGGTGCTTGTCGGTGATGATCCCGCATCACAGATCTACGTAAGGAATAAGGGACGTGCATGCGAAGCATTGGGTATTCTATCCGAAACGATCTATTTACCCGCCAATACCGATCAGGGATCATTGAACGCACTTCTGGGTAAACTGAATAACGATCCGCAATACCATGGGATCTTAGTTCAAATGCCTCTGCCGAAACATCTGGATGAATTTGAGATCATCTGCCGCATTCTCCCTGAAAAAGATGTTGACGGTTTCCATCCGGAGAATGTTGGAAAACTGATCATCGGGAAAGACACCTTTCTGCCCTGCACACCGGCCGGGGTATTGGAAATGCTGGATTATTACCAGATCGCGACAAGCGGGAAACATGTTGTCGTAGTCGGGCGTTCGAACATCGTCGGCAAGCCGATGGCAAACCTGATGTATCGTAAATCGCCACGAGGCAATGCAACGGTCACGATTTGTCATACGGGAACCCCCGATCTTAAAGAATTTACTCTGCAGGCGGATATCCTGATCGTTGCAGCCGGAGTACCGGAAATGATCCGGGGGGACATGGTCAAAGAAGGTACTACGGTGATCGATGTGGGTGTAAACCGGATTGAAGATCCTGCCCGGGAAAAAGGTTACCGGCTGGTCGGTGATGTCGCTTTTGAAGAAGTAAAAGAACGCTGTGCAGCCATAACGCCCGTTCCCGGCGGTGTGGGATTGATGACGATTGCAATGTTAATGGAAAACACCGTAAAAGCTGCCGAACATAAGATATTAACCCAGTGAGAACATGGCAGATAAAAAAAAACGACGATACTTCATCACCTTTTTTCTGATCATAGCTATCGGATCTTTTGGCGTTTTTTTTACAAAAACAAACGTCGGATTTACCATCATATACAGGTTTTTGCAACATCATCTCGACCGACAGTATGAGTATACCATTTCGATCAGGGAATTGAGCAAAGACCTTAAAACGAGTCTGCAGGCGAGTGTACTTGAATTTGCGAATGAGGACTCTTCCCTTGTCTTTTCCATTGATACTCTGAATATAAAATATACCGGTATCTTTGAAATGCTGGGGAAACGCCGTCTGGAAAGTCTGCGTCTGACCGAACCCAGGATCTATATCCGTGTAAAGGAACAACAGCGTGATCTGACGGAGATCCCAGATTTCAGTTTTCCGGATATTCATATCAATCGAATATCCATGAGCGATGTTCATCTTTATATTCAGACGCCGGACACACTTATATATCAAACTGTTCAAAAGGCCGAATTTGCTTATTCGGGACGCCGGGATGGTGCTGTCATATCGGTGCATGACCTGAATGTAAAAAATGAGGCACACCAGATCCATATCCATGAACTTTGCAGCGAGATCGTATTTCGGAATGACATTGCGAAATTACGGAATCTGCGCTTTAAACTGAATGAAGCACAGGTCAGTTCAACAGGAAAGATCCGCTATATCGATCCCTTTCGTTTCCAGTTTACCTTCAATCTGGAAGATATTCCTGTCAGCAGGTATTTTAACCGGTATTTCATTAAAAGTGACGACATGGTCAATTTGCGGCTTAATGTAATGGGTGATTTTAATGCCTTTACAGCAACAGCGGATTTCACGGGATCGATCAACCATAAAAAAATCCAGTTTGCAAATATCAGTGTTGAATATAAAAATGATTACATTCATTTACTTCAGGCGGTATTAAAAGCTCCCAATACCGATATTTCGCTTTACGGTTCATATGGGATAAAGGACAAATACCTGACAACAACATTATTTTCACATATGTTTCAGCCGGAAGAATGGTTTGAATCCTTTCCGGAATGCACATTCCGGGGGCGTATGCGCGCGAACGGATTCCTGGATGCAGATATAAGAGTTAACTATGATCTTGGTATCGACCATTTTTTAGGTATCGAAAAGACCGCAATGAAAGGGAATGTACTCGTCCATGAAATGAGCGATATCGTACTGGATACAAGCAATTATATTTATTTACCGGATGGATTGCTGAAACTGCGGGGGAGTATTAAAGGTCTGGAAACCCTTAATCTGGATATTTATGGTGACATTCCCTCCTTTAATGATCTTCGCTTACCCGGGATGGCCCCCCTGAAGACGGATAATATCATGTTGACAATGAAGCTGCTCGGTCATGTGAGTAATCCGGACATTCAGTTGAATTTCAATCTTGATACTTTGATGTATGCGGCTTTTACAATGCAAAATATGAATGTATCCCTGTTCAGCAATCAGATCATAACGAATCCCGGGGGAGGGGTATTGATCTCGTTTGAAAATGCCTATATCGATTCCCTGGAGATCGGTTCCGTCGAAACGTATATCCGTGTGGATAAAGACCTGATCACCGTAGATTATTTTGACATTGAGCACGAGAATTATGCAATGAACCTTTCAGGTTCGGTCAGGGATCTTAAAGACTTCAATATAAATACCATACGGGGGAAATACATGAATCAGGATGTATATCTCCTTTCGCCGGCATCATTTAGCCTTAAAGACGATGGGTTTTCTCTTTCACGTTTTGATATATTGTACCGTGAAGCCCTGCTGTACGGTTCACTGGATGTTGATGGAGATTCGATTTGGGGAAGTATCAATCTTGCCGGTGCGGACCTGAACACACTGCCTTTCTTATCTACCATGGGCGACGGAGTGAGAGGACTCCTGAATATCAATGCCGATATCAAGGGTTACCTTGATGATCCGGTGATCAATGCCAGTTTGCTTCTGCGCCGGGCCCACGCATTTGGTCTGGATGCCGAACGTATCCAGGCAAGCATGCAATATAAAGACAACAATTTTCATGTAAGTCAGCTGAATGCAAATTTTGCACCCGGCCGAACTATGCGTCTGAATGCCGACCTGCCGCTGAATGTCAATTTCAAAGATAAAGATATTGTTCAGGTTTTAGCTAAGAATCCCGTTCGGGCCGAATATCAGGTTACTCAAGCCCGTTTATCAAAACTGGCACCGTTTTTGATCGAAGAATTTCCCGTTTCGGGCGACGTGAACTTACAGGGTAACATTTACGGTACCCTGAATGATCCGATGATGGACGGAGATCTGCTTGTTCTCGGTCCCGTATTGGACAAGATACTGGCAGATACGATCGCCGTTAAAATACGCTATCAACAGGAATATCTTTATTTCAATGAAGGGCTTATCGCAGCCAATAACGGTCACTACAGAGGCAATGCGTTTTTCTTCCTTGATATGCGTTATAATGCCCCCGGTGACCGCTTTTCTCCGGACAGCACGGTATATGCCTTCCTGCAGGGGAATGATGATGAACTCATCTATCTGACACCCTACATTGAAGATATCGAACAGTTTAAGGGTGATTTTTATACGGAACTTGAGATCACCGGTTCTTTCAATGAAACTAAGAAGAACGGCCGCATTGATGTTCGAAATGGACGCATGATTCTGAGCATGTTGCGAAATGAGATAGAAAATCTTGATGGCAGCGTGATCATGAAAAATAACATTGCCGATGTACAGATAAAAGCAAAATTGCCGTCCGTATCCTATACACTCGCCGGTGTGCTCGGATTAAGAAGTCAGGGTGCGGCAGTAAGATATAATTTTAATGTCGGTGGCAAGATGGATATGAGCAAACTGCTTGAACCGGTCTTTGATATATCCCTTACCGGTGATCAGGTATCTATCGTGACCCTGGATGAAAATTTCAATTTAACAACAGGTGCCCTGGATCTTTCCGTGAGGGGAAAAGATACACTGTCCATCACGGGAGATGTTACGATCACCGAAGGTATGATCGAGATGGATTTTATGCGGCCCGCTCCTGTTGCCGATAATATAAATGATACCAGAATTCACACCGAATTCACCATTAATACAATGATCGACAAGGTGTTCTTCCGCAATCAGTTTATCGATGCCACCCTGGAAGGAGAAGCGACCTTGTTGAAATATGCCAACGAAAACGGTGTGCGCCTCGGTGGAGAACTCAATGTCCGGCAGGGATTCTTTAATTATTGGGCGTCCGTTTTTGAACTTGAGGAAGGCGGTATTATTTTTGATCAGTTTGAGAATAATCATCAGTTGAACTTTATTGCATTTAAGAGGATTGGTGGCGGTAACCGCATCATTGCTTCCATTTCCGGGGAATTGAATAATCCTGAAATTGACTTTATCGATGAGAACAATCAGATGACCAAAGCCGAGATCATCCGGGAGTTAACGATCGGCGAGATCGAGAACACCTTTTCTTCGATCAATCCTTCGGCTTCGGTCGCACAGACAACAACAGCGCTCCTGGCCCTGGCGGAGCGTCCCCTGGAACAACAAGCACAGCGGCTCGTCGGTTTTGGCGGTCTTGACCGCCTGGATATCAGGGGAGGGGAAGGCACCTATCTTGACAGTACGATGGCTGTTGTCGTGGGTGGTCGTATTGGCAGGAATTTTTATCTGACATATGAAGGCTCCCGCTCGGACCCACTTAATATCGAGATCGAATATCGTATCAATAACCGCTTATCCATTGTGGGAACCGCGGATGATGAAAGTGTTTCGGGGGCAATACGCCTGAGGGTTCAATACTAATGAAACGTATAGTGCTTATACTTATTGTGCTTATTTTAACCGGAACTGCGTATGCTCAGCAGGATGACGATATATTACTGGATTATAAGCTTCGTAAGGTGATTTTTAAAGGGAATGAATACGTCAGAAATAACCAGTTGAAACGTATTGTCGATATTAAACCCGTATATACCCAACGCGGTATGCAGCGCATATCTTACCGGTATATCAGATCACAGACCAAGGCTATTAAAAACTATTATATCAGTGAGGGTTTTCTCAACTGTACGGTTCGGGATTCACTGGTCCTGCATGAAGGCAAATCCCTGCATTTATATTTTAATATAAGGGAGAATGAACGTTTTACCATACGGCAGATCTCGATCGAAGGGAACAGTCTGCTGAATGATGGTGAGATACTTTCTCTGCTGGGAATGCGCGCCGGAGATCCCTTCCGGCAACATATTTATTATAACAATTTTAAAAGGATACTGTCACGCTACAGCGAGTTGGGACATCCTTTTGCAACGATCCGGGAGGAATTTGATTGGGGGAGAAATCTCGATATTACCCTCTATATCAATGAAGATCAACCGTATGAAGTCAGAAGTATCAATATACGGGGAAACAAGACAGTATTGGAATCTTCCATCAGAAAACATTTGAATATTGAAGAAGGCAAGCCCTATCAACAGGAAAAGATCAATCAGACCCGGGACAGGATCTATGAAATGGGAGCATTCAATTCCGTCAATATCGTTCCGGTAAATCCGGATAAGGAATCCGGGATGCTGACCCTTGACGTTAATCTTATCGAGAGCCGTGCCCGTCGATTTGATGTTCAATTCGGTGCACGACAGGGATATACCGAAAAGATAAGTTATTCGTCGCTGTTCCTTCAGCCGGAATGGCTTCATAAAAATATCCTGAACCGCGCGCATCGTCTCAATATCGGTTTTACTTATGAAATGCTCTTTCATAATCTGAATATCGATCACGGTGTCAATGCCGAGATCGGATATACCATCCCCTGGTTGTTTGTATTACGTCTGCCGACAACCCTGAAGATCTATTATGACCGGAATGTCTATTCTCCTTTCAGCGACAGGGATATCAGCGAAGAAGATGTGTTGACCGATTATGGTATCAGTATCTCCAGCATCTGGCGTTATAACCGGAACATTTATTCACGTACATCCATCGCGCTGAAAAATCTGAAAAGTGAACTTTCCGGCAAGGGATTCGAACCCCTGACGGAACTCAGCATACAATCGCGATTTGATAACCGTGACAATTTCATTTATCCGACAAAAGGATGGAACATTCTTTTGTATGGCGGGTATGTAGCAGGTGTACAGACATTGACCGAAACGGAATACTTTATCGTTGAAGCATCTGTGAACACGTATAGAAAGGTTTTCCGGAATCTTGTCCTTGCAGGCCGTATTGAGGCCGGACAGTTCTTTGACAGAAAAACCATCGAACCTATCTATTTGTATCGAATGGGAAGTGAAACGACCGTGCGGGGCTGGTTCCAGTCTATCGGGAATCCTTACCAGACCGCAACCATGGACACGATCTATGCCGGAAAGGCAAAGATGCTTGGGAATATTGAATTGCGTTACGATCTGATATGGAATTTCGGTGTGACCGCTTTTCTGGATGCGGGACAACTCGCGGATGATTTCAGTCGTATAGGAGATATAGGATCCTATTATATGAATACAGGTTTTGGAATTTACTATAAAACACCCATCGGACCTGTCCGGCTTGAGTTACCGATCATCATCAATGATCCCAGGTCCGGAACAGGCGGGGAAGATGAAAGGAACTTTTTTAACCGGATCATCTTTGGGCTTTTATTTGCCTTTTAACGTTAATATAATGTAAATTACCCCGATTAAGTGAAATTAAGGAGTAACGAATGATGAAAAGACAGCTTGGGACCATACTATTGATCAGCCTTCTGCTATTTGCATGTTCGGATAACCGTACGGCAGAAAAAATGTTCGAAGACGGAACAGAACTCTACAAACAAGATAAAATAAACCAGTCGATCCGGACATTTGAGAAACTTTCCAATACATACCCGGATGATCCCCTTGCAGTAAAAGCCTTATACCGGATGGCCGAAATATATGCCGGAGATCTGCAGGATTTTGAATCCTGTGTCAAACGTTACGTTTTTATCGCCGATGAATATCCCTCTCACACCGATGCTCCCAAAGCACGTTTTATGGCCGGTTATACCCTGGCGAACATTATCAGGGATTTTGATCGTGCTAAAATCGAATATAATAAATTTGTACGCGATTACCCGACCCATCCCCTTGTTGAATCGGTTGAATTTGAATTGCGCAATCTGGGAAAGGATCTGGACCAGATCGACGAATTGAAAGATATCATGAGAAACTCCTAAACCGCTTCGGGTGCATTATGGATTTTAATCTTGCCGCGTTAAATGAAGAGATACAAAAAGAAAGCGTATTTTTAAATGCCATACAGAACGAACTGAAAAAAGTCCTCATCGGTCAGGATAAGATGGTTCAGCGTCTCCTGATCGGACTGCTGTCCGAGGGTCATATTTTACTGGAGGGCGTACCCGGACTTGCAAAAACCCTGGCCGTTAAATCCCTTGCCGAAGCGATCGATACGCGTTTTCACCGTATTCAGTTCACCCCCGATCTTTTACCGTCTGACCTGATCGGAACACTGATCTATAATCAAAAAGAATCATCCTTTGAAGTCAAGAAAGGTCCGATCTTTGCCAATATCATTTTAGCGGATGAGATCAACCGTTCACCGGCCAAGGTCCAGTCCGCTTTGCTCGAAGCCATGCAGGAAAAGCAGGTCAGTATCGGCGATACTACCTATCCGCTTGACGAACCATTTTTGGTGCTGGCAACACAGAACCCGATCGAACAGGAAGGGACATATCCCTTGCCGGAAGCCCAGGTCGATCGTTTTATGCTGAAGGTCAAAGTCGATTATCCCGCACAGGAAGAGGAAATGAGAATGCTGGCATTGATGACGGCCAACAAGCTTCCCGATACCGTGAAAGCGGTCGTGAAACCCGATCAGATACTGAAAGCCCGTAAGGTCGTACGCAGTATCTATGTTGATGAGAAGATCCATAAATATGTTACGGACATTGTTTTTGCCACGCGTTATCCGGAACGCTTTAAACTCGAAAAATTACAGGGAATGATCGATGTCGGTGCATCACCCCGTGCATCTCTCAATCTGGTCCGCGCCGCAAAAGCGCACGCTTTTATCCGGCATCGCGGGTATGTTACTCCCGAAGATATCCGGGAGATCGGAATGGATGTCCTCCGCCATCGCGTTCTTCTTTCCTTTGAAGCTGAAGCTGAGGAAATAACCGTGGAAGATATTGTTCAAACCGTCTTTGACACCATTCCCGTTCCCTAAACCATGTTATCTCAGGATATACTACAAAAAGTCAAGCAAGTTGAAATTCAAACGCGTCGCATTGTAAATGACGTGTTTTCCGGTGAATACCGTTCGGTTTTCAAAGGGAAAGGGATGTCATTTTCCGAAGTACGCGAATACCAGCCGGGAGATGATGTTCGCACCATCGACTGGAATGTGACCGCAAGGAATAACAAACCCTATATCAAGATCATGGAAGAGGAGCGGGAACTGACCGTTTATTTTCTGGTGGATGTCTCCGCCTCCGGACGTATCGGCAGCACGGAACGCTTTAAGAGTGAACTTGCCGCGGAACTGTGCGCCGTTCTGGCCTTCAGTGCCATTCGGAACGGGGATAAGGTCGGTTTGATCAATTTTACGTCCCAAGTTGAAAAATACATGTCTCCACGAAAAGGCAAAGGATATGCCATGCAGCTTATCCGCGAAGTGCTTTTCGGAGAATACGAAGGGAAAGGCACAAATATTGAAAACGCCCTGCAGTTCCTTTCACGTGTTACACATAAACGCAGTATCGTTTTTCTTTTAAGTGATTTTTACGATACGGATTTTGAACATGCCCTGAAAGCGGTTTCGGATAAACATGACCTGATCCTGGTCCATATTGTCGATCCGCTGGATAAGGCATTGCCGGATCTGGGACTGCTGACCTGTTACGATGCGGAAACCGGCGAACAGATGATCATAGATACTTCACGCAGACAGCTGCGTGAAGCATATGCCCAACGCTATCTGACACGCAGTGTTCAACTGGAACAAATGTGCCGGAAAAATAAAACGGATCTCATCCATATCAATACGGATATATCATACATTGAACCGCTAAACCGATTCTTTAAGACAAGAGGGAAACATCAATACCGATGAAGAAGTGTTTTTTCCTGCTAATGATCTGCGGAAGCATTTATGCCGGGGATGTGCAACTGTCCATGGGAAAGGACAGGGACACATTTTTTATCGGTGATCGGATCCCGCTTCACTATTCCCTGGAGATCCCGCGTAATACGGAGCATTATGTGTCCGATGCCCGGGAATGGATGCAGGATGCGGAGGTCCTTGACCAAAGGATCTCCATAGGCCGCAAACGCGGTGCCCGTGTTTTATTCTGGAAGCTGGAAGTCACTGCATTCGATACCGGATACATACATATCCCGTCTATGCCGCTTGTGCTGAAACATCAAACAGGACTTCAGGATACCGTTTACACACCCGAAACACGTATTTATATCCGGACCGTTCTTGATACGGATGCTGCCCCTGTCGCGATAAATCCTCCGCTTCCCCTGACACTGATGCGCTGGTGGCAGTATCTGATAAGTGGATTGCTGCTGATCACAGCCATCTGGTTATTGTGGTACGGTATAAAATACCGGACCAAGAACAAAGCAGAGATCAGTATTCTCCTTTCGCCTTATGAAAAAGCACTGCATGCACTTGCCTTGCTTGAATCCGAACAATATCACATGTCGGGTCAATGGAAAGCATTCTATCTCGAACTGACCCGCATCGTGCGTTCGTTTTATGAAGATATATATTTTATTCACTTACAAGAGCTTACAACAAGCGAGCTGCTCCCCGTTATGAACCTGTATCTGCCGGAAGAGGAACATTGTGAATTAGCTTCGTTATTTCAGTTCGCGGACCTTGTTAAATTTGCAAAAGGCGTTGCTTCAGAGGAACAATGCAAATCGCATATGGATATTATCAAAAGAAGAATTAAAGAAAAGGAAAATGCGTATAATGAAACGCGATCAATGGATTAAACTGATTCTGACCTGGGCTTTGTATGTTGGCCTGCATTTTATTTATAAGATCATTCCCTGCAATCTTACATTTTTATTGGGTTGCCCGGAAGAAACCATTTTTCATCATATGAAGATGGCATTTTTATCCTATTCCCTTGTCGGTGTCGGAGAGTATATCGTCATTCGACCCGAAAAAATAAAAGCATTCTTAAATTCGCGCATGATCGCGGCGATATTATTCTCCTACTTTACTTTTATTATCTGGTACTTCTATCCGGCGGTGTTCGGACCTATTGAACATGTTGCCGGAGAGATCATATACTCTAATTTCATTCTTGGCATCAGCTTGTTCGCCACGATCATTCTCGAAACCCATTTTATGAAAATATCCTATACCCGAACGGCAGCCACGATCATTCCGGTCTTCTATCTGATCATTTTAACGGTTTTTATCATTTCAACTTTTAATACTCCGCATATTGATGTATTTTCTCCTCACGTGCATCATTAAGGGAAGAGCATGCTTAGTATTGATCATGTTACAAAGCAATTTACTGGGGTTACGGCGGTAAAGGATATCTCTCTGGAAATACCCGATGGCGCCGTATACGGTATTCTGGGTCCGAACGGAGCCGGTAAAACGACCACACTCCGGATGATCATGAATATTATCCGTCCCGATACCGGCGTGATCCGTATCGACGGTATTTCCAGTCTCGATTATGATTACAGTCAGGTCGGATACCTTCCGGAAGAACGAGGTATCTATCAGAAAGCTAAAGTACGGGAAGTGGTTGAATATTTCGCGCGCCTGAAATCCGTTCCTCTGCCTTTGGCGAGGGAACGCAGCGAGCAGTGGTTCTCAAAATTGCAGATTGCCGATCTGGCAGATAAAAAGGTCCGGGAACTCTCAAAGGGCAATCAGCAGAAGATCCAGTTTATCATTTCCGTTATTAACGAACCGAAATTGATGATCCTGGATGAACCCTTTTCCGGTCTTGATCCCTTAAATCAAAAAATAATGCAGAATATTATCGCGGATTTTTCATCCCGGGGGCACACGGTCATTTTGAGTACGCATTTGATGGCGAAAGTGGAAGAAAATTGTGATTCCATGTGTCTGATCCACAAAGGTGAGCTTGTTGCGCAGGGTGCAACGAAAGATATTATGGCCCGGCATGGCGGACGATTGGATGATGCTTTTATCGCACTGGTAGGGGGATCGTCATGAATAATACACTGATCATTGCACAATGGGAACTGAAACGCGGATTGCGCTCACGGGCCTTTCTGGTATCCATATTCATGCCTTTTGTGATTCTCCTGTTTTCCATAGTCCCAACCTTTTTTGCTTTAAGCAGGAGTCCTGACGAAAAAAACATCGGTATCATTGATCAGGGCAACGGAATATACGGTGAAATATCGGATTTTATCACCCATGCCAATATGAATAAAGACGGGAAACCGCTCTATACATTCTTCGAATACGCCTCCACACCCCTTAATCACGATACGCTCGTTCACACATTGATACGCGATGATTTCGTCAGTATCGTGATCGTCGTTCTCCCCGATTATTTACGTAACGCGCAGTTCAGGATCTACCATCATAACAAGATCGGGATAGAAGAAGTATCCAGATTGCAGCAGACACTGAAGCAGTATAACATGGAAAAACGGATATTTTCTTTGGGTCTCACAAAGCAAGATATGGAATATGTACTGCAAAAACCGGCCATCGGCGTATATGAGATCGGAAAAACAGGCGATGCGACGCAGTCGAACCTGATCGTTAAATACGGTGTGCCCGGTGTATTCTTATGGCTGCTGGTCATGGGAATTGTCATGAGTTCTTCGATGCTGATCAGCGGTGTGATCGAGGAACGCTCCAATCGTATTATGGAGATCATGATGTCAAGCGTAAGACCCCAAAATCTTATGGCGGGGAAGATCATCGGTATCGGCATGCTCGGTGTTATTCAGATCTGTGTCTATCTTCTGATCATTCTGGGAGTAACGCTCTTCAGCAGTTCCATACCATCGGTAAACATAACACCTGCAGATGTGTTTACGCCAAATATTATCTGGTATTTCATTTATTTTATTCTGGGCTATTTTATGTATGCATCACTGTATGTAAGCCTGGGGTCTCTCTATGACAATGAACGCGAAGCACAGCAGTCCGTAGGCTTTTTATCCCTTTTTGCCGTTTTACCTATTATGCTTATTCAGCCCATCATGTACAATCCCACAACACCCCTGACACCCATTCTGAGTTTTATTCCCCTGACCACCCCTTTTATGATGATCCTGAAAATAGGAATGTTATCTGCATCGCTTTGGGAAATATTACTCATGATGTTATATCTTTTACTATGGATCATCGGCATTACGCTTGCCGGAAGCAAGATATTCAGGACCACCATCCTTATGTACGGAAAGCGGGTTACCCTAAAAGAGATAATTCTATGGCTGAAGTCATAGAATTTAATGTTATGTGTGAAAAAAAATCATATATTGGAACCGAAAAAAATGGAGGCTTACATGTCAGAATTAATCATTGAAATAAACGACCAGAACTTTCAGCAGCAAGTGCTGTCAAATCCCCTTCCGGTGCTTGTCGATTTCTGGGCACCCTGGTGCGGACCCTGTAAGATGATCGCACCCAAACTTGAGGAACTTGCGAAAGAGTACGAAGGAAAAGTCACGATAGCCAAAGTCAATGTTGACAATTCTCCGATGATCGCAGGACAGTTCGGCATACGTTCCATCCCCACGCTGCTTTTTGTCAAAGGTGGAAAGGTCATGGACCAGGTTATAGGAAATGTGCCGAAAAGCGATATAGAGAGCCATATAAAAGCATTGATCTGATGAATTATCCCGGGTCATCCCGGGATTCTTTTTTATGGAAGAAACGCAGTGGAAAATAAGGGTTCGCGGACGCGTACAAATGGTGGGTTACCGCTGGTACGCCAAACAGTATGCGGATATGCTCGGTATCAGAGGATATGTGCGCAATGCTGCACGCGGAGAAGTTGAGATCGTGGCAAGAGCGAAGGAAGTTGATCTGAACACATTCATGGACTATCTGAAGCAGGGGCCCTCCCGCGCACAGGTTGACAGAGTGATCAAAGAAACATGTACTGCGATAGATGATTTCACGGAGTTTTCAATTAAATTGTGATCATTATGGATATCCGGATTGTATTATCACAGATGAATGTCATTGTCGGCGACCTGCCGGGGAATGCCCGGAAGATCATCGCCGAAATAAAAAAAGCGGATGATATGCAAGCCGACATTATTCTTTTTCCGGAACTTACTGTTTGCGGATATCCGCCGATGGACCTGATCCTCGAAGCGGATTTTGTCAGGGCAAATGAAAAAATCATCAATGAAATTGCCGCCGGCACAAAGAACACGATCGCTTTGGTGGGCTGCATCAGCAGACATGACGGAAAACGCTGGAACAGTATTGCCGTAATGCAAAATGGGAAGATCATTGATTTTGTGCGTAAAACAAATTTGCCGACCTATGATGTATTTGACGAACTGCGGTATTTTGAACCGAATGAACGCGTCCGGCCCGTTCCCGTAACGATCAGGCAAAAAACGGTGATGCTAGGGATCGAGATCTGCGAGGATCTCTGGGATGAACGCTATCATATCAAGGTAACGCGTGAATTGGCAGAACAGGGTGCGGATATTATTTTGAATGCCAGTGCCTCACCGTATAGCAGAGGCAAATGCAGGAACCGCATCGCACGCGTGCGCGAAAAGGTCAAACAATTTAAGTTACCATTTATATATGTTAATCTTGTCGGAGGACAGGATGAACTGATCTTTGACGGCAATAGTTTTGCTATGGATGCAAACGGCCGGATAGCTGTTCATTTACCTTCATTTGAAGAAGCGACAACCTGTTGCCGCCTTACCGACGGGATCAGTGATCATCCTTTTGTAGAAAAGGATATTGACGAAGATGAGGAATTGTATTCCGCACTGAAAACCGGGATACGGGATTATTTTTATAAAAGCGGTTTTAAGGATGCCGTGATCGGCCTGAGCGGAGGTATTGATTCGGCACTTGTTGCGGTTCTGGCTGCCGAGGCACTGGGTCCGGATCATGTGTATGCATATGCGCTGCCATCACGGTTCAGCAGCGGTCATTCGCTCACGGATGCGGAATTATGTGCAAGGAACCTGAAGATCCATTATGATGTTATTTCCATTGAACCCCTGTATGAACTCTTCATTCGTTCACTGGAAAAACCCTTTACGGGAACGGTGCCGGGTATAACTGAAGAGAATCTTCAGGCACGCATTCGCGGAACGATACTGATGTCCATCGCGAACAAGAAAAATGCTTTACTCCTGACAACGGGAAATAAAACCGAACTGGCATTGGGTTACTGCACCATGTATGGTGATATGTGCGGCGCACTGGCCCCGATCAGCGACATGAATAAGCTGGAAGTATATCGGTTATCGAGGTATATCAACCGCCTGTTCGCCTATGATCTGATACCGGAAAGCACTCTGAATAAAATACCATCGGCGGAACTGGCAGAGGGGCAGTACGACCCCTTTGATTATGATCTGGTTAGTCCGCTTGTCGATGATCTGCTTGAGTCCGACAAATCACTTGACCAGATCATGGCAGATTCCGGGGATCCGGAACTGGTAGCCCGCGTTTACGAGTTGATCCGTATAAACGAATATAAGCGCTGGCAGGCCGCGCCGGGCCTGAAGGTAAGCGCAAAGGCCTTCGGACAGGGCCGCAGAATGCCTCTTGTCAATCATTTTAAAATATAAGATTACTCCGGTAATTAAAATATTTACAATATCACTCCGATTTTAAATCTTTGTCTCTCCGTTTTTTCCCTATCTGCGAAATGAACACTCTGAAATAGTGATTTGGGTCACATTCCGGGTTTCGTTCGATAAAAGGATATATTTTTTTTACTGAAAATCCTATTTTACGTTCTGATAACGAACGGGGGACAAAATTCCGATCTTTTCAACAGCACCGGCTTTGCGTTATGCACTTATTTTCAGCGCAGGTATTTTATTTTATTATATTTTTCCTCTTCCGCTTTGGATCACGTTTGCCGGTGTATTGATCGTTTTTCTCTCAGTGCTTTTAATATCCAAAGCCAAAGTCCAGGATTTCCTGCTTGTACTGTGTGTCCTGTTATCGGGTATCTTACGCTGCGCCCTTGCCGAAGCGTCTTTTATGCACTCGAACATGCTCGAAGGCGAATACAGAGATGTGGAGATAGTCATCCTTCAGCAGAGAACCACTCCTTATTATGTTACGTCCTATATTGGTGAAACTCTGATCGAAGGAGAAACCTGTCGCGGGACTATTTATGCCAGGGCACATATGCCGATACTTGTCCCGGGTAAAAGTTATGTCTTTTCATCCGTTTCCCTGCGTCCCGTAACACCCAATACCAACCCCTATCGTTTTAATTATATGGAATATGCAAAGGGAAAGGGGATCACACATGCATTTCATACGGACTCAAAGGTCGTGATCGAGATGAAAAGCATGAAACAACCCCTGCGTTATGCGGCATATTGCGCGCGCGAACGTATTTCTGTGCGATTTTTATCGGTATTGGGAATTGAGAAAGGGAGTTTGGTGAACGGCCTTTTGCTCGGGATGAAATCCGAGATCCCGGATGGTATTGCAAGTATGTTCCGCAATCTTGGAATAAGCCATCTTCTGGCAGTATCGGGATTGCATGTTGGACTTATCGTTCTCATACTTTATCAATTGCTTCTGACCTTATCGCTGAAACGTATACCGAGGACCATCCTCATCATGGTATTTCTTATATTCTACTGTTACATGACCGGCGGGTCCCCGTCCGTGATACGTTCATCCCTTATGACCGCCATGCTTCTCATGGCACCGGTCTTTCACCGGAAATATCAGGCGCTGAATGCCGTCGCTGCCACTGCGGTCATTCTCTTGCTGGTCAATCCTTTCTATTTGCGGGATATTGGTTTCCAGTTCTCTTTTGCAGCCGTATTCGGTATTCTGATCGGATACCGGATACTAAAAGAGAAAATACCTTATAAACCCCGGAATCCGGCCGTACTTTATGTCTGGGATATGCTGATGGTATCCGTCAGCGCGGCTTTATTCACCGCGCCGGTTGCCCTGTGTTATTTCAACACCATGCAGATCGCATCGTTGTTCCTGAATATCATAGCGATCCCTCTGACCTTTTGCGTGATGATCTGTGCGATCGTCAGTCTGCCCTGTCTCTTTATTCCCTCATTTATCAGTGACCTGATCTTTCATGCATTGGATCTTAGTCTTGAGTTGTTACGGGGCATGTTGCGACTGGCTTCCCGATCCGGGATATGGACGCTCACGGTTCCTTCGTACCGGAAACCTTATATCATGGCTGTTTTGCTGATCATAGTTATACTGCTCTGTATCCATAATAAAAAAATTAAAAAAATACTGTCTTTGGTCTCGGTACTTTTTTGTCTATGTTGGTCTTTCGTTTCCACACGTCCGGAAATTATTCAACTCGCTTTGCCGCGCGGTTCGTCCATCCTGTTCCGGAACGGACGGGATGCCCTGATCATCAATACGGGAAGTGTGCGTTTCAACAGTAATGATTATCATGCCAGTATACAGCCGGTGTTAACACATTGGGGGACGCAAAATGTCACACTGATAGTGACATCGATAGATAAAACCAAGACGGGGACCATCTCGCACATTCGCCGGGATTTCCCGCTTGCTCCCCTTCTGATGCCGCGGGAAGATGAGAGCATTGAAACAAAGCAGACCATTATCGCAACCGATACCAGTTGGGAAATGGGAAAATATCATATCGATCTTGCTCCTCTGAACGGGGAACTTTTATCCGTCATGATACGAATAAAGAAAGACAGTATTTATATAGGACCGGATGAAAACCGAGTAAAATACAATATGGATCCAGATAAAGAAATTCCAAAGGCACGTCAGGGGATCATACTCGCAAATAAATTGTATTGGAAATAAAATACTTCCGAATAGCCTTATGGTTTTTTATATTTTTCACAGGTCAAATATAAGGAAATCGAATGAAAAAAATAATAGTGTCCATGATCGTTTTACTGATGTTGAGCGGGTGTGCTACGAACTATTACGTAGAGAACGGATATCATTACAATGAGTTTTATCAAAAATACGAACCGTACAAAAGCGTGAGTGATGATCATGATGCCGCACGATATATTGCCCGGAATCTGAACCGTTATTTTCGGCAGACAGGATATAAAAAGGTCGCTGTTTTGAATTTTACGGACGAATACGGTGATATGCTGAACCGTGGAGTTTACTTTGCCGACAGGATTGCATCCGAGTTATCCAGAAACCGTAATGTATGGGTTATTGACCGGCGTATGCTCTATGAGACCGTTTATGAAATGGGTTATACGTATCGCGGACTGATCGTTAACAAGGGTTATCAGCTTCGAACACTTGCCGGTGCCGATTATGTTTTACACGGCCGTATCATGCGCGGGGACTGGGATGATGCAATATCTGTACGCTGTTTCGAAGTAGAGACGGGAAGGGTCGTTTTCGCGACAACCCTGTATGTCGACCGGAAGGATCCTTTCAGGACGGGACCGAGGCCAAGACCACCGCATCCCGGTCCGACCCCAAGGCCGCCAAGACCGAATCCCTTACCGCCTTCACAACAAGATCCGGGTGATGATGATGGGCAGAGTACCATTAAGAAACCCGGAGAAAAACGCGATCCGATAGAAACGGTAGGTAAAAAACCTTTAGAAAACGAAAAATCATCGACTTCCGATCAGATCCAGTACAAGAAAAAACCTGCGGAAGAAACCGAAGATACCTCAACGTCAATTCCAAAAGAGATAAAAAAAGAAGATACGAACACCAAAGACATAAAAGTGAAAGTCAAGGGAACCTCAACAAAGAACGTTGAGCCAAAAGAAGCAGAAAAAAAGGTAACGCCGGAAAAAACACAGAAGAAAACCACACCTGCCGTTCAAAACGATAAAACCGAGAGTAAAACAGTAAAAACTGACATCAAAGAAGCCGAACAAGAAGAGACCGATATAAAGAAAAGCGTATCGCCCACACAGGAAAAGAAACTGCCTGTCAGGAAATGATCC
>CAZHTR010000014.1:7375-38225 GCA_964535585.1 uncultured bacterium | reverse complement strand
AAAAGTAGGGGAGACTCTGGAGTCGCCCGAACAGGGGACGGAACGATATCCGAACAAGGATTAATGATATATGATTGTTGCGACAGTTGGGGCGTATTGCAATACGCTCCAACACCCCTCCATGAATAGATCTCTGCCTCAAATTTGTCATCCCGACCGCAGTGGAGGGATCCCATGCATCTGGGTAGGTGAGCACAGGGCCCTGGGCACTGGGAACGGAGCACTGGGCGTTTCAAATCAACACATGAACACATGAACAGATTAACGCCTCGACAACTCCACATCTCAACGCCTCAACCTCTTTTTCCCCTTTGCATCAATGTCCAAATTGATTAACTTTTAGAATGGGAAAAAACGGAGAGCACATCATCATTTCCGTATTCGGCGGTCGCGAAGCCGGTGAGGCGCAGTGTAATGAAGCGGAAAAACTGGGAAGAGGTATCGCCGAACGCGGCTGGATCCTGCTGTGCGGCGGACGCGGGGGGATCATGGAGGCGGTCTGTAAGGGCTGTTCTGAGGCAGGCGGACTTTCGGTTGCCTGTTTACCGGGTTCCGACCGTAGCGATGCCAATCCTTATGTCGGTATCCCGCTCGCAACCGGGATCGGTTTTGCCCGTAATCAGATGCTGGCCTGTGCCTGCGATGCCGCGGTGGCGATCGGGGGACGTTACGGTACGCTGTCCGAGATCGCGTATGCTTTACAATATGATAAGCCCCTGCTTCAGATGGACTCCTGGGACATACCGGGCGCCCGGGCGGTTAGGTCCGCAGAAGAAGCGCTCCGGATCCTGGATGACCTCTTTACCGGAAAGGAAAAAAAATGAAAACAGGTATTATTGCCAATAAACGATATTCCAAACAGATCAGTCCTTTTTTCGGCAAGTTCCTCGAATGGCTGCGTGCAAATGAAGTGGATTTTTTCGTAGAATCGGAATTTGCCGATGTTGCGAATTATCCCTATGGCGTATCCATTCTGGAGATCCTGGATCATGCCGATTTTCTGATCATACTGGGAGGGGACGGGACCATTTTACGTGCCGCAAGAATGATGAAAGATCGCCAGATACCCATGCTGGGCATTCGTTTCGGTCGACTGGGATTCCTCGCCGAACTGTCAGGTCAGACCTATGAAAAAGAACTCAGGAAGATACTTGACGGTGAATACAGTATTGACGAACGCATGATGCTGGAAGCCCGCATCGATGATTCGGATGAGCCCCTGTTTGCCCTGAATGATGCGGCACTGACCCGGGCGCAGTCTTCCAAACTGATCACCATGGAAGTATATATCAATCAGATCTACATGAATACTTTTCGCAGCGACGGCATGATCGTCGCGACACCGACCGGATCGACCGCTTATTCGCTGTCCTGCGGCGGTCCGATCGTAACTCCGGACATGAATGCCTTCATTATCAGTCCGATCTGTCCGCACATGCTTTCCAACCGCCCGACCGTTGTATCGGGTGATAGTGAGATCGTTCTGCGTTTCAAGGAATTGAGCGATAAATGTATGATGAGTATGGACGGTCAGGAAGATATACCCCTGAATGCTGGGAATGTGATCACAATCCGGCGCGCATTCCAGAAGGTCAAACTGGTGCGTGCCGTGAACAGCGATTTCTTTTCGGTTGTAAGAAACAAACTGAAATGGACCACATAACATGGATGCGAATATGGATTATATACGATTGAAGAACATGGTCTTTTACGGGTATCACGGCGTTGCCGAAAGCGAAAAGATCCTCGGTGCGCGCTTTGAAGTGGACCTGGTGATCGCCGCCGATCTGAGTATTGCCAGCGAGACGGACCGTCTGGAAGACACCATCAATTATGAAGCGATCTATCATGAGATCGAAGAGATCGTCACCCATGAAAAAAAACATCTGATCGAAGCACTCGCCGGTACGATCGCACGTAAAATTAAAGAAAAATACAAAGGTATTCAGAACGTGACCGTGGTGATCCGCAAACCCAGCGTACCTATTAAGGGTATTCTGGATACGGTGGAAGTGGAAATAAATCATTAACTGTCAACAGGAACGGAAATATGAAAAAGATCATTACTGTTCTTATCGTCGCGGCATTCATTTTCGGTTGTAAGCCCGAAAGTCCCGCGCAAAGATCCGAAATAGGAAAAATGACTCCGGCACAGATCGATTCGATGCTGCGGGTCAACGCAAAGAAGGACTACAGCGTTACGGACCGGATCCGCCTGTATTCTGAGATGTTCCTGGGCACCCCGTATAGCTGGACCGCCACAGGAGACGGACCCTATGCTATACTGGAGACCTGGCCGCTGGTCAGTTTTGACAGTACGAACTGCATGGTTTACTGCGAACACGTGCTGGCACTGTCCATTTCCGATTCCTGGGATCATTTTTTCAATAATCTGCAGCAGATCCGTTACAAAGACGGGATCATCGGCATGAAAACACGCAACCATTATACCATGGCGGACTGGCTGCCCGAAAATGCCTGGCTGCTAAACGATGTGTCCCGGAAGGTTGGAGGTGAATATACCGCATCCATGACCCGTACGATCTCGCATGATACTTTTTTCAGGGGGAAGGGTCTGGAGGACCTGCGTTATATTAAACCCGACCGCAGTATTACAGTAGAATATGTTCCCTGGGAACATCTTGATAAGGTAAAAGATAATATTCGCAACGGTGATATCGTAGCGATGCTTTTCGCGAACCGTGACGACATTTTCTCCGCGCATATGCTCATGATCCTCGAGAAGGACGGGAAACTGTATTTCCGGGAAGCTTCGACGAGCAATTATTCCACCTTCGAGACGGAATATGATACATGGCTGCAGGAAAGAGCATCTTCCCGGCGATATGCGGGTATCGCCTTCATGCGCGTAAAAGAGGAGATCAATAAACGCAACGCGGTCGTACTTCCGTGGCGGATCACTGAATTGAAAAAGAAATAATAATCAATGAGAGAGGTTTTGTATTGAATTTAAAGAAAATTATTGCATTCATTCTTGCGATCATATTGTTTTCGTTCGCTTTTTCTCAGCAGAAAGGCAAAGTGTACCTTGTTCCCGGATCGGACACCTCCATCTGGGACGGACTGGATGTCAATCGTTATGACGGACGGCTGTATAATGCCGCCTTGTACGCCGATCCTTCGATGAACGGCTATGCCGCGATGGATACGAGCTTTCGCAATCAACTGCGTGACAGTTACGGAACACCCATGAAGATGACCTGGTGGATGATGGCCGGCAACGTGTTCGATATGTCCGTGAACTGCAATATACCCATTCGTACAAATGTCACCCTTTATCTGATGAAAAAGTACCATCAGGAAGCGATCGATCATCTTGACGACCAGCTTTCCCTGCATTATCACACCTATTACTGGTCGGATACGGACGGTGACGGTGTCTTCTCATGGAAAATGGCACCCGATTTCAGTCTGAATCAGGATGATTACGAACGTACTCTCTGTACTTTTCTGATCGAAGATGATGTCTTTCCGATCTCCTTCCGCAGCGGATGGATGTACATGGACCTAAACTGGCAGGATTATCAGGAACGTTTTATTCCTTTCGATATGTCCGATTGCTGGTCACCCTATGCACAGGGTACTCAACCGTATCATCCGGCTGAAGATGACTATCGCGTTCCGGGTGATCTGCGGCAATGGCGGGTACGTTCATTTTATTTCACGATTTTTCCCGAACTGACACGAGCCATGAAGGCCTTGTTCAGCGCTGCCGCAGGGGGAGAAGACCAGATGGCATGTTTTTGGTCGCATTTACCCGAAGCCGAATATATGCAGGGCATGGATTCCATGAACACCCTTGCGCATCAGCTGTCCGAACAATACGGTGTCGATTTCATGTACTGCAAAGATACCGAAGCCATGCGCCTCTGGATCAATCCCGACGATACCCTTGCGCCGGTCCTGAATTTTGATGAGATCCGGGAAGGCGATCACATACGTTTCAGGATCGCTACGGACGGTCCGGTCTTTCAGAAAGACGAACCCTTTGTTGCCATGAAGACCCGCTATGAAACCTATGAGCGCCTGGCCTGCAGGATCACCGGAGAAAACCAATGGGAAACGATCGATCCGGTCTCGCTTGATCGCATTGCAAAGGTATCGGTTGCCGTATGCGATAGTGTGGGCAATCAGAGTAAGGCGCATCTCAATTATCTGCCGGACGATCTTTATATTGACGAAAAGGATCCCGCCTGCCATGAACGCAGCGGTTCGTGGGAAAATTACACGGAGGGTCAGCTTTGGGACCTGGGTGCCCGTCTGCTCCGGGGCAAAGGCAGTATCGGCATTACACCGGATATTCCCGAAAGCCGGCCGTATGCCGTATTTTACCACAGCCCGGGAAGTACAAGCGATTCCCTGCGATACATCATCCAAAACAGTACGATAGACGATACGCTGTTCCACACCGGAACGCTGCGGGGGATCAATCACTGGCAGCATATGGGATTCTTTGATCTCGAAGCCGGTCAGGGCAATACCATTATCATTGAGAATCTGGCGGAAGATAAGGACCTGGGAATGGATGTGTTGCGCATTACACCGCTGATCGCGGACAAACATTTCATTCTTAATCGTGATATCCTTACCTTCGGGAACGTAAGCGTGGAAGATACCGCTTTTCTGTATTTTGATATTTTCAATAACGGTCGTGAGGACCTGACCATTTATTCCATGCATCATTACGGAAGGAAAATTTTCATTGATGAAACATTTCCTTTAATCCTTGCTCCCATGGAACAGCGTCGTATTTCCGTCAGCTTCAGCAGTATGGAGTTTTGTGAATACAATGATATCATTATCATTCAGACCGATGATCCAAAACACCCAAGCACCATCGTTCCCGTATTTGCAAGCGCTCTGAGTTTTTATAAGGTCATCGATGATCTTGATTCACTTAATTACAGTGAATATGGTGACAACTGGAAGTATAGCATCGCCAGGGCCTGGGGAAATACCAGCCGTTATACCAGTATCCGTGCGAACGGAGATTATGCGGATTTTACAAAGACCCTGAAGTACAGTGGCACTTACGATCTGCAATATATTGTTCCGACGACCTCAAATGCGCATAACAATGCGCATTATATTGTGTTCATTGACGGTAATCCCGTGGATACGGTTATTGTCGATCAGAACGCGAACAGCGGAAAGTTTGTTTCTCTCGGAGAATATGATCTGCCAAGAGATGTTCCGGTAACCATCCGCGTACAGGACAATGGCAATAACACCAATTACGGCGCCGTTCTGCGTGCCGATGCCGTAAAGTTCCTTCTGATCGAGCAAAAATTTGTTTCGGCGATCAATGAAGCGGGGATCCCGGAGGAATTTAAAGTATTTCAAAATTATCCTAACCCCTTTAACCCCAGCACACAGATCTATTTTGCCTTACCGGAAGCGGGGGAGGTGCGGATCGACTTTTTTGATGTTCAGGGCCGTAAGATCGATCAACAGATACAAAGATCATTCGAAGCGGGTTATCACCGGGTTACCTGGACTCCGGTCCAACTCGCATCCGGTGTTTATTTATACCGTGTCCAAAGTCCTTCGGGCACACAGATCGGAAGATGTACATTCATTAAATAGGGAAACAGTCCATGTCACTTGTTGTTGTTGGTTCCATTGCACTTGATACCGTTATTACCCCCAAAGGCCGGCGTGATGATGCCGTCGGCGGGTCGGCCACCTTTTTCAGCCTGTCCGCGGAACGTCTGTCCCGCGTCAATATGGTGGGTGTGGTCGGAAAAGATTTTCCCCTAACCGCCATCCGGGAATTTGAAGCACGTAATATTGATCTGCGCGGACTTGAGGTCCGGGAGGGGAAGACCTTCCGCTGGGGCGGTATTTACCGCAAGAGTATGAAGGAACGGGAAACGATCTTCACCGAACTGAATGTGTTTGAATCATTTTCACCCGTATTGCCTCCGGAATACCGGCAGTGCGATTTTCTTTTTCTGGCAAATATTCACCCTGCCCTGCAGTTGCAGGTGCTGGATCAGATGGAGGGCAAACCGCTGGTGGGACTTGATACCATGAATCTCTGGATCGAGACCGCACGGGATGATCTTATTAAAGCGATCCGTCGCTCACATATTATCATTATTAACGATGAGGAGATCATCCAGTTGACGGAGGAACCGTATCTTGTGGATGCCGTGCGAAAGGTTCGTGAACTCGGACCCCATACCGTGATCGTAAAAAAAGGCAAATACGGTGCGGAATTGTTCCATTACGAACATCATGGCGTGTATCCGATATGTCCCGAGAACAGACTGGAAGATCCCACGGGTGCCGGGGATAGTTTTGCGGGCGGTTTTATGGGTTACCTTGCGAGCAGAGGTGCCCGTGAGTGCTGTTATGAAGATTATCATGAGGCCATGATCTACGGTACGGTGATGGCATCTTTCCTGGTTGAATCATTTTCAACCGATAAACTTGCTTCCCTGACCGATCCGGAGATACGGGAGCGCCTGAAAATGTTCAAACATTTGTTGAAAAGCAAAACATCATAGAAGAATATGCACGATGAAGGCGATCAGTGTTTCACGGATCGATCCTTTGTCCGAGGACATGTCCGCGGATGTGCCACTCGTTACCATCCCGGATGATCTCCATTCCGGGTAAAGACAGGATATTCCCATCTTTATCCATAAGCGGACCAAGTCCGGCAGCTTGCTCACAGGCAGTAAGCAGACGATAGACCGGCAGCCCGGGTACATCGGGTGGGATACAGGAAAAGACCAGAGAAGCATCACGTAAACGTGCCGTTGCGACTGGCGGAAGTGCTTCCGGTACAATATCCTTGCACCACGCATATTGCGCTGTTCCCAAAAGCACCTCGCTCGCGGGGTCATTAAAGTCAAAGCGAATGGTTTTAGCATAATAAAAAGGAGCAAGGATACCCAGAACCAGGTCCGAGAGACAACGAAGGGGCAGTGCGCAAACCGCATGACCGGGCCGGAAAAGTTTCAGCGCTTTCCCCACAGCCTGCGCGGCAACCATCAGATTATATTGTGAAAAAGAATAGGATCCCTTCAGCAGCAGTGCTGTGCGGTCCGCATGAACATAGGGCAATTCACAATGTTGGATGTTTTTGTCCGGATCGAAGATCAGGCGGGTATTTGTTTCTTGCGAATGATCAAGATGGAAGGGTATGCCGTGAAAAAGACAGAACAGTATCAGTAAACAACTGTTTTCGGTATCCCGTAAAGAGACAATGATCTTTTCCGGTTCATGCTCCGGTTTACCCGTCAGGCAGGCACTCAGCAGTCCGGCATATGTGAAGCGACTGTCCGGAAAGCATAAAGCCGCCTTATCCGGAAATTCCCGCGCGTGCTGCATCAGAACCGACGCCATGTTCGGAAAAGGAACGATACGCTCCTCATAAGGAATGTCCAGAAAACTCCGCGGATCCGTCATGGCGAATGATACAAAATAAGAAAATATTGCACAAGATAAAACGGAAGAAGGTTGAGGTGTGGGAAAAATGTTGATTTGTTAATCTGTTGATGTGTTGATTTGTGAATCGTTGGGGCGTATTGCAATACGCCCCAACTGTCGCAACAATCATATTCCCTGTTTTCAAATAAAAGATCCTTCTGCTGACCAATCTTCCTTTCCTACCAACTTCTTTCTTACCCTTCATAATTCGAAAATCGTTAATCCTTGTTCGGATATCGTAATCCCCCATGCATGAACAGACGTGCCATGGCACGTCTCTACTTCGAAAATCATATATCATTGATCTTTCGTTTTTAACCTGCGAAGCTCCGATTTATCGGAGCGAAGCGGGTCGGATATCGTTCCGGCACACGTTCGGGCGACTCCAGAGTCGCCCCTACTAAATTCCAACTACTAAATTCTAACTACTCTCATGCCGTTACTTTTTTATTTTATCTTCAAAAAATCCTTGTTTTAATGTAGAGAAAGTCAGATATTAGCACGCTTTTTATAATGTGAAGGAGATACAATGGCCAAAGTTTGTGACATATGCGGAAAGAAACCGGTTTACGGTAACAATGTAAGCCATGCTCATAATAAAACACGCCGGCGCTGGGAACCGAATTTACAGCGTGTTCGCGCACGGGTTGACGGCAGCGTTAAACGCATGAAGGTCTGCACCGGATGTCTGCGTTCCGGACGTGTTGTAAAAGCATAAGTGCATATTTGTATTCAAGAACATAACCTTCCCGCACGGAAGGTTTTTTATTTTTATTCATAAAGAAATGGACTAAATTAGCCCGGAGGATTTATGAAATTAATATCATGGAATGTGAACGGATTGCGGGCGGTAATGAACAAGGGTTTTACGGATGTTGTTGCTTTGCATAAGCCCGATATTCTCGGTATACAGGAAACGAAGATCCAACCCGAACAACTGCTTCCCGAACTCCGTGAGATCCCCGGCTATCAAAGTTGTTTTTTCTCTGCCGAGCGCAAAGGATACAGCGGGGTAGGGGTCTATACCAAACATTCCCCCCTGCGCGTGGAAAAAGGCTTCCGCTACGGATGGGAGGATAATGAGGGACGTGTCATTATGCTTGAGTATCCCACGTTCATTTATTTCAACATTTATTTTCCGAACGGACAGAAAGATGAGATCCGCCTGAAATATAAACTCGAATTTTATGAATTTTGTCTGGAATATTTTGAAAAGATGCGCAAAGAGACCGGAAAAGGATTGATCATTAGCGGAGATTACAACACGGCACATCATCCCATCGATCTTGCGCGTCCCAAGCAGAATGAGAACACATCCGGATTCTTGCCCATTGAGCGGGCATGGATGGATAAATTTGAAGCGCATGGATATGTCGATACTTTCCGCCATATCCATCCCGGCGAACCCGACCGCTATTCCTGGTGGTCCTATCGCGCGCGGGCACGTGAGAACAATGTAGGGTGGCGTATCGACTACTTTTATGTGACACCCGATCTGCTCCCTTATGTTAAGGATGCGGACATACTAGATTCCCTTATGGGTTCGGACCATTGTCCTGTCAGCCTTGAAATGGAGATAACGGTATGAAAAACAAAAATGCTCTTTATATCCTGCCATTGCTGCTTTGCGTATTACTTTCGGGATGTATCTGGAAATATTCCACACGTCCCGGTACAATACCGCCCCATATTAAGAATGTCGCTATCGATGAAACCGGTAACAATACCGCTGAGTTCAATTTGGGACAGGAATTCACCATGATGCTGATCAACCGGATGCAACTTGACAATCTTCTGCCCTTAAGTGATGCATCCGTTGCACATTCCGTGATCTATACGACCCTTCGGAATATTCAGGACGCGGTTCAGACTTATGATGAAACAGAGGTTGTAAAGGAATACCGCTTAAGCCTCCGTCTTGATTTTCGTTGGTACGATCGTTTGAATGATAAGAATATTATGGAAAAGAATCTTTCGAATTATGAGATCTATTACAGTGACCAATACAACAGCAGTCTATCACCCAATGATCAGGTGACACGCGAAGCTGCTCTGAAGCGACTTATGGACAAACTGACTCAAGAGCTTATGGTGGAACTTACATCGCAATGGTAAGGGTGATAAAATATATCTATGCAATTATGACGGTTGTACTGCTCATCTTGTTTGCCGTCGGCAGTTTTATGACCCCGGAAATCTTTACCTCGGTTTTCTTCATTATTTTATATGTCCTGTATGCTCTTACCTTACTTGTTTTTGCTTTTTTTATTCCCGGTCTTTCTAAAAAGGTCCCTTATCTGCTGATCGCCTGCCTGATCGTCGGAGTGATTGTGGAAAAATCCGTGAATACACGTTCCGGGATAACAATGGGCAAAGGTGGTACATATTTTTTCGATACGGGAAGAGATACCCTGGATTTGGAACTTCTTGCATTCACTATCACGCGCGGTACTTCACCCTCCCAACCTCAAGTTGAATACGAAAGCCGTATCCTGTTCAATAAGAAAGATACCTTTTGCATTCGCGTGAACCATCCCCTGCGCCTGGAAAAAGCCCGTATATATCAATCGAATTATAAGAACATTTCTCCCTTCATGATCTGCTATCAGGATACCTTGCGTATATTCGAAGGCCAAACGGCGGAAATGAGCGGAACACCCTTAACCTTTGTTTCATATGATCCGGTGCTCCGGCGAGCCGCAGTGCGATATAATGAGGTGCTGTTTTATCTGCCGGTCGGAAGAACGCATACTTTTCTGAATAATCCGATCACGATCATACCGCAATCGCCCGAATTGGCAACGGTATTGGAATATGTTGAGACCCGCGGTCATACGGCGCTTCTGCTCATCGCCCTGCTGAGCATCGTGAGCCTGATTTTCAGCATGGTAAAACGGAAATAACATGGAAAACATCTTACTGCTCATCACAAGCATCATCTATCTTCTTGCGTTTGCGGCCGGACTGTTCCGCCAGCGCGGGATTTCCTTATATGCGATGTATCTTGGTATTGCGGTTCATACGGCGCTTATTATCACACGAACGGTTCTTGCGCAGCATCTGCCGCTAAGCAATGTATATGAAACGGTCCTTTTGTTAACCTGGTTATTGCAGATCAGATTCATATTCTTTCAGAAACAGGTCAATATACAGATCATTCATTTTCAGCGCATACTTGTGATCCTGCTCCTCCTGCTCCCGATGTTCATACAGCCGGAATTTCGTGCTGTACGCCCCCTGATGCCCGAATATAAAAACGTTTGGATGTATATTCATGTTTTGACAGATCTGATGGCATATGTTTTTCTTTTCAGCGGGTTTGTTCTGGCGTTCACCGATCTGTTCGCCCCAAAAAAGATCTTTCCTTACGATAAGCACATGGATACCGATATCAGAATCGCAATGCTCCTGCTGTCCTGCGGATTGCTTGCCGGACTTATCTGGGGCCAGATAAGCCGGGGCAGTTACTGGTCTTGGCAACCCAAAGAAATTTGGTCCCTGATCAATATTATGATCCTGTCCCTCTATCTCCATATGAAGGACCGACATCTCCGGTCCATCATTGTCGTTGTGACCGTATTAACGGTTCTCTTTACATTTATTGGCTTGGGCTTAGGTAGTTAGGACTCGCCGGGTATGGTCAATCAGCAGAATTGATCTCGTTCCGTATTATGTGAAATTGTGTTGTAAATACGACCATTGAGGCTTTATAACTGTCTTTTTCCTTTTTACTTTAAAGATCATGATGTAATTTACCTTATGTTCGGCATCAAAAAAATCCATCGTTATGTTTTCCGGGAGCATCTTTTCCCCTTTGTGGGTGCATTGTTCGTTTTCAGCTTTATTTTTCTTGTTCAGTATCTGATCGTGCAGATCGATAAACTGGTCGGAAAGAATCTCGGATTCATGATCATTTCGGAATTCATGGTACTCAGCCTGGCACCTATTTTTGCGGAAGTGGTACCCGTTGCCGTCCTGATCGCCGTTTTAATGGCCTTCGGACGTTTCGGGGAAGACAACGAGATCACCGCCTGGCGTGCGTCCGGGATCAAGTTTTCGAAGATACTGTCCGCGTCGCTTGTGTTTGCCTTTCTGATCACGGCAGGGATGTTGTATTACAATAATAACATCCTGCCGGACGCGAACCATAAATTTAAATTATTACGTCAGGATATTGCCTACAAACATCCGGATATTAACTTTGACGCCGGTTATTTTCTGGACGATATCCCGAATTATCGTATCATGATCCGGGAGAAACGCGACGATAAGCTCTACGATATTCTTGTTTACCACGATGCCAGTGATGTCCAGGAAACCATCTGGGCAAAGAGCGGTAAATTGCTTGTGGTCGGCGATAAGGTGATACTGGACCTTGAAGAAGGCGAATATCATGAATTTACCCATACCTCCTCGGAAGAATACAAACGTTCCAGTTTTGACAAATACCGTATCGTTGTTTCCGTAAAAAACCTCGAATTGCAGCGCAGGGACTCAAAATATCGCAGCGACCGTGAAATGTCCATTCCGGATATGATCGGGAAGACAAAGGAATACCGCGACCTGCAGCGAAAATCGAATGAAAACGTCCTTAAGAACCTTGCCGGTGCGGGTATTGATACAAGTAACGTGGCGGCACAAAACGCTATGCAGATCATTGATCTCAATATACAGGCAGTCAAAGACTCCGCCGCAAGGGAGGGTTTGAGCAATACGGAACGAAGAAAACTTCAAACGCGGTTGCAGGAACTTGAAAGCAACAAGATGCGTGTCCGGTCATTCCGGGATATGGAACGACGTTATAAACAGGCGGAAAGCAAATATCTGGTAGAGATCCACAAAAAGATCGCCATGCCCGTATCGGCCATTATCTTCGTATTGATCGGTGCCCCGCTGGGTATGATCGTGCGGCGGGGAGGATTGGGTATCTCCGGCGGGATCAGTCTCATTTTTTTCCTGATATACTGGGGATTTATCATGACCGGAGAACGATTGGCAGACCGTTTGCTGATGAGTCCCTGGTTTGCGATGTGGTGGGGGAACATAATTTTTGGCGTAATAGGATTATTTTTAGTACATTACGCAATACGGGAACACCTGACGATTCGCCTGCCAAAATGGATGGAGGGAATCAGGAAATGGTCAAAAGATGATGAAGGAGAGATATGATCCCTTATACGCTGATCGAAAAAAAACAAGCCGGGAAAGCCCTGAACAGAGAAGAGATCCATTTTATGGTCAACGGATATGTAAACAAGGATATCCCCGATTATCAGATGGCCGCATTTTTAATGGCGGTTTATTTCAAGGGCATGGATACGGAAGAGATCAATGCCTATATCGATGTTATACTCAACAGCGGTAAGCGGGTTGAATTTTCAGACAAGACCAGCTATTATGTCGATAAACACAGTACCGGTGGCGTGGGTGACAAGATATCCCTTATCCTTGCACCCCTGGCTATGGCGAGCGGGAAGGTAAAGGTTCCCATGATCTCCGGACGCGGACTCGGACATTCGGGCGGTACACTGGATAAACTGGAGAGCATTCCGGGTTTCCGGACGGATCTTGATCTGAAGACCTTTAAAGAACAGACCGATACGATCGGTTGTGCGCTGATCGGTCAGACCGATGATCTGTGCCCCGCCGACAGGGTGCTCTACGCCCTGCGCGATGTGACGGCCACCGTGCGTTCCATTCCGCTTATTTGCGGATCTATTCTGAGCAAAAAGATCGCAGAAGGCATTCAGGGACTGGTCCTTGATGTCAAGACCGGGAACGGCGCTTTTATTTCCGAATATGAGCGTTCGAAAGAGCTTGCGGCACAGCTGAAATATTTCGGGGAGAATTACGGATTATCCGTATCGCCCATTTTGACGGATATGAACCAACCCATCGGCAATAAGATCGGCAATTGGCTGGAAGTCGAAGAATCCCTGGATGTCCTGCGCGGGGGCGGCCCGGAGTCAACACGTGAAATATCACTTGTTCTGACGACCGAAATGCTTGCTCTGGCGGATCCGGAACGCAGTAAAAAGGATATCCGCAGCGAGCTTGAGGGATTGTTGGATAAGGGTATGGCATATGAAGCTTTTTTGACCATTGCCGAAAAACAGGGAGCGGATATACATTTTCTGGAACATCCTGAAAAATATCCAGTTTCAAGATATGTTATGGAAGTCAGAACACAACATAGCGGGATAATTTCAGCCATCGATACCTACCAATTGGGACTCGATGCCATCATGCTGGGTGCGGGGAGGCGGTCCATTCAAGACAAAATCGACCCCAAAGCGGGACTTATCATACATAAACATATCGGGGACAGTATCGGCAGCGGTGAGTTGCTGGTAACCCTACATACTGACAAAGCAGAAGCTGCTGAAGAACTGTCCAAAACAATCGGAAACCGTTTCGTCATTGGCGAAGAAACGGTCTCAAAACCCCCATATATCTATGAAATACTTTAAAATACTTTTATTGACCTTTATTTCGGGAACCCTCTTTGCGCAGGAGGATCCCACGCAATCAATGATCATCCAGTACGGCATGCATGATATTTTGCGGGTCGAACAGGCTTTTTCGGGACAACGGCATGTTCCCATCGAATATTACGACCTGGTTATCGAACCGGTCTATATGGGTCACAATCATGCCCAAAAAGGGAATTACCCGGAAGCCATATCTCATTTTCAGGCTTCTCTTAACAGAGATTCGACCTATGTGTTCGCACATAACGGTATGGCAAATGCCTATCTGAGCCTGGGAGACATGGAAAAAGCCGAATATTATTTCAAGAAAGCCATTCAGTTTGGCCGCGACTATGCCTTTCCCTATAATAACCTTGCCAATCTCTACCTGATGCTGGGGAGAAAGAACGAAGCCATGCCGCTGCTGACGACCGCGTTGAAACTGGATCCGAACAGTGCACTGATCAACTACAATATCGGAAATGTTTATCTTGAAGAAGGAAAACTGAATACCGCGCAGTCCTACTATCAGAAGGCTATCCGTTTTGACCGCAGTTTATGTGACGCACGCTACAATCTTGCTCTTAGTTACTGGCGGCAGAACAGGGAAGGTGACGCGATCTCCGAATATGAAAAGCTCGTCAACGTTTGTCCGGGACATGAAAAAGGCGTTCTGAATCTTGCGGCCTATTATGTGCAAAGCAATGAAATTGAAAAAGCCCTTATTCTTTACCGGCAGGCGGTGGTTGTGAACCCCAGACCCAAGGTATATCTTGCACTGGGACATGTCTATCACAATCAGAAATATTACGGAGATGCGATCAAGGCCTACGAGGCGTCCGTTCGTCTGGATGATAATGACCGTGAAGCAAAGTATTTTCTTGCTTTATCCTATTTTGAACAGGATATGGTATTCTCTGCGCGGCGTTTATGTCTCGAGATACTCGAACAGGATCCCCTGAACCGGCAGGCAAAAGAATTGTTAAATAAGATCGACAGCTGATATCTGACAACTCCTGTCCGTAAATCTTATTATTTCCCAAATAATACTTCCTAAAATTTGGAATAATCTTTATGTTTATAAGATTTACAGCAGGAAAACGATGTCGCAAAAAAATATTATCATCAGCGGAGCACGGGAACACAATCTTAAGAATATCCATGTTGAGATACCACGGGATAAACTCGTTATAATCACCGGATTAAGTGGTAGCGGGAAATCTTCTCTGGCCTTTGACACCCTTTATGCCGAGGGGCAGCGTCGCTATGTGGAATCATTGTCTTCGTATGCCCGTCAGTTTCTGGGTATCATGGAAAAACCGGATATCGATAAGATCGAGGGACTTTCCCCCGCCATATCCATTGAACAGAAAACGACACATCGGAATCCGCGTTCGACGGTTGCCACCATTACCGAGATCCACGACTATATGCGCCTGCTTTTTGCACGGATCGGCAAACCGCATTGTTTTATTTGCGGAAAGCCCATCAGCAAGATGACCGTTCAGGAGATTGTTGACCGTGTCCTTGAGATGCCGGAAGGAAGCAGGATCCAGATCATGGCACCCGCCGTGCGCGAACGAAAAGGCGAATTCCGCGATTTCTTCAATCAGTTGAAAAAAGAGGGATTCCTTCGCATTCGTCTGGACGGGAAGATCCAGATGATCAACCAGATCGAAACGCCGGAACGGAACAATAAGCATAATATCGATATTATTATTGATCGTCTGATCGTCACGAAAGATATCCGGCAGCGTTTGACCGAAAGTACGGAACTGGCACTGAAATACGGGAACGGAAATGTTATTGTTTACGAATCTCCGGAAAAGGAAATAAGCTACAGCGAGAATTTCATTTGTACGGAGCACCCGGAGGTCAGTCTTGAAGAACTCACACCACGTATGTTCTCGTTCAATAATCCGATCGGGGCATGTCCCGCCTGTAACGGACTCGGTTATCAAATGGAATTCAGTCCCGATCTGGTCGTACCGGATAAATCCAGAAGTCTGATCGAAGGCGCCCTTGCACCCATCGGTGAACAGCCGCGCGGATCGATCTACGGAAGTATTCTCAAAGGATTAGCGAACAAATTTCATTTTAAATTCACCACCCCCTGGTACCAGTTAAGCAAAGAAGTACAGCAAATTCTCCTGTATGGAAGCGGACGGAACGATCTTGTGATCGATTATAACGGCAGCCATTTCAGCGGTCAGTATACCGGGGGCTGGGAAGGCGTTATCCCAAATCTGAAGCGGCGCTATCACCAGACGAACAGTACCGCTATCCGCGATATGATCGAGAAATACATTTCACAGCAGACTTGCCGGGTTTGCGGAGGAAGTCGTTTAAAACGCATATCTACCGCGGTATATATTTACGGAAAGAACATTGATGATCTTGAACGCATGTCCATTAAAGAAGCCCTGGCATTTATTTCGGGACTGCCCCTGACGGAAACGGAACAGATCATCTCCGAGCAGATCGTCAAGGAAATGAAGCAGCGTCTCGGTTTTTTAAACAATGTCGGACTCGAATACCTTACTCTGAACCGGAATGCGGGGACCTTATCGGGCGGTGAGGCGCAACGGATACGGCTGGCGACCCAGATCGGTTCGCAACTGATGGGTGTTATGTACATTCTTGATGAACCCAGTATCGGCCTGCATCAGCGTGATAATATCAAACTGCTTGATACCCTGAAGGGACTGCGGGATCTGGGCAACACGATCATTGTGATTGAGCACGATCAGGAGACCATGGAAGAGGCCGACTGGATCATTGATATCGGTCCGGGTGCCGGTATTCATGGCGGTGAGGTGGTTTGCGCCGGGACACCTCAGGACATCATGCATTGTGAACAGTCCCTGACCGGTCAGTATCTATCCGGAAAAATGAGGATATCGGTCCCGGAAAAACGGCGTAAGGGCAGCGGAAAGAACCTGGAATTGTTCGGCGCGGAAGGGAATAACCTCAAATCCGTGAACCTCAGCATACCATTGGGTACCATGACCTGCATTACCGGGGTCAGCGGTTCGGGGAAAAGCACGCTGATCAATGAGACCCTTGTGCAGATCCTGAACCGTGATCTGATGCATGCTAAAGGCAATCCTCTGAAATACAATCACCTGGAAGGTAATCAATATCTGGATAAGATCATCAGCATCAATCAATCACCGATCGGACGCACACCCCGTTCGAACCCCGCGACCTATACCGGCGTGTTTACCCATATTCGTGAATTGTATGCGGGACTGAAGGAATCCAAGCTTCGGGGCTATTTGCCGGGACGTTTCAGTTTTAATGTCAAGGGCGGACGCTGCGAATCCTGCAGCGGCGACGGTGTCAAGAAGATCGAAATGCATTTTTTGTCGGATGTCTATGTGACCTGTGAGGTTTGTAAAGGCAAACGGTATAACCGGGAGACACTGGAAATTAAATATCGCGGAAAAAATATTGATGATATATTGAAAATGACAGTGGAGGAAGCACTGGAATTCTTTACCAATCATCAGCATATAAAACGAAAGTTACAAACCCTGTATGATGTGGGATTGGGCTACATCCATCTCGGACAGCAGGCGACCACGCTTTCCGGGGGAGAGGCGCAACGGATCAAACTGGCAACGGAACTGAGTCGTATCGGTACGGGAAAAACCCTGTACGTGCTCGATGAGCCGACGACCGGGCTGCATTTCGCGGATGTACACATGTTGCTGGAGGTTTTGAATAAACTGGTACGCAAAGGGAATACCGTCCTGGTGATCGAACACAATCTGGATGTGATCAAGAATGCCGACTGGGTCATCGACCTCGGCCCCGAGGGAGGACATGCCGGGGGTAAGATCCTGGTAAGCGGTACGCCCGAAACGGTAGCAGCACACACGGGTTCTTACACCGGACTGTATTTGAAGAAGATATTGCACGACGGGCAGGAAAATGAAGTATGATATAGTTATTATCGGTGCCGGGATCAGCGGTGCGGCGATCGCGAGTGCTTTGTCGAGATATGCGCGGTCGATCTGCGTACTCGAAAAAAGCAATGACGTTTCCAACGGAGCAAGTAAAGCGAACAGCGGGATCGTGCATGCCGGTTATGATGCCAGACCCGGAACCCTGATGGCACATTTCAACATACTTGGTAATCGTCTTTATCCCGAACTATGCCGGCGACTGCATGTGCCGTATGCACAACGCGGTTCGCTGGTCCTGGCTTTCGATGATCGGGAATGCAAAACGCTCCTCGAACTCAAACAACGCGGTAAAGAGAACGGTATTAAGGATTTGCGTATACTGACAGGGGAGGAGGTTCTCGAACGTGAACCAAAGATCAATCCGGAGGTAAAGTGCGCGCTGTATGCACCGGATGCCGGGATCGTAAGTCCCTATGAACTGACGATCGCGCTTATGGAGCACGCGATGGATAACGGGGTGGATCTTTTCACCGAAACAGAGGTTCTGGACATTAAAAAGGACGGCAAAGGATATGTGATCCGTTCGGAAAAGGACGAATTTCATACCGCTTGCGTCATTAACTGTGCCGGCGTATATGCCGATAACATACATAACATGCTCCTCCCGCCTGCTTTTTCGATTCGACCCCGGCGCGGAGAATACTTTTTACTGGATAAATATGTAGCTGATATTGTCAATCATGTTATTTTTCAGTGCCCTTCGGAAGCCGGGAAAGGCGTCCTCATCGCCCCGACGGTCCATAACAATGTGATCGTTGGTCCGAATGCGGAACAGATCTCCGACCGCGAAGGCGTGGAGACAACCTTGCAGGGCTTATCGGAGGTTTGGCAAACGGCATTGAAGACCCTTCCGCAACTTCCTAAAGAACAGATCATTACGACCTTTTCCGGTGTTCGTGCGGAGCCGGATTCCCATGATTTTATTATCAAACATTATGAAAAGGAAGCCCCGGGATTTATAGATGTTGCCGGGATCAAATCTCCGGGTCTGACCGCCGCACCCGCATTTGCGAATTATGTAAAAGAGATGGTTCTGGAATATTTTATTACTACGGATGAAAAGAAGAATTATCAGCACGAACGCCGGCCGCACCTTTCTTTTCATGAACGGAGTCCGGAAGAGCGGAACGCATTGGTCAGACAAGATCCTCGTTACGGACGCATTATCTGCCGCTGCGAGGGGGTTACCGAGGCCGAGATCGTGGATGTTATTCACCGGAATGCCGGTGCCCGTACGCTGGATGGCGTAAAACGCCGTGTCCGTTGCGGCGGAGGCAGATGTCAGGGAGGTTTCTGTGGTCCGAGGATCATTGAGATCCTCTCTCGCGAACTGAATATACCCGCAGAACAGATACGCAAGGATTCGGGAGATTCCCGTATCATAACGGGAGAGACCCCCAAAGGGAAAAGCGCTGATGAACGAATATGATGTGATCTGTATCGGTGCCGGTCCGGCCGGCATGGCCGCCGCGCTGTCCGCGAAAGAATGCGGAGCACGGAATGTTCTTGTGATCGAACGTGATCACGAAGCCGGCGGTATTTTACAGCAATGTATTCACAACGGTTTCGGTCTCCGTATCTTCAAAGAGGACCTGACCGGTCCCGAATACGCACAGCGGTTCATCGATCAGATACAAATGGCAGGGATCGATATCATGACCGATACGATGGTCCTGGAGATCAGCGAAGATAAAAAACTCCATATTCTGAGTCCGCAAAACGGCTACCGCATATTACAGGCGGGTGCGGTCATATTGAGCATGGGTTGCCGTGAGCGTACACGGGGTGCTCTGGCGATACCCGGAACACGCCCTGCCGGGATACTGACCGCCGGAGCCGCCCAACGGCTGGTTAATATGGAAGGATATATGGTCGGAAAACGTGTCGTGATACTCGGGTCGGGGGATATCGGACTGATCATGGCACGCCGGCTGACCCTGGAAGGTGCCAAGGTGCTGGCCGTTGCGGAGATCATGCCCTTTTCGGGCGGACTGACCCGTAATATCGTACAATGTCTGCATGATTATGATATACCCCTGCTGTTACGCCATACCGTAACCGATATCAGAGGAAAAGACCGTCTGGAATCTGTTGTGATCTCCGAGGTGGATACCTGCGCTTGCCAGATCCCCGGGACCGAAAAAGAATATCTCTGTGATACGCTGCTGCTATCCGTTGGTTTACTGCCCGAAATAGAGCTGCCGTATGCCGCCGGTATTTCGCTGGACCCCCGCACACGCGGACCCCTGGTCAATGAATCGATGGAAACATCCATACCGGGTATTTTTGCCTGTGGAAATGTGGCCCATGTACATGACCTTGTTGACTTTGTAACACTTGAGAGCCGAAAAGCGGGACGTTACGCCGCACGTTATGTGCAGGGACTTTCCGACGATCAACCCGGGTTCCCGACGCTTGCCGGAGACGGCATTGCCTATATTGTACCGCAGCAAATCCGTCCCGGAAATTGCGATGATACCCTGGAACTGTATTTCCGCGTTAAACAGGTCTATGAACGCTGTGATCTGCACCTGCGCATTGACGATAAGATCGTAAAAACCTATCATAAGGAACATCTAGTTCCCGGTGAAATGCAAAACCTGCGTATTCCGCATAAACTCTTCTGCGGGGCAAGATCGCTGAGCCTGGACATCGAATCATGATGGAACACACGAACATGCAGGACCTTTATCTCGGATTCGGTTCCAATATCGGAGATTCGGCCCACCTTGTCACCCGCGCGATCAAAGAAGTTGCGGGCAACGCCCATATAATTTTCGAAAAACAAAGCGCCTTATGGCGCACGGAACCGCTGTATGACGCGGATCAGCCATTCTTTGTCAATGCCGTCGTAAAATACCGCAGTGATCTGGATCCCTATGAGGTCCTCGATTTTATCCGGCTGATCGAAACACGTTTTCTGCGTGACCGGGACCGGGAACGTCCCAAAGGTCCGAGAACCATGGATATTGACATTCTTTTTTACGGAGATCATATTCTTCGCAGCGAGAAGTTGAGCATCCCGCATCCTCGTTTTCATGAAAGGAAATTTATTCTTTTCCCTATGGCGGAAATTAATGTAAATTATCCTGTTCCCGGAACAACGATGCGCATTGCAGATTATATCCAATGCTGTCCGGATAACTCAAAGGTGGAGAAGATATGACGGGTCCCGCATATTACATCGCAATCGAAGGTGTTATCGGCGTCGGTAAAACAAGTCTGGCAAGGATCCTTGCCGAACGTCTCGGAAGTCGTATTATTATGGAAAAATTTGAAGAGAATCCTTTTCTTCCGGATTTCTACAAAGACCGTCAGCGATATGCCTTCCAAACCCAGTTGTTCTTTCTGTTAAGCCGTTACCGTCAGCAGATCGAATTATCGCAAACCGATGTTTTCCATCGCAGTCTCATTACCGATTATATTTTTGCCAAGGACCGCCTGTTTGCCTACATCAACCTGGAAGAAAAAGAATTACATCTTTATGATCAGCTCTATTCCATATTATCCCGCGAGATAACAAAGCCGGACCTGGTTATCTATCTGCAGGCCGATACCGACCGACTGATGAAAAATATCGATATCCGAGGACGGAGTTATGAAACCAACATGGACCGGGATTATATAGATTCGCTGAATCAATTTTACAATCAGTATTTTTTTCACTATAATGAGACACCGCTGCTGGTCATTAACACCACCAATATCGATTTTGTCAATAAGAAAGAAGACCTGGATGAAGTGATGAAGTACATTCAACAGCCCCCATCGGGGACAAAATATTACAAAGCAGGTGTTAAATAATGGGTTCTTTATTACAAATTATCCTTGTCGCGATCTTCTTTTATCTCGTATTCAAGATCTTCATTCAGAAATATCTTCGTACTCCCGATACAAAAAACAATGCAAGTAAGGATGAAACCCTCGAGGATCAGACGATCCAGAAGCGTATTGACATGTCCGACGTGGAAGACGCGGACTACAAGGAAATAGAATGACGGGATCTACATCAAACAAAGGGCGGGTACTTGTTACCGGTGCTTCGGCGGGGATCGGGAAAGCCATTGCCCTACTTCTGAAGAATGAAGGATACGAAGTCATCGGTACATCACGCGACCCCGAAAAGATCAACAATAAGATCCCGGGTGTTCGCTATGAGGCACTGGACCTGCAGGATCCGGAGAGCATCAGGGCGTGCATTGCAGAGATCGGTGCTATCGATATTCTGATCAACAATGCCGGCCAGAGCCAGATCGGACCGCTGGAAGAAGTTCCGATGGAAAAGATCCGTGCGCTTTTTGAGGTCAATTGTTTTGGCATTATGCAGCTGACCAAGGGTATTTTACCCGGCATGCGTGAACGGCGCAGCGGGATCATCATCAATGTATCCTCCATGTCCGGTGTGTTCGGGGTTGCCTATACTCCGGTCTATTGCGGCACCAAATTCGCTTTGGAAGGGATGACCCGTGCCCTACGGCAAGAAATGTATCCTTTTGGTGTTAAGGTCGTTCTGCTGCAGCCGGGATATATAAGCACCGGTCTGGAGCAGGATCCCAATTACAGAACCGATTCCGAATATTATCCTTTCCTGAAAATATTCAAAAAGATCCGTGATCATCACATTACAACCGGTGCCGCAGCGGAGGAAGTTGCACGGAAAGTATTGTATATCATCCGAAAAAGAAATCCCAAGCCTGCATATCCGGTGGGCGGGGATGCACCGCTAATTGCGGTATTGAGTCGTTTGCTTCCCGTGCGTCTGACCGAGTACTTTCAACGCAAGAAATTTAAAGTCTGAACCTATTTTTAAATACAGTAAAAGAATCTTAAACCGGAGAAGGTATTTCAGCAAACTTTTCCGGGATTAAGGATGCATTTGGGATCAAAGGTCTTTTTAATACCCCGAAGAAGGTTCATATAGGCATCACCGGAAAGGCGTTCGAGATATTCCTTTTTTGCGTAGCCGATCCCGTGTTCTCCGGATACGTGCCCGCCGAGTTCGGCACCTTTTGCATACAGCATATCAAAAGCCTGTTCAAGTTTTTTCCTGAACACCTCGTCCGACAGATCATCTTTCAGAACGTACACATGCAGATTGCCGTCGCCGGCGTGTCCGAAGCTCGCAATGCGGATATTGAGTTCTTCTTCCACGACCTTGGTATAATTGATAAAATCAGCGACATGATGGCGGGGGACCACGACATCGCATTCATCCATTTCGGAGGTAGAGGCTTTAATGGCTTCCAGAAAAGCACCGCGTGCCGACCAGATCGATTCGTTACGTTCGACCGTGTCCGAAATAAAAACATCCAGAGCGCCCGTATCCAGACAAACGTGGGCAACCCGTTCATAGATCTTTTCGACTTCTTCTTTGGAATTCCCATCGAAGGTCAGCAGAAGATAGGCATCCGAACTGTTGTCCGGAAAGCGTTTCCCCAGAAAATCTTCGGCGGACAGGATCACATTGCGTTCCATGTATTCGATCGCGGTCGGAATAACCTTCGATCTGATGATCACCGGAACGGCGCTGATGGCAGTCTCGATATCGGGGTAGGGAACCAGCAGAGAGATCGCGACTTTCGGAAGGGGAAGCAGTTTCAGCACTGCTTTTGTGATAATACCCAAGGTGCCTTCGGACCCGATGATAAGGTCTTTTACACTGTATCCCGAACTGTCCTTGACGATCTTACCGCCTGCCGTGATCACATCGCCGCAGGGGAGTACCACTTCGACCTCGCGGACATAATCGCGGGTAACACCGTATTTTACCGCGCGCATGCCGCCGGCATTCGTGCTGATATTACCGCCGATAGAGGCACTTTTTTCTCCCGGATCGGGAGGATAGAAAAGATCGTGATCTTCAACATATTTGGAAATTTCCATTAAAAGTACGCCGGGTTCGACCGTCAGGGTAAGGTTGGCCTCATCGAGTTCGAGTATGTGGTTCATACGTTCGGTTGAAAGCATGATACCCTTATGAATGGCCACTGCCGCGCCGACCAGGCCGGTGCCCTGACCCCTCGGTGTGACCGCGATGCCTTGTTCGCAGGCATAACGCATGATCTCCGATACCTCGGACGTGCTTTTGGGAAATACGACCACCTCGGGGTACTGGCGGATCCCCGCCAGTTCGTCGCGGCTGTAATCCTCGTGAATATCTTCTCCGACAAGAACATCTTCGGATCCGCAGACCGATATCAAAAAATCGATATCCTGTTGTTCAATGGTTTTATAAAGCATGGGTAGCCTCTCATGCTGGTTTTTTTAATGCTTTGATCTTCCGTATCATTTCCGGAAGGACCTCATAAATATCCCCGACAACGGCATAATGCGCAATATTGAAAATTTGTGCGTGGGGATCTTTGTTAATGGCGATAATGGTATCCGCGCTGTTCATGCCCGCAACGAACTGGATGGCTCCCGAAACCCCGCAGGTGATAATGAGCTTCGGCTTAACGGTCCGCCCGCTCAGTCCGATCTGCAGACGCGGATCGGTCCAGCCGGCCTCGATCAGCGGACGGGTGGTGGCGACCATACCGCCGAGCAGGTCCGCAAGTTCGAAAGCCATGGACAGATCTTCCTCTTTTTTAAACGCGCGTCCGGCAACAACGATAACATCCGCATCTTCGATGCTTTTGACCTTTTCTTTCTTTTTGATCTCAATCACCTTAATGGCAGATGTAAGAAGATCTTCGCTGATATCGCAATGCGTAAGCTTGCCAACCATTGTCTCGCTGCGTGCGGGAGCGTCAAAAATCTTATAGCGTACGGTCGCGAACTGCGGACGATGATTGGGAGTGTGAATGTGTGCCATGATGTTCCCACCGTAAGCCGGACGGATCTGGTCAAGGTCCGTATTATCCTGAACATCCAGGATGGTGCAGTCGGCCGTCAGACCGGTGCGGAAACGTGCGGCAACGCGGGGCGCAAGAGAACGTCCGACCGTAGTGCCGCCAACAAGGATGATCGTCGGGTGGACCTTATTAATGAAATCTTCGAATACGGCGGTATAAGGTTCGATACGGAAGTGATGTAATGCGGGTTTATCATAGACGAAAACCTCATCAGCCCCATAATGCAGGATCTCCTCCGCCATGGCATCCACATTGTCCCCCATGAGCAGGCAATAGACCGGATGTCCGATCTTGTCCGCCATCGCGCGCGCTTTCCCGATCAGTTCAAAACTGACCGGATGAATACTGTTCTCAATATGATCGATATATACAGCCACACCCCGCCAGGCGTCCTTGTCAACATGCGGAAGATCATCTTCCACATATTCAAATACATCCGGAAAACGTTTGATACAGATCCTGCACATCTTGCAGGCGGCATTAATTATCAATTCGTCATCAATAAACTCCAGGGCATTGAAAGGACAAACTTTGATAACTGCTTCCCGGTCTTTGATCGCATTTTGATGTACAATGATCTTTGCCATAGAAAATAATCAACCTATACGAATTTGAGTTCAAGTAATTTTTGGGCAAGTCGGGATCCTAATTCTTCACCCTTGCCCTCCCAGCGTTCGCTGGTTGTATTGACAGGAGGAGGGAAGATCTTCAGAACCTGGGTCGGAGACCCTTTCAGACCGTAATGCCGTTCGTTCTGATCTTCAAGGTCCTTAAAGCTTATCCGTTTTACGGGACGTTCCCGGGTCTGAAGTTTCAGTTTGAAAGACGGCAGACGCGGTTGGAAGATATCCTTTTCAACCGTGATCAGGCAGGGAAGCATAACTTCTTGTATTTCTACAGATTCAGCCATGTTCATCTCAAGAATGACAGAGGTGTCATGTATGGCGTGAATACGCAGTACATTTGAAACGTGCGGAATGCCGAGATACTCCGCGATCTCCGGACCGACCTGTGCCGTATCCCCGTCCGTGGTCATTTTACCGCAAATGATCAGGTCAAATGCGCCCATCTGGCGGATACCCTGAGAAAGGGCATAGGCGGTTGCCAGCACATCCGCGCCGGCAAATTTCCGGTCGGTCAGCAGGCAGCCCTCGTCCGCACCCATCATGTAGGCTTCACGGATCACCGCTTCCGCCTGAGGGGGACCCATGCTGATCACCCTGACTTGTGCTTGTTGGGATTCTTTTATACGTACCGCGGTCTCAATGGCATAGAGATCGTAGGGATTCATTTTTGCATCAATACCGTCGCGTTTTAAAACGCCGGTTTTTTCATCGATCTCAACCTCGGAGGTTCCCGGAACCTGTTTGATACATACCGTAATATTCATGTGTTCCTCAGCTCCAATTTCAGCCACAAGTATACTATATTTCGCTTTTAATTACTATAAAAATATCACTGCCCGCCTGTTAATCGTTAATTTTTACCGGTTTGTAAAATATTATTTTGATATAAGACAGGAATAATGATAAATTAGTCCGTAATTGAAAATTTTGATATGTAAACAGGAGAAATAACATGCTGAAAAAAGTGATCTGTGTAATTCTTATTCTAAGTTTTGCTCTCGTATTTGCCGCTGAAATGGTACAAAACCCGGGATACAATACCGGCTACAATCATGGAAAACATATTGGCAAGAAAGATGCCAGCTGGTTGTGGGCTTTTGCCGGATTCGGATGTAACTGTTTCGGTATGGCCGCGGCATACTTAATGCCGGGGAAGGTTCCCTCCGAACTGATCATTGGCCAGGCACCCGATTACAGCAGGGGATTTGCCGATGGTTATATCCGTGCAAAACGCTGGCGACAGGTGATGTGGGCGGGTATCGGTGCGATCGTGAACAGTATTATCGCAGGTTCTTCCGCTCCGGCCATCCTTGGCGGCAACTGATCGAAAACAATGTTCCGGAATGTCCACCTCAGTGTGGACATTCTTTTTATAAAGCGTATTTTTAAATATGAAATATCTTGTCCGGACAATCCTTCTGTTTCCTTTTCTGATAAGTATTCTGTTCTGCAACAGCAAACAGGAAACCATTTATGTTGAATATCAAAAACATGAGAACGAACGTGAAGCTGAACACGGGAGAATTTATTTTCATTCCCGCGATGGAATGTGGCTGCTGCTGGACCGGCCTGTGAACCAACGCGTAAGAATGCGCCCCGATCAATTTGTCTATTATTATCCCGACGATAAGATAGCACTTATCATGAATAACCGGGACCATGCCCTTGCGCCGGCTTTTCTTCAATTATTCCTGTATACCGACCGCGAGGATCCCGGACTGACGGAACTTGGGTTTATTCTGCGCGAACATACGGCGCACGGAGACACACTGATCAAGACATGGGAACTGAAAGGCGTAAAAAAACGGGAATATGTCCGGATCGATATGTATTATCATCGGGAACGTGTTTATCGCAGCGTAAGTACCGATGCATCGGGAAATGTCATAAAAGAGGTTTTTTTCAGCGATTGGCAAAAAGGGGAGACCTATCATTATCCGATGCATGTGAAAATCACCGATGAGGATAGAACGCAAAAATACGGGTTTAAAAATCTGCATTTTTTAACGCAAGTACCCGATTCGGTGATACAATTGTTCATGATACCCCAAGATTGTGAGATCCATGAGTATAACTGGTAAATACCTGAAGGTTTTAAGTCTGTTCCTCACCCTGAGCATGGGCACGGCGCAACAGGATGCGGATGTTCTGCGTACGCATTATTTTGACGGGGCGAACTATCAGCGGAAATTTTCAAATCCGAAAATGACCACAACGCTCGAAAAAGGCGGAAAAGGCTCATTTGTCTCTAAGATATTCATGGAGGCCATTTATGTGTACAAGGACATTATTTCTCCCCAGGACCTTAATGTCTGCAGTTTTCATCCCAGTTGCTCGGAATATGCTTTCCTTTGCCTGAAGCATCAGTCTTTTCCCGAAGCCCTGCTGAATGCCGGTGACCGTCTATTACGCTGCTACGAGGCAAATGCGGAGTATTACAGCCGGGACAGCCTGTACCGCCTCAGCCTTGACTATCCGGATACCACGCGATGAAACGTAATGCTATCTTACCGATCGTTTTTCTGGTCTCCGCTTTGTTCGGCGGTGAACTTCCGGCCTATGTGGCGAAATTCGATCCGCAGCTAGCGATCGGGCTCTATCTGGAAAAGATAAGTATGGAGGGAGAGGATACCAGCAGTTATTACTCTCTCGCACGGCTTTACGACCGCACGGGTCAGATCGCTTTGGCTGAGGATTGCTACCAACATCTGCTGTATCTGGGAACGGATGCGGAACGGGTTTACCGCGAATACCTGGGATTCCTGTACAGGAACCGCTTCTACAGCCGAGTACGGGATATGATCCATGAGTATGATATCGATACCGATTGGGGCAGGATCCTGCTGGCCGAGTCCTATTTCCATGATGCTTTGTTCGATTCCGCTTTGGCCGTTGCGGCCGGACTGCCGGAAGCGTATGGCGGCAGACTGATGCAGTTTTCCCTGGAAGGGATCAGCGTACCGCAACGATCGCCGGTGCTTGGCGGGGTCATGTCCGCGGTGGTACCCGGCAGCGGGAAGATCTATGCCGGCCGCTGGATGGACGGTGTGCAGGCTTTTTCCATGATCGCGGCACCGGCCTACAATGCCTGGTATCATTTTACAAAGAACGGAACGAAGAGCGTGCGTGGATGGATCTGGGCCGGCGTGGCAACCTGGTTTTACCTCAGCGATATCTATGGATCGGTCAAGGCGGTCCGGGAATACAATTACGCGCAAAAATTGAAGATCATAGAGAAATACGAACCATGAGAATAAGCAGGAATATCATTGTCCTTATCTGCTTTCTGCCGCTGATGCTGCAGGCCGAAGCGCTGCTGACGGAACTGTATGCCCGCCGTATGGAAGCGGAACGGGAATATCCGGGCGACAGTCTGGAGGTCATAGACCTTGCCCTGGCGGAAGCATATCTTCAGCGCGGGAACTTTGATCTGACGCGACGTTTTCTGGAAAGCAGTCTGCTGTATGCTTCGGAAGAGAATAAGAACGAACGGAGAATGGATATATATCGCCTGGACATGCTTGAAGGTAATTTCAGTCGCGCGGAATCCGGGTTGCTTTCGCTGTACTATTTCAGTGAATACGAGGACCAGCGCAGCCGCGCGGCCATGCTGCTCGGGATAGTGAAGGCACTTGATGGAAAATATGAGCAAAGTGCCGCCTATCTTACACAGAGTTACGCCTTGCGCGGTATATCCACGGAAGAACTCGAGGCTGCTCTGGATAGTCTCCTGGCCGACACTAAAAAGCTAAAACGTCCGGAAACCGCGAAATGGATGTCCGCCTTCCTCCCGGGATCGGGTCAGCTTTACGCAAAGAATTATAAAGGCGCCGCGGGTGCGGTGGGAATGGCCGTGTTCTGGGGAGCTTGGTTTGCCTACGATCTGCTGCAGAAGGATTATTATTCCGCCGCGCTGGTCCTTTTCTGGCCCTGGCAGCGCTATCATCGGGGAAATATTCAGAATGCGGAATATTCCGTTGAAGTATACAATCTTCGGATCGAAGACCGCATTAACCGTATATTACTTGATTATCTAAGCAGTAAAGAGTAACGCCGTATCTCAGGTCCTTTTAACGGATCTCTTTTGCCGCAGCGCATATTCCGGGGTCATTATTTCCCGGAGCGCCGCAGGTGAAAGACTGCGGTGAAATCCGTTCAGTATTTCTGCGGGGGTATCTTTGATCAAGAGATCGTGATCTTCAGAATAACGGATAAGCTTACCGGTGACCTCATGGGCTTCTTTGAAGGGAAGTCCGTTGTTGACCAGGTATTCGGCGATCTCAACACCGTAAAGATGTTCATCTTCTAAGGCCCGATCGATCTTCTCCCGCTTAAGCCGGATGCCCGGAACAAAACGTGTCAGCATATCCAGTTCCTTTTCAAGCACCTCCACGCCCGCGAACAAGGGCTCTTTATCCAACTGCATATCACGGTTGTAGGTCAGGGGGAGACCCTTCATGGTAACCAGCAGGGATACGAGATTCCCGTAGATAGTTCCGGTATAGCCGCGTAGCAGCTCCATCAGATCGGCATTCTTCTTGTGCGGCATGAGCGAAGAACCGGTGCAGAATTCTTCGGGAAGGTCAAGATAGTCGAATTCCGCCGTGGAATAGAGGATCATATCCTCGGCAAAGCGGGATAAATGCATTTGGAGAATGGAAAGGACACTCAGAAACTCAATAACAAAATCACGGTCGGCCACATGTTCCGGAGCGTTCTCAACCGCAATGATCCGTGGTTTGCCATCCGGATCGAAATCCTTTACGGCTTGTTCGTAGGCGGTGTAGGGGATGGAACTGCCGGCCAGTGCACCCGCACCGATCCGGATATCGAGATGATCCAGAAAACCCAATACGCGCTTCCGGTCCCTGCCGAACATGGAAGCATACGCCAACATATAATCGCCGAAAGAAATGATCTGGGCACGCTGGGTATGTGTATAGCCGATAAAAGGAGTGAGAGAATGCTCCTTTGCATACGTTTCGAATGCCTGAACCAGTTTGCGCAGCAATTCCGCGCTGTGCAGGGCTTTTGTAAAGCAATAGTATTTGACGTCAAAAGCGATCTGATCGTTGCGTGAGCGCAGCGTATGGAGCTTTAAGGCCGGTTTCCCGACCGACTGTTCGAGTCGGTTCTGTACCGCGGAATGAATATCTTCTTCATCGGCATCGGGAATGAATTTTCCGCTGCGTACCTCATCTAGTAATGTGTCAAGCGCCCGGAGCAGGATGGCGGCTTCGTCCTTGTTAAGAAGTTCGGCTTCCCGAAGGGCAGTAACGTGCAGAAGGGAGTGGATCACGTCATATTCCGCTAAGACGGAATCATAATGAATTGAGCGTGAAAATGCTTCGAATACGGTATCGGTCGGTTTTGTGAACCTTCCGCCCCATAGTTTTTTAGCCATATTTACCTCCCTTACGATTAACAGGAATGTAATGCATTTTCCACATGCAGCATAGCAAGAAATT
>CAZHTR010000014.1:0-7275 GCA_964535585.1 uncultured bacterium | reverse complement strand
AAAAGGCATTGCATAAAGATCAATAAAGGCTTCGGCGTTCTCGCGGACGAACTCGTCTTCATCGCCGTAAGTGGCAAGATTCATTTTATACAGCGAATATTCCGTGTCACGGGATGCAACGGTGATGTTACCTTTGAATAATTTGACTTTGATCGTACCGGTAACGCGTTCCTGAGTCTTATCTACGAAAGCGTCCAGACTTTCGCGCAGACGCGTAAACCAGAGTCCCTGGTAAACCAGCTGCGCGTATTTCTGTGAGACAACTTCTTTAAAGGCCAGCGTTTCGCGGTCCAGCACCGCTGCTTCCAACTCTTTATGCGCAAAAAGCAGGGTCCATGCGGCCGGGGCTTCGTAGATCTCACGGGATTTGATGCCCACAATGCGGTCTTCAACCATATCCGTGCGTCCCACGCCGTGCTTACCCGCGATGGCGTTCAGTTCTTCCAGCAAGGCAACAAAGTCCATTTTTTTACCGTTCAACGCCACAGGTACGCCTTTTTCGAAAGCGATTTCGACATATTCCGGCTGATCGGGTGTCTCTTCGATCTTCCGGGCGATCATGTAGGAATCCTGCGGCGCTTCGTTCCGCAGATCTTCCAGCGCGCCGCATTCAATGGCGATACCCCAGATATTCTGATCGATACTGTAGATCTTTTCCTTGCTGAGTTTGATGGGGAGGTTCTTTTTGATCGCATAATCGATCTCGGACTCCCGGGAAGTCAGCTCCCAATAACGCAGGGGAGCTACGATCTTGAGGGTGGGATCAAGCATTTTCACACCCAGATCAAGGCGGACCTGGTCATTGCCTTTTGCGGAACACCCGTGTCCCACGATGTTCACACCTTCCTTATGAGCGATATCGACGAGGTATTTCGCGATCAAAGGGCGTCCGTAGGCGGTGGCAAGAAGATATTTGTTCTCATAGACCGCGTTGGCCTTCAGTCCGCGGATAAGGTATTCTTCGGCAAGTTCTTTGCGCAGGTCCATGACATATACTTTGGATGCGCCGGTCGCTTTCCCGCGTTCGATCAGATCTTCGGGGGAAAATTCACTGCCAAGATTGGCTGAGAAACAGATGACCTCGTCATAACCGTTCTCTTTCAGCCAGGGGATCGCACAGGTGGTATCCAGTCCGCCGCTGTACGCTAAAATGATTTTCTTTTTACTCATCGATGTATCTCCAAATTTTAAGGTTGGAATTTATAATAAAGTCATTAAAAATCAAATTTATTCCTGCATTTTATGTATTTATTTTGCCGGAGCTGCAATACTGTCGTTAATAATTCGGTAAATACTTGTTTTTATTTATGTATCATCTGCCCCTGGACTGCATTGTTGCGGTATCTCAGACGGGCAAGGAGATAAATAAAGAGACTGAAACAGAAGCCCGGATAAAAAGGTTCGATCCCGAGAGGATATTTTCCCAGTATTTCTCCGAGTATGAACCATGTCCCGGAGAGCGTGATCGCACCGGTCATAAGAATGAGTATATATTTTACCGGGATCGTGCGGGAAAAGAGAACGGACAGAGAGGGAATAAGCAGGGAAGGGATCACCAGAGTACCGATCAGGTACCAGATGGACACGACCGAAGGCAGAAGATAGACGATGATCATGGCCAGTATTCCGGTCAGAACATATCCGATGCGGACATTCATACGGATCTGCCGCGGGCGGTATGCACCCATGATATCGTACCCCAGGGTCTGCGCGGAAATGAAAATATAAGAATCGAGGGTCGACATAACGGTTGCCAGCAAACCGGCGATGAAAAGTCCGAACAGACCCACGGGCAGTACGTGGGAGGCTAATAAAGGATAGGCATAAAGTGACTGAATATCAGGTAGTAAGGCACGCGCATATAAACCGGATACAACCGTCAAAGCGTCAAAGATCATCCAGAAAACAATGCTCACGAGAATACCGTTCCGTGCGGTTTTCGGACTGCGTGCCGCGGCGCATCGCTGATGGAAACCCGGATCTACCAGCGTCCACAGCGCAATAAAGAACCAGGAGATGATATAGCTTGCCGGCAGTCCTCCGCTAAGGTGCAGAAACTGTTCGGGTAATGCGGCAGGATCCAGGTAAACGCGCAGGGGAAAGTTTTTCAGGAGCATGGCAACCAGTATGACGAAGCCGGCAAACATGCAAATGAACTGCAGGACATCGGACTGTATCACGGTCTCGAATCCTTTTCGGTAAAGATAGATGGCGGATGCGATAAAGACCAGCAGAGCGCAAAGCAGGGGAGATAAGCCGGTAATGAGGGAAACGATTATGCCGGCGATCAGGAGATAGGGTGCCGGTGAGGTCATTAAAAACACAAAAAACGCACTGATGAAGGCGGGGACCTTGCCATATCCCTGTTTGATCAGTTCGGGGATCGTGGCGGCGCTGTTCTCGCGAATGCGCCCGGCAATGAAAAAAGCGTAAAGCAATGCAAAAATGTAGTAGGGGAAACCCATGATGAACCAGTTGGAGAGTCCGTATTGATACGTGAACTCGCCAACCCCCAGAATACCGCCGTACCAGGTGGAAACGAGGGTCATTACAAAGACCGGCAGGGTCAGGCGACGCCCGGATAAAAGGAAATCTTCGTTCCTGTGCTTTTTTCTGCGTATAAAGCCGATCAGGAATAACAGGGCAACATATATTCCGATGATCAGAAAGTCAACAGGGTGAAAAGAGATATCCATAGCCATTATTCTGTCATATAGAGCAAGAGACCGCTCTTAAAGGAGATTTGGAGTGTGTCGGCGGTAAAGGCGTTGCTGAGTCCGAGAGACCCGGGTTCCAGAACCGTATCCGTCAAGGGATAGGCGGCACCTTTCAAGGTAAGTCCGGCTGCCGTTTTCAGAGAAAGCAGTGAAAATCGTTTTCCGCTGCATCCCGTGAAAGCATATTGTCCCGGGATCAGAAAGTGCAGCTGTTCCTTCTCGCTGAATATTGTGATGTCCATTTTACCGGCATACGATGCCAGTGTTGCAAGATTGATGATAAAATGGTCCAGCCGCTTACCATCCGCACCGAATATATTCAGTTCCGCGATATGTTCATCCAGACAGAATCTGAGCGCTTTTTCGAGATCATTGTTCATGGGGTCCGCAGTTTTGATGATCCGGATATCCTGTCTGTCCGGCAGACGGGACACGGAATCCATATCTCCGATCAGAATATCGGGATGCATGCCGTAGCGCATGAGATAATCGTACGCGCCATCCGTACAGATCATAAGATCCTCCGGAAGACAGTGTTTTTTTATCAGATCCGCTGAGGGAGCTGTTCCGTTCAAAAAAATACTGGCCCTAGGTCGTGACATGTCCGTGCTCTTTCAGTTTTTTCTGCAGTTTGCGCATATTGACATGGATCTTCATTTTTTGGCGTGCCCGCCGGACCTGTTTACGGTAAGAACGAGTATTGAAATAACGTTTTGCACTGTTGCTGAGCGGAGCGACCATCGTGGATGGACGCCAGACGATGGGACGGTGATTCCTGGCATACTGCAAAGCGCCGTACTCATCGGCCCAGCTGAGGGTGTAGGGACTGTAATGAGGCAGTTTCTGGTATTTGATCACCTGCATAAAGGCTTCTATCTTGGGATCAAGGAAGCGGAAAGCACGTGAGAAAAACAGGGCGGTGTGCAGATAATTCGGCGAATTGATCAATCCGTGCGTATTGGCTTTTTTTGCAAGATGTTGAAGAATATGCAGCATGTGCAGACCGATACCCAGTCCCGGTGCATGTTGACCGGGCAGGGGAGGTTTGTCATGGCGAAAAGGTTTATAGGGATTCTGCATCATCAGCCATTCGATATGGAGGAACTCGAGGTTCAGATAATGGCCTTTTTCAAGGGGTAATTTCAGGTTCTTGCGCTGCATGACCAGTTCGATGACCTTTTTCTTGACCCCGTTCTTCTCCGAAAGCATGATAAAACGGTGTACATAAGCATCCTGCATATTGAAATGCCAGCTTATGTTCGGAATGCCTTTTTTCTCGAGATATTCGCGCACTTCATAGCGTTCGAACATATTTTCGATCACGGATACCGGATAACAACCAAGGAAAAGGTGCATCTTATGGTCAAAAACACCATCTTTGACAATATCGGTTTCCGTCAGATTAAAATCCCGGTTTGCCTGGAACATATGCGTGGACATATTTCGGAAGGCCTGATCGTATTTTTTACGATAGCGGCTCATTCGCTGTGCTTCTCCGGTCGTGAGAACAAGGTAATTCCTTTTGTATCCGTGATGATCCTGCGTACAAGGTTGCGGGGCTGACAGCCTTCCCCGGGGAAGACGACGATCTTGTTGCAGGATGTTCGTCCTTTCATTTCTTCCGGACTACGTTTACTTTCGGATTCTACTAAAATTTCCACCTCTTTGCCAACAAGTTTCCGATAATTATGGCGGGTATGTTCTTTCTGAAGCAGGATCAGTTCTGTCAAGCGGGAAGATTTCTCCTCCTCAGGCACATCATCCGGCATGGCCGCCGCTTTCGTGTGGGGACGCGGGGAGTATTTGAAGGTAAAGGCGGAATCGAAACGCACCTGTTCCATTACCTTAAGCGTATCGCGGTAGTCGCCGTCGTCTTCACCGGGGAACCCCACAATGATGTCGGTGGTGATCCCCATATCCGGGACATAATACCGGATCTTTTCGACCAGGTTCAGATAGTGTGTGCGCGTATAACTGCGGTTCATTGCCTTAAGAACCTTGTCCGAACCCGCTTGAAGCGGGAGATGTATATGATTGGCGATCAGTGGTTTATGTTCCGCATGTACGCGAAGGAGATCATCGTCGACATCCTGCGGATGCGGTGAGGTATAACGGATGCGTTTGATGCCGTTGACCTTGCAGAGAGCTTCGAGCAGGAGGTGAAAACGCTTGCCGTCGTGATCGTAGGAATTGACATTCTGGCCGAGCAGAGTGATCTCGACAAAACCCTGATCCACGGCTCGCTTTGCTTCTTCGAGGATACCCGGGATACTGCGGCTGCGTTCCCGTCCGCGGGTGTAGGGCACAATGCAATAGGAACAGAATTTATCGCAGCCCCGCATAATGGATATCCAGGCGTTGATACCCTCTTTGCGTGCGGGGAAGAGACCGTCATAGACCTCAAATTTCGAAAGCCGCGTATCGATGATATGTTCTTTGTCCGCATCCAGATGTGCGGTGATCTGCCGATAGGAATCGGGTCCCAGGATCAGGTCCACATAAGGTTTGCTTTTCAAAATATCCTGTTTCAGATTCTGTGCCATGCAACCGACGATCCCGAGCTTCAGGCCGGATTTGGCGTCTTTCAGCTGTTTTAACTCTCCCAGGCGGGAGTGGATCTTCTGCTCGGCATGTTCCCGGACACTGCAGGTATTTAAAAGTATCAGATCGGCTTCTTCCGGCGAATCGACCGGAAGATGATCATGTTCCATAAGAATACCCGCCAGTATCTCACTGTCGCAGGTATTCATCTGGCAGCCGTATGTTTCGATATAGAACCGTTTTTTCATCTTGTAAATATACGATAAAAGCGGGTAAGTCAAAAGTTAAATGATGTGACAGTCTATAAATGAACCGGCATGTACGGAACAGGTTTTCTGCAACGCAAAAGTGCCGGTTAAAGGATAAGGTGTTAATTCAATTCAACCCCTCGTCTGTGCTCGGGGTTGTATGTTGGACTGTTCGCATTGCCCGGCACTTCGTACCGGGTGATCGTTATTCAACCCCTGGTCTGTGCTCGGGGTTGTTTGCAGTTGTGATCCCCTTCACCGGTTGACAAAAAAAGCAAATAAATCATCCAGAGCTTGCTTGACGGGTATAGTCTGAACCCGGAACCTCATTTTTACAACTCGCACTGATATAAGAGTTTTCTCTGCTGAACTTATCCGCCGCCCGCCAAAAAGCATGACAGGAGTGTGGTCCTGTGAGCCCTGTCTTTAACTTGAGTCAATGATAAGTTAATTCTGTCAACACTATTCAGGGATGCTCATTCATTGTCCATTGTCAATTATTTTAGCAGTACGTACGACACGCATTCACTGTGCGTCGCGCTCTGACAGCGTACAAAATACCGGCCCGAGGGATAATCCCGCATCGGAAGTCTGAATTCCGCGGTGCCCGCTTCCACGATACCGCAATGGAGCTCCATAACCCTAACACCGCGAAGATCAAGAACATCCACCCGGAGGTCCGTGGGAACGGACACTTCCACTGAAAGGGTCCCGTCGGGGTTCAAGGGATTGGGAAAGGGCGAACGGATATGAAAAGGTTTTATTGCTCCGGCCTGTATCCGGAGAGAATCCAGCGTATTCTCATTTCCGTCGTACGTTCGTTCCTTGAGAACATAATGGTATTGCCGACCCGTCAGGACCTCGTTATCCCGGAAAGCATATCGCTGTACGGAAGCGTTTGTCCCGGCAGCCGGGATCTCGTGCAGAAAGCTGTGATCGCGATAAAGCCGGTATGCGGCGCATTCAATTTCACTTTCGCTCTGCCATTCCAGAAGGATGCAATCGTTTTCCGGGGTCGCAGAAAAACGGCTGAGTCGAACCGGCAAGGGTGAATCGCTGAGATCCTGACCCGGATTGGGGGAGCCCGGTGTTGACGCTTCTCCGTAAGCCCAGGGATCGCCGGGAAATCCCGTGAGGTAGATACTGGCCGTAACGGGTGAACTCCCCGTCTCGCGGACACCCACGTCCGGAAAAAGAAGTCCGTTGGCAGGATCGAGCGTGCCGTAAAAACTTCCTTCATAGGCGATGATATGTACCAGGGAATCAAAGTAGACCAGGATCATGCCTTCCATATCGTTCTGAATACCGGCACGGAACCAGGTATAGAACTGATAGGGACCCACACGGTCACCGGGCGTGAATTCGCTGACGCAGTCCAGACAGTAAGGCTTGCCATCTGAACCGTTGTACATGTACAGGGTAAGGTCCCAGAGACAGACCTCTTCGGGGCACTCGACCACCACTTCCACGAATTCGCCGACATCCGCGCCGGCATTATCGTAATGGATCTCGTTGATCCATGCATTGGGCAGGGCAAAACAATGTATTGTATGCCATGCACATAACAGAAAAATACTACGCTTTTTCATCTTTCGTCCTCCTCGATTTCCGGAAAAGTTTACAGAAAAAAAGCGTGCTTGTCAGCAGTTATTTTCCGACTGTGATGGATATCACTAAAAGCAATTAACAATTAACAATTAACAATTAACAATGAATAATGAATAATAAAAGAGGAGGGAATGGGGGTGTGGCTTGACTGTTTAGTCGTC
>CAZHTR010000013.1:0-40257 GCA_964535585.1 uncultured bacterium | reverse complement strand
AGAGAGCCGACAACGATCCATTTGTAGCGGGTCGCTCCCTGCAGCATCACGGATGAAAGCAGAAATGCTATGAGTAAGATCTTCGCTATTCGTGTTTTTTTCATATCTTGCTCGCTTTTTTATTAAAGATCAATTGAGAACTGCAATCCGACATAAATATTTCTTGGATTGAGAAACATATAAGCGGTATTTGCAGGATTATCAATATAGGCTTTGCTTTCAAGTATTTGAATGATCTCGCTGTCCGGAACCTGCACAATGGCACCACCCTCAAGACGGTTCCATGAACCTGTCTGTTCCAGGTAATAGATCATTGAGGGATCCGTGATCTGTGTGGTGTTCGTCGCATAGTATAATGGCTGATAAGCTACACCCATGGGACGATAGTCCAGGTATTTATCTGCTTTTTTCTTTGTTCCGTCGGGATAATGAGTAGGTGATATGTGTTTCTTTTTGGTCTCCTCATATGCCGCGGTCGGGAAATGCAGTGATTCGATATAATTATCAAGCTGATAACCGTCCAGTACGGAATAGCTGGCACCGAGGGATTGTCCGGCAAGACTGAGGCGTTTTAAGTTGAAAACATTATCTATTTCCATTACAAAGGAAACATTGAATTTATTGTAGCGGAAAGGCTTCATCAGTTTCATGTCACAAGCCCAGGAATCGCGGATCTCGATAATATCCGAATAGAATCCGCGCGTGCGGCTGACATAATACCCTGCGTCATACCAGCTTGCGCGTACCGACAGGCTCCAGTCACCGAGCAGTACACCCAATCTTGCCGGTGTACGAAATACGATATTCGTCTTAACGGAAGGTAAGGGAGTGCTTTTTGACTGTTTTTTGCTTTCGGTATTCTGGATCATGAGCTTATATGCCTCAGATCCTTCATTCTCATATACCGAAGGCCAGGCAAATGATCCGCTGCTGTAAGCGCTGTAGGTCAGGTTGACGAATCCGCGGAGCCATTCTCCATAGAGTTTTTTAAAAGTCAATTCCAGTCCGCGTATATCCTGATAGTTGCGGTCATCGCTCACAGAGTAGTTCACACCGGCAATACTGCGGTATGTGGTTGTCGCGGCCTGATTGCTCTTATCTTTATAATATGCCGCGATATGGATCAGATAATCTTGCCCGACTGCCTGATCAAAACCAAGCTCATAGGAAACCGTGCGTTCAAATTTAGCTTCCGGATTCCCGATCCAGGCCAGACTGTAATCTCCGTAGCGTCGCATCTGGAAATAATAATCGGGGCTCATTTTCTGGTACATATGCCCATAGTTAAAGTATAATTTTGAGGTCTCGGTAATGGGATGTGAAATTCCGAGGCGGGGCATCAGATGGAACTGGCCTTTTGCCCTTCTTTTCGGGAAAGTGGCGTTCTCAAGGGAATCGTCAAAGGCAAAGGTTTTATACAGATCGCTGGAAAATAACTCATCCCACTGAACAACTTCCATATCATACCACATACAATTCGGGTCCCAATATTCTCCCCGGACCCCGACAGTGGCAACAAAACCTTCATATTCCAGTTTATCCTGAACATAAAAATCGATCTGGAAAGGATTTTGTACCCATTGCGTATTGGTGGCACTGGAGGCGGTCAGCGTTCGGTGAGAACCGTAATTCATACTGTAAACCCAGTGTTGCGCCTGAACGCCCGCACGGATCTCATGGCGGTCATTGATCTGGGAGCGGATATTGTATTTTGCCTGAATATGAGATGCCTTCGTGCTGTCATACGGCCATTGGACATAGCCGGTAAAAAAGTTCGTACTGGCATAGGTCGTACTCATGGATGGCCAGAAACCGTAAGGCCGCTCGTCCGTCCAGAATTCCACGCCATCAACACCTTCAAAGAGATCAAAGAGCGTCGTATCCCTGTCTTCTATGCGATAAGAATGGTATTTTGTCTGTGAATATTCGACAATACCTTCCCAATATGTGCGTTCGTTAACTACATTTTTCAAGGTAGCGGCATAAAGTTGATTATAACGCTCTGTTATACCGTAATAGCCCGGATAGAACAAGCGTGCCATCGACCAGCCGCCGTCAATTGCGCCGGAACCGCCGGTATATACACCCGCACCTCCGGTCTGACTGCTTGCCGTACCGAGATACTTGTTCTGCATCGTGTAAAAAGTCAGTTTCGATGTCGGAGTGAGATCACTGGTCAGCTTCAGGGTCCATGTCCAGTCGTTGTATTTATCCGTTGCGAGCGGCTGCATATATGCTGTTTGATTTGTGAGGAAGGTCGTAAAGAATCGCAGTCCGCCAAGTTTTTCCGAAACACCCGGCACGGGTCCGCCAAGAGCCACGTCAATATTATAATCCGGGATCTTACTGGAATAAAAATCATCGGCACGACGGATCAGGTATCTGAATTCCTGCTGCAGTGCCTGAGGGGAAAGGTCGTTGTCCGGATTATTGTCGCTCATCAGACGCTGACTTACGGCATTCCATCCGGCGAATTCCGGATATTCACGCTGTGTCCATGAATCCCAGTTGCTCGTTCCTGTCCAGCAGACCTCATCGTCAAGATAGGGTCTTAAGAAAATGGAGTTCTCATCGAACAGGGAGGTAACCAGATTGCCGTTGACATCGGTGAACGCAAAGTTCTTCGGCGTGTAGGGACTATATTTAAGATTCACGCTTAATCTGTAACGGTCACGGCTTCCCTCGCTGGTAACCACGCTGATGACACCGGACTGAAGGTCACTGTATTCGGCGCTGAACCCGCCGGACTGGATCATGATCTCTTCAATGGAGGACAGCGAGATATTCGAGATCGGATTTCCGGTACGTGAGTCTTTCATCGTAAGACCGTCAACCAGAAGTTTGGTCTCATCAAGATCACCCGAGCGCACCTGCAGTCCGCTCATTCCGGCTTCCATGCCCACAATGTCCGAAATGTTCATTGCCGGCAGGTCCGCGATCTCATCTCTGCTGATATTGACCTGGCTGGACGCCATATCGACCTGTACCAATACGCGTTCGGCGGTAACGATAATTTCTTCACCGCGGAATGCCTGGATGCGCATGTTAAAATCCAGCAGGGTCGTCAGATCAATTCGAACACGTACTTCCGTCTGCTGCAGGGTAGCATATCCGATATAGGTTGCGACAACTTCGTATTCCCCGGGAGGAACATTAAGGATCACATAAAACCCATCGGAATTGGTAGCCGCTCCCATTGTGGTGCCTCTTAATACAACATTCGCACCGGGTAAGGGCTCCCCTGTTTCCACATCACGCACGTAACCGGAAATTTTACCGGTCGTTGATGCAAAAGCGACTCCTGCAATCAGCAACATTGCCAATAAAATTTTTACTAGCCTCATGATATTAGTCCCTTAATATTTATTGATTAGTTCTGTCACAATTGTTTATTCTTGCTTTCTTCCCGTTTTTCCTGATTACACAATCGAAAATAATTTATGTTTTTATACCGCCTTTGTCAACAACTTAATTTAAAGTAATTCTCCCTCAAATTCCTGTATTACCTGTTTTGCGGCATCATCGATTTTTTTTCTGCTGCCGAGACGCTGTTTTTCGGACACTTCTTTTTTTTCAATGCGTACCGACAGCGGAACACCGAATACGGTTTTCAGGCAGGAACGGATGATCTGTTCGCTGCGCTGCAGGGATTCGCAGGAATAGGTATCCTCGGAAGCAAGCACAAGGGTATCATCGTATATTCCCGATACACCCACATTACAGAGGAGACCCGCCAGAGCCGGCTTCTTCGGTTGAATGCAGGCAATGAATGCGTTCCATTTTTCTTTGATAACTTCGGGGTTCAACGGGACAGTCCCGGTAACCGCGGCATCCTGAGGATCCGCTTGCGCCGTATCCGCAGGGGTATCTTTCTTTTCCGGGACAGGTTCAGGCGGGATCTCGGGATCTCCGGGGCGTTCTGTCATGTTGGAAATACGTCCGGGAGAAACGGTTTTTTGTTCGGGCGGTGCGGAACGTGTTACGGCAGGGGGCTCTTTGACCGGGACCGCGGGGGTCTTTTCGGTTCTGTCCCTTTGTTTCAGTTGTTCCAGGACTTGATCCAGCGCGACGAAATCATGCATGTGAGATAATTTAATAAATAGCGATTCCACAAGGATCTTCACATTGGCGGAACGGGAAATATTCGGAAGGGCGTCATTCACCAGGGTCAGCATCCGGATCAGGGTATGTTCGTCCTGAGTAACGGCCAGATCCCGGTAGGCTTTTTTAAGATTCTCCGTCGTATTCAGCACATCCGGGGAGCCGTGCACTTTAACCATATACAGATCACGCAGGAAGACCGAAAAAACGGACAAGAATTCCTGCAGGTCATATCCGCGCATAAGCATGTCTTCCAGATATTGCAGTACCCGGTCCGCCTGTCCGGCGCTAAGTGCCTCAAATACTTCGAAAAATACTTCCTCCCGTATAACACCCAACATGGACAGCACCGATTCATAACGGATCTCGCCGGTTGAGAACGCGATGACCTGCTCCAGAATACTTTCGCTGTCACGTATACTGCCATCTCCCTTTTTCGCTATTAACAGTAATGAATCATCATCGATGGATATCCCTTCTTTTTCCGCAATTTCCCGCAGAAGTGCTACGACCTGCATCAGGGGGATGCGTTTGAACTCAAAACGCTGGCAGCGACTGAGAATGGTGGGCGGCACTTTTGTAAGTTCGGTCGTGGCGAAAATGAACAGGATGTGGCGGGGGGGCTCTTCGAGGGTCTTCAGAAGAGCATTGAAAGCTTCTTTGGTTATCTGGTGAAATTCATCAATAATATAGACCCGGTATTTTCCGCGCGCCGGAGGGTATTTCACCTGTTCCCGCAGGTCCCGGATACTGTCGATACCGCGATTGGATGCACCGTCGATCTCAAACACGTCCAAACTGCGTCCTTCCGTGATCTCGCGGCAACTTGCGCAGACATTACAGGGATTGCCGTTCTTCGGATCCTCGCAGTTGACCACTTTGGCCAGTAACCGTGCCGTAGTGGTCTTCCCGGTCCCCCGGGGTCCGGAAAAAATATAGGCATGCCCAAGACGGTCCTTCTTGATAGCATTCTTTAATGTTAATGTGATGTGTTCCTGTCCGATAACATCTTCAAACTCTTGGGGACGGTACTTAAGGCTGATGACCTGATGACTCATAGGTGGTGTTCCTGTTTATGCATGAAAAGACCCCAGGTTACTTGACGCACAGAATAATTACCTACCGCTGCTTCCTTCCGGACCTGACGGGGTTCAGCAAATACGCTGCCGACGAAGGCCTGAGGTCTGTTTAAAATACTCAATCGCATAACAGAAATCAATCTATTTCGAGGATAATTTTAATATCTGCTCCGGATCCGCACTTAGGTTCACGAAGCATCTGGATCCGATCTTTTTTATGTTGTTTTTGTCTGTTTTACGAGGATCTCGTTTTTCAACAGGCGGAGGTTGGTAATGATGACGGAAACGGCATAAAGCAATATTCCTGCGATCAAGAGCCATCCATTGCCGTCGAACATCTGGAAATGATTGCCGATCCCGATGTGATCGAAAAGGAGACTGTCCGGATGCAGGGCGCGCCAGGTATCGGAAAACAGACTTTCACCCAGCAGGAAAAGAGGTGTCATGATAATGAACACGATGGGGGTGGTCCTTGCGAGAGGATAGGAGATGCGTGACAGGAAAAGTTTGACCAAAAGCCATGCCAGCGCTGCACATAAAAAGAACTGTGGATAGATAAGATAGCTCCAGCAGCCAAAAAGTACCGCAATGGAACCGCCGCCTCTGAAACGGTAATAGAGAGGATACGCATGTCCGTAGATCGCGGCGATCCCGGTCAGCATGACGGCCAGATACCCCGCTCCGCTGAAGGGTGGCACGATATCAAAAACCGGAGCGGAAGAAAAGAACAGGACTTTTACAAGCATCATTATCAGAGAACCCTTAAGGATATCGCTGAGGAAGGTCAGCATTCCCCATCCTTTCCCGGCCTGACGCATCACATTGGAGGTTCCGGGATTCCCATTGCCGATTTGTGTAATGTCCTTTCCGGTACCCAGGCGGGTAAAGATCCGGGCGTAACTCACACCTCCGGATAAATAACCGAGAAGAACACTTATCAATACCGCAAGATAATACATTATCTATCCCCGTTCGCAATATGTTTCATTTATTCCAGTCCGATAAGCAGCAAGGCGGTATACTGCCCCCCGTAATGCACGGTGAATTCGATATCTTCGAGATCTTTTGTAAGCGTTTCGACAAGCGGTGCAAGTTTTTCTTCGGAAAGCTGATCATGATAATAAAAACTAATGATCGAACGTTCCTCGGGTTTTGCATTACGGATCGCTGTTATGACGGTTTCATTCAAATGCTCATGCACGGAGATCACATTCCCGTTCATGACGGCAAAATAATGATCGAGGGGGATTTGAATACCCGCGAAACTTGAGTTTTTAATGCTTTTATAGACACTGATGCTGTCTACCAGTTCCATGGACGTGTGCATCTGTGCCAGGTTCTCTTCCCATGTCAGATTCTTGATAAAGCCCATGATCGCAGCAATGCCCTGGATCACATTCTTGCTGGGAAAGATCTCAATATGTTTATTTGTTTTCTTTTTCACAAGCTGGATCGCGGGAATGATATTCTTATCGTTGGCCAGAACAATAATGTCCTCATAACCCATCTGATTGATATGATTCAGGATATCCCCGGTACGCGGGAGGTTCTTTTCATAGACCAGCACATCCAGGTCGGGTTCAAAATCATGCAGAATACTGCGAAAACCTTCTCCCGGAACCAGCGCCAGCACACCTATCTCATTCTCATGACGGAAACGCGCGAATTCTTCTTCGATCTGTTTCTGCATATCCTCGATCTTTTTATGCGTGATACAGCCGTAGGAAGATAATTTTTCAATAACCGCTTCCGGTGTATTGGTGTGCACATGCAGTTTAATAAGATCGTCATGAACGACCAGTGCGACACTGTCGCCGACCGCATTCAAATAATCTTCCAGTTCATCTTTTATAACTTCTTTTTCCGGCATTACGCTCAGTTCCGTGCAGTAGCGATTACTGATCTCCATCAGTTCTTCCAAATTGGCATCCGCCGCGGGTTCAAACCGGTAATCCGCTTCATTTTCGATCAGGATATCCTCTCCGTTTAAACGGCGTTTCATACCTTCTACGATAAAGACGAACCCGAGGGCGCCGGAATCCACAACACCGGCCTTTTTAAGGACCGGCAGTTTTTCGGGGGAACGGAATACTTCATCGCGGCCGGTATGAACGGCAAGTTCGAGATGTTTAAGGATGCTGGGGGAAGCCGTCTGTCCCAATGCTTTGGCGATCGCTTCAAATACCGACAGCATGGTTCCGTTCATGGGTGTCGATACGGCTGTTTTAGAGATGTAATGACCCTGATGAAATGCTTCTGTCAACACCTCGGGAGTTATTTTTCCGTATTTTCGGATAACCTCGGAAAATCCGCTGAAAAATTGCGATAGGATGAAACCGGAATTGCCACGGCTGTTGATCGTGGTCACTTCCTGCAAAATATTCAGGATGGTCTCAATGTCCTTTTCCTTGGATTGCCGGATGGCTTCGATCGCCGGCTCCAGGGTCATCAGCATGTTCACACCGGTATCGCCATCCGGAACCGGAAATACGTTGAGGTTGTCAACGGTACGATAATTCGCCTTGAAATAATCCAACCCTCCCTCAAGAGAGTGGATAAAGTGATCAATATTCATATTATAATCTTTACTGTTTCTGATTTTATCAGTTGGTTCCAATGACATATCCCATTTCAAAATAATCAGGACCCAAATGGGGCATGTGAGCAAATGTAGAATAATTGATCTCCACATAGAGATCCCAGCCCAATTCTTTTGCGGCTTCTTCAAGCTTGTTCTTCATGTAGTAACATTCTTTATCGTGATCCAGGACATAGGACATGGCCACGGTCAGATATGAACTGCCCTTCTCCTGCATATGTCCCGTTATGATAGCCAGAAAACGCGCGCAGGCCTGTTTAAAATTCTTTGCCTTGCCGATCCCCTTGATCTCTCCGGATGAGGGTGTGGACGAAAGCAGCGGAATAATGCCCATAGCTGTTGCCATCACTGCCTTTGCCAGTCCGACACGGCCGCCACGATGCAGATAGAACATGTCATAAAGGACACCCAGAACATGTGAATTGTCCCGGTTCTTCATAAGGATATTGTAACATTCCTCTCTGCTTGCGTTCTTCCCTTCCGTTTCCCGCAGCATGGCCAGAAGCTGAACACCGACACCACTGACAAGGCTCTTCGTGTCAAATACTTTAACATCGTATTCGGGGTGTTCGTTCAACACTTTATGAAGCGCGTCACGGGTGGCATGGGTATTATGCAATGCCTGTGTGATCAGCAGTATTTCTTCGTCTTTATACTGTTCAAAGGCATCGATGAACTGCTGCTCGCTTAATCCGACCGTCGTTGCCTTGTTGTTCTTGTCGCGCATTAAGGCAATAAATTTTTCTTTTTCTTCCCGCCAGTTTGGCATATCCCAGGTTTGCGGATATACTTCCCCGTTCATAAGGATCGGGTAGTCAATGAGGCCAAGATTTAGCTCTTTAATACGATCAGGTTCAAGCTGACATGTGTTGTCAATAATGATCTTCATGGTCATTTCCTCCTGTCCAATTGAAAAGTATAATTAAAATATTTTTTGAATGCCATCTTTTTCATGTTCCGATAACATAGCCCATTTCATAGAAATCGGGACCCATATGGGGAAGTAAAGAAAAATTGGAGTAGTTGATATCAACATGCAAATTCCAACTGAGTTCCCCGGCTGTTCTCTCCAGAAGATTTTTCATATGAAAACATTCTTTGTTATGATCGTTCACATAGGCCATATTCACTGTCAGGCGCTTGCTGTTCTTCTCAAGCATCTGTTGCTTGATGGTGGCAAGAAATCTGACATTGGCCTGAGTGAAATTCCTGACCTTTCCAACGGATTTCAGCACACCGGACTGCGGTGTGGATGAAAGCATGGGATAGACCCCCATTGCGGTTGCGATGGCGGCTTTTGCCAACCCGATGCGGCCGCTGCGGTTCAGATAGAACAGGTCATACAGAACACCCACCACATGTGCGTTCGCCCGGTTCTTCTCCAGCAGTGCATAGCATTCTTTTCTGTTGAGTCCTTTTTCCTTTTTTTCCAGGAGCATGGCCAGTGCCTGTGCGCCGACACCGCTTGCAAGGATCTCGGTATCGAATGCCATGACATCATATTGGGGATTGCTTTTCAGAACGTTCCGTAAGGCATCGCGCGTGGCGCGTGTATTGTTGTGCGATTGTGTGATCAGAAGGATCTCTTCGCCCTTGAAACGTTCAAAGGTTCTCTGGAATTCTTCTTCCGTAATACCCGATGTGGATGCCCGGTTCTTCTTGTCGCGAAGCAGGGCAATGAATGTGTCTTTCTCTTCCCGCCAATTGGGCGAATCCCAGGTTTGCTGATATGGTTCCCCGTTCAGATACAGGGGATAATCGATATGCTCAAGCCCCAGTTCCTTAATACGGTCCGGCTCAAGCTGACATGTGTTATCAATAATGATCTTCATGGTTTTTCCCTCCTGTTAAATACATCCCTGTGCAAACAATATTAAATAAAAAAAGCTTCTAATGCTATTCTTTTTTATTCCTCAGGAAAACACGGTCCAGGCAGATCCGGTAAACAGGCATTATTATGCGGATCGCGCTGCTTTCCGTCCTGCGGATCCCCGTTCAAGAAGCATTCCGGTGTTATTCGATATTAAAAAGTTTGGTGCTCAGATATTTTTCGCCGCGGTCCGGGAAAATGATGACCATGCATCCGCGGTCAAGATCTTTTACGACCTCCAGTGCCGCCGCCATGGCCGCACCGCTGCTCATGCCGGCAAAGATCCCTTCTTCGCGAACGATCCGGCGGGTGACCGCAAAGGCTTTTTCACTGTCCACCATCACTTGGCGATCGATACGCTCGGGTTGGTAGATCTGGGGAACGATAGCCTCTTCCATGTTCTTCAGTCCCTGAATATAATGACCTTTTGTGGGGTGCGCACAAATGATCTGAATGGACGGTTTGTTTTCTTTAAGTGCCGTTCCAACTCCCATGATCGTGCCCGAGGTGCCGATACTGGATACAAAGTGCGTCAGCATACCGCCGGTCTGCTGCCAGATCTCTTCGGCAGTTACTTTATAATGCGCCAGTTTATTGTAATTATTCGAGAACTGATCGGGATTGAAATAGCGGTCGGGGTCATCCTCCACCATCTGTCGTACCCGGCGGATGGCACCGTCCGTGCCTTCGCCGGCCGCGGTCAGGATAATGTTCGCCCCAAATGCCTGAATGATCTTTCTGCGTTCCACGGAAACCGTTTCGCTCATGACGATCGTTACGGGATATCCCTTGACGGCTCCGATCATGGCCAGACCGATCCCGGTATTCCCGGATGTTGCCTCCAGAATGATCTGTCCTTCTTTCAGACAACCGTCCGATTCCGCCTGCTGGATCATGCGAAGCGCAATACGGTCTTTGATGCTTCCCGTCGGATTGAATCCTTCGAGCTTGGCATACATGTTCACACCGGGATTGGGGTTCATACGGTTGATGCGCACAAGGGGCGTTTGACCGATGGTCTGCAGTATATTGGTATAGATCATCCACGTTCCTCCAAAATGGGAGTAGAATATATCAAAATCAAAGACATTAACAAAAAGTTTAATGATCAAAGTCTGATTAAGGATAAATTTAAAATTGCGCTAAAAATTATGGTCGGATATGACTGCAATTGAGGGATCGGGCGGTCAGCACGAAAATGAACTTTTTCGGGAACGTAATGCTGGTAATGGTTATTTTTTTGATTTTTTCTCTTGGCTGTGTCCCGGGATCGTTTTCGGTATCCTGACGGTAAAACAACTGCCTTCTCCGGGCTTACTGCTCACCGTGATATCACCGCCATGTTTCCGGACAAATTCGTTACACAGGATCAATCCAAGTCCTGTCCCCTTTTCTCCGTCCGTACCGGTACGACTGGTGTTTTCATCCAGGCGGAACAGATTGGCACGGGTTTCTTCATCCATCCCCACTCCTTCATCATGGATACTGATCGCAAGCATGGTCTTATTCTCTTCCGCCTTTATCCGGATCAAACCTCCCGGATGAGAGTATTTTATGGCGTTGGAGATCAGGTTTTGCAGAACGGTATGTATCATGTTCTCGTCCGCATGGACCGTATGGGATGCGGTTTCAACCTCTATCCGGATCTCTTTATGTGTTGCCTGTGGATAAAGAAGATCAACTGCGTTTTGTATTGAGACCCTGATATCAATGGGTTTGGGAGAAAAATTGATCTTGCCGGTTTGCGCGCGTGACCAGTCAAGCAGGTTTTCCAGCAAATTAAAGGTTTGGATCGATACCTCCCGGATATGCCCGGAAAAATCACCGATCTTCTGGAAATCCTTTTCCCTGCTGTAACGCTCCATCAAAGTTGAGAAACCGATAATGGTGTTAAAGGGACTTTTCAGGTCATGGGCAATAATGGAAAAGAATTTGTCTTTTGTGGCATTCAGTTCTTGTAATTTCTCCCGGCTTTTTTCCAACTCTTTCCTGGCGCGTTGGTTTTCGAGAAGCAGTTTCATTATCAGGAGTGCAAAGATCACGACCAACAGCAGGATGATCAGCAAAAGGTTCCGTGTGATCTTCTGTCGGCGGAGCTCGAGTTCCTTGATCAGATTGTCCTGCTGAAGCGATTCTATGCGTTTCTGTTTGGTCTGCAATTCATACAGGGATTCCAACTGCGTCATACCGCGCGTTGCTTTGGATCCGTAAATAACATCCATCACCTCAATTTGCCGCAACTGATGATCATATGCTTTTTCAAAATCACCCATTTTGTAAAAAACCTTCGACAACTGCATGTTCAGATCAACGATGCGTGTTTTTTGATCATTGTTCAACGCATAATCCAGACCGATATACAGACTGTCGATCGCATCTGAATACTTTCCCTGGTCGGACAATATCTGACCGAACAAACTGTAGATGGCGGGAAGACCAAGTACGTCGTTGACCCTTTTTTTGATCCTCAGGGATTTCCCAAGCTGGACAATGGCTTCGTTACGATCTCCGCTGACATATTCGATACGTGCTTTGTGTTTTAACGCGTTGGATATGCCAAAGGCGTTTTTTAATTCCCGGTAGACTTCCAGTGCCTGCGTATTGTGTTGTCTTGCTTTTTCGAGCTCACCGAATTCAACATAGACCAAAGCCAGCTCGTCCAGACAAAGAGCAGCCCCGGTCCTGTTCGGGATATCCTGAGGCTGGGTCCGGTAAATTTCAAGTCCGCGCAGCAGGGCCTGCTCCGCTTCTTCATATAAACTTATGGTAATGTATAAACGGCCGATCGAAAAATTGACCCAGGCGATCCCTTCGGCATATCCGGCTTTTTCATATTGCTCTTTTGAATTGTAAATAAACTCCATGGATTGTTCATACGCCCCGTTCATCCTGAAAATATTGGATAGCTGCGAATAGATAATGGCCATGGTCATGTGATCCGAAGATCTCCGGGAGTAATGCAGGGCTTCGTTATAATACACGACCGTCTGCTCCTGATCGCCCGTCGTACTCAAATAACATGTACCGATCATGGAAAAGACTTTTCCAAGCTGCTCGGTATTGTCCTCTTCGATGTAAAGATCGCGTGAACGATACAAAAAATGCAGGGCCGAATCGGTTAATGCATTATAATGATAGGTCAGTCCGAGATAATACAAAGCCTGGGCTTCACGGTTGCGCTCTTTTAATTCCCTGGCTTCTTCGGCAGCAATCAAAGCATGTTTCCGGGAAACCTCAAAATCGGAACGGCGGTGGTCAAAAGCAAGTTTCAAATGCGCGTCAATGCGGGGAATGCCCCGGTAAGAAAGAACGGCTTGCTCCAGACTGTCTTTTCTTGACTGACCGAAAAGCAGTGATACACCTACCAAGATCAAAAGCAAACAGCATTCATATATCTTTGCGCTATTTTTCATTGTTTTTTATAACGTTTCTTCTTTTTCGTTTTCTATAAAAATTTTATCCAAAGTTAAGTATACGGCTTTTTTTTGAAATTAAAATATATTTTTTACATAAAAGTTTAGTTATAAAATGATTGCAGAAGACAACCCGTCGGAGGGAAAGGGGTTTCCCTGCTCTTATAAGCGGTTTTTGGGATCCCCGTTCGTTGCCGGGAATTTATTATCCAATGATTCTCAAAGCATGTTTGTGATTGATGATCTCAAGATATGTCCCGGCTTCGCAGACGGTTTCGCCGTCCGCATGGACCGCCAGTGTCCCGGAAAGCGTTTCGATCGTCAGATGTGCGGCTTTTCCGGTGATGGTATCTTCCCGCAGGGACTGTGTTCCTTTGGTATAAGCCAGCATGGCACCGAGTAATTGCCGGCGTTTACCCTGGCGGGTCATACAAACGTTGAAAGCTCCGTCATCCATTTCCGCATCGGGAGCCATAAAGAAAGATCCGCCCATTCTGCGTCCGTTCATGATGGAAACCAGTGCAGGTGAAAGTTCATGGAGTTGACCGTCCATACTGATCTTCAATACGGGTGCCGCAGGATACTTGATCAGTGTTTTCAAAGCACCGAGGGTATATGCGAGTCCGCCGTGCACATGGTTCATCCGTGCAGCTTCAAATCCCACGATCGCATCGAAGCCGATACCCACACCGTTGCCGAAATAACGGCCGTCGGGATAATTACCGCCTTTTACTTCGCCCACATCCATCAGTCTGGCTTCACCGTCCCTGATACGCAGCAGATCTTCTTCCAGTACGGATGAAACCCTGGCGCCGTATGCAAAGTCGTTGCCGCGACCGATAGCCAAAACGCCGAACAGCGGTTTTGGCATGTCCTTTTGTTTCGATGCCCGCATCAACCCGTTGATGACTTCGTTGCAGGTCCCGTCGCCCCCGGCGGCAATGATGATCGTATCGGGTATACTGCCGTACTGTTCCGCCAACGTGATGGCATGACCCGGACGTTCCGTCAGAACGATCTCATATTCCAACTCATATTGATCGAAAAACGCTTCGATCTCCGGCCGGTTTTTAACGGCATGTCCCTTTCCCGCAATGGGATTTAAGATAATAATATGACGTTTCATTCCACTCCGATGCTTTTTGATGATTTTTCTATCCTGCTTCGCCGGGCAATCCGGACCTTCCTCCCTGTCGGGACTCCTCATTTTTACAGGTCCGCTGCTCCTTTGTCTGCTTATGATATGACCGGTGAATATAGGAAGGAATTGAAAATATATGCAACGGATATTTTTCCTTATCTGAGAGGACCCCGGAATGCAGCATATTGCCTTACTTAAGCGTATCGCTTAATGCCGCACTCATCGAAGCGGGAAATGCAACGATCAGTATCCTTTTCATTGCAAGTATATTGTCGGTTCCCCAGGGGCAACGCTCAATGACCGTCAGCAGTATTCCCACGACCAGCAAAGAAAAAACATAAATGGACAGAACGCGTTTTATGTATTCAAGAACATGTTCACGAAACATATAACGATAGAAATTAAAATAGACGAACAGTCCGATAAAGAGCAAAGAAAGAAAGCTGAGGATAAGTACGTTCCTCAACGGTAATTCACTACCGAGCATCCAGGTTTCTTCCGTAAACGCGACAGGCACCGCCAGAATACTGGCACCCACGATAACCTGTAAAAGATCGCGCGGGCGGAATTCGACCATAAGGGGTTTAAGCGTATAACTCAGTATCTTTCCGGTGGCATCCGCAATGGGAATGACCCGGTGAAGATACCCTCCTATCCGCTTAACGCTGCCCTTTCCTTCCGGTGTTATGTCCTCTTTTTTCATCTTTACCTCCGGGATATGATGTCGGGAAATACTTTATTGAAGGTTGAATACCCTTTGCGAAAGTGATCTCTTCGATGTGTATAACGCGTCGCGTTCGCAGATTATCAGTACAGATCTTTTGCCTTTTCCCATGCCGTTACGATACCGCGGATCATGGCGGAACTGAATCCCGCATGTTCCATTTGGTTCAGACCGGAGATGGTCACACCCAAAGGGGTGGTTACTTTATCGATCTCATGTTCGGGATGGTTTCCGCCTAAAAGCAGCAGCATGGCGGCTCCCTTTGCGGTTTGGGTCGCCATTTTCTTTGCGTCTTCGGAATGCAGACCGATCTCTATTCCTCCCTGAATGGCAGCACGGATCGCCCGCATGAAGAATGCGATACCGCAGGAGCCCAATGCCGTGGAGGCGGTGATCAGATCCTCTCTTAAAATAATGGTCTCACCCAAATGTTCGAATATGCCGGCGGCCAGATCCAGATATTGTTTATCTTCATCCCGGCATGCCAGCGCTGTCATAGACTCTCCGATAGATATGGCGGTATTGGGCATGGCGCGTATAACCGGGACCGGAACATTGAGTTTTGCATGGATTTTTTCGATCGAAACGCCGGATACAATGGAGATGATCACATGTTTTCCGGGATTAACGCTGTCCCGTATTTGTTCAAGCAGACGGTCCATCTGTTGCGGCTCAACACTCAGGATCAATATATCGGCAAATGCTGCCGCTTCTTTATTGTCATCCGTAATGCCGCATCCCTCTTTTTTATATGCTTCGATCAGCGGTAGATTTGTATTGCTCAATATAATGTTTTCGGGTCTCATCCCGCCTTTACGTACCAATCCGCGGTAAATGGCCTGTCCGATATTTCCTGCGCCCAGGATGGCAATCTTCTTCATGTGACGATCCTTTGTTTAAAGGTAAAATTTACTTCATCTGTCCTGAAAATACAAGCGACAAGATCCGGTTCGTATTGATCGGCCTATTTTTTCGCGGACATCAGTGTAAATACCCTCGCGGAGAGTTCGCGGTGTTTTTCCAGGGCAATGGATTGCCGCAAGGGAATAAAACAGGCAATAACGTATTGTGTTTTACCGTTATCAACGATACCAACATCATTCGTCCAGTAGGAAAACCACCCGCTTTTATGGTAGAACATCGCATCCGGGGGCAAACCGGCAGCCAGTTTGCTTTTATCCTGCTGACGGGCCAGAAAAGACTTCATTTGCATGCTCACCCAGGGATCAACCAATTGATTGCTGTAGGCGCGATACATGAAATCGGCCGCGTGTAATGCGCAGGTTTCCGTACCGCGGATGGTATCATAACCCGGATCTTCATATCTGCGGTTCAGGAACTTCCGGGTCACCTCACTCCCCTGCCAGCTGTATGCGTACATCAGCGCATTGATATTTTCCCTTTGGGCAATATCGATAAGGCAGTTCGCGGAAGCATTATCACTGCGGGTGATCATCAGATCCAGCAAATGATTGACGGTCACGGTATCCCCGTCATGTAAAAGCGGACGCGGATCGGACGGAATATTCTTGGAACGGTCCACATCGTTTGGCGACCTGACGACATGGGGATCGAACAATCCGTACTCGCCCCGGGTGATCTGATGTAATACTTCTGCGGCAACATATATCTTATAGACGGAAGCCGGATAAATAAAATTATCCATATTCACGCCACCCAGGCGGGGTTTCTTTTTCGAAAGATCGATCACAGCCAGGGATATCTGTTCCACCCCATCCTCGCCCACATCGAAATCCCCGTCAAGTTCCAGATCCGCAACAATGGTCTGCAATTGCCGGGAAAGCTTATTATCGATCCGGTAATACCCGGGGATACCGATCTGCTGTGAAAAGCTTGTCGCTGTTAACAGTAAACACCCGATGATGCCCCTGATTGCCTTTATTGCATATTGATAATGGCGGTCCATGCGCTCCTCCGATCCTAAGACGATAAAGAATCTATGATCAATAATGGTAATTTAAAATGTTTTATTTTTGGATTTACCCCGGGGAGTCTTAGGATAAATCCTTGTTTGTTCCTTGCAAACGCTTATCCTCCGGCACCCGGGAGGGCGGCACATTGACTTTTATATTTGCAATCATTCCGAAAAATGATTTAGATTACGCAACATATTAAAAACAAGGAAACATACATGTCAGATACTCTTGTCAGAATCGCTGTTGATGCCATGGGCGGCGACCATGCCCCCCGGATCACCGTGGAAGGTGCCTGCAAAATGTCGCTTGAATCGACCGCACATTTGATACTTGTCGGGGACGAACCGCTTCTTCGTGCAGAACTTGAAAAACATCCCTATAAGAAGGAACATATCGAGATCCTCCATACGCCCGACATGATCACCGGACATGATTCACCGCTGCAGGCGGTCCGTGAAAAACCCAATGCATCCGTGCTTCTGGCGGCAAAATTATTAAGCGAGGGAAAGGCGGATGCGATGATCTCCGCCGGCAGCACCGGTGCGGTAGTCCTGTCCGCCGCCATTCATATCAAGCGCATTCCCGGAGTACGGCGTACGGCGATCGGGATCATGTATCCGACATTGAACGAGCAGAAAAGAAACCATATTTTCTCATTGATGCTTGATATCGGAGCAAATGTGGTCAATGCTCCCGATGATCTGGTCCATTTCGCTTACATGGGAATCAGTTACAAAAAGAAAATATGGGGTGTGGAAGATCCCACGGTTGCTCTCCTTAATATCGGCGCTGAAGAGCACAAGGGAAATGAAACGATGAAAACAGCCTATCAGCTTCTTGCTTCCCGGCAGGATATCAATTTTATCGGCAACATTGAGGGGAACGAACTGATGAGCGGTAAAGCTGATGTAGTCGTTTCGGAAGGCATGAGCGGGAATATTGCCATGAAGACCATGGAAGGCACTTCCGAAGCCGTGAAAAAGCTTGCCGAAATGGCTATGAAGGGAAAGCTTGTTTGGAAATTGGGCCTGCTTTGCCTGTCCGGCGGGATCAAGACCCTCAAAAAAGTCGGCAGCTACGAAGAGTACGGCGGCGCACCCATTTTTGGATATGACAAACCGGTCATCAAGGCGCACGGACGCTCGAACGCCTATGCTTTTAAGAACGGTATCAAGGTGGCCGTTCAGGCGGCGCAGGATGATATCATCGGCATTATGCGTGAATCGATCTCACAATTTGAATCGGAAAAAAAATGAAGGCAACGCGAAAGATCAACGCTGTACAGCGTTGATCTTTTACTTTTTTCCATATCGCTAATATCTCTCTAAAAATAGGAGAACAGGAACTGTGCTTCACAGGCGAGTTCATCACCGACAAAAGCACGTCCGGTCCCTCTGCCGAAATTCGTTTTGAGTTTGTCAATTTCGGCTTCCAGACGAAGTAAATCGCCCGGAACAACCTTCCGTTTGAATTTTGCGTTCTTAATACCGCCAAAATAAACTTTTTTACCTTTATTCTCCGGAACGGACAGCAGAGTGATGGCTCCCGTCTGGGCCAGTGCTTCAATGATAAGCACACCCGGCATCACAAATTCGTCCGGGAAATGCCCCGGGAAAAAGAATTCTTTTTCGGTGACGTCTTTTTCCCCAACGGCCGTTTTTCCGGGATCCAGCTTTATGATGCGGTCAACAAGCAAGAACGGTTCCCTGTGCGGAATGATGTCTTTGATCTGATCACCGGTCAGCATCTCAGGATTCCCACTTCTTTAATACCAATGTTGCGTTGTGTCCGCCGAACCCCAGACTGTTCTTTAGCGCATATCGAATCTCGCGTTTTTTGCTTTCATTGGGTGTATAATCCAGATCGCATTCGGGATCGGGTACGCGGTAATTGATGGTTGGAGGTACGATACTATCCGCCATAGCCTTAACGGTTATGATCGTTTCAATACCGCCGACAGCCCCCAGCGAATGGCCGTGCATAGATTTTGTCGCGCCAATGCTGATCTTATGTGCATGTTCACCGAAAGCCTGCTTGATCCCCTTTGTTTCAAGACGGTCATTGTAGTAGGTTGACGTGCCGTGCGGACTGATAAAATCGATCCACTCCGGCGATACATCCCCATCCGACATGGCACTCTTCATACATTTGGTGATCCCTTCGGCCTTCTCATCCGGCTGCGTAATATGAAAGGCGTCGCAATTGGAATGGTAACCGACAATTTCAGCATATATCTTCGCATTCCGTTTTCTGGCATGTTCCAGTTCTTCGATCAGCAGAATTCCCGCGCCTTCCGCCATAACAAATCCGGAACGCTCCAGGTCAAAGGGGATCGAAGCCCTGTCCCTGTCAAGGCATGGCGAGATGGCACGCATGACGGAAAAACCGCCGACACCCATTTCGTTGATGGGTGCTTCAGAGCCGCCCGTCAGTATCAGGTCGAGATATCCGTCCCGAATGTAATGAAAAGCTTCGCCGATGGAATTCGTGGCGGACGAACATGCACTCACAATGGAGATCGAAGCCCCTTTTGCCTGATATTTGATCGCGATGTTCCCTCCGACCAGATTAATGATCGCGTTGGGAATGAAGAAAGGGTTCATCCGGTCCGCCCCGCGTTCAAATATTTTTTTTGTTTCATCGTACAGCGTTTGCGATCCCCCCATGCCGCTGCCAACGAAAACACCGAAACGGTCCCCATTGATCTCCGCTTCCGCAAGCTCGCCGTCCCGATAGGCTTCCTCCGCGGCAATAAGCGCGAAAATGGTTGTCCTGTCAAGACGTTTTGCCTCTTTCGGAGACATGTATTCCTCTACGTTGAAGTTCTTCACTTCGCCTGCCAGATAGGGTTTCTGTTTTGAAATATCAAAAAGTGTGATCGCATCAATTCCGTTCTTCCCGGCCTTGATCCCCTCCCATGTGGATGCCGTATCATGACCGATCGGATTGATGGTCCCCAGTCCCGTAACAACTACTCTGCGTTTCATGTATCCTCCTAATGCATTACCAGACCGCCGTCAACATGAACGACCTGTCCTGTGATATAATTTGATCCGTCGCTTGCAAGAAACAGTACCAGCGGTGCGACATCTTCTACCCGGCCGAAACGTCCGAGTGGGATCATTTCCAGTGATTTTTCCTTTATACTATCGGGAAGCGCTGCCGTCATACCGGTTTCGATAAATCCCGGAGCAACCGCATTACAGGTGATGTTTCTTCTGGCAAATTCCCGTGCGACGGACCTTGTCAGACCGAGAATACCCGCTTTTGATGCTGCGTAGTTCGCTTGTCCGGCATTCCCCGTAACTCCCGATATCGAACTAATGTTTATAATGCGTCCGTAACGCGCTTTGATCATATGGGGCGATACGGCTTTGATAAGATTCCAGGTCCCTTTGAGGTTGACTGCGATCACACTGTCGAAATCTTCCTCACGCATTCTCAGCATCAACTGGTCCCGGGTGATGCCGGCGTTGTTTATCAGAATATCGATCTTCCCATGGGTTTTGATCAAGGTGTCGACCAGCACCATAACTTCATCATAGACGGAAACATCGACTTTATGGATGTGGTATGCGTAACCTTTTCCGGTAAGCTTTTCACATAAGGCTTTTGCCTTTGTTGCCGAACTATTATAGGTGCCGGCAACGATCGCGCCCTGTTCGGCAAATTGTGTACCGATCGCCTCTCCAATTCCGGTGGCACAACCGGTAATCAGTACAACCTTATCTTTGAAGTCTTTCATGGGACCTCCGGTTCTATTAATTTATATTCGTTCAATATACAGAGACTTTTTAACAGACAGTATCTTTTTTATAAGATCTCCAGCTGCTCTTTATATGTTTCCAGCGGCAGGAACAGGGATTCAATGATCGTTTTGACCGGCCGCAGCTCATTCACCAGTCCGGCTATCTGACCCGCCATAAAAGAGCCGGTCTCAAGATCGCCGTTTATGACCGCACGGCGCAGAGAGCCGAGGGTCAGTTTCTCAAGTTCTTCCAGTGAAATATCCTGCTCGCACATGGCATTGTATTTTTTTGCCATCAGGTTCTTCAGTACTCTGACGGGGGCACCGGTCTTTCTGCCGGTCACCATGGTATCGATATCCCTTGCTTTAAGGACCATTTCCTTATAATTGACATGCACGGGACATTCTTCGGATGCCAGGAGTACCGTGCCAACCTGAACGCCCTTTGCGCCCAATGCAAAAACGGCCAGAACACCCCGGTGATCCGCGATACCGCCTGCTGCGATGACCGGTATGTTAACACGGTCAACCACTTGCGGAACCAGTGCCATGGTGGTCAGTTCCCCGATATGCCCGCCTGCTTCCTGCCCCTCGGCAATAATGGCATCCGCACCGGCACGTTCCATACGGATGGCATGTGCACAGGAGGCAATGACGGGAATAACTATGACCCCGGCGACTTTCCATCCGGGGATAAACTGCGCCGGACTCCCGGCACCGGTGGTCACGACCGGCACTTTTTCTTCCATGATCACACGGGCGATATCTTCCGAATGCGGACTGAGCAACATGATGTTCACTCCGAAAGGCCGGGTGGTCAGTTTTCTGCAGAGCCTGATCTCTTTGCGTACCGTTTCCGCATCGTTCGCACCGGCCGCGATCACCCCGAGTCCGCCGGCTTCCGATACCGTGGCGGCAAAACGATGGTCTGCAATGTTAGCCATTCCCCCTTGTATCAGCGGGTATTTCGTTCCGATCAATTCGTTGATGTTCTTCATTTTATCCTCATTAAAAACTTAATGCACATGCCCCGGATGTCAGACCCGCGCCAAAGCCGACCAATAAGACCTTTTCATCGGATGCCGGGGTTTCCTCCTCCAGCATTTCATCGAGTGCGATCGGAATGCTGGCCGCAGATGTATTCCCGTATTTCTGGATATTGATATAAAACGCATCCAGAGGTATGTCCAGTGCTTTGGATGCGCTCTGAATGATACGGATATTCGCCTGATGCGGGATGATCTTCCGAATACTGGACCTGGAAATATCTCCGTAGCTCATTACCTCACGTATGCTCGCCGCCATTGCTTTGGAAGCAAACTGATATACCTTTTGTCCATCCATGCTGATATGGTCTTCCGCACAAAGGATCAGTTCGGTGTCACCTTTGGACGAAACATGGAAAATAACCTCTTTTGTTTCATCTTTCTCAAGGATCACGGCACCCGCACCGTCCCCAAAAAGAATGCAGGTGTTCCGGTCCCGGTAATCCGTGACTTTACTGATCACCTCCGCCCCGATGACCAGGGCACTGCGATAGGTATCGTTGCTTAACATGCGCTCCGCGATGTTCAGCGCATAGATGAACCCCGTACAGGCGGCATTGATATCAAAGGCCAGAATACCGGGTTTGTCCAATCCGAGTTTTGCCTGTACGCGCGAAGCAACCCCGGGTATTTTCATTTCGGGTGTAAAGGTCGCTACAATGATCAGATCGATCTTTTCTTTATCGTAACCGATCCTGTCAATTGCCCGCTGTGCCGCGATCACCGCCAGGTCCGATGTGGTCTTTCCGTTCGCTATATGTCGCTCCCGTATACCCGTACGCTCAGTTATCCATGCATCCGACGTATCGACCATCTGTTCAAGGTCCTTGTTTGAAAGTATCATTTCGGGCGTATAATGCCCGGTCGATACGATCCTGAAAAATCCTCTGTTCATGCTCATCTCCCGTTCCTCCTGTGTTTTTCGATCCACCTCTTTTTAATACCATGCCATCATGTCTCCCAATACGGATGCAAACTCTTTCTTACGAAAAAGTACCCCAAGCATCCGTATTGCTGACTTGTTTTTTTCATTGTTCTTTCTCTGATTAAAAAAGAATAACGTACCTGCGTCTTAAGATGAACGGCAAGGGCTGTGCTGTTTTACGCTGATCCCTTCACGGCGACACGCAATTTGTACCCCAAATAACAACACATATCCCCGTTAAAACGAGAAGAGCCGTTTATCCTGACGTAAAGGTTCTATTGATGATCTTCGATATATTTCAGAAGGGCGCCTACCTTCTTCAGATTATTGATCTCGGTTTCGGGAACCGTAATATTGAATTCATTTTCAATACTCATAATAAGCTGAATGGCATCCAGAGAATCTGCTCCGAGATCCTCCTGAAGGTCCGCATCCAAAGTGATCTTTTCTTTTGCTACACTCAGTTCGTTTGCGATGAGTTCGAATAACTGTTCTTTCATTTTAATTCCTCCGTGTGTTAAGATCTTTCATGTTTTAGTGAAAAACATCAAACATCTCAACGGTAGTCTAATACAATTTCAAACAATTTGTCAATCTTTTTTTTCGTCGCCTTGGTTCCGTTGAGCTCACCCGGTCCGGTTTATATCTATGTTAGAAATCCCTATGGCTCAATATCCAGGATCAATACGGCGATCGCTGTGGTCCGGGTATGACTCAGAGAAATGGAAGTGTGTCCGATCCGGATCTTTTTTTTCACTGTCTCGGAAAAATGCAAGATCGGTTTTCCCGTGACGTCATTTTCTATCCAGCTGTCCCGCCAGCCGAGATCATCCACATGTGCAAGCAGTATCTTCCGGACCGCTTCTTTTGCCGCAAAGCGAACGGCAAGATGCTGTGAAGGGTGTGCGGCGTTCTGCACATACGCAATTTCATTGGGATGAAAATATTTTTTTAAAAATACTTCGTTATGCACCATGCTGTCAAAACGCGCGATATCTACAATGTCTGTACCGATCTCAAGCATAGAATAAAGGGGTTAGGGTTTAGGGTTTAGGGTTTGGAGGGCGTGTTCCAGTGAGGCCATATCCGAAATGTTCAAAATGTTCAGGGATCTGTCAATGCGTTTCAACAGTCCGCTCAGCACCTTCCCCGGGCCGATCTCGATAAAAGTATCCACACCCGCCTCCATCAGACGGCGGATCGAGCGTTCCCATTGAACGCTTGCTTGCATTTGGCGGACCAGAGAGACTTTCGCCGCGTCACCGTTATTGATGATCTCCGCTTCGGCGTTGTTCACAAGCGGATATTTCAGATCATTAAAGGGTATGTCCCTTAACCAGCTTTCAAGGTTCGTTGCGGCTCTTTCCATCAAAGGAGAATGGAATGGCGCACTCACCGCAAGCGGAACGATCATCGCACCTTCTTTTTGCGACAACTGCATTACAACATGTACCGCTTCGGCATGTCCTGAAATCACATATTGCCGGGGACAATTGATATTGGCAATAACAACAAGATGGTTCTCGTGATTGACCTCATTACAGAATGCCTGCAATTTTTCCTGCTCCAGGCCGATAACAGCCGTCATTTCCCCGGTTCCTAGCGGTACCGCTTCCTGCATGAATCTCCCGCGCTGCCGTACCGTTCTGACAGCATCTTCAAATGAAATCGCATCAGCACATACCAGTGCAGTGTATTCTCCCAGACTGTGACCCGCAACAAAATCCGGTTTTAATGAGAGACGGTCCTCAATAACCCGTAACAAGGCTATACTGTTTGTAAGGATCGCGGGTTGTGTATTTTCGGTAAGTTTAAGCTCTTCTTCCGGTCCTTCAAAACACAGCGTACTGAGCGAAAAACCCAGTGCCGTGTCGGCTGTTTGAAAAACGGTTCTTGCTGCCGGACAGGCAGCATATACGTCTTTTCCCATCCCGACAAATTGGGATCCCTGGCCGGGAAAAACAAATGCAATTTTGTTTTGGTCAAGCATACTTCAGTTCCCTGTTCTTTTATATTTAACGTCTCCTGTGTATTCAATGGAAAATCATTTCCCCAAACATTTCCATTGCCTGTGCAGTGATAACTTACTACGCTCGGTATGAAATTTGCAATATTTTTTCTTCTGCAAAATGTACGCGATCCGGACTGAAGGTCATTTCCCATATCCGGATCACAACATTATGATCATGTCTCTTTTATCTTGTCGAGGACTTCATCCGCCAGGTCGGGATACAATTTCTTAATACATGTGGGGCAGATCCCATGAGATACCCTTTCCCCGATGAGTGCGGACAGATCTGCGGGCAGATCGATCCAGTCCGTATCTTTTTCTTTTACCTTATTACACAGGCTGCAGACGGTTATAAATGAAACTTTTCCCTCCGCAAAGGTAGCGGACCGGTAGATAACGGACAGCAAGGCATCGATATCCGTGCCGCGCTGTGATTCGCGACCGAGATCGATCACGATTCCCCTGATCTTCAATGGCCGGTCCTGATCGTTTTTTTCGATAATGATCCCCCGGTCCATGAACCAGACGTAGTCACCGGCATGTGTTTTTATACGATAATCGATTTGATACAGATTCGTTATACCGCTCAGGACCCGGCGCATGGCATCCATGGTCTTTTCATGATCTTCGGGATGAACAAGTTTGGTAAAGCCCTGATAACCCTGTTCTTTGAAATCTGCGGGATCATATCCCAGCATGCTTGCTTTCAGGTCATTGAAACGCACCGTGTTTGTTGCGATATCCCATTCCCACCATGCAAAATCGGATCTCTGCAGAATGTCATCCCAGGCCTTTTTATAATCGTTCATGGGATCCCTCTATTTAATTGTTAACATCCTATATCTCTTTTCAGACGATCCGGTAAGATTTAATGTCCGTTTTAGGATCAAATTGCTATGTCTTTGATAAAAACAGCCAGCAGGATCAGGATAAGGGACAAGCCCAATGAGATGAACCACAGATAGTACAGAGAACCGATCCTGCCGGTTTTGATCTTGCTGACTTTCCTGTATTGTTTCAAATAGCCAGTTATTTTCAAACCAAAAATAAAAATATTCGGGATTTTCTCATTATATTTTCGCAAATATTCATGGATCATGAACATGGGTGTGATATATATCAATACGGCCAGAATAAGGATTTGAAGCATCGAAATATTCATTTCAGCACACTAAATAATGTTTCTCTAAATTATACGGATATTTTTCCCTGTAATAAAACCTTATTTTTTGACATACCAAACTAACAATTGAACGATCATTAAAAGATCAGGGACGAAAAAGATCCAGCGCCGTTTCGAGTATATTGTCGATGCCCAGTGCTTCATCTGCGGGATCAAGGTCCAGACGGATGTCAACCGGGACACCATGCTCGGTATGTTCGCCTTGCATATTTATCGTCTGCGTGGCTGAAAAGCGATATATCCAACCATTGGGCAGCTCCCCGAACGCGGGTGTGCCGCCACCGCCTCCGGAGTTATCACCTGCCAGTGTCACATTGGGCAGGGATTTCATCATCAGTGCGAACAGATTTGATGCACTGTAGGAATTCCGGTTACATAGGAGCACGACTTCCCCGCTGAAGCGTTTGCCGGAACGCGGATGAACCGACAATGTGTTCCACGGTGAAAAATCGTCGGGTCCGGGTCCGGTCTTCACTCGGTTTTTTCCGTAAGTCCAGCTACTGTCCGAAAAACAGGACGCCAGGGCATAGGCATTTCCGGAAGAGCCTCCGCCGTTGTTGCGAATATCAATGATCACTCCTTTCAGGCCTTCCGCGCGTTCCATCAATGCATCCAGATGCGCAGTGCTGATACGGTTGGCAAATGAAGCGTAATACACATATAAGACGGAGTCGATGATCTGGTTATGCAAGGGACCCGTAATGCGATAGTCATTTCCAAGATAATTTCTGTAAATGATGGTCTCATTGAAGTTCTGCGGATGATCCAGATACCAACTCCAGTTGCGGCTCCGGTCAAAGGGACTTGTGATATTGACATGTCCATCCTTTAATTCATAGAGCATGGCGGCAAGCAGATCGAACAATTCCCGGTCGCTCATGTCTTCGCGGACCTGCGGGCGATAGGCGGTATAGATCGAATCCCAATCCAGGGATTTGTACTCAAAATAACTGTATTTATTGTTCAATTCATGCCAAAGGAACTCAAAATTACCGACCGGGTCACTCTGCGGATCCGGGGCAAGCAGAAATCGCTCGCATGATACCGTAAGCAATACCATCGTCAGAAAGATGGGGATATTAATTTTCAGCTTTTTCATAATTTTGTTATCACGGTTAAATACCATTTCCCGGTACTCTGAACAAAGGGTTCCGGTCTGTTTATACGCAGATATTCATACTGATAATTGAGTGAAATCCCATTGCCTGATCTGAAGAAATATGTGATCTTCGGACTCAGCCCGGCATGCCATGCCTGATGCGGTAAAAACGCTCCGATCGAATACAGAAAACCCATAAATCCTGAGTTTTCGGGATCCAGATATCCTTCGGGATTGTTTGAGACATACGAGGGGCGCAGGTAAAAACCCAGCAACTGGATATCAAGCAGCATATCAAAAGCCATTTCCCGGCCGAAAAGATCAAAGCGGTACCGGTAGGCGGCGGCGGGACCGAAGGTGGTCAGATAATTGGACCGTTCTCTGAAATTACCGTAGTTTTCATTCACATAATAATTAAAATAGTTATTGTTTGACCAACCCGCAACGATCCGGTTCTGCCGGTCGCCTTCACTATGATATAAATTATAGTTCTTAAATGCAAAACCGCTAAGCTCACAGGTATTCCCGAAGGGATTGCCGGTTCCGGCTAAATCAAATGAAAGCATGAACAATTCAGTCCGTTTCTGCAGGACATGTTCAAAGGATACACCGCCCGAAAGACCGAGTCCCGTATACATCAACGGGGACATGCTCTTATCTCTGAATGCAGTGCTGTTCATGCCGACATGTGTTTGCAAAACATTGGCGGGCCGGCCATATGTCTTCTGACCGCTTAAAAGGACAAGGAATAAAACGATGTAGACAAGGCTTTTAACATTTCGCATCATATTAAAAGATAAAACCCCGTGCCGGCTTTTACAATATTTTTTGATCCGAACGCGATCATTTACGTCCTTATGGGATAATTAAAACGCCGGATCTTTTGTGAAGGTCATTGTCCTGTGATCTTTTTGAACTCCGGGAAAGGTAAGTAAACGGTTGTGCATGACAACATATATTCCCGGATCCAATACCCGTGCGGCAAACAGGGCTTCGGTAATGTTCTGGGCGGCATCGCTGTCGCGGAATTCATAAGGACGCATGGCACCCGTAAAAATGATCGGACAGGATGGTCGGGGGATCTCTCTATATAAAAGTTCTCCGGTGAGGGCCAGCGTGTCGGTGCCGTGAACAATAATTATCGCATCGGAATTGTTCATGGTTTCACGGGTGATTTGCAAAACGATACGTCGATCCTCGTCGGTCATATCCAGGGAATCCTTGAAGATCACATTGCGCTGATCCACCGAGAGATCGGGCAAACGCAGGGTACTTAAAATATGCGAAAGTATGGAATGCTGATTGGCCAGGATTCCCGTCCGTTCGTCATAGGTCTTTTCGATCGTTCCGCCGGTCGTAATAAAAGTAATATGTTCCATGGTTCGTCCTCAAAAATATGTATGTGCAGTTTACACATATTATTTTGTTTTAATCAAGTATAATCAGTGTTTTACTTCACTTTTAAGTTTTATTGTCAATGTGTGGGTTTCTCCAAAACATAATTTACAATATTTGCTGTTCATTGATGATTTCAACGCAGATCAGTTCTCCGGTCAAAGACTTGTAAGGGCGGTTGTTCATCGTTTTCCCTTATTGCGGAGATACGCGCTGCTCCGGGTCTGCATTTTTATGTCTTTTTATTGCATGCGGTATTCTAAATCAATTTACTTTTCAGGATAAACTATATTATATTAAGCTTAATTGATAAAAATGATCATGTGTTCGCAGAGATCCCACGCCGGACACAGAAATGACAATTCGATCAGATCCGTACCGTTTAAGGAGCGAAAATGAATCCACTTGCTGTTGAACTGAATGAACGTCTCGCTTTGCTGGCGCCGTCCGTTTACCGAATGTTATCACAAAAAGGCAGAGAGAGCTATTTCCCGAAAACCGGGATCCTGGCTCAAAGCATGCAGGCAAAGGGGACCGCGATCAATGCGACTATCGGTATAGCGCTGGAAGATGACGGTTCGCCGCTTCATTTTCGTTCAATGGAACGGCATATCACGCTGGATCCGGGCCGGGTATTCCCTTACGCGGGTTGTCTCGGTCTGCCCGATCTTCGGAAAAAATGGAAAGACATGCAATTGCTGAAAAACCCGGCTTTAGAGGGAAAGACCACTTCTCTGCCGGTAGTAACCTGTGCCCTGAGCCATGGATTAAGCATTGCCGGCATGCTTTTTCTGGACCCCGGTGATACGGTGATCATTGCCGATATGTACTGGGGCAACTATAATATGCTTTTCAAAGAGCGCTTTGATGTGCGATTTGATATCTATCCTTTTTATGATGGTTCCGGTATGAACCTTCGGGGACTGGAAGAACGTCTTATGACCGACCCGGTCGGGAAAAAAGTGGTGGTCCTGAATTTCCCCAATAATCCCACTGGTTATACCCCAACCAAAAGCGAAATGCAAAGCATGGTCCGGATCATTCATGCCGGTGCCGAGCATGGTAATGATATTGTGGTTATTTGCGACGATGCCTATTTCGGACTGGTATATGAGGATGATGTTGAAACCCAGTCACCCTTTGCTTTCCTCGCCGATCTTCATGAACGGGTCCTGGCAGTCAAGCTTGACGGTGCGACCAAAGAAGATTATGTCTGGGGTTTCCGAACCGGCTTCATAACCTTTGCCGTAAAAGGTATGGATATGGAAGTCTGCGAGATAATGGAGAGCAAAGTAGCCGGCGGTATCCGGAGTTCCGTTTCTTCCTCCCCGCATATTTCACAATCTTTACTACTTGAAGCCTATCGGGATCCAAAGTATCATGAAGAAAAAAAGGAAAAGTATGCGTTGCTGAATTCGCGCTACGAAACGGTCAGGTCAGTCCTCGCAAAACACGGCAAACGATACGCAAAATATTTCACACCCCTCCCCCACAATTCAGGTTATTTTATGTGTGTTTCTCTTGCGGAAGGACTGAACGGGGATCTTATCCGCAGAAATCTGATCGGACAATATGATACCGGAGTGATCTTTATCCAGGGCGTGATCCGTCTGGCCTTTTCGGCTGTAGCGAACGATAAGATCGAAACACTTTTTGAGAACCTTTATGCGGTCTGTAAAGACTGCTGCAATTCATAAACGGGACATCCATGGCAAGTATCGGACAATTTCGTGAGCAAAAGGAGTTCAGTCGAATAACATCAACGATCCGCACCAGCGTTCAAACGGCATTTTATGCCAATAACGTGAAAAAAGTGCCGACGGTGGCGGAAGCATACGACATGGCCTTACATTCACCCGGAACCATTGAACTGACGGGAATGCCGATCTATAAAGCCAAGGAACAGGGACTGCCGAAGAATGCCAATGTACTGCTGTTCAATGACGGCGCGGTTGTCGGACGCTGCGCCGCTGCCAGACGTATCCTCGGTGAAACGGATACGGACATCAGGGAATATTCCGCAAAAGTGCGGGAAGCCATCTATGCCAGCCGTTTTCGCACCCTGTTCCATGCAGAGAGTGTGATCGGTCTTGACGAGGACTTCATGGTCAAAGCCCACCTGCTCATTCCCGAGGGTCATGAGAACATACTTTTATCATGGATGTTGAATTTTGAGTATCTGAACGAAGAATTCCGGATACGCTATCAAGGGTCCCGCGAATTGCCTGAAGGAGATATTTACGTTTTCTCCGATCCGGATTGGCAGCATAAGGACCATCCATTGGGTCTTACCTTCTTCGATCCGGAATACAATTGCGCGGTGCTGCTTGGAATGCGTTACTTTGGGGAACACAAAAAAGGAACGCTGACTCTGGGTTGGAGTATTGCGGCACGGAACGGTTATGCCGCCTGCCACGGAGGACTAAAACGATACAACCTTGAAAAGGACAAGAAATTCACGGTTGCCGTTTTTGGTTTATCGGGTTCGGGAAAATCAACGATCACGCACGCAAAGCACGATAATAAATTCGATGTGACAGTATTGCATGATGATGCCTTTATCATCAATATCGAAAAGAAATATTCCATTGCGCTGGAACCGACCTATTTCGATAAGACGCAGGATTATCCGATGAATTGTGAGGATAACAAATACATTCTGACCCTGCAGAACAACGGGGCGGTCACCTATGCCGACGGAAAAGTATATCCGGTTACCGAGGACCTGCGGAACGGCAACGGACGGGCCATCAAATCGCGTTATTGGTCACCTAACCGGGTGGACCGTATTGATGATCCCATCAACGCCATCTTCTGGCTGATGAAAGATCCGACCATGCCTCCGGTCATTAAATTGCGCGATGCTGCGCTGGGTTCTGCCATGGGTGCCACCCTGGCGACAAAACGGACCAGCGCGGAACGTCTGGCACCCGGGATCGATCCGGAGGCATTGGTGGTGGAACCTTATGCCAATCCTTTTCGCACCTATCCTCTCAGGCTGGATTATCTGCGTTTTAAAAAATTGCTCGCTGACGGGGTGGATTGCTATGTTCTTAACACCGGATCATTTATGGGCAAAAAAGTTCAGCCGAAACATACCCTGGATATCATTGAATCGATAATTACAGGTACCGCAATATTCAAACCCTGGTCACCCTTTGAACAGATCGAGATCATGGATGTCGATGGCTTCGACCCCTCCCTTGACGATCCGGATTACCGGGAAGAATTCATCGCCCGCTTCAGAGACCGCATTAACTTTATCTCGTCACGGGCAACGATCAAGGGCGGGGTGGATATGCTGCCGGAAGATGCCCTGGAATCACTAAGCAGGGTGTTATCCAAACTCATCTGATATCCTTTCATTCTATTTTGATACAACGTATTCAGATATATAAAAAAGCCTTTTTCTTTAAATGAAAAAGGCTTTTATAATTTGTTCTGTTAAGATGGTCTATTCTACTGCTTTGACCTTTTTCCCGAATTCGGGATCGATTTTCATGAATTTAATAAGAATAAATCCGGGTATCGTGGCGATCATGACCCAGATGAAGAAATGTTCGTAACCGATAATTTCCTGCAGCCATCCGCTCATCATTCCGGGTAACATCATACCCAAGGCCATGAAGGCAGTACAGATTGCGTAGTGTGAGGTTTTATACTGTCCTTTGGAAATATAGATCATAAACATCATATAAGCCGTGAATCCGAATCCATAACCAAAGGTCTCGAACGCCACACAGGGAATAATGATACCAAGACTGGAGGGTTGTGCATAGGAAAGGAAAATATAAACGGCATTGGGAACGTTGATCATGATGGCAAACCACCAGATCCATTTTTTCAATCCGTGTTTTGCAACCGCTATACCACCGAGTATGCCGCCGATCGTGAGGAATAAGACACCGATGGTCCCGTAAGTAAGACCATACTGGCCGGCTGTCAGTCCCAGTCCGCCGGCTTCACGCGTATCCAGCATGAACGGTGCGGAAAGTTTGACAAGCTGTGATTCTCCCAAACGGAAAAGAAGCATAAAAGCGATGGCAAGACCGATATGTTTCTTCGTAAAGAAGGACCCGAAGGTGGCAAAGAAGTCTTTAAGTGCCTGCAGAGCGGAACGTTCCACACGGTCCACTTCTACTTTCGGCAGTGTAAAACGGTGCGCAAGCCAGAAAATAAAGAACATCGCGCCGAGGCAGAAGAAAAGGACCGTCCAGGCCATGACCACATTCCCGGATTTTGCATCGAAGTAAGCGGCGGAAGAGGTGGTCAATTTATTGTCCAGCTGGATCGCTGCAAGGACCGGCTTATTCCAGTTCTCGGAGGTAAATTCGAAGCGCATTCCCTCCACCAGTTGGATACTTTTATCTCCCCTGTCCTGTCCGAAGGTTACGATCACGATCTTATCTTCCTGGGGGGCCTTGGACAGGTGGAACGAAACGATTCCGATATTTCCGGCATACTCTTCGATCGGTATTTCGGGCACCCCGAAGTTCATGCGCAGCCAGTTCTCGAATTTTTTCGGACGCGGCTCCACATCCCTTCGCGTTTTTTGACGGCGACCCGCTTCTTTTGCTATCTGCGGGGCATCGGGATCCGGTTGTCCCTGGGCGAGGTTCCATGCGCGCACGGCCTTTATGACCGAATCAGCATAGGCGGGACTGACTTGTTTGATGGGTATCTCAAGAACATCCGGGGCATAAACGAGATACATGTCACCCGCCTGTTCTTTAAAATCCGTTCCTTCAAGGATAAAAGTTTGGGTTCCGGTATTCTCCGGTACGGCTTTTACTTCGATCTCTATCGTATCCATGCCGGAAGCATTGATCAATATACTGACCAGGATCACGAAAACCCCTTGTCCCATAAGCATGGCAACGCGGTAAAACGCCGAACGAATTCCGTTAAAGAAGGCCTGATCCCCTTCTTCCAGTCCGATCATATAAAATCCGTCCGCCGCAATATCGTGTGTTGCCGATGTAAAGGCCATCAGCCAGAGAAAAGCAATACTGATGCGGAAAAAATCGGTTGTCGGGATCGTCAGTGCAATACATGCAAAAAGAATCCCCAAAACAAACTGCATGACCAGGATCCACCAGCGTTTTGTCTTTAAATTATCGACAATGGGACTCCACAAGGGTTTCAGTACCCAGGGGAGATAAAGCAAGCTGGTATACAAGGCAATATCCGTATTGGAAATACCGAGCATCTTATACATAACGACCGATACGACCATCACGACCGTATACGGAATACCTTCAATAAAGTAGAGGGAAGGAACCCAACTCCAAGGTTTACCCTTCATCTGCCGAGGTTCTTTTTTGCTCATGCGTAACCCTTCCTTGCTTATTTATAGATCTGTTTGTAAACACTTCCCGGGTAATAGTGTGCCAGGATCTCTTCTGTGGAATATCCTTTCAGTGACATACCGAGCGCTCCGATCTGGCACATACCGGAACCGTGGCCCCACCCTGCGCCTTTGTAAATAAAACGTCTCGGGATCTCGCCCGAACCGATCTTTTCTATCACGACTGCGGACGAGAACAGAAACTTCGGATGAAGTACAAGACGAGCGTTGTAATCCTTCAGAACAAGTGTTTCCTGTCGTTTATCCTCAAAATCAAGATAGACGATCCCCAGTTCTAGCAAACGGCCGCTGCCGCCGCGTTTACGGGTCTGAAGATCCAGCACGGTCTTTACGGGTAAATTCAGTTTATCACGTAAATTTGCGGCGAGCTCTTCGTTGCTGATCTCTACGGTCCAGCGAAAATACTCGCCTTCATCATCACAGGCACCGATATATTTTTTCAATTCTTTTTCGGGAACGGTAAAGGAACTGCAGAAAGCTTCTTTGGGCGTGGACTGGATCCATTCTCTTGCATTTTCTTCCACGGTCAGGTTCGGAACCGTGTTGCCTTTCGGCATGTCCGGCAGATTTTGCATATAGGGCAATGCGTCACCTTCCCACAGATTTTCGAAACGCTCCATCTTGCCGCCACAGGATTTGGAATAACGCGCATCGCAGATCTTGTTGTCAAACATGATGACTTTCCCGCGTGTGACCATGGCGCCTTTTTTGCTGTTTTCGGTAACGTTGTTCAATCCCTGATAACGCTGACAACAGTCATCATTGCAAACATCAAATCCAAGGGTCACATGTTTTTGTTCAACATTCGCCAGCATCCAGGAACGCGCGACCACGGTCTGTGCTTCGATCAGTGCCGGCGGACATGCGGCACCCATCTCGGATGTTGCCACGCAGGTCAGATATTGCTCAAGCGGCAGTTCGTTTACAACCAGCAGATTCTTGCGTGTTACGCTTATCTCAACGATACCGGGTAATTTAACGCTGATATATTTACGCCAGTGGAATTCGCGCCCGGAAATAACGGGATCAAGTGTGATATGGGATTTGTCGGATCTTGGCCGGAACACGATTTTATGAACATCTTTGTATTCTTTCCCGTTTATGCTGAAGTTGATGGCGTTTTCTTCAATCTTGAATAAAATACCCGCAACTTCACAGGTTGAAAAGGTGAGTGCATCTACCGCCATTTCATAATCGCACATATTTGAAAGAAAAGTACTGATCTTTTTTTGTCCGTCATGCGGAAGCACAATACCGACCCTGATGCTTGGCTCCGATGAAGGAATGATACCGGGATTTAACATTGTAGGCCTCTCTCCTTTATTAAAAAATTAACAAACGCTGCATAAGATGTGTAAATTAGTATAATAAATGTCCCTTTTCAAAGTGAAAATGGAATAAATTGCAATGAATCGACCGAATAAAGTACACGCGTACTTCCTTTCCCGGCGTTTGGCGGTGAACAGCTGCTTCCTGCCATAAAAACTGCTTTGACGTAGGAATTTGTTTTTCATATATTCGGGTATGATAGAAGCAGTTATATTTGATCTTGACAATACACTGGTCGATTTTTCCCTTCTGAAGAAGCAGGCCGTCATGGGTGGTGTTAAAGCCATGCTTGAAGCCGGCTTACGCGCAGATGCGGATACCGTGTACCGGCGGATCTTTGAGATCTATGAGGAAAAAGGTTGGGAATATCAGACCGTTTTCGATGACGTGATCATGGAATTCCACGGTTGTTCCAGTCATAAATTCCTGGCTGCCGCGATAATTGGGTATAAAAAAAGCCGCGAAGCCGCACTGAATCCTTATCCGGGCGTGTATGCGACCCTGATCGCCTTAATGAAAAAGGGACTGAAGCTGGCCGTAGTTTCCGACGCACCGGGACGTGAAGCCTGGTTGCGCTTATATCAGTTGAACTTCCACCATCTTTTCGACGTAGTCGTCACCCACAGTGACAGCGGTGAATTCAAACCCTCGCCCAAACCATTCAAATTGGCACTGGACCATTTGGGCTCCCGGCCCGAGGCATGCGTCATGGTTGGCGACTGGGCCGAACGGGATATGATCGGTGCAAAAAATCTCGGAATGGTGACGGTCTTTGCGCGTTACGGAGATATTTTTAACACCCGTGATCACGGTGCGGACTATGAGATCGCACGTGTAGATGAAATACTGGATATTGTTGCTCAACTGAACGGAGATCCGGTATGATACGTATCGTAAGCGCCGAAGCGGCACGCAGGATCGACCGGGACGCTATGGATGTCCAAAAGGTCAGCGGCATCGCCCTGATGGAAGCTGCCGGCAAGGCGGTGGCGGATACCGCTTTGAAGATATGCCGGGAGAATAATATCTCACATGTACAAATATTTTCAGGTACCGGCAATAACGGCGGTGACGGTTTTGTTGCCGCAATGGAACTTAAACAAAACGGAATCCCTTTCGTGGATGTTTTTATATTCTGTGAAGAGAATGCCCTTGGCGGCGATGCCCGCGTCCATTTTGAACGTATGCGTGAGGCCGGCATTCTGCCCGCGGTTATCCGCAAGACTGATAATCTTAAATATTTGCTCAAAACTCATACATGCTGGATCGATGCCCTGTTCGGCACGGGATTGAACCGACCCGTTGAAGGGCTGTTCCGGGAAGTTTTGCAAATGCTGTGCGACACCCGGAGCGATCAGCCGGTGATCGCTGTGGATATTCCGTCCGGACTCCACGGTACCAGCGGTTACCCGCTTGGACCTATACTGAAAGCGAATGTTACCGTCTGCATGGGTTTTTATAAAACAGGGAATTTTCTGTTCGAGGGTAAGGCTTACTGTGGACATTTACTGCCGGTTGACCTGCATTATCCGGAGGCCTCATTTGCTTATGCGGTCCCCCAGGTCAGTCTGTGTGATCATGATATCATAAAAACACGTTTAAAGCCGATACAGATAACAGCGCATAAATATTCCAGGGGACAGGTGCTTTGCCTTGGCGGTTCGGCCGCCATGCCGGGTGCGGTGACGCTGGCGGCACAGGCAGCGCTAAAAAGCGGCGCCGGCATCTTACGCGCGCTGGTCCCGGGCAGTGTCAAACCCATCCTGCTGCAACATCTGATCGAAGCGATCGTAGATGAGGGACAGGACCGACAGATATTGATCGAATCCGACCTGCCGCGTATTTACGCACTGTGTGAAAAAAGTCAGGCCGTATTACTTGGGCCGGGACTCGGCCGATCTCCCGCAAGCGGCAGGCTGACGCGTACGCTGGTCCGGGAACTCTCGCTTCCGCTGGTCCTGGATGCGGACGCTTTGTTCGCCTTGCATCCGGACGACCTGAAAAACTGTCCGGCGCCGCGGGTGATCACACCGCATACGGGTGAATTCGCGCGCTTATTGGGTATAGCAACTGAAGATGTTTTGCTTGCTCCGATCGATCGATCGCTGGAATTGGCATACAAAACCGGTGCGATCGTACATCTGAAAGGAAGCAGCAGTCTGACCGCGCTGCCTTCCGGCGCCGTGTTCCTGCACGGCGACGGCGCACCCGGCATGGCCACCGCCGGAAGCGGTGATCTGCTTGCCGGCATGATCGCATCCTTTATCGCTCAGGGCCATCCGGCCGAAGATGCGACACTTATCGGCGCTTACTATCACGGGAAGGCCGGTCAAGCAGCGGCCGCCGCCCTTGGTAACCGGTATATGACCGCCTCGGATATCCTGCATTTCCTGGCACCATTGCTTAAACAGGATGAGGTAGTGCTGTGATCGGTCGCCGCGCGTTCCTTTATTTTTCCGTCACGGGTGTCTATGCCTGTCTTATCATGGTCATGATCCTTCTCCCAAGCGACTCCATTCCGAAAGTTCGCATTCTCAGCGCCGATAAACTATGGCACATGCTCATGTATTTCTTACTTGCACTCGGTCTGATGCTCGGTTTCCGGGAAGGGAATTATCAACGATGGTATAACCGCCGCTGGACATTTATCATTGCACTTTTACATGCCAGTATCAGCGAAACCCTTCAGGTCTTCTCACCCGGTCGATCTGCAAATATTTACGATTGGATAGCGAACTGTATCGGTATCGGACTTGCTTTGCTGGGATTGAGCTTATTTCCGAAATTTTTTGAAAAGCCAATGAAATAATAACGCCCTCTCAAAAGAATATTGGATCATTTGCGTTCGGTAAATGATCTTCCAATTTATATGGAGTGCTTTTATTCAGTTGGCAATTACTTTTTTAACTTTTCCGCCGCGGGGATCTCCAAACACGCGGGATCCAGCAAATATCCGCGAACAGCTGTAGCAAGAATACCGCCCTGCGCACCGTCGAAGATCCGGTGGTCCAGTGTGGCCACAGCCGGTAGAATATTGCGGATCACGATCTCACCATTGCGGACAACGGGGCGTTCTTCTATTTTTCCGATCGCAATGACCAGGGGTATATTGGAGATCGGTGTCAGTGCAGGAAATCCGAACTGCAGGTCGTGCGTACCGATATTGGTTACCATCGCACTTCCAAACGCATCATAGGTCAAATTCATGCTCTTCATTTCTTTACCGAGCGTAATATACCACCAGCGCGCGAAACGGAACAGCCAGTTCCGGAACGGCCACGGAAGTGCTGCCAGCACGTTCTTCTTTTTAGCCGCGCCTTCATCCTGACCTTTTTCACGTGCTTTTTCGACACGTTCGTCCATTTCGCGGGTAATATCAAAAATACTTTTATGTTCAATGTCACGGATCACAATACCGGTCATTTCGTTCTTTCCACCCTTATTGATCGTGGTAAAAATACCAACGTTATCCCGCCGGTAAATATTTCCGCGCGCGATATATGCGTTCGTATCCGGAATATCAAGTGTTAAAGCACGCCCTACGGCAGCAACGGCGATCTGGGTGATCGTGATGCGGATACCCTTCTTTTTTTGTTTTTCAATATAATCCATAACGGGGTCCATCTCAACTTCAAAGGTACCGTAGATGCGACCGTCAACGGGTTTCTTATACATAGCGGTCGCCGATTTGCGCCAAGGGGTGTTATAACCCGGATCGATTGATTTTCTCATAATGCCTCCTGTATTAACGTGAAATGTATCAATTTGGGATTTTAATTAAAAGCTTTTTATTAGAGAGCGAAAAATCCGAAGCGGGTAAAGGTGTCGATAAAATACTTGGTTTTTTTATTTGGATATGGGTATATTTTTGCGCACAGGTTTACGGTTTCTTCATAAACACAGGAGGAAAGTACCATGACCCCTTGGAATTTGGTTGTAGATTTAAAGGAAGCGGTTCTCGATTTCACCTACTTAAGTCTCTTTCTGGTTATCGGGACCATGTTCCGCCGGTATGTTCCCTTTTTCCGGCGTTTTCTTATTCCGAACAATATCATTGCCGGTTTTGCGGCCCTGATCCTGGGCCCCCAGATCCTTGGTGCGCTCTGGCGCGCGCTCGGTATGCCGAGTTTTGCCGTTGTTCCCATTGATAGCAGTCGCCTGGGTGTGTATGTATATCACCTTTTGGCAATTACTTTTATTTCCATGGGTTTGCGAAAGTCCAAAGGCAAATCCGGGAAAGGTCCCTTCAGTAAAGCCATGACCTGCGTGCTAAGCTATGTCACCCAGGCAACCATCGGCTTATTGATCGCTTTTGTTCTGATCTATACGATCAAACCGGATCTGTTCGCCGGTATCGGTTATCTGGTGACCATGGGATTCGGAATGGGTCCCGGTCTGGCATATTCGATCGGACTCGGCTGGGAACAATACGGTTTTACCGGCGGCGGACAAGTCGGGCTGACCTTTGCCGCGATCGGGTATCTGTTCGCATTTTTTGGCGGCATCGGATTGATCCGCATGGGGATCCGGAAAGGCAAACTTAAAACGATCCATAGTCTGGATGAGATATCCCATGATGTCCGTACGGGTATTATCCATCTTGAACCACATGAAAAACCCCGCGCGGGGACACAGACCATGTCCCATGAGGCTATCGATTCGATGTCCTTTCAACTCGCTTTGATCGGAATGGTCTATCTTGCAACTTACGGTCTCACCAAACTGATTACAGGGTGGCTCCCGATGGATCTCGCCAATACCCTCTGGTCCTTTCATTTTATGATCGGTATCCTGCTGTCACTGCTGACACGCACCTTTCTCGATAAGATCGGCAAGAGTTACATGATCGACGAGGGACTGATGAACCGAATCAACGGCGTGGCGATCGATTATCTGGTCGTTGCAGCGATCGCGGCCATTTCACTGCCGATCCTGAGTCAGTACTGGATTCCCATTGTCCTGATGGCCGCCGTCGGCGGTATCGGTACCGTCGGGGTGATCTACTGGGCCTCATACCGCGCCTATGACGATTATCCTTTCGAACGTTTTGTTTCGGTCTTTGCAGAGATGACCGGTACGATCAACTCGTCGCTGACGCTGATCCGGGTCATGGACCCCAATTTTAAAACACCCATTGTCGAGGATTCCATATACGGTTCTGCGATCACGATAGGTATCGCGTTCCCCATGCTGTTCGTGATGAACGTCCCAACCATGTTCTTTGCAGATAACCTGCTAAAGGGCTACTGGATCTCGATCGGTATTATTCTTGCCTATACACTGGTCCTT
>CAZHTR010000012.1:0-41003 GCA_964535585.1 uncultured bacterium | reverse complement strand
TTTTTAATATAAATAAAAAATGTTACCGATTGGTAACATACAAGGGGTTGAATAAGAAACTAAATGTATCTACATTTTGACACCTTGATCATCGTATTTTTTGCTTTGCACAAAAAACATTTGAAACATGATAAAAAAATACGTATAATTTGCACCGGAAAAATTAAAGTATAACAGCAAGAAGGAGAATAAAAATGAAAATTAAACCGCTTGACGAACGCGTTTTGATCAAACCCCAACCGGAAGAAGAAAAAACCGCAAGTGGACTGATCATTCCCGATACGGCAAAAGAAAAAAAATACCAGGGCGAAGTCATTGCTGTTGGCACCGATAAAGAACTGAAAGAGATCGTTAAGGTCGGGGATGTCGTCCTCTATGGACGTTATGCCGGTGACGAGATCAAAGTTGACGGCGAAGAGTACATTCTTCTTAATCGTAAAGATATCCTAGCGATCATTGCATAGGGTCGTCACATTTCCAAATGAAGGGGCATAAGCCCCTTTTTTTATTGATATTTAAAAAATAAATGAATACTTTCTTAATGATTAATAACATATATGCATAAGGTGGTTTGCAATGGATCAAACAGAAAAATATGTAAAAGGGATGTTCAATGCTCTGACCGATTTGACGGCCACGTTTATCGATATTCCCGCCGATGAGATCGAATTTGATGAGAACCTGATCGCTACATATACTCAAAAGGGCAGCTTTAAGAATGTACGTGATTTTTTACAGCAGAACCGTCAGATCCGGGACGGGAAAATAACAAAAGCCGCATATCTGTGTTTTGCAAAGAAAAATCGTTTGTATTCAAATGCCGTGATCAAGATCGCGCGTTTTGAAGGAAATACCGTTACCAATTTTATCGCGAAAAAGAATATTGACTGTAATCTGATATGTGCGATCGATGAAGTTCTCGCATTCATAAAAGAACATGTTTCCCGCGGTGTGGTCCATCATCGCAGCGGTAAAGAGGAAATTAAATGGGATTATCCTTTTGATGCGCTCCGTGAAGCAGTTATGAACGCGGTATTGCACCGCGATTACAGTGATACGGGAAATATCCAGGTACGTATCTTTGAGGATTGGCTTGAGATATGGAGTCCCGGAGCACTGCCCGCGGAACTTGATCTTAAACGTATTCTCTATGAGGACCGGACCATCCTTCGGAACAGTAATCTGGCCATGATCTTTCAATCCCTGGGGCTTACCGATAACTGGGGGACCGGCTTTAAACGTATGAATGATGCCTGTCTTGATAACGGAAACCCGGAACCGCTGTATTCTCAGAAAGCCGGTGCATTTGTTGTCACTATGCATAAAAGCATCATCACGGCAAGTATAGATAAAGTCCCGCACGAATAAAGACTTCGGGAATAAAACAAATACCTGAATCCGGGGGAGATTGACGCAAAGATCATTTATGAACAATAATATTAGTGCGATTTCTTCAGAATTAAAATGGTATGTAATACGAGTGCGACCGCGTCATGAGAAAGCGGTCGCTGAACGTTTATCGGAAAAATATGAAGTATTCCTTCCGCTTATTCTTGACATCAGAAAATGGTCCGATCGTGTAAAAAAGATCGAAATTCCTCTTTTCCCCGGTTATTTATTTATTAAAACGAACATTAAAATGAAATTTTTCATTTTGGAGGATAAAGCCGTCAGTCACTTTGTTCAGTTTGGCAAACAACACGCCGTTATCCGGGAAATGGAGATACTTGCGATAAGGAAAATGCTGAACGATCCCGCAAGTCTGAAAGTCGAGGACGGCTACGCTTTTGAAAAAGGGGAGCATGTCATGGTGTCCCGCGGTGTTTTTGCGGGTGTTGAAGGAAAAATACTTAAAATTAAGAATAAGAACCGCCTTTTTGTGGCGATCGAGCAATTGGGTAAGATCATCTCTGTTGAGATTGACATGGATGCTCTGGAAAAACAAAAACGGACTTTCAATAACTGAAAAATACATACGTAAAAATGGCACTGAATAAAATTTATCTTATCGATAAATGGTTTTTATTCATTTGACAAAAGCATATATTTATATGATGTGCCATAAACAGAAAAAGGAATAAAATACATCGTACAAAATGTCCCCCGTACGCTTTACAGGTCCCCCATGTGAGGGATCGGGGCGGAGCCCTGCATGAGAGAAATAATTTTTATGTAGAGTAATAGTTTATTGCGAGTAGGGGATACTTGATTGAAGAAAAGATTTCTGTTGAGTTGTTGAGGTGTTGAATTGTTGAGATGTGGTTAAATCGCTGGAATGTTGAGTTTTAGAGGGACTCAATAAAAAAAAAGGGGACGAAAATGGAACGGAAGAAGTATTTATATGCTTTTGAAAAACTCGAAGTTTGGCAGGACGCCAGGAGTTTTGTTAAAAAGGTATATGCAATGAGCAGTTCTTTCCCGGAGAAAGAAAAGTTTGGACTGACAAATCAAATCCGGAGAGCATCGATATCTATAGCGGCAAACATCGCGGAGGGATCTTCAAGATTATCCAAAAAAGATTTTGCGCATTTCCTACAGATTGCATACTCGAGTTTAATGGAAGTTCTAAGTCATTGTTATCTGGCGCATGATTTGCTTTACATTAATGAAGAAAATATGATAGACATAAGAGAAAATATTTATATGATATCCAACAAAATTAATGCTTTATACAGATCACAAATTCATAATTAATTCCCTCTCAACACCTCAACACCTCAACGCCTCAACACCTCAACACCTCAACGCCTCAACACCTCAACGCCTCAACACCTCAACAATAAGTAATGATAAAAACCAATATAGCATCCAAACCCTTCATTAGAATTGCTATTAGCGATCTTGCGGCTCTTATCGGCATCTATTTCATTCCGTCATTGTCGCACGCGCTGGCATTTCCTTTGTATATGTTCGAACCGATGCGTATTGTGCTGTTCACGGCTTATCTTTTCTCGCGAAACCATACCAACGCGCTGATCCTGGCTCTGACACTTCCGCTTTTTTCCATGCTTAGCAGCGGACATCCCATTCTGCCGAAAGCCTTGCTGATGTCCGGGGAATTGTTTGTTAATGTCTTGTTCTTTATCCTGCTCCTGAAACATACAAAATGGGGTGTGTTCCTTTCGCTGCTGAGCGCGATCATCGCAAGCAAACTGGTCTATTACGGTATAAAATTTCTGCTGATCCGCGGCGCTGTCTTTGAGGACAGGCTGATATCGACACCCATACTGACACAGGTCATTATTGCGCTTGTGATCGCTGCGCTCTTTGCGTTTGTTTACCGAAAAAGATGCCGGCGGTCAGAAGAAACGGGATCGCCGAAAGAAGATTCACTGCAAACCGGCAGATAAGAATGTCAAAATCAGATGTAAAGACCAAAGCGATCAAAGGTATCACCTGGAATCTGGTGGAACGTTTCGGACTTCAGGGCGTGAAATTTGTGATCAATATCTTACTGGCACGTCTGCTGACACCGGCTGAGTTCGGTATTGTCGGCATGGTCATCGTGTTTTTTGTTATTTCCGAAACATTTGTGAATTCGGGGTTTGGCCAGGCATATATCCAGAAAGAACAGGTCACGGAGCAGGACGCCAATACGGTCTTTTATACGAATCTCTCGATCTCTGTTCTCATATATGTGATCCTGTGGTTCGCGGCTCCGTTCATTGCGAACTTCTATGACAAGCCGGTCATGCTCGAACTCACCCGGGTCATGGGTGTGGTTATCATTATTCACGCGTTCAGCATTATCCAGATCGCGAAGCTGACCCGTGCGGTGGATTTTAAGAAGAAAGCGCTGATCTCCCTGGTTTCCATTTGTGTTTCGGGTGCTCTGGGACTTGTTGCCGCGCTGAAAGGCATGGGCGTCTGGAGTCTGGTGATCCTGAACATTTCCGAGCGTTTTTTCGTGACCGCGGGTCTGTGGCTAAGCGTAAAATGGAAACCTTCCTTCACTTTTTCAAAGGCATCTTTCAAGGAGATGTTCGCGTTCGGCTCCTGGATCTTTCTCTATGGGATCGTATATCAGATCTTTGACAATATTTATACCATGGTCATCGGAAAGATCTTTCCGATCGCTCAGGTCGGTTTTTACAGTCAGGCAAAGAAATTTCAGCGTCAGTCAACCAGAAAGGTCGTTGATTCGGTCGGGGTCGTTTCTTTCCCCGTATTTTCGCATGCGCGTTCGAATATTCCCCGGCTTCAGAACATGGTGAAAAAATTCCTTCAGCATAGTATGATCTTTGTTACGCCGATGTCACTGATCCTGATCGTTATTGCCGAACCCTTCGTTATCCTGTTTCTGACCGATAAATGGGCTCCGATGATCCCGTATTTTCAGTTGCTTTGCGTTGCGGGTATCCTTTACCCGGTAAATGTGGTGAACTCAAAGATCTATCTGGCGATGGGTAAGAGCAGACTGCATTTTAATATCTCGATGGTCCGGAATGTCCTGCGAATTGTGAATATTCTGATCATGTACCGCTTCGGTGTACTGCAGATCATTGTGGGTGAGATCGTACTTTCGCTGATCACAACGGTGGTGGAGTGTGCCGTGACCGGGAAACTGATACAATACGGATTTTTCAGACAGGCCCGCGATATCCGGAAGATACTCTTATCGGGGGCGTTCGCCTTTGCTGCCGGTTATCTGCTGACCTTCCTGATCGATGATCTCTGGCTCCTGCTGTTCGCAGGCACGCTGGTCACCGGCGGAGTTTATGTGCTGCTGCAGTTTCTTTTCAACCGTGAAGTGTTCATGGAAACGATCCGGCTGAGAAAAACATTCGCGCCGGTCAAAAAAACTTCAATGGACGAACTCTGATACGGAGTATAGCGATAAAAACAACGGATCCGCATGGATAAAAAACAAAATATTTCCCACATCGTTACGTCCGCGCTCTGTGTTTCCTGCGGTGCCTGCAAGGGTGTATGTCCCGTATCCGCGATAACTTTTTCCGAAACGCCGGGCGGGTCTTACTTTCCGCGGGTCGATAAAAAGCTATGTACGTTTTGCGGGCTTTGTGAAGCGGTCTGTCCCGCTTTGCACAGAGGGAAAAGTCTGAAGGAACGCATGCCCGCGGATCCCTTCATCGGGCAAGCACTGGAAAGTTATAGCGGCATTGCGACAGATAAGACAGTTTATGAAAATTCGCAGAGCGGTGGAATCGTTTCGGCTTTATTGCTTCACGCGCTTGAAAGCGGACAGATCGAAGCGGCGGTAACGGTTATGATGCAAAGCGGAAATCCGCCGCGCCCGCAGGTGATCATCGCACGGAATAAAAACGATATTCTTTCCGCGCAGAAATCCAAATATTGTCCCGTGTCTTTGCTGGAGCTTATACCCGAAATAAGAAAAATAAAGGGAAAAGTTGCATTTGTGGGTGTATCCTGTCAGATACGGGGACTGATGAACGTATTGGATGAAGTAAGGGAACTGCATGATAAGATCGCCTTTACCCTTGGATTGGTCTGCGACCGGACCATGACCTTTGGCGGACTCGATTATCTTGTGCGAAAGGCCTCTCCTGGAACGGACAAAGAACTATGTATGCATTTCCGGGATAAAAACGTTTCAGGATATCCCGGGAATGTACATGTTTTTTCTTCCGGTGGATACTCGCGCGTCCTGCCCGCTTCCGAGCGGATACGGATCAAGGATCCCTTTACACCGCCGGCCTGCAGGATCTGTTACGATAAGATGAACGTGTTTTCCGATATCACGGTCGGCGATCCGCACGGGATCAAAGGTATCGACCGCAAGGGCGGGGAATCGATGATCATCGTGCGCACGAAAAGGGGAGAGGATGTCCTGCATAAGCAGCTTTCAGCCGGAAATATATCCCTTCGATCCGCTGATCGTGAAGCCATTCTCAAGGGACAAAAGATAGATAAAAAACGAAAGGACTGGCGGGGTTATCTTGAGGCATGGAAAGAAACGCAACGTGAGTGTCCGCAGTTTGATGACGCGGTCTTGAATAATTCCCTAAAACCCGGAAATATTGAAACCTACAAAAGATCTCTGGACTTTGCTTTCCGGCTGGATGAATATGCCGCCCGGGGGGAACTTTTTGATCTGGTGGAAGAACAACTGAAAAGGAAGAAGAGAAATAAATTATTATCGTTGCCCGTGAGAATGATGAAGAAGGTGTTTAAGGGTTTAGGGGTTTAAAGGTTTAAGAGGTTTAAGAGTTTGAAGAATATTTGAGAAACGGATGAAAGAGAGAAATAAAGATGAAAATTCAAATTGACGGTGCGGGAACGAAGAACAAGGGAGCCAAGCTGATGCTGCGGGCGGTGCTGGAGCAGATCGAAGAGCGGCATCCGGAGGCGCAGATCATTTATAACTCGGTCGGCAAAATAAAGACCATCAAAACACCCTTGAAAATTAAACAGCCTTTATTCGAAAAGCTCGGACCCCTCCCGGGTGAGGTGCTGAACGAACTGGACATTCATATTCCGCCTTTGTCGGAACTGACCCCACATAAGGATGTTGATCTTTTGCTGGATGCCAGCGGATTTCGTTTCGGTGATCAGTGGAAGCACAGTAAAAAATACTTAAAGTGGATGGAACGATATTACCGGAAAATGAAAGACCGCGGCACAAAGATCGTTTTTCTGCCCCAGGCTTTCGGTCCTTTTGAAACGCCCCAAGGGAAAAGAACGGCGGACATCCTTGACCATTACGCGGATCTTATCTTTGCCCGTGAATCAAAGTCAAAAGAGTATCTTCTGAAAGCGGGGGTGAGCCCCGAAGAGATCGAACAGTACCCGGATTTCACCATTCTGACCAAAGGAGAATTCCCTGAAAAATACCGGGATCTGCGGGGAGCGGTCTGTATCATTCCGAACAATAAAATGATCCGTTATACGAAACTGCACGATTCCGAATACCTGAACCTGCTGGACACCTTGATCAAGGATCTGCAGGGCACGGGGAAAGAAGTGTTTCTTTTGAACCATGAGGGGAAGAAAGATCTTGAGATATGCCAACGCATCAATGAACGGCACGGTGGGGTATTGCCCATCGTCAGTGACCTGAATGCCAAGGAAATAAAAGGATTGATCGGGGAATCCTATCTGGTTGTGTCCTCCCGCTATCATGGGGTGGTCAGTGCGCTGAACCAGGGAGTGCCCTGCCTGGCGACCAGCTGGAGCCATAAATACGAGTTATTGTTCCGTGATTACGGGATCGAAGCCTGTCTGATCGATGTGCGGAAGGATTATCGCAGTGAACGGAAAAAGATCGGCATGCTGCTTGATCCTGCCCGCTATAAAGAGATCAGGGACAAACTTTTCACAAAAAGAAAGGTGGTTCGCGAAAAGTCCGAAGAAATGTGGGAAAAGGTCTGGAAAGTCGCGGAAAACTAAATTCATGTCGAGTTGTCGAGTCGTCTAGGTGTCGAGAATATAAAAAATGTCGAGTTGTCGAGGTGCCTGGGTGTCGAGAAGATGAGGAGCGTGACATAAAATTTATATGACAGACTGAAATAATAAAATAAGGGGAGGACGAAAATGAATGCAAGAGGGCATTTGTATGGTTTTGAAAAGCTGGAGATATGGAAAGACAGCAGGAAATTGGTTTATATGATATATGAGATCAGCAAAGAATTTCCATCTCACGAATTATACAGTCTGGGAAATCAAACACGCAGATCTGCTGTTTCGGTTATGGCAAATATTGCGGAAGGAGCTTCAAGGGTTTCAAAAAAAGATTTTGCGCATTTCCTACAGATTGCATACTCTAGTTTAATGGAAGTTTTAAGTCATTGTTATCTGGCATTTGATCTTAAATACATTAACGAAGAAAATTTAAGTGAAATAAAATCAAATATATATAGGATATCCAATAAAATAAATGCTTTATACAGATCACAGATAAATCAAGCATAGGAATATCGACAAATGAACAAATTGACAATCAACTCGACACCTCGACACCTCGACGACTCGACCCTTCTGGTAACAGGAGGCAGCGGCTTCATCGGCTCCAACTTCATCCACTACCTCTTCGAAAAGACCGATTTTCAGGGCACCATCATCAACATTGACTGCCTGACCTATGCCGGCAATCCCCTGAACCTGACGGAGATCGATAAACAGTACGGAGGAGATCGGTATTTTTTTGAAAAGGTCGATATCACCGATCATGCCGCGCTGAAGGCGGTGTTTGATAAATACGGGATCGACCTGATCGTGCATTTTGCCGCGGAATCGCATGTGGACCGCTCCATCACGGGTCCGGCGGCCTTTATCCGGACGAATATTCTCGGGACCTTCAATCTGCTGGAGCTGGCGCGGGAAAAAATGATCCGTTTTCATCATATTTCGACTGATGAGGTCTACGGCTCCCTGAATGAGGCTGAGGTTGAGGCTAAGTTTAAGGAAGTCACACCCTATGATCCTCATTCTCCCTATTCCGCATCAAAGGCTTCCTCAGACCATCTGGTAAGGGCTTATTGGCACACTTACGGACTGCCGGTGACGCTCTCGAACTGCAGCAACAATTACGGTCCCTGGCAGTTCCCGGAAAAGCTCATTCCGCTGATGATCAGCAATATGCTCGAGGAAAAAGCCCTGCCTGTTTACGGGGACGGTAAGAACATTCGCGACTGGCTCTACGTGGACGACCATTGCAGCGGTATACTTGCCATTCTGGAGAAGGGAACGATGGGGGAGACCTACAACATCGGGGGCGAGAACGAATGGACCAACATCGATCTGTTGAACGTCCTCTGCGAAATTGTCGCGGAAGAGACCGGCAAAGCCAAAGATCATTACAAACGACTCATTACTTACGTCAAAGACCGTGCCGGTCACGACCGCCGATACGCCATCGACTGCGGCAAGATCAAAGACGCGCTCGGCTGGAAACAATCCGTCACCTTTGCCGAAGGCCTGCGCAAGACGGTGAAATGGTATCTGGAGCATCCGGAGTGGATCAGTGCGGTGAAGAGTGGGGAATATCTAAGATGGATAGATGAGAATTATAATCGAAGATAATTTAGTAGGTAGTAGGTAGTAAGAAGTAGGTAGCAAGGGTTGGTTTGAGATTAAGTGAAAAAAGGATTCGCTCTTTGAAAAAAACACATTATATTAGCATAAATTCAAAAAATGAACACTTCTCTAAATCGTTCATTATATCAGCAAATATCAGATAATGTAACTGATCGTAGCGAAGCTATTCAGCACAGTAAGTAGTAAGAAGTAAGTAGTAAGAAGTAGGAAGCAGTAAAATTTTTGGACACGTTACCTAAATGATCGATAATGAATAATAATGAACTAGAGCTCACCATACTCCGAAAAGCGGAAACCATTGAGAATCAGCGTTCTCTGGCTGACGAATTGGGTTATAGTGTGGGGAAAATTAATTATGTACTGAATGCACTGATTGATAAAGGTCTGATAAAAGTAGAAAATTTTGCAACATCAGAGAATAAGAAAAAATACAAATATATTTTAACAGAGAAAGGTTTTAAAGAGAAAATATTACTTACGGAGAAGTTTATTAAAAGAAAGAAAATGGAATATAGTCAATTGCAGCGAGAGCTTAGTGATTTAGCAGGAGGTAAGTAGTAGGAAGTAAGTAGTAAGAAGTAGGAAGTAAGTAGTAAGAAGTAGGTAGTAGGAAGTAAGAAGTAAGTAGTAAGAAGTAAGAAGGGACGACAGGAAAAGTTATAAAAAGAGGGGTGCGAATATGGGAGACGAATATCATGGATATAAGGATTTGATCGTTTATAAAAAGGCATTTAAATTATCCATCAGCATTTTCAGGGCGACAAAAGAATTTCCGAGGGAAGAGATGTATTCTCTGACGGATCAGATACGAAGATCGTCAAGATCGATCGGTGCAAACTTGGCGGAATCCTGGGCAAAACGAAGATATGTCAAATCATTTACTGCCAAACTGATTGATTCACAATCAGAGGCATGTGAAACCTGTCATTGGTTGGATCAGTCCATCGCTTTGAACTATATCAACACCGAACAGCACAAAGAACTCACTGGACTACTTAAAGAAATACAGAAAATGCTCAACGCCATGATCCAAAACCCCAATAAATTCTGCCACCCCTAAACCACATATTTCTACATACTACATACTTCTTACTACCTACTGTAAACTGCTTACTTAAAATAAGGTACTGACAATCAAACAGTCACCAAACTCAAAAAAAGGCACGATAAAATGAAAGGAATCATCTTAGCCGGCGGCGCAGGCACGCGCTTACATCCCATCACCAAGGTCGTCAGCAAGCAGCTCCTTCCCGTGTACGACAAGCCGATGATCTACTATCCGCTGTCCGTGCTGATGCTGGCGGGAATTCGTGAGATATTAATTATTTCAACGCCGGAAGACCTGCCGAATTTTGAGAAACTGCTGGGGGATGGGAGTCAGTTGGGATTAACATTCAGTTACGCCGAGCAGCCCTCGCCGGACGGACTGGCCCAGGCCTTTATCATTGGCGAAGAATTTATAGGGGACGATCATGTCTGTCTGGTGCTGGGGGACAACATATTTTACGGCGCCGGACTTAAAAACCTTCTCGACGCCGCCGTAAAAACGGTTGAAGTTGAAAAGAGAGCCGTTATTTTCGGCTATTATGTCAACGATCCCCAGCGCTACGGCGTAGCGGCCTTCGACGACAAACAGAATGTGGTCAGTATCGAGGAAAAACCCGAACATCCCAAATCCAATTACGCCGTGGTCGGTCTGTATTTTTATCCCAACTCCGTCATTGACATCGCTAAAGCGGTCAAACCCTCCGCCCGCGGCGAACTGGAGATCACTTCGGTCAATCAGGCTTATCTGCAAAATAAGCAACTTAAACTCCAAATCCTCAGCCGCGGCTACGCCTGGCTGGATACCGGCACCCATGAAGCTATGAGGGACGCAACGGAATTTGTAAAGGCGGTGCAAAAACGCACGGGACTGATGATTGCGTGTGTGGAAGAGATCGCATATAAGATGAATTATATCAATGAAGCTGGAATAGAAGGATTAATTAGAAACCTTGGACAAAATGAGTATTCGAAATACCTTAAAAGAATAAGCGGATATCAAAATGAACGATAAAAAATTAAAGAATATGAAAATACTCGTAACCGGCGGAGCAGGTTTTATCGGTTCGAATCTTTGTGAATATTTTCTGAAGAACAATAATGAAGTCATATGTCTGGATAATCTTTCAACCGGTTATTACAAGAATTTGGTTGATTTCATTGATCATCCGAAATTTACTTTTATTGAAGGAGATATTCGCGACCTTGCAACTTGCCGTAAAGCGGTTCATGGATGTGATTATGTCTTTCATCAGGCTGCTCTGGGTTCGGTTCCCAGATCGGTGAAGGATCCGGTCGCAACGAACGATACGAACATCAATGGTTTCCTGAATATGCTGATTGTCTCACGGGACGAGAAAATAGAACGTTTTATCTATGCCGCCTCCTCTTCGACTTATGGTGATTCCAAGGAATTGCCGAAAGTGGAAGAGCATATCGGGCGTCCTTTGTCGCCCTACGCGATCACAAAATATGTCAACGAGCTTTATGCAGGTATATTCTCGGAACTATATGGACTGGAAACGATCGGTCTGCGTTATTTTAATGTATTCGGAAAACGTCAGGACCCCAACGGCGCTTACGCTGCCGTCATTCCTCTGTGGGTGAAAGCCCTGATCGATCATGAATCTCCGGTCATTAACGGGGACGGTTCATTTTCAAGGGATTTCACTTATATAGAAAATGTGATCCGGGCGAACGAACTGGCCGCCGTGACGGGAACGGCGGTGATACGGCAACGTGCATTGCTGTACAATATCCGGCTGCCTGAGAATTTAACGCTCAATATGGTGTTCAACGTTGCGTATGGGGGCAATATAACACTTAATGAGCTCTTTCGTTTCCTTAAGGATAATCTGGCGGTATATGATAAAAAGATAAGCAACGTTCATCCTGTCTACGGACCGCCCCGCCCCGGAGACATTCCGCATTCGCAGGCATCGATCTTGAAGATTCAGCGTATATTGGAATACCAGCCCCGCTTCAGCGCCGAGAACGGCTTTAAACTTGCCTGTCAATGGTATGTAGAGAATATTGGGAAAAAAAGCAATGCAGGTGATTGCTGATCATGTCCAAAATCAAACAGCTCGGTAAAGACATCTCGATCTACGGTCTTGGGATCGCCATCACGAAAATGATCCATTTTCTGCTGGTACCCGTTTATACGCGTGTTTTTTCATTAACAGAATATGGGACGCTGAATTTATATACAACGGTTGGTGAATTTATAGCAGTGATATTTAGTTTTCAAATATCAATGTCTATGCTAAGATATTATTATGATTCCGAAGAACCGAATTATCAGAAAGAAGTCGTCTCCAGCGGGCTCTTGTTCCTGCTGGGGATCAGCATGCTACTGATCCTTTCTTCTTTTCTTGTTCCCGAAAAAGCACTTGTTTTTGTTTTAAAAGATGCCGCTGATCCCTCCCTCTTCCGCCTGATGATCATCAATAATGCTCTGCTTATCATCTATTTTTACCTGCAGATGCTGCTGCGCGTGCAACGGAATCCTAAGCTGTTCAGTATCTTTACGGCGCTGCAGATCGTCCTGTCCGCCATCTTCATCATGATTTACGTTTTTGTAGCGCATCTGGGGATCAAGAGCGTTTTTCTGGGGAATATCACCGGCCTGGGCATGATGATCGGCGTTCTGCTCTACCGCGAAAGAAGATTGATCGGCGTGAAATTCAATCACCGGCTTTTCGGAAAGATGTTCATCTACGGTTTTGTCCTGATGATCACGGTCCTTGGCGTGTCCGGGAACAGCGATCTGAACCGCTTTATCCTCTTAAAATATATGTCGGTGGATGATATCGGCCTGACCAGCCTGGCGATCAAAGTGAGCGGATTCGTTTCATTGCTCATCACCGCGTTTCATCAGGCATGGTCGCCCTTTGTGTATTCCATTATGAACCAATCCGATTCGAAGCATGTATACTCAAGGGTCCTTGAGTATTTTTCCCTGCTCTTTGTGTTTATTGCCCTGTTATCAACCTTTGCGCCCGAGATCATTTACGTTCTTGCTCCGGGGAACTACTCCCCGGCGGCGCGGCTTATTCCATTCCAGCTGCTGGGCACCCTGATCCTGGCAATGGTCAGCATTGTGAATATCGGCATTCATATTAAGAAAAAACCGGTCTACGGTACGATTTCCGTCTATGCCGGACTGATCGTGAACACGGTCCTGTTGATCGTTTTGCTGAATTATTCCCGTTTGGGACTGGTTTCCGTACCCATCGCGTTCCTTGCGGGGAATATTCTCCAGGTTATTATGATGTATCTTTTTTCACAACGTCTCTATCATATCGATTACAAAATATCGAGAATGATCATGCTTGGAGTCATCACACTTATATTCAACGCAATTATGACCTTCTTTTCGTATGGGCTCCCGCTAAGGCTGGCTTTTCTGGTTGCCTATTGCGTGATTTTTGTGATTATCTGTAAAGATATTCTCGTTGAACTACTTGCAAAAGTTTTGAGGAAAAGAGGAAATCCCTTATGATAAGATTTGTGGGCGATATTAGCCTTAATGATTCGTACAATATATTATATAAAAACAATATTAATCCTTTTTCTGACCTGGAAGAGGTATTATTCGATTCAGATCTGGTTGTCGGAAATCTTGAATGTCTTGCCGAGGGAAGCGAAGGAGAAAACCTGTTAAAAGCTCCGCGCTTGAAGACTGAAGTTGATACATTGAATATGCTGAAATACATGAACCTTGGCTTAGCTCTGCTTGCACACAATCATATTTACGACAATCTGAAAGACGGCTTTATTAAAACAATAAACAAACTGGATGAACTTAATATTAAGTATATCGGTGCGGGCTTATCACCGGAACAAGCCAAAACACCTTACATTGGAAATTTTCAGAATACATCGATTGCAATATTTAATTATGTTACTCATGACACCAATCCTTCTCTGCCGGAAAATGCGGATGTATTTTTAAATTATTTTGATATGGAACAGGTAAAAAGCGATATTCAATGCTACCGAAATATCACGGATGTTATAATATTATGCTTGCATTGGGGAGGTAGGTGTGAGGGCGGCGCTTTCCCTGATTGGGATCAGCCGAAAATTGCGCGGGAACTAATTGATCTTGGTGCCGATCTAATCATCGGCAACCATTCACACACGATCCAGCCCCGAGATAACTATAAAGGAAAAAGTATTTATTATAGTTTAGGGAATTTTTGTTTCTCACCTTTTATGAATTCAAAAATTAAGAAGATGAGAACATCTAGAAGTAAAGGATTGATTGTAAGTATTACATTAAAATCAAAAATAGTAAATATATTTCCACGTATGGTAAAGAATGATGGCTGTATTATAATACAAAAAGATAAATTTTGGGTAATCATAGAACTGAAGACGAAAATATTATTTAGTAAAATAGTAATGAACTATTATATTGCATGGAAAATATACAAATACGTTGATGATAATATTAAGCCTATATTTGTATTTATCTTTTTGCATGAGGGCTGTATAATAAATAAGATATTATATATATTATGTAAAGATAATAGGAATAGGCATATAAATGATTAAGAAAGCATATCACTTTATGAAAAATCTCATTGATTTTATTTATGAGTATAAAATATATTGGTTAGATGAATCGTGGCATAAAACATACTACACAGGTTTACAAAAAAATAAAGTTGTAATATTTTTTGATATCATAATGTGGTTTTTTAAACATGGAGAGTTTAATGGGTTTTATTATGCTTATGGTTTAAATATCGTCAACTCGGACATGAATTTTTATATGCCGTATAAATCATTTATGTTAAAGAGAAATCAATTGAATCATACAAGTCCAAAATACAGGGGTAAAGATTACACGATAATATTAAAAGATAAACAAATATTTTCCAATTATTTCACATCCTTTAATATCCCTGTGTTAAAAAATAAGTATTTAATAAAAAATAACAAAATGGTTGATTTGGATAATCATTATAAAGTTACAGTTGATGAATTTTTAGAAAACAATACAGGTCAATATTTTTGTAAAGTTATTGATGGTGAGTGTGGGATTGGAGCATTTTCTTTTGGAATTAATGATGATAAAACAATTACAATAAATGGTATTGTATCCTCTTATGACAAACTTAAGGGACTTATGCTCAATAATTATATTGTACAGGAAATAGTGAAACAAAATAATGAAATGAATAAAATATATCCTCAATCCGTTAATACTATTCGCATTGTAACTATAAATAATCATAGAGATGATATTTATATCAGCAATGCTCAATTTCGTTGTGGTGTTGATGGGAATATAACTGATAATTGGGCGAGAGGTGGAATTAGCATAGGAATAAATGTTAATAATGGAAAATTATTTGAGTATGGTGTCTATAAACCCGGATATGGGACACTAACAAAAAATCATCCAAATACAAAATTTGTTTTTATGAATTATAAATTGCCCTTTTGGGGTGAAGTGAAAAATCTGGTGATAAATGCACATTATCATATTGACAAATTATATACAATAGGTTGGGATGTTGCCATTTTAGAAAGTGGGCCAATCATTATTGAAGGAAATGAAAATTGGGAAATCAGCCATTGCCAAGCAACTTTAATGGGTAAATTTGGAAGAGAAGATGTAAATAAAATATTTGAGATTATTTAAAAAGGAGAATATCATGAAAACCATTGGATTCCCCGTTACAAGGAAAGAAAATGAGAACAGAAGGGTCCTGACGCTTGAATCGCTCCGTTTGATCGAAAAGCCCGAAAATGTTTTTATCGAAAGCGGGTATGGCGAGGTGATCGGTATTTCGGACGAAGATTATCGCACACTGAAAGCGAAAATCGTAAAAAGAGAAAAGGTGTTCGAGCAGGATATCGTATGCAACCATAAAGCCGGATCCCCTTCCGAATTTGACGCATTCAAAGAGGGACAGATCATTTTCGGATGGATCCATGCCGTTCAAGGCCGGGCGATTACGGAATTTTTTATTGAAAATAAGCTTACCGGATATGCCTGGGAAGACATGTATTACAAGGGAAGGCACGTTTTTTGGGAAAACAATGTCATTGCCGGTGAAGCGGCCCTGATCCATGCCCTGACCATCTGGGGGAGGATCGATAACGGCGTTAAAGTTGCCGTCATCGGCCGGGGCAATATCGCTCAGGGTGCGATCCGCTATGCCGAGAAACTGGGTTTCTCGGTAGATATTTACAACCGGCACATGGAATCGCTCTTAAGGGAAAATGTGGATAAGTATGATATTATCGTGAACGGGGTTCTGTGGGATACTTCACGGAAAGATCATATTCTTTACGTGGATGATGTAAAAAGGATGAAACCCGGTGCAATGATCGTGGATATCAGCTGCGATGACAGGATGGCCATTGAAACTTCATATCCAACCAGCTTTGAAAATCCCACTTTCGTTGCTCACGGCGTGCTGCATTACGTGGTGGATCATACACCCTCGCTTCTTTACAAAACAGCTTCAAAAAGCATCAGTATGCTTCTGCCGAAGTATATCAATCAGCTGATGAAGGATATGCCGGATGCCGATCTGCAGAAAGCGAAGATATTCGAGGACGGCAAGATTATCGACGATCGGATAAAGAAATTTCAGAACAGGGATTGACACTCTCGTTTATCTTTTAAGTAAACGAACGGTTTACCGTATAATATAATTATCGCAGAATGGGAAGGGTTGTTACAATGAAATTGGGCATATTAACTAGTTTCGCCAACATTCAAAAATTGGTTGATCAGTATTGCGAAGCCTGCAAGGAACTGGGTGTTGAGTACGTGCTTCTTGACCTGCTTGATCACGACTGGATCTCCAAGATCCGTGATGCGAAAGTCGACGGTATCCTTGTCCGGGTGTACGGAACCCTGCAGGAATATAAAAGCCTTTTTGATGAGCGTCTTTATATTATCAATGAAGAAATGAAAATACCGGTTTATCCCTCCCGGAAAGAATTATACCTGTATGAAAACAAGCGTTTATGTGAATATTGGATGACGTTGCACGGGTATCCACACGCTAAAACGAAGATATTTTACCGGAAAGACGAAGCAAAGGAATTTGTAAAGAAAGCGGATTATCCCCTGGTATTTAAAACGAATGGCGGAGCAACGGCAAGCGGTGTTCAAATTGTCAGAAGCAAAGCTCAAGCAAGAAGGTATGTACGGCAAATATTCGGGGCTTTCGATTATCGCCTTTCTTTCGGTAAAGTTCCATGGAAAAAGGGCGGTATTCCTGTCCCGAAATTCGGGATGGCACAAAAGCATTACGCCATCATTCAGGAATTCATCCCGATCAAGTGGGAATGGCGAATCATCAAGATCGGCAATTCCTATTTTGGACATAAAAAGCTCTTGAAAGGCGATTTTGCCAGCGGGTCCGGCCTGTACAGCTGGGATGAGCCTCCCGTTGAGTTATACTATTTGATAAAGGATGTTTGTGAAAAAGGGAATTTCAATTCCATCGCCCTGGATATTTTCGAAGGGACGAATGATAAGTATTACATCAACGAGATACAATCATTGTTCGGTAGCTATGCGCCATATCAGGTGAAAAAGGATGGTAAACCGGGACGTTATTATTTTGAAAACGGAGAATTCAAGTTTGAAGAAGGCGAATTCAATCGTTTGGGAAGCAACCTTCTCAGGGTTAAAGATTTCGTACAGATACTTGAAAAAATGAAGCAATGAACAATACCATCCGCTTACTGTTCACCGGTGATCTTTTTCCCGCTAATTCCGAATACAGCATCGGATCCGGCATTGCGTCGGGATTTTTGCGCAGGGGGTCGGAGGCGTGGGCTCCGGAACTCAAAGGGTATTTTTCAGGAAAGGATATTTCTATTATCAATCTTGAATCTCCCCTGTGTTCCAAAGACGTTCACCGAACGGACTATTGCGGCAGTATTGATTTTGCCGGATACCTGAAACGCATAGGGGTCACCGCCGTTTCCATTGCGAATAACCACATTCTTGAACATGGTACGGAAGGTTTTCGCGAGACATTGAACGCATTGAAAGGCAAGGGGCTGCAGGTTCTTGGGGAAGCGGAAGAAGACGGAAGGGCAAGAATATTCAGGCAACGCATAAAAGGCCGGAATATCGCCATGGCATCGTTCAATGCGATCCATGATATCAAAAATCCGGGTTGTTATGCGGAATACGGCAGGGAAAAGGTCCTGGATAGCATCAGGCAAATGCAGAAAGTCGGGAACGACCTTGCGATCATTTGCCTTCACTGGGGTGACGAATATGTTCATCTTCCCGCTCCCTGGCAGATCGAAGATGCCCATGCGTTCATTGATGCGGGCGCGGATCTGGTCATCGGTACGCATCCCCACGTAATTCAGCCGGTTGAGCGTTACAAACACGGAGTTATTTTCTATAGTCTGGGAAATTTTCTGTTTGATATGTTCGATTCAGAACATGTCAGGATAGGCCTTGTTGCCCGGATCGACATGCATGAGGACGGTTCCCTTGACGCCGGTTATGACCTTATTTATATCGATGATGACTGTATCCCGCGCGAACTTAAGGGGGAAAAACTGAAAAAATATCAGAATATCCTGGATAAGGGACTGATGACAGTCACCGGCCTGTATCTCAAAGATCGGGAAGCCTATATATGTTCATATGAAAGAAAAAGAAAGAACAGGCGTTTTCTGCAGCGCATCAGAATGAAAACGACGCTTGTAAGGAACTGGATAAAACTCACACCTGAAGCGAAAAAACGTTTATTAACCTTATGGAAAAAAAAGATAACGAAAGCGGTATGATCGTCTTTGTTGTTCTGGGCCGTCTTGGGAAAAGCCTTTCAAGATATAAGATTGACCCCATTATCAACAGTGAAAAAGTGCAAAAGGTCTTTGCTTTCAGAGAGGATGAGGGCTTTCCGATAAAAGGGGTAAGCTATGTGACCCTGCCGGACCGGCTGCGGAACGCCCACGGTCTTCATAAACTGTCCCGGGTGGGATATGAGCTACGGCAGTTGTACCGCTACGCTAAAAAATACCGCCCGGCGCTGATCAACGGTGTATTCACCATGCCGAAAGGGCTTTACAGCGTGATCGTCGGCAGACTGCTGCATATCCGCACCATGGTTTCCGTTATTGGCGGCGAGGTGGAGATCACCAATACGGATACCCGGCACCCTGCCCTGATGGAGCGGCTCGTCCTGTGGATACTGAAGAAAGCGGATATCGTTACAACAAAGGGGACCAAGGTCAGCCGGTGCATCATTGAACGGGGGATCGATCCCGCCAAAGTGCATGTGTTCAACGGATCTATCGATACGCTGACGTATAAGCCCGATGAAAATATCCCGCGTGACATCGATGTGTTGTTCGTGGGCAGGTTTTCAACCCTCAAGGGGCCTGACAGAGTCCTGGAAATGGTAAGAAGACTTAAGGAACGTGGCATTGTATCCGTAAAAGCGGTCTTTTTGGGTGACGGGGAAATGTATGACGAGATCGGTGCGAAGATCAGCGAATACGGGATGGAAAGCAATGTTACGCTTGAAGGATACCGGGAAGATACCGCAGGTTTTTTTCAGCGCGCGCGCATCCTGATGATGCCCTCACGCAGTGAGGGATTGGCCTCCGCGATGCTGGAAGCCATGTCCTGCGGATGCGTTCCCGTCGTTTCGGACGTGGGGAATATGACCGATGCGGCCAAACATGACTTTAATGCCTATGTGGTTTCCGATCACATGGATGTGGAAGGTTTCACAAACCATATCGAAAAGCTCTTGCGTAACGAGGAATTGCGGCTGGAAATAGCTAAAAACGGAAGCGAATTCGTTCGCAAGCATTATTCGCTGCAAGTACAGACAGAGATATTTGAAGGGATGATCTCATGAAGAGCCTCTTGGATTTTTACCGGATATTCGACCTTGCCTACGGCACCGGCATCATCGATAAATACGAATCGTTGATGGAGATGCAATATTGGTTCGAAGGTAAGATACGGGAATATCAGGAAGAAAAGCTTAAAGCGATAGTAACACATGCCTACAACAATGTCGAATATTATCACACATTATTCGATCGGATTGGAATAAAACCCGCAGATATCCGTCATCGGGAAGACCTTGAAAAGATACCCCTAATAAGCCGGGAGGATCTCCAAAACAATTCAAGAATATTTATGTCCAAAGATATTTCCGTCAGGAAAGTATTTAAGATGCATACGAGCGGAACCACAGGTATTGCCCTTCAACATGTTCTTGACCGCGAAGCCTGGGCATGGTTGAAGGCTATCAGTCTGCGGAACTGGTCCTGGGCGGGGTGGAATTTTACAGACAAGGTCGGACTGATGACCGTGGCAGGATCGTCCTCACAGCAAAAGGGAAATTTTAAAAACAAGATTTGGTTGAACGTACAGAACCTCGTACCCATTGAGATCATGCATATGGATGAGGCCATTATCCGGGAAAATCTCCGTAAGATAGAAAAATACCGTATTACACACCTGCGGGGTTATCCTTCCGGCATATATTCAATGGCATTGTTCATACAGAAACTCGATATTAAAATGGAAATGAAGAGCGTAATGACTACGGCGGAAGTATTGTATCCGTATCAACGAAAAGTGATCGAGGATGTTTTCGGATGCAGGGTTTTTGATGCCTATGGCACCCATGACGGATGTGTCTCTTCCGGGGAGTGCGAGCGGCACAAGGGACTGCATCTGCATTTTGAACCGTCAATTGTTCAGATCGTCGATCCGGCGGGAAGATCCGTCCCCAACGGCAGGGAAGGGGATGTTGTGGCAACCGCGCTGTTCAATTACGCCATGCCCTTGATCCGTTATAAGGTGAACGACCGGGCAACCATGAGTAAGGAACCCTGCAGCTGCGGAAGGAATACGCCTCTGATCAAACATATACTGGGGAGATCTTCGGAAATATTCCGCCTGCCGAACGGAAGGATCTTTAACGGATTGTCCATGCCCCTGGAAGACTATAACAGCATTGAATTCTTTCAGATCGTCCACGCGGAACCGGACCGGATCGATATCAATATTATTGGGAAAAATGAAATGGAAGAAGACTTGCAAAAAGACATAAAAGATATCCAGCGGCTGATCACTTTCCATGCCGGCGAAGGGATGCGTGTGAATATCAATCTTGTGGAAAAAATGGAATACTCTCGCGGAGGCAAATTCCGCTACGTTATATCAAAAGTGAATTATGACAAAATTTAATAATTTGACTGATAAACACATGGTGAATTTTTTAGTGGCGGTGCTGTTCATCAGCAACGCCATCGATTCATTTATTCTCAGTTTTACCGAAAGGGGATTTATCATACCTTTTCAGTACTTCCTGATGATTTTTGCTATAATATATGTTTTGTATTATAAAAAAAAATACACCAAAAATAAAATTTACAGTTATTTAATCATAATTATACTGTATTTTGGGATATTGTCTTTATTCAGCTCCGATAGACTATTGACCTTCAACTATATGATCAAGTTCGTTCTTCCTCTCCCGTTCTTTGCCGTTGGCTATTCTGCGTTCAAGGATCAGGAGACCTTTAAATATTTCATTGAACGTTCTGCCATCCTTCTGCTATATTTTGTGGTATATGTTATTGTCGTTTCGGTTTTTCGAATCGGTCCGGGGATTTACCGCTATACACTAGTGACCACCGGATATTATGGAATACAAGGGCTTTATATTCCAACATTTTTGGTTATCATCTATATGTTCGCAACTACGAGCTACAAACTACATAACAGTAGATGGATTGTACTGCTTTCTGTCCTAACCTTTGCTATACAAATTATCATTTTGAAACGAACGAACATTATGTTGCTGATAATCGGTGTATTGCTGTATCTTTTTTATACGATGAAAGGAAATTTCCGGAAAGTTATCCCAACCCTAATTCTGCTTACTGTGGTTTTTTACGGTGTTGTTTCAACTGAGTGGTTTGAATCCTCTTATATGTCAAGGTATTCAAGGTTTTCGCAAGATTATTCTCTGACCGATGAGGGTCGCTTTAAAGAATATTCCTTTGTATGGGAAAATATTTCCTTGTTTGTAGATAAAATAATATTCGGGACCAAAGAGGTCTTTAATGATTGGGAAACCCTCAGTTATAAATGGAAAGTGGGTTCCCAACGCCAATTGCACAGTTCCTATGCCCAGTTGCTTTGGAACGGGGGGCTGCTCGGGATTCTTATCTTTTTAATGTATAAGTATTCCATTTATAAAAAGCTTACCGTTTACTACAGGCGGACGGAACATTCCCAACATCTACGAAAACTGGGAATATCCCTGCTTGTTCTCGTTTTACTTAACGATCTCAGCGGGGGAATTACCTACATAACATATAACGCCTTCATGTATGTTATTTTCGGCGCCCTGCTCCGGATTGGCAGAGAGGAATATTTTATGAAACGTTTTCCCAATGCGAACATGGCGGAACTAGACAGTACACTGATCAATCCTGTCGAAGAAGGTGGTAAATGAAGATCATCATTTACCTCGGACATCCCGCTCAATACCACTTTTTCAAGAATATCGTAAAAGAGCTGCAGCCACATCATGAAATTCGTCTGTTGATCAAATCAAAAGATGTGCTCGAATCGTTGTTGATCAGCGATGGTCTGGAATATGTCAATATCTTGCCCGAAGGCAGAAAATCTACAAAGATGGGATTCATTGCCGGACTGTTAAAACGCGAGATCAGGGTTTATCGTGAATGCATCCGCTTTAAACCCAATCTGATGATGGGATCCGACCCCTCCATTGCGCATGTCGGCAAGTTGCTGAATGTTCCCGTCCTGACCGTGCTGGAAGACGATGCGCATGTTATCCCCGATCTTGCAAAAATTACCTTCCCTTACACCTCCCATATCGTTGCGCCCGATTCCTGTGATTGCGGGAAATGGAACAAGAAGAAAATATCCTACGCCGGCTATATGAAACTGGCATATCTCCATCCCAATCGTTTCACCATGGATCGTGAAGAAGGACCTCCAATGGCCTTGATACGTTTGTCGGGTCTTGATGCTTTTCACGATGGGGGTATAAAGGGATTTGATGAAGTATTGCTGAAAGAGATTATTCTCATGTTTAACGGTAAATTCGAGGTAAAGATCTCATCGGAGAAACCAATTGACGCTTCCTTTGATCCTTATCTTTTACATATCCGGCCTGATGAGATTCACTCTCTTCTTTCCCGGACCTCCATCCTGATATCGGACAGTCAAAGCATGACCATGGAGGCCGCAATGCTCGGTATTCCGTCGATACGCTATAACGATTTTGTTGGTCGTATCGGTGTGCTCGAAGAGCTTGAGGATAAATACCGATTAACCTACGGCGTTTTACCCGGAAATAAAGATAAAATATTTAGGATAATTCATGAATTAATGGAGATGTCGCATCTTCGCAACGAATTTCAAAAAAGACGTTTACTTATGTTACAGGACAAAATTGATGTTACTTCTTTCATGGTGTGGCTGGTAGATCATTATCCTGAAAGCATTTCTATTCTACAGGATAATCCCGGTTTTCAGTTGAAATTCGGAAAGAATAAAAGTAATGGTCAACAATGAGCAAAATGCTTGATTTTATGAATGATAAGAACGTGTATATGATTTACAACAGGCATATATCATGCTGATGAAAAACAGAGGCTTATCCGCAATAACATTTTTTCTTGATCTCCTCCTCTTGGCTTGCGTAGTATTTATCCCGCAATATCTCAAGTCAAACGGGATTAGGCTAACACTATATCACACAGTGTTCTTTCTATCATGGATATTATTTTCACTGATGTTTGGTAAGTTCCGTTTTATATACCAAAGGCTAAAGAATGAACTGACAGCTATTGTAATTACTGGTATCACGGTATGGGGACTGGTGAGTCTTTATGTTATTTCATTTGAAAAATTTAATAAAGATTATAACTCTCTTTTCAAGCAAATACTCCTAGTAGTCCTCATTGAGCTCCTTGCGCGATGTATGTTTTATTTTATAAAAAGAATAAAATATCAAAAAGTAAAATCCACTTATTTTTCACACCTGCGTTTGAAAGACCAGCAATGGGTTTTGATGTTCATCAATCTTTTGTTTGTGTTCGTATCCTTTATGTTCCTGGTTTGGCTCAAGCCGGCAAGCCTGCGCATCTATATTCCCAATTTCTATCCCTTTCTTCTGGGCTTGCTGGTCTGGGAATTCTTTTTGAACTTGTTTACGAGAAAACATTGCATTAAGAGTAAGATCAGTGTGCGTGAATTCCTCAACCCCATCATCCGTGCAAACACACTCACCATTCTGCTTCTGGCCATTATTGTCTATCTTTTCCGGCTTTTTGAATATTCCCGTCTCATCGTGTTCGGAACGGTTCTCTTATCCGCCACACTCGAAGGTTTGTTTGCAGCCTATATCAGTCTGCACAGTAAAGTGGCAAGGGATATTGATGAGAGTGAAAAGATCATTGGCATAAGCTCCGGAGATGAAAAACTTTCCCGCAAAACGGATCACGCGCTAAAGGTTTTTACCGGCCTGCCCGTTGCGGAATTAAGCGCGGATGATCTGCTCCGTGAACAATTAAAACAAAATATTTATGATCTGCTTGCGATGCATGTAAATCTGAAAGGTGTTCCCCGAAATACCTGTTCCGTTTTTGATACGCAAACCCTTTTCAATATCGAGACCCGCGAAGACGATTCCCGCGATCTGCTCATCAATCTGCATAAGGTTAACGATATCAAGCGCATCAACGATTATTTTGCCCTGCTCAATCAAAAGACCGCAATGGGGGCCTATGTGCTTGGATGCGGCCAAACGATCAAAGGCATATACGATCAATACCTCAAGCGTTATCCGCGCCCTTTGGGATATGTATTTTATTTTTTCCATTTTATTTTCCGCAGAGTACTGCCCAAACTGCCGGTGACCCGGGAGATCAATTATTTATTAACACGTGGAGAGAACCGTACCCTGTCCAAGACCGAGATTCTCGGCCGTCTGGTCTATTCCGGTTTTAAGATCGTGGCAAGTGAAGAGATCGATGGCCTGACCTGGTTCATTGCGGGGAAGGTAAATGTCCCCTATAAAGAAGAAGACCCCACCTATGGTCCTTTTATCTCGCTCAAACGCGTAGGAAAAGACGGAAAGATCATTAAAGTGTTCAAATTCCGCACCATGCATCCCTATGCCGAATATTTGCAGGACTATATATACCAACAGAACCACCTTGCAAAAGGCGGTAAACTGAAAAATGATTTTCGGATCGCGGGATGGGGACGATTCCTGCGAAAAACATGGATCGACGAACTTCCGCAATTCATCAACTTTCTCCGCGGCGATATCAAACTGGTAGGTGTCCGTGCGCTGAGCCGGCACTATTTTTCTCTTTACCCCAAAGACTTCCGCGAATACCGCAAAAAGGTCAAGCCCGGCATCCTGCCGCCCTTTTACGTCGACATGCCCGAAACCATGGAAGAGATCGTGGCCTCCGAGAAAAAATACATCGAATCCTATCTGAAATACGGCATTCTCACCGATATCAAATACGGTGCGATCATTATGTATAATATTATTTTCAGGGGGAAGAGGAGCGCTTAAGAGCGCCTGACGGCGCGTTTAGAAGAGGTTTAGTAGTTTAGGGGTTTAGAAGGTTTAAGTGGGAGTGATGATCGCGGTTTAAATGAAAATGACGTTTTTATCCATTCAAAAATGATTAAATTCTTTTAAAATTCAATTAAACTATTACACCCTAAACTCCTAAACTCTTAAACGCCTTTCAAGGGGGACAAAATGAAAGAGTATTCTTTTGAGAAGCTTGAGGTATGGCAATTAGCGAAGAAGTTTGTTATTCGTATTTATAAGGCCAGTAATAAATTTCCCGACTCGGAGAAATATTGTATTGTTAATCAACTGCGCAGGGCTGCCATATCCATTCCGAACAATATTGCAGAAGGATCGGGAAGGGTCAGTGGGAAAGACAAAGCCAATTATACGCAAATCGCATTTGGCAGCCTTATGGAATGTCTGAATCTCATCATTATATCACATGAACTGAATTTCATCGATGATAAAAAAACGCAAATCCTCCGCAACGATATAGAAATATTATCACGGAAACTCTCCAATCTTCGCCGAGCCCAACTTTCCTGCACCCCTAAACCCCTAAACCCCTAAACTCCTAAACTCCTAAACTCCTAAACTTCTAAACTTCTAAACTTCTAAACAAAAAAAACATGAATTCAATATTATCTAAAACAATCCCTCTCTTTATCGCGCCATTGATGCTATTTGCTCAAATACAGCATAACACCCTTTTAGAGCGCCAAATGCTCATCCAAAAATATAATTGGGATAAAACAACCCACACGCGCAATGTGGCCGATATGTTGGTGGAAGAGGCGTTCGAAGATACGAGTAATTTTATTCGTCCCGGTGTGCAGGCGGATATCTTTTGGCAGAACGCATCCATTGATCCTTCCTGGAATTATAATGATCAGCTGAATTATACGCTGGTCCCGGTCATATACGGACGCGCTTCTAAAGATCTTACATTTTATGTCACTTTTATGGCACAGAACGGGAAATACGACATTATTGACAGTCGGAAACGCTATTTGGGAGAGACTCAAGCTGGTCACCGCGGTGATTTTGAGATCAGTAAGATCCGGTATGAAACGGAACATTTTTACCTCAAATTCGGCCGTGATTATTTCCTGCCGGGCATGTATTTTCACGAAAGTATGCTTTTTTCCCGCTATCAATATCCCTACGATCAGATCCATCTGGCCTACCGGAACAAATGGCTGGAGGTATCATCGTATTATCTGCGTATCAATGATATAGTTTCCGGCGGGGAGCGCTATCTCAGGCATCTGAACGGTCACCGCGTGTCGGTCAATCTTTTCGATCACGGGTATATCGCCTTGAATGAATACATCCTCTACCAGGGCGTTCAGCGTCCCGTGAATCCAGCACTCTTCAATCCCTTTCTGATCTATTACCTCTATCAGCGCAACGAGAATGTCGGCGGGACCAATTCCATGATGTCGCTGGACTTCTTCTATCATATCGGACAATTTTTTGTTCACGGCGAATTCATTATGGACGATTTCATGACCGAACGCAAAATATATTCGGACCTGGAACCCAATAAGTTCGGATTCAATTTTACTGCCGGTATGAAGGATATTTTTCCGGGTTTCCATGCGAACATCAATTATACGCGTATTGCCAACCGTGTTTATGCTACGATAAATCCAATTGTCTATATCGAATACTTGGTTCACGAAAATCTGCCCATCGGCCATTATATGGGAGCCAACCTCTGGGAACTTAAAAGCAGTCTGACGTATATTAAGCCCAAATATCAGGGCGAACTGAACTTTGTTTATCGCTGCTACGGTGATGATGTGGTTTACAGTCCCTATAACCGCGACCACTTTCAGGGACATGCCGGCAACGATCCTCTCGAACCCGGTGCCGAATGGGACGAGCCTTTTCCCTATGTCTCCGGCGAGGGGGAGCCTTCCGTGTTCTGGGGATTCAAAATGGATAACTACTATCAGATCATTGATCATCTCGGGGTGAATGTGAAGGGGAGTTACTGGTTTGAAAAGGGAATGCTATCCAGTCATTTTAATATTGCCGTCGGTGTTTATTTTAATTTCTAAGGAATGTTTCAATATTACTAGAAAGAAGATAAGAAGCTGAGAAGTTTAGTCTATGAAAACCGCAAACTAAGCCTCTTAACCTCTCAACCTCTTAACTTCTCAAAGATTCAACTTCTGAAAATACTTAATAAGGAATAATAGCAAATGGAATCCAAAAACAACACACAATGGTCCACCAACCCCGCCGGCGAGAAATTTCCGCTGCCGGAAGAAAAAGATTATCAACTTGAATTTATTCGTATTAAAGAGCTGGCCGACCGTGCCCGGGAAAAAGGACAGGAAGTGGTCGTGGTCATGGGAGCCGGTTTTGTCGGCGCCGTGATGGCTGCCGTGGTTGCCAGTACCCGGGATAACGACGGGAAGTTCTCAAAATTTGTCATTGTTTGCCAACGTCCCAGCACGCGCAGCTACTGGAAAATCCCGATGCTGAACCGGGGCGTATCACCGGTCAAATCCGAAGATCCTGAAGTGGACGTACTGATCGATCAATGTGTCAATCGGGAAAAAACGCTCATCGCTACCTTTAATAACGACTGCTTAACACTGGCCGATTGCGTGGTGGTGGATGTGCAATGCGATTTTGTGAAGCGGGACCTGGACAATATGGTCACCGGCACCACCGACATGGCTGCACTCGAAGCTACCATCCGCACGATCGGCGAAAAGGTGCAGCCGCTTTGTCTGACACTGATAGAGACCACCGTGGCTCCCGGCACCACGGAGTTTGTTGCCTGGCCCATCATGAAGAAAGCCTTTGCTGACCGCGGCATTCATTCGGAACCCTTGCTGGCACACAGTTTTGAGCGCGTAATGCCCGGTAAGGAATACGTCAGAAGTATCCGCGATTTCTGGCGGGTCTGTTCCGGCTGCAACAAAGAAGCCCGGTCGCGTGTTGAGAAATTCCTGCATGAAGTCCTTAATACGGAGGAATATCCTCTTACCGTGATGGACCGCCCCATTGAATCCGAAACCACCAAGATCGTCGAAAATTCCTACAGAGCCACGATCCTGGCCTTTCTGCATGAATGGAGCATCTTTGCGGAACGCAACGGTGTTGACCTCATCAAGGTGGTCAATGCGATCAAAATGCGCCCGACACACAGCAATATGATCTTTCCGGGACCCGGCATCGGCGGCTATTGTCTGCCCAAGGACGGGGGTCTGGGTTACTGGGCCTATCGCCATATTCTGGGCTTCGATGACGGCGATGAGCTGTTTCGCATGACGCCGAAAGCCATTGATATCAACGATACCCGGGCACTGCATGCCGCAGAGCTGGTAGGTGATGCGCTTCAAAATATGGATTGTAATCAAGATGGTGCAAAGGTGCTGATTTGCGGAGCCAGCTACCGCCAGGACGTCGGCGACACGCGCTACAGCGGGTCCGAGGTCATGGTACGTCAACTCACCCAGATGGGCATGCATGTGCGTGTGCACGATCCCTATGTGGAGCATTGGTACGAATTTATATCGCAGGATACCTACCCCGCACCGGGCCAGTCCAAGGCGCGCTTTTTCAGCGATCAGGAAGTCCTCAAAACGCTGCAGGTGGAAAAGGATCTCGCTGCCGCTTTATCCGGCGCCGATGCACTGGTCCTGGCTGTCCCGCACAAAGAATACCTGCATCTTGATCCGGACAAGATCGTGGAATGGGCCGGAAAACCCCTGGCCATCATCGATTGCTTCGGCATCCTGAGTGACGACACCATCCGCCACTATTTCCGCCTGGGATGCGAGGTCAAGGCCCTGGGAAGGGGGCATGTTGGGAGGCTAAAGGAAGAAGTTCAATGCAGAAGATAAGAAGATAAGAGGATAAGAAGTTTAGTATAAGGAATCTGTTAATTAAACTTCTTAACTTCTAAAAAAGAGGAGGACGAAAAAATGGAAAAGAAAAAGGAGATCCGACATTTTCGGGATTTAATTGTTTATCAAAAGGCTTTTGAAAGAGCGATGGAAATTTTTCAATTAACGAAGGGTTTCCCTTCTGCGGAAAAGTATTCTTTGATAGATCAGATTCGCAGATCATCAAGAGCTGTATGTTCAAACCTGGCCGAGGGCTGGCGAAAAAGACGCTATCAAGCTGTGTTTGTAAATAAGTTAACCGATTCTATGCAAGAGGCATCTGAAACACAGACCTGGCTTGAGTTTTCATTGAGATGTGATTATATCAACAGAGAAAAATTTGATAGTCTGGATATCGAATATGAAGACATCATCAAAATGCTCAATTCCATGGAAATGAACGCCGGCAAATTTTGCTACAAAAACTAACCTTCTTAACCTCTTATCCTCTTAGCTTCTTGGAATAAAAATGACACAATCTAAAAATCCAGTTCACGGCGCCCCTAAAACGATCATGAGCATCCTCGGTGCCCGTCCCCAGTTTATAAAAGCCGCTCCTTTCTCTGCAGCGATTAGAAAACATTGCAGAGAGATTCTCATCCATACGGGTCAGCATTATGATGAAAACATGTCAAAAGTATTTTTCGATGAAATGGGCATTCCGGAACCTGATTATAATTTAGGCGTGGGATCCGGAGAGCATGGCAAGCAGACGGGGGAGATGCTGATCAAGCTCGAAGAAGTCATGCTGAAGGAAAAACCGGATTATGTCGTGGTATTCGGCGATACGAATTCCACGGTGGCCGGAGCCCTGGCGGCTTCTAAGCTGCATATCCCCGTGGGACATATCGAGGCGGGACTGCGTTCCTTCAACCGGAAGATGCCGGAAGAGATCAACCGTATCATGACCGATGTAATTTCGACGCAGTTGTTTTGTCCGACCGACAATGCGGTGGAATTGTTAAAAAGGGAAGGGATCAGCAAAGAGGTGTATCAATGCGGGGACATCATGTACGATGCCATGTTGCATTTTTTGCCGGTGAGCGAGAAAAAAAGCGGGATCCTGGAAACACTTGAGCTTGAGAGCAAAGAATATTTTCTGTTCACGATGCACCGACCCGAGAATACGGAGGATCCGCAGCGTATCAAGTCCATTTTCAAGGGATTACAGGCTTGTGACGCGCCGATCGTCTATCCGGTGCATCCGCGCATGCGGAAGGTCCTGAACACCCCTCAAATCGCAGAAATCCTCAACAAACTCCCACAATTGCGCATGATCGATCCGGTGGGCTACCTGGATATGATCCAACTGGAGCAACACGCGCGCAAGATCCTCACCGATTCCGGCGGCATGCAGAAGGAGGCCTTTTTTCTCAAACGTCCCTGCATCACGATCCGCGACGAGTCCGAATGGGTCGAAACGGTGGAGGCAGGGTATAATGTTGTAGTTGGGGCGGATTCGGATAAGATCCGTGAGGCGATCCGCAGTTTTGCTCCCGAACATGAAGCGGGGAAGCCGTACGGAGATGGGAGTTCTGCGGAGATCATCGCGGGGAAGATCGTGGAATATGTGGAAGATAAGAGGATAAGAGGTTAAGAGGTTTAGTCAAGTGAACACAAAACTAAGCTTCTCAGGTTCTTAACTTCTTAACTTCTAATAAAAAAGAGGAGGACGAAAAAATGGAGAAGAAAAAGGAGATCCGGCATTTCCGGGATTTAATTGTTTATCAAAAGGCTTTTGAAAGAGCAATGGACATTTTTCAATTAACGAAGGGTTTCCCTTCTGCGGAAAAGTATTCTTTGATAGATCAGATTCGCAGATCATCAAGAGCTGTATGTTCAAACCTGGCCGAGGGCTGGCGAAAAAGACGCTATCAAGCTGTGTTTGTAAATAAGTTAACCGATTCTATGCAAGAGGCATCTGAAACACAGACCTGGCTTGAGTTTTCATTGAGATGTGATTATATCAACAGAGAAAAATTTGATAGTCTGGATATCGAATATGAAGACATCATCAAAATGCTCAATTCCATGGAAATGAACGCCGGCAAATTTTGCTACAAAAACTAACCTTCTTAACCTCTTATCCTCTTAACTTCCAATAAAGATTGGTAGTAACAAAAAAGGATCCTTCACAACGGATCCTTTTCTAATATATACTGTATTTTCAGAAAGCGGAGGATGAGGGACTCGAACCCCCAAGCCCGAGGGCGGCGGTTTTCAAGACCGCTGACTTACCAATTAGCCTAATCCTCCAAAGAGCGGGGTATTTTAAGCCGAATGCGGAAAGAAAGCAAGAAATTTATAGTCCATGTACGGGAAGGTATGAAAGACTGGGTTTTATGACAATACCCAACACTGTCATCTCGAACATGCCTGCCGGTGGCAGGCTGAGAGAGATCTATTCACAGTGCAGATGCTCCGTAGCATGAATAGATTTTTCTCCGCCATCCGGCGGATCGAAATGACAGACTAAATATAAAAACAGTAAAAAAGCTGATCATTCCAGGCTTGCCTGCCGGGCGTAAGCACAAGCATGTCATCCTGAACTTGTTTCAGGATCTCCGTGAGTATCAGTTTTTTCAACTACGTCATCCCGGGCTTGCCTGCCGGACGTAGCCACCGATAGGTGGCGAAGCCTGGATCCGGGATCTCAGTGAGTCTCAGTTTTCTCAGTAATATTTATACAATCTCGCAGAGATCCTGAATAAACCTGCCACCGGCAGGTTTTCCCCCGATATCCACCGGGACAGGCAGGATGACTATTTTGTGTGATGGTATGCAGCGTAAGGATAATTAGGCAGAACAGCTTTAATCTCAGCCTCAATCTTACTCTGTATCATGAATAGATTTTTCTCCGCCATCCGGCGGATCGAAATGACAGACTAAATATAAAAACAGTAAAAAAGCTGATCATTCCGGGCTTGCCTGCCGGGTGTAAGCACAAGCATGTCATCCTGAACTTGTTTCAGGATCTCAGTGAGTCTCAGTTTTCTCAGTAATATTTATACAATCTCGCAGAGATCCTGAATAAACCTGCCACCGGCAGGTTTTCCAGGATGACGACGGGAGGGACAGGATATCCACCGGGACAGGCAGGATGACTATTTTGTGTGATGGTAAGCAGCGTAAGGTTAATTACAAAGAGCAGCTTTAATCTCAGCCTCAATCTTACTCTGTAACATGAATAGATTTCTCTCCGCCATCCGGCGGATCGAAATGACAGGCTGAGTATAAAAACAGTAAAAAAGCTGGTCATTCCAGGCTTGCCTGCCGGGCGTAAGCACAAGCATGTCATCCTGAACTTGTTTCAGGATCTCCGTGAGTATCAGTTTTTTCAACTACGTCATCCCGGGCTTGCCTGCCGGACGTAGCCACCGATAGGTGGCGAAGCCTGGATCCGGGATCTCAGTGAGTCTCAGTTTTCTCAGTAATATTTATACAATCTCGCAGAGATCCTGAATAAACCTGCCACCGGCAGGTTTTCCAGGATGACGATGGGACGGGCAGGATATCCACCGGGACACGCAGGATGACAATTTCGTGTGATGGTAAGCAGCGCTAGGATAATTACGCAGAGCAGCTTTAATCTCAGCCTCAATCTTACTCTGTAGCATGAATAGATTTCTCTCCGCCATCCGGCGGATCGAAATGACAGACTGTTTTGTGCTTCGTTTCACAACCAGCCTATAAATTCGCAGTGCACCCTCAAGCTCATTTATTATTCTAACTTATAATACCTTGACGGATGTTGCGGAAAAGTGTATCTTTACGGGTAAATGAAAAACAAGACAAAAGAACCGAAAACCAGACATTTAAACAATCGGCAAGCGGAAGTTCTGGGTCTGATCCTGATCGTCCTGTCTGTCCTTTTTGCCATGAGCCTGGCAAGTTATTCGGAGCGTGACGAACTGCTGATGAATCACCACGGTCTGATCGATAACAGTATGGGCATTGCCGGTGTTTTTATTTCGCATTTTCTCATCAAACTGGGTGTCGGTTATTTTGCCTGGGGCTTAATTCCCCTGTTGTTCGTCTGGGGCGTGTGTACGCTTTTTCGACTCGATAAAACCCTGCTGAAGCGGGTTACGGGATTCAGCATTGCGCTGATCCTGTTGCTGAGCATCCTGTTTTCCATCGATACCATGCCGGAAAACACGCGGCAGTTCCCGGTCTTTGCCGGCAGTATTGCCTATCTGCTGTCCGACTGGCTCGGTGTTGTGCCCGCGATCATTGCGCTGATAACCACCGTTCTCATCCTGATCAGCGGTTTTTTCCGCTTCAGCCTGAGCGCACCGATCCGCAGTCTGAAAGAGGGCCGGCGCATCGGAAAAGAAGAACGTGTCAAACCGCCAAAGAAAAAACTATTCTCTCTATTCCGGAAAAAAAATAGAATAAAAACCCCCGAACCCTTTCCCGCGCAATCCATACCGCAGGAGCAGCCGTTTCCGCCCGTTCCGCCGGTCCCGCGGGAAAATAATATAAACGATGAGAATATTCCGGTCAAACCGGTTATAAATACCACTAAAAAAGCCAAAACATCCGTGCCGGAAAGCAAGACGGTGTATCAGTCCAAACCCTATGTGCTTCCCGGTGCCGATCTGCTGACCAAAGCACCCGAAAATACGGGATACGATGAAAAAGAATTGCGCGATAAGGCGGACCTGCTGACACGCGCGCTGGCGGAGTTCAATGTGGATGCGCGGGTGGTCAAGATCATTCCGGGTCCGGTGATCACAATGTATGAACTGGAGCTCGGTCGCGGGGTCCGTGTGAATAAGATCGTGCATCTGGAAGACGATATCGCGCGCATCATGGCCGCGAAACATGTACGCATCATCGCGCCCATTCCCGGCAAGACCGTGGTAGGAGTGGAGATCCCGAACCGTATTCCCGAACTGATCCACTATCACTCGATCGTGAATTCCAATGCTTTCCGTTCTGCGCAAAGTCTGCTGACCATCGCGGTGGGAAAGACCACGGAGGGGATTCCCTTTACCTTCGATCTGGATAAAATGCCGCACCTTCTGGTGGCGGGCACCACCGGATCGGGTAAATCGGTCTGCATCAATACCATCATCATGTCCATTCTGTATCGCGCCACGCCCGAGGAGGTGAAGTTCATTCTGGTCGATCCCAAGATGATCGAACTTTCTATATATAAAGCGCTGGAGCCCTACCATCTGATCACTTCCGAAGATCTGGACGAATACGTGATCACGAACGCGCAGAATGCCATTTACGCTCTGCGTTCGGCGGTGATAGAAATGGATTCGCGTTACGTAAAAATGCTGGATGCCTCGGTCCGCAATATCGGCGAATACAATGAAAAAATGAAAAAAGCGGGTAAACCGGTCATGCCCTACATCATTGTTGTTATCGATGAGCTGGCGGACCTGATGAGCAGCACCCTGGGCAAGGGCGAGATCGAACTTCCCATTCAACGCCTGGCACAGAAATCCCGCGCGGTCGGCATTCATCTGGTGGTCGCCACCCAGCGGCCTTCCGTGGATGTGATCACCGGGGTGATCCGTGCCAACTTCCCGGCGCGTGTCGCTTTTGCGGTTGCCAGCAAGACCGACAGCCGTACCATTCTGGACATCAACGGTGCCGAACAATTGCTGGGACGCGGTGATATGCTTTACCTGCCGCCCGGCCGCTCGGAACCCATCCGTCTGCATAATGCATATATCTCACTGGAAGAAATTGAGAACGTCCTGGAACATATTAACCGCCAGCCGCGCCGCGATGACGATTATTGCCTGCCGACCGCCGTAGAAGCGGAAACGGATGAAGACATGAACGGTTTTACACGGAACGGAAGCCGTGATCCCTTATTTAATGACGCGATGAAGCAAGTCATTATTCATCAGCAGGGGTCAGCGTCCCTGCTCCAGCGTCGGCTGAAGGTCGGATACAGCCGCGCCGGACGTCTGATCGATGAACTGGAAGAAGCCGGGATCGTCGGTCCCTCCATCGGTTCCAAAGCCCGCGAAGTTTTGGTCGGTCCGGAATATCTCGAACACATAGCATCCATCAAGAACGGTTCCTTTGATGAGGAATAATGCATGAAGCATATTGAAAATATTGTCTATCCCTTCCGGAAAGCGGAAATACTTATCGACTATATGATCCCTGACACGCCTTCGGATGTGACCCTGCTCCTCGGTCACGGCCGCTACAATGATATGAACCAGCCTCTGCTGAAATATTTAAGTACCGTGCTGCCGAAAGAAAATGTCAATCTTGTCCGCTTCAACTATCCTTTCGTGGAACATCACCGGCCATTCATTTCGCATCGCAAATGCATGATCGCATACCGTGCGGTGCTGGATGATATTATGGGTGAACTTCCCGCTACCAAATTCCTTTTTGCCGGCGGGAAATCACTGAGCGCGCATTTGTCCGCAAAACTCGATCCACCGGAGGTAACGGGATTTGTCTTTTTAAGTTATCCCCTGCATTTACCGAAGATACGCATCCCGTTCTCACGCAAAAAATTGTTCGCCTTAAAAAGGCCGATGCTCTTTGTGAACGGTAGCGAGGACAGTTTCTGCGATCGCGGTCAGCTGGAATTATTAATGGGAGCGCTGAATCCCTACGCGCATCTCTTACTCATTCCCGAAACAGGTCATTCCCTGGAACTTCGGGATACTGAAAAGCGTACCCAGGAGGAGTTGAACAAAGAGATCGCCGATATCATATTATGGTTCATCAGCGATGTGATTGAAAAAAAGATGAAAAACTAAGGTCTATGTTCCGATTCGCATATCCGCTTGTCTTTTTGCTGATCATTCCCCTGCTTGCCGCATTCGGTGCAGCATATTTCTATCAAGGGAAAAAGCGGCACGGTGTACGTATCGGGACCACCCGTCCTCTGCAGGATATGTACGATCCGCTTTATTATAAGGTCCTGATCCCGGAGCTTTTACTCTTTCTCGCCGGACTTTTACTGATCGTGGTCCTTGCGCGGCCTCAGGAGGGCAATGTCAGACGTGATATCCATACCAAAGGTATTGATATCATGCTTGCTTTGGATATATCGGGTTCCATGCAGCTCAACGATTTCAAGCCCAACCGTCTGGAAGCATCCAAGGCGGTTGCTAAAGATTTCGTTAAGGGTCGTCAGTATGACCGTATCGGATTGGTCGTTTTTGCCGGCGAATCCTTTCTGCAATGTCCCCTGACCACCGATTACGATGTCCTTATCGATCTGATCGGCCGCATGGAGATCGCTCCCCAGCCGCTTGACGGTACCGCCATCGGATTGGCGATCAGCAACTGCATTAACCGCCTTCGCGATACCGAAGCGCAAAGCAAAGTGATCGTTCTTCTGACCGACGGGGAGAACAATGCGGGTGAGATCGATCCCATGACCGCCGCCGTATTTGCAAAGAATTTTGATATACGTATGTATACCATCGGTGTGGCCGGGAGCGGGGAAGTGATCCGCCGGGGTTTGTTCACGCAACAGATCCCGCCTCTGAACGACCGTCTATTGCGTGCGATCGCCGAAGAAACTGGCGGACGCTTTTATCGTGCCGAATCCGATGAAAAACTGAAAGCGATCTGGGATGAGATCTCCGCGCTGGAGAAGACCGAACTGGATACGCAGATGTTCATGGACTGGCAGGAACGTTTTTTACATTATGTGCTTTTTGCGCTGCTGTTCGCTGCTCTGGGATTTGTTCTGAAATATGTGATCTGGAGGCGCAACGGATGTTAAGTTTTTCCGATCCGCAATACTTATGGTTTCTGTTCATCATTCCGCTGCTTGTACTGCTGGAGTATTATATTGCACGGAAAAAAAGATCGGATATGGAAAGATCCATTCATCCCGCAACGCTTTCGCGTCTGTATCCGGAGGACCGGCGTTCTTTGAGCGGACTGAAGAAGGTCTTTTTATTACTTGCCGTTCTCATGCTGATACTCACGAGCGGGGGGTTGCGCCTGGGTGCCGGACTCAAGGAACTGAGACGTGAAGGCATGGATGTGATCGTTGCGCTGGATCTGTCCTTGAGCATGGATGCCGCGGATATTTCCCCGTCACGCCTGGAACGTTCGAAATATGAGGTTAAACGTCTGATCTCCCAACTCCAGGGCGATCGCATTGGTCTGGTGGGATTTGCCGGTGTGGCACATTTGCAATGTCCCATTACCTCCGATTACCGCAGCGCATCGATGCTCCTGGAGATGATGGATACCGGGTTGCTTCCCGTGCAGGGAACGGCATTTTCCGAAGCCATATATACCGCTGTCAATGCTTTTCCGGATGAAGATCAGGCGCACAGGGCGATCATTCTTATCAGTGACGGAGAGGATCACGAACAGCAGATAGAAAGCGCAGCGCAAAAAGCTGCAGAAATGGGTATAGTGATCTATACCCTGGGTGTCGGTACCATCAAAGGGGCACCGATCCCGGTGTATGACCGTCAGGGAAACATCGAAGATTACCTTCGTGACAGCGCCGGACGTGTGGTGACAACGACCCTTCAGGAGCATACGCTGCGACAGATCGCGCAGATCACCGATGGCCGCTATTATCGTGTGGGTGCCGACCGGAATCCCATTGAATCCATTTATGAACATATTCTGCACGGCGAACGCAGGGAATATCAAACCCACGAATTCGCCCGTTATACGGAATTATATCTCATTTTTGCCATTTTTGCGCTGATCTTTCTGATGCTTGCCGTTCTATTACCTGAATCCATATGCAGAAATAAATAACTACGAATTACACGAAGAGTTTATCCACGGATTACACGAATATTCACAAATTTACACGGACAGATTTTATAGTTTTGGGATCGTGTTTTCTCAACAACACATGTATAAATCTTTTGCGTCTTTAATACAACGTTCAATTATTGTCAAAACATTGAACCAACTTCAGGCATTTAATGTTAATCCATAAAAATAATTCGTGTTAATCCGTGTAATCCGTGGACGGTCTTTCAAGGGAAGATTTTCAGTTCAACCAGATGGGATTGCTAAATGCAAAGCGCTTCCATACGAAAGGTCTGCCCAGCACTTCCGCGCGGATGTAACCCGGTCCGGGCGGTGAAAAACGGACGTTTTCTTCCAGTTCGTAGCGCATTTTTCCACTGCTGAAGATCAGTTGTTCTTTGTGTTCTCTAAGATTTCCGTACCAGACCCGGAGCTCTTTAAAGGGTCCGTATTCTTCGTTAGATATCGCTTTTACACGTATCTCGAAAGTTTTACCACTGGCATGATCACCCAGGATAAAACGCTCACCCTGTTCATTTATCAACCGGCATTCCAGGGCATAACTGTTGGAGACGATCATACGTCCTTTCCGTAAAGCATCCGAAGCGGACTTCCGGTCATGGGCATCCAGCAGCCCGGTACGCTGCCGCCCGTAATAATATTTATGATCTTCGGACAGCAGAAAATTTGGGATCTTCACATGCTGAAGCCGGTTGAAATTACCATGTGTATCGTTTCCCGCAATGATGAACTGTTCCCATCCGCGGAGCAGATTTCCGGTCCATAACAGCAGTGAACGCCGGACATGTCGGTCGATCACACCGTTGAAGATCTGAAAACCGTGCACATCACGTGTGGAGGGGATGTGCCAGTTGCCCCGCCGTAAAAAGAGCCGGTGCGGCAAGGGTGCCTTTTCCGCGGTGTGGGCAGCGAATACCGATGCACCTTCGGGCAGGGTCTTATATATATCCCGATACAGGATCCGGGGTTTACGGCCTGCCTTACCGCTGCTGTTATCGTCATCTCCGTACACATAATCCGGATGGTTATAAACAAGCAGATGAACATTTTTATGATCATCGTTACCGCAGGACAGTTCCTCCCCGGGAATAAAGATAAAATCCTTTTCCGCCGTGATCTCTTTTTTGAGTTGATTCCAGCGGGGCAGGGAAGGATCCGGTTGATGAAAGGCACCGACCGCGTCATCCAGATCGAAGGAATGATCGGTCACGGATGCCGCAGAGATCCCGAAAGCCTTGCTGAAACGCGCAATAAGCGGTACCGGTGCGCCGAACTCCATTTGATTGTGCGTATGGGTGGAATGTGTATGCAGATCGCTCCAGAGGTATTTTTCAGAGCCGGGAAGTTTCTCACGGGCGATGTAGACTTTCAAAGGCAGGCGGGACAGTTGCTTGTAATTATGGATACGTACGTGCCGGACCCTATGTTTGCACTTAAGAATTGCTTCGGGTACGATGTCAAGGGGATTACCGGCATAGACTTCCAGCAGCGCACGGGGGATCAGACAGAGATGATGATAGAACAGGGTATCTATTTCAATATTGCATGTTTCCTTATAGAGGACCTTCCCGCCATCTGTGCGGATATTGATTGACTGTAATTCCAGCGGAAAATGAGGGGCATTTTTCACAATGCATCCGATCGGGAGATCCTCATCGGGTTCCAGACGCCGCGGCATATCAAAGAGTACCTGCGGTCCTTTTTGATAATAAATGGATGGAAATCCCGGGAACCGGTAGTTTGATTCAACATAGCTTAAGAGGGGCGGATTAAAAAGTTTGTTTAGACTTCGGAACATGATAAAATGTATCATGTTTTTTTAATTATTACACATTTTTTCAAAATTTTTATTATAATCTCCTTAAAGGAGTAAAAATGGGAAACATTCGTCCGGCACCCGAAGCACTGCTTTTCCAGGCGGCAACCGTTAATGACATTCAGCTTTTTGAGGTCATTGACACCTTTTTGATCCGTCGTCACGGTGAAATACTGAACACATACGGACCATTTCAATTTGATGCATTCAGTTCCTATTACCGTGATGAAATGGGTGCATCCCTGTGGAAAAAATTTTATGTTTTCAAGAACCTCGTCACACTGGAAAATGTTTACCGGTATAAAACGGATTCCCAGAGCATAGAAGCCACCTTCAGCGCAGACAACAAACGGGATCTGAACCTTGATCCCGGCTATTTGACCTTATACCAGTTTGCTTTACTGACCACCAAGGCCTTTTCGCATCGCAGCTACCTGGCAGAGGGTATCTATACCGAATGCACGCTTATCGCAAAGGGCAATGGATTTGAACCTCTGCCCTGGACCTATCCGGATTATAAGACCGCCGATGCATTGGATTTCTTTAAAGAAGCAAAGAAATATCTGAAGACGGTAACAGGGTAGGAAGAAGAACTTAAGAGGATAAGAGGATAAGAGGATAAGAAGTGAAAAGTAGGGGAGACTCTGGAGTCGCCCGAACGCGGGATGGAACGATATCCGACCCGCTTCGCTCCGATAGATCGGAGCTTCGCAGGTTAAAAACAAGGAACATCGATATGCGATATATGAAGGGGCGAATGGTAATTCGCCTGAAAAAAAGATAAAAGATAAAAGTAAAAAGGAAAAAGTAGGGGAGACTCTGGAGTCGCCCGAACAGGGGACGGAACGATATCCGAAC
>CAZHTR010000011.1:13407-47157 GCA_964535585.1 uncultured bacterium | reverse complement strand
TAACGTTGATCTCTTTTTGTCCCAAAGCACCGAATATCTTCGCCGCGATCCCGGGTCTGTGCTGCATCCTGTCTCCCACCACCGCAATGATCGCCGTTTCTTTTTCGGGCACGATGGCGTCGATCATACCAGCTTTCATTTCAAGCTGAAAGGTTTCTTCCAGACTTTCGCGTGCAATATCCGCTTTATCCGCGTCAATGGCAAAACAGATACTGTGTTCTGAGGAAGCCTGCGTGATAAGAATGATGTTGATCTCGTGCCTGGCAAGACAATCGAAGAGACGTGCGGATATGCCGCGTACACCGATCATGCCGCTTCCCTGAACACGGATCAGCGCCACATGATCAATGGATGCGATGCCCGTTGCGAAATAATCTTCCATGACCCCCTGCGGTGAAATGACGGTACCTGTATGTTCGGGATGAAAGCTATTCTTTATATGAATGGGAATATGCTTCTGCATTGCGGGGATCATAGTCGGCGGAAAGATCACTTTTGCCCCGAAGTGCGATAATTCCATCGCATCCTCATAACTGATGCTCGGGATGGGAAAGGCATCGGGTGTAACACGCGGATCCGCGGTCATCACACCATCCACATCGGTCCAGATAACAATATCATGTACATCCAGGGCAGCGGCAATGATCGAAGCGGTATAGTCCGAACCGCTGCGTCCCAGTGTTGTGGTCTCACCCTTTTTGGTGGAGGCAATAAAACCTGTAATAACCTGTGGAAGATCGTTGTTCAAAAAATATTCCCGTATCCGCTTTTCGCTTTCATCAAAGAGAACCCGCGCGGAACCGAAACGATTGTCGGTAATAATAATATTCCTGGCATCGCAGCAAGCATTCGCTGTACCGCGCGACGAAAGTGCCGAAGAGAACAGCAACGCACTGGCACGTTCACCGCAACTGAGGACAAGATCATGACCCGCCGGGGTTTTTTCGTGCAGCAGGCTGAATCCCCGTAAGGTATCGGACAGTTCATGGAATATCGTTTGGAGACCGGATAGTGCAGCACTGCGTTTATCGGGTTCCACTAAAACATGAACCACATCTTCATGTTTTTTCATGAGTTCCCGAATCATGGCTTCATATGTTTTATCGTCTTTGACTGCCTTATCGGCGATCCGTATAAGGGAATTGGTGGTGTCAGCCATGGCCGATACCACGGTCAGGACTTGCATACCCTCACGGATATACGACCCGATGATCTCCAGAGCCCGTCCGATACAGTCCGCATCTGCTAAAGAACTGCCCCCGAATTTTAAAACGATCTTCTGCATGTCTCCTCAATTTGTTAATAGTATGTAAAATAGAAATTATATCGGTATTTGCCAAAATATTCTGAATGATTTTCAATGTTTTTATAGAATTTCTGCTATTTTTATAATGAAAACATGTAATATTATCAGTGATCGGTAAAATTCCGAACAGAAAGACATATGGAGGATCCAGAATCCGGAGCGCAGGCACCTCAACCCGGCTACGTTCAGATAAATTGGAACTCACAGCCTTCGTCCGCCAGCCGGCGGACTACGGTATGACACGGTAAATAAACGCATCAACATAAAAGAGCTCCCATCCGAAGACGAGAGCTCTTTTTATTTTGCTTGTTTGCTTGTTTGCTTATTAGCTTATTTGCTCATTTCATTAATGCGATCTTCTGCACATGCGCCGCATCATTCACGCGGATATGCACAAAATAGATACCCGTAGACAGGCGGGCGCCATCGATCTTCAGATCGTGTGAACCTGCCGGCATCATACTGTTTTGCAGTTCGATCAGCCTGCGTCCCTGCAGATCATACAATACGGCCGTTACTTGTGCGTTCCTGCCCAGATTCAAGGGTATAATGCTCACCGGATTGAAGGGGTTGGGATAAGCCGCACCGATGCTGAAGTCCATGCCGATATTTCCGCTTTGGACCGTAACTTCGATCTCCCGGTCCGTATGCAGAACTTCTTCTCCTCCCAGACTGACATCCGCCAGCACATACTTGTAACCCACACCCGGGATCACATAGTTGTCCGTATAATGGTAGCTCTGCGGTTCACTGGTCGTACCCGCACCGTCCAATGCGGCGATCACTTCCCCGTTACGATAGATAAGAAAAGCTGCATTATTCGTTTCCGAGGCGGTGTGCCAGTTCAACTGTACCGTGCCATTCACTGTTTCTGCCGTGAAAGAAGCAAGGGTGATGGGTAGCGGTGTGTCATCGCCTTTGGTAAAATAAGCCGTATAATAGCCTTCGACCGGATCAGTGACTGCGCTTTGTGCCGCAATTTTTCCGAATTCCCTTTCTCCGATTCCGGAATCATCTTTCCTAACCTCAAAATAGACATTCAGTGTGCAGACCCCATCTTTTAAATCACTAATATCCACCTCCCTGTCGGAAGCGAACATCCATTTGCTGTATGTCGGGAAATTTTCCTTATCATCAAGCACAAGAGGCATCCACTTGCCTTCTTCCTGTTCCGGTCCCTTAATACGATAAATTATACCTGCCTCTTGTCCCGTATTATCTTCCGAAAAGCAGGAAGCGTTTAGTGTCAGGGTACTGAAAGTGCCCAGGTCTGCATTTTGAAAATCCGGATCATCGGAATTATCGGATACGTTGTAGCTTATTCCGTTCACACATATTTTACTTTTTGTGATGGCACTTAGATTGGAAACACCTTTTATAAATGTCGCGGAATACGTCTCACCAACACTACCGTCATATACGGTTCCGGGATGAACGAAATCGCCACCCTCGCTTGTTGCAGTATAATAAATTTGGATTGTGCAAACACCTTTGAATTGCGATATATCAATTACCTGATAGTCATCTGTGTACTTCCACCTGTCATGGTGACTATCACCATCGATCCATTCTCTTTTCTCATTAAGCGAAATGGTTTGCCAAATTGAATGAGACTCACCATCAGAAATACAATAATGAAGCGTGGCATAATCCGCGGCCCCCGCTTTGATCGTGCGGCAGGTGGCACCGATGGTCAGTTTGTCGAATTGTCCCAGATCCGCCCCATGGAACGAAGGGTTCCCGAGGTCGGCACTGACATCATAATCTCTGGCATTGATGGTGATCCCGCCGGAGTACACCGATTCAAGCACATCATATACGGTATAATTCGCTATATAATACTGATTTAATGCAGGATCGTTGATGATCTCACCTCCCAGATGGATCTCATATCCGACACAGAATTCATATTCTCCGCCGGAGAGATTCTCTACTCCCAGATCCAAGCCTGCTGAACCCTCCATCTGCCAGACGGAAATGGTTTCACTACCCCGTTCGGCTACATCTTTCAGTCTTATCTTAATGGGTGTTTTTTGAGTTGAATTTCGTTTATACAGGAACATTACGCTGTCCGGTGTTAAGTTGCTGGTTCTGAACTCGGGATGGAAAACCAGGGACGTTACTTCACCGAAATCATGTCCGTCAAAGTCGGAATTTGCACTTTCCTTTGCAAAACAATTGTATTTTTCTTGTCCTTCTCCGTTCTTATCGGCATTGATATAGCTTCTATATGTATTGAAAACGGCCTTATAGGGATCCTTGAAATCTTCGGGATCATGATGCAGGGTCCCGGTAAAGTTCGCTTCAAAATAAACTTCAAGGGTATGATGCCCGGGTTCCAGTCCGGAAAAGTCGACTACGGTGCCCTCGTTTGTTTCCCAGATATCTTTTCCCTTTTGACCAAGCAGTATGTCAATAGAATGTGTACCATCAAGAATGCAAACCATTTTCACCTGATTAAAACCGATGTCCGGTGTAAGGGCAATTATCTCTCCCCCGACGATCAGATTGCGGCGGATACCAAAATTCTGACTGTTGAAGGACAAAGAAATCCCATCCGGATCGGAACAGTAATACTTTTCATATTCTTTTTCTGAAGAATAAATTCGGACATAGCTGTTACTCAGAACTTTTTCCGGGGTAATCTCCTCGGCCATAAGCGGTAACAGCACCATTACGGCAAGCATTGAAAACACGAACAATTTTTTCATACCGGACCTCCTTATTTAAAATCTAATCCAGATATCATTGCCTGATCAGTTACAATACATATGATATACTTTTCAAACATTCCATCATATATAACATGTGTTTAGTATATAGAAAATAGTAAACATCCCACCCAATCCATTAAAGCCCGGAAAGCGCATCTTTTTAATAGCTTATCCTGAAACTATCGTGATTATAAATATCAAAGAGAATTCTAAACTATTATTTGTTTAAAAGCAAGTAATAATTAACATTTGTTTAATAATCGTGATTTATTGTTAATAATTACGATCTATTATTAATAATATTTTACTTCCCAAGAGTCTTTAAACACAATTAGCATCAAATGTGTCTGTTTTGATTTATGCTTACAAATAATGACTTGTATGACATACTTACATGGTTTATATATATGAGTGCCTATTAATAAAGGTCATAGCGTATGACCAGGAGGTCATACTGTTCTTTATACTCACGTGCAGCGGAATAAAAGGCATACCAGTCAGACCGGGCGAATTCCGGAACAGGCTTGGCATTCAGTACGCGGCGCTGCGCATATTTTCTCTTACCGTAATCGGCAAAAGCATCCCTGATCCATTGATGGGGGTCATAATTCAGACCGGGGTCATCCCTGTCAAGTAAGTTATGATCAAGCAGGAACAATTTCCATGTCCGGATGGATTCCGCGCGCGAATACGGTTTGATCAACTGTTTCCTGAAAAGTTCTTCATCCCGGAAAGCCGGCAGATCTTCACATATTTCGGGATGTGCCTTTATAAAACGATTCAGAATAAGACGTATATGGTCGAATGCCTGAATATAGCGCTCGGGATTACGGATAAGTCCGCTGTCCTCAAAACGTGCAAAGAACGAAGTGCCGGTATCATATTTATAGCTCCACTCCGCGGAGGCGATATCCGGTAGTGTGCCGACATGACTGTGACTGTAGACCGGCATGATCCTTCCGAACAAACGCAGAAAAAGACCATCCACATAGCGGAGATAGCGTGCCAGTGTACGATCACGGATATCTCGGACACCTTCGCGCTTGTAACGTAATTTTTTTATACGGTTGCAGCGACCGATGATCCCACTGAACCCCTTATGCGAATAGGCATCTGCCAATACATGCAGAACGATACCCAACTGATAACTGTCACCCGATGCGAGGGCATGCTCAACAAGTGCATCCAGGATCGGAGAATCCGGGAAGGTCCGCATCCGTTGATAAAAACGTTCACCGCGGCAAGCGGGCACAAAATGGAACGGTACCAATTGCTCGACCATGGTACGATTCCGGTAAGTCCAGACAGTGGTAATGTGCGGACAGGTCGCAGCCTGATCAAGAAAACGTTTCTTTCCATGAACGTGACACTTTACGCCTCTGGGTACTCTTTTAAACGAAACACGTTCGATCAGTGCATCATCCACAAACTGCGAGGAATAGGCAATACGGCGGGATTCAACGCTTTTGATCCCCAGCATCCGGCACATGGCCAGAACGGCGTAATAATGACTTGATACATCCACGGCAAAAATATAGCTTATTAAAGGTTTTTGAACAAAGCATATTTTTAATATATATCCTGCAAAATACTGAATCATATGTGGTCCAATCCGCTGAATACGGACGATTGTTGATGAAATCTTATCTACATTTCAGCAGTTAATAAACGACAACATTGAGGATACCTATGGACAAAAATAAACACATTCTTATCACGGGAGCTAGCGGAACGATAGGTATGGCCTTGCTTGAAGAACTCCTACGTTCAAATACTCAATATCATATCATTGTATTCGATCAGGACAACAAGCATGTACGAAAACGCCTTGCACGATACCGGGATCGGATCACCTGTCATTTCGGCGATATATCCCGCGAAAATGAGATCGAAAAAATATGTGAGGGTCTGGATGTTGTCATCCATCTTGCCGCGGTGATCCCGCCACTTGCGGATGAGCAACCCGATCTGGCTTATCGGGTCAATGTGGAAGGGACCAAACATCTCCTTCGTGCTTTGGAAAAATACTCCCCATCGGCCTTTGTGCTGTACGCTTCATCCATCTCCGTATACGGCGACCGACTTAAGGATCCGGAGATCCGCATCGATGATCCCCTGCAATTAAGTGAAGGCGATATGTATGCAAATACCAAGATCGAAACCGAAAAACTTCTCCGGCAATCAGCGCTGGACTGGAGCATCTTCCGTCTGACAGCGATCATGGGGATAAAAAATCATAAAATTTCAAGACTTATGTTCCACATGCCGCTGGATACCCCCATCGAGATCGCAACGCCGGAAGATACCGCAAGAGCTTTTTCCTGTGCCATCGAAAAGCGTGATATGCTTAAAAACAGGATCTTTAATCTTGGCGGCGGTACCTTATGTCGTATCAAATATAATGACTTTTTAGCACGTTCATTCCGTTTGTTCGGACTCGGGAAACTCAATTTTCCGGATAATACTTTTGCAAAAAGAAATTTTCATTGCGGTTACTACATGGATGGCGACGAGCTTGAGCGGATACTGCATTTTCGCAGGGACACGCTGGATACGTACTTCGATAAGGTCAAACATTCCATATCGCGTATACAGCGTGTTTTTACAAGATCCGTCTCCGGCCTGGTCAAAAGGCGGCTTCTGCATCAATCCGAACCATGGAATGCCGTCCGAATGAAAAACCATGACATGATCCGGCGTTTTTTTGGTAAAAAGTCTGCCGAAGATCTTTCTGCTCAAGGATAAATTGATCTTGTATAAGCTAGGGGGATCCTATTTCCGGGATTTTTTCTGACCGGGTCGCTTCTGTGTTCTTGTTTTGTTTTTCTTTATTTTTCTTAGTATAATTACGCTTGATAAAATAGGATCGGCATGTTAAAACGTATCGGCAAATATTCCATTTTTCTATTCATAATCCTGTCGGTTGGCGCCTGTGGTTCAAAATCCTATTTCTATGGTGATTTCCAGATCGTTGCCAGTGACCTTGATTTCCCGGAAGGACCGTCCTGGTATGATGGCAGACTGGTCTTTTCCAACTGTTACAGCGGATGGATCGGTTCTGTTGTGAATAATTCCCTGGATACCCTGCTCAGTGCGAAAGATGGTCTGATCAATACCAACGGGACAACTTTTGACCAATATGGCAATCTGTATATTTGCGATTACGGGAGGGGTGCCATACTCAAATATACTTCGGAAGGTGAACTGCTGACCCTGAGTGCATGGGATGAGGATGGTAAACGTTTCAACCGGCCGAACGACATCACCGTATCTCCGACCGGGATGCTCTATTTTACCGATCCGAAAAGTTATCATGAGAACATGTATGACGGTCGTTTGTTCCGCTGCGATCCGGTCAGCGGCGAAACGGTCTGGCTGATCAAGGGATTGCAGTTCCCAAACGGTCTGTGCTTCTCACCGGACGGTAAGATCCTCTACATTGGCGAATCCGTTAACAAGAACATATTACGTATCAACAGCAGCGTCGGCACGATGGATACTCTGATCACACTTCCTCAGGGGAATCAGGATCCCGACGGGATGGACTGCGATATTAAGGGCAATCTGTATATCGCTTATTTCGGCGGAGGAAAGATCTATGTCGTTTCGCCGCAAGGAGAACTGCTGGATAGTCTGATAACACCCGGCAGAAGACCGAGTAACCTTGAATTCGGTGGGCCGGATATGAAGACCCTGTTCATTACCGAATGTCAGACCAATACGGTCTATTCCATCCGCACAAAATTTGCGGGTAACAAAAAATATTAGAGGATAAAGACAATGAGCGAACATCGCCAAATCATCATCATCGGGAGCGGTCCCTCGGGTTTCACCACAGCTATTTATACGGCACGGGCGGGATTGGAACCCTTACTGTTCGAAGGTGCTCAGCCCGGAGGACAATTGACCATTACGACGGATATTGAGAATTTTCCGGGTTTCCCAAAAGGTATTTCGGGTCCCGAACTGATGGAACGGATGCGTGAACAAGCTCTGCGCTTTGGCACTAAAAGTCTTTATCGCTCCGTTTCATCCGTCGATCTCCATGCACGGCCTTATAAAGTGATCGATGATGATGACAACACATATACCTGCGACGCACTGATCATTTCAACCGGAGCAAGCGCAAAATACTTGGGGTTGGAGTCCGAAAAGCGTCTGAGAGGTTTTGGTGTGAGCGCCTGCGCGACCTGTGACGGCTTTTTCTACAAGGATAAGGATATTGTGGTGGTCGGCGGCGGGGATACGGCCCTGGAAGAAGCTTTATATCTGACACATTTCGGCAGAAGCGTGACCATCATTCATCGCCGCGATGAATTCCGGGCATCCGTCTTCATGTCCGAAAAAGCAAAAGCCCACGAAAAAATACGTATCAAGTGGGATTCGGTCGTGGAGGAAGTGCTCGGTGAACCCGGTCCTGCCGGTGTGAACGGCGTTCGTATCCGGAATGTAAAAACGAATAAAACGGAGGTTCTCCCCTGTTCCGGCCTGTTCATTGCGATCGGACATCATCCGAATACGGACATGTTCAAAGACTTTTTGGAGCTGGATGAAAACGGTTATATTATTACGGAACCCGGTAGCAGCAGAACGAGTTTAAAAGGTGTTTTTGCCTGCGGCGACGTGCAGGATCCGCATTACCGGCAAGCAGTTACCGCGGCGGGTTCCGGCTGTCATGCGGCGATCGATGCTGAACGCTTTCTGTCCGGCCAGGAAACGTAGATTTTTATTTGAAACCCTAAGCTGATAATGTAAATTCAGCCGGTTTAAAAACATAACGGAGGTATACTATGTCTATGATCATTGATGTGTTTGCACGTGAGATACTCGATTCCCGCGGCAACCCCACAGTTGAATGCGAGGTAACACTCGAAAGCGGTGCTTTCGGTCTTGCGGCTGTCCCATCCGGGGCGTCCACGGGTGAACATGAAGCCCTTGAATTACGTGACGGCGGCGACCGTTTTATGGGTAAAGGCGTTTTAAAAGCCATTCAAAATATTAATGATATTATCGCACCCCGGCTTGTCGGTGAAGATGCGCTTGAGCAGGCATATATTGACAAGGTCATGCTTGAACTTGACGGCACTGAGAAGAAAGATGTACTCGGCGCCAATGCCATACTGGGAGTTTCTATGGCCGTTGCCCGTGCCGCTGCGGATTATCTGGGTCTTCCGCTTTATCAGTACCTCGGCGGTGTAAACGCGCGTACCCTTCCCGTTCCGATGATGAACATCCTGAACGGCGGTTCCCATGCCGATAACAATGTCGATCTTCAGGAATTCATGATCTATCCCTGCGGTGCAAAAAGTTTCGCCGAAGCGCTGCAAATGGGCGTTGAGGTTTTTCATAATCTGAAAAATGTGCTGAAGGAAAAGGGACTCAACACGTCCGTCGGGGATGAGGGTGGTTTTGCTCCCAATCTGAGATCCAATGAAGAAGCTATTCAGGTGATCTTGGAGGCGGCAAAACGTACAAAATACGAACTTGGCAAGGACCTCTACATAGCTTTGGATCCCGCTGCGAGTGAATTTTATGACAAAAAAAGCGGCAAGTATCATCTTGCATCGGAAAACAAAATGCTGACGGCCGAAGAAATGATCGATCTCTATGCGTCCTGGATCGAAAAATATCCCATCGTTTCCATAGAGGACGGTCTGGATGAAAATGACTGGGAGGGCTGGACAAAGCTGACCGCCAAACTCGGGAATAAGGTCCAACTGGTCGGTGATGACATTTTCGTTACCAATCCCAAATTGCTGCAAAAAGGCATTGATCAGAAATCCGCCAATGCCATCCTGATCAAATTGAACCAGATCGGTTCGGTAACCGAAACACTGGATACCATTGAACTGGCAAAACAAAACGGCTTCGCGTCCGTTATCAGTCACCGTTCCGGTGAAACGGAAGATACCTTCATTGCGGATCTTGCCGTGGCTACCGGTGTGGGTCAGATCAAGACCGGATCCGCATCACGCTCCGATCGTATTGCCAAATACAATCAACTGCTGCGGATCGAAGAAGCCCTGGGCGACGAGAAAAAGTTCAGAGGACTCTCCGCACTGTCCGGTAAATAATATTCTCAAAGGACCAAAGAGCGGAACGCATCCTTCCGCTCTTTGGTATTCATAATACCATGCCTTTCCCTCCCAAAAAAAAATCACCCATCGATACAAAAGCAAAGATCAAGATCATTCTGATCGTTGTTCTGATGGGTATCTCTTTTTTACTGCTGAACCGCAATGGTATGATACGCTTATTCCGTGCAGAACAGGAATATAAGACACTGATCGAGAAAAAAGAGACACTGGAACAAAAGAAGGGTGAATTTGAGTCCGAAAAAGAGAAGTTGCTGCACAATAAAAGGCACATTGAAAAGATCGCCCGGGAACAATACAATATGGTACTTCCCGGAGAAAAAGTATTCAAGGTCATTGAAGAATGATCCCGGTAGTCCGTATATAATAATTTTATCCCTGATAATCAACCCGTCCGAAATCGATTCAAATCACAATCTTCTAACATTTTGTACCTGAAATACCATTTGTGATTTCTATCTCTTTTAATTTACATTTGACATATTTTTCATTATCTTCATCGCGGAAAGGGAAAGAAAAATGTCTGAAGTCAAATCCACACACACCCCGCAACCATCCTTTTGGACACGTTTTCGTTTCTATTTCATCATTATCGCGGCAACATTCATATTGCTCGTATTCCTGATCTGGATGAACAAAGCCGTTCATCTCATTGAGAATACGCTCCCTGCCATCCTTAGCCTTGCAAATGCCATCCTTGCTTATTCGGTTTCAAAAAGGAAACAAGGCAACAGAACCTATAAGGAGATGATGAAAAATATCTATACCTGGACACTTGTTCGCTTTCTTACTATGGCAGGGGTGATCCTTGTCCTTGTACTGACCCGCAGCGTTGAGGCACTGCCCTTTATATTTTCCTTTATTGGTTTTTATATCCTTCATCAGTTGATCCAGGTCGCTATCATGAAACAGGAGATCAAATAAAAAATGAAATGCTTTCCGAAAAAACCGTTCATATTGCTTTTATTGCTCTTTTTACCTTATCAGATTTTCGCTTCCGAAGATGTCAATATGGTCCATCGCATGATGCTCTTAGTCTTTCAGTTAACGGTGATCATTTTTGCCGCTAAATATATGGGGAAACTCTTTGTTCGACTGCGTATGCCGTCAGTGATCGGTGAACTTTTTGCCGGGATACTGATCGGTCCGTATTTATTGGGAAGTATACCCTTACCCAAGCTTCCGCACGGACTGTTCGGTACATTTCTGGCTCAATCACCTGCTGCTTCATTACCTGTGTCCCCGGAATTATATGCCTTTTCCGTTATCGCATCCATTCTTCTGCTGTTCATGGTCGGACTTGAGACCGATATTGATCTTTTTCTGCGTTTTTCACTTCCGAGTATCGTCATCGGCGGTTTGGGTGTGGCTGTCTCATTCTTCGTCGGAGCCGGTATCGTAAGTTCTTACCTGGATATTCCATTTATGCATCCGAAAGCGCTTTTCCTGGGGGTGATCAGTACCGCGACCTCCGTAGGCATCACGGCACGGATCCTGTCCGCCAGGAACAAGATCAGTTCTCCGGAAGGTGTCACTATTCTTGGCAGTGCCGTTATCGATGATGTACTTGGTATTATTCTGCTTGCGATCGTCATCGGCATCTCCGCAGGACAGGGCGGAAGTATGGATTGGACATATATCGGTCGGATCAGCGTTAAAGCATTGGGTGTGTGGGTGCTTTTTACAGTCCTGGGACTCACTTTTTCAAAATACATCAGTCGCTATCTGAAAACATTCAAGAAACAAAGCTCGGTCGGTATTATGTCATTCGGACTGGCATTATTACTCGCAGGGATTTTTGAATCAGCCGGTCTGGCAATGATCATCGGTGCATATGTGATGGGACTTTCATTATCTAAAACAGAACTGAGTTATGTGATCCAGGATAGTCTGCATAATATTTATGAGTTCCTGATCCCCGTCTTTTTCTGTATTTCCGGAATGTTCGTCAATTTCCGTGTGTTCGACAACTGGTCCATCGTCATTTTCGGATTGATCTACACGTTCGGAGCGTATGCCGCCAAGATGCTGGGTTGCGGTTTACCCGCCCGCTTTTTGAAATTCAATAATCTGGGAGCACTTCGTATCGGTGCCGGCATGATCCCCCGCGGTGAAGTTGCACTTATTATCATCGGGATCGGCCTATCGTACGGCATACTTACCGATGAACTGACCGGTGTAGCGATCTTTATGGTCCTGGTCACATCCGTTATAGCACCGCTGCAACTTGATCGCCTGTTCCGGAAGAAACATTCCGGTGTACAAAAGGGAGTGATCCTGGATGAGAATATTCAAACGGATTATACCTTTCCCTCAGAAGAAATGACGGATCTGGTAGCTGCTAAGCTTGTCAGATATTTTCAACGGGAAGGTTTTTATATCAATCTGATCGAAGGTGATCGTCATGTCTATCATGTGCGCCGGCAAAATACTTTCCTGACGTTCAGTTATGCTTTTCAGAGTATTTCCTTTACCACTCAAATTGACGATGTTTCCTATATCAAGAATATCATGTATGAAACGCTGCTTGATCTCCATCAGACAATTGAACAATTGAAAACCATTGCAAAACCTGCCGAATTGAAGAATGAACTAAAGAACGATCTGCCGGCTTCCGAGGGAAAACTGCGTTTATCTCTTGATAAGATATTACATCCGAATTGTATCGTTTTGCATCTTGACGTAGATAAAAAAGAGAATATCATACGTCAATTGGTCGATGTACTGGATGAGAATCAGTTACTCATCGACCGGGATGAGACCCTTAAAGCGATCCTTGACCGGGAGTCGGTCATGAGTACCGGGATGCAGTATGGGGTTGCACTCCCCCATGGGAAAACCGACGCTGTCAAGAAAATGACCATGGCGATCGGACTCAAACCGGAAGGAGCGGATTTCCAGTCTATGGATGGGAAACCATCAAAAGTCTTTGTACTGGTGGTTTCGCGCAAACAAACCGCCGAACCGCATATTCAGCTTTTATCCGAGATCGGCAAGAAACTGCATTCCGAAGAGGCGGTCAATAAACTTCTGACCTGCACAACAAAGGAAGAAGTCTGGGATTTCTTCGTTAAATAAATTATTCATACAGCGAAGCAGGAATTCAGGGTCTCAATTGCCATGGGATATGGATCAGCATATCTACTGAGATTCCGGTCCGGGCTTCGTACTATTGACTACGCCCGGCAGACAAGCCCGGAATGACGGTGGTTTTTTCCTTCGATAATTACAAAAGCCCGTGTTTATACGGGCTTCTGCAATGAGAGAGAGAGTTTAATCTTTTATAAAGCGCCTTCAAGAAGGACTTTGATATTCAGGATGAATTTCGGTGGAACGCTTGCGCCGTTGATCTCGAAATTTGATTTGTGGTTCTTCGGATTGTAATAAATAAAATATTTCCCGTCAATTGATGGCGGCGGTGTGCTTGAACTTTGATTTGAATAGTTCACACCATTGATCCGCAGATCCTTAACATCGTTCGAACTGAAATTTGTGACCGTACCGTAAACATAGATATATTGTGCACTACCACCGCTGATGCTGTAGGGCAACATGACCTTTTGATAATCATTGCCTTCCCAGCTTACAACATCGGGATATGGTTCAGGATCTTCGGGATCTTCAGGATCTTCAGGATCTTCAGGATCTTCAGGATCTTCAGGATCTTCGGGATCTTCAGGATCTTCGGGATCTTCAGGATCTTCGGGATCTTCAGGATCGTCGGAGTCTTCAATGCTCCAGTCGTTCGTTCCCGTGATATTGATGGTAGCGTTCCTGTTCTGACCCTTGAAGTGAATGAAATATTTCTTTCCGTCTATGGGATGCGGTAATTTGGAAGCACTGTTCATGTTCACACCGTTTATCTCAAAAATACTCAGGCGATCACTGCTGTATGAACTGACTGTCCCGGATACCACTACAAAATATTCCTGACTACCGCTCTGCGTGTAAGGCATCATGGCCGAACTGTAATTCTGTCCGTTATAGCTGATAAATTCAGGTATTTCAGGTTCCGGATCTTCCGGATCTTCAGGGTCTTCAGGATCTTCAGGGTCCTCGGGATCTTCAGGATCTTCGGGATCTTCGGGATCTTCAGGGTCTTCAGGGTCCTCGGGATCTTCAATGTCCCAGTCGTTCGTACCCGTAATATCGATAGTGGCGTTCTTGTTTAGTCCCTTGAAGTGAATGAAATATTTCTTCCCGTTCTCGGGTGGCGGTAACGTGGGATTTGCGATCATATTCTGACCGTTTATTTCAAGAACACTTATTTTATCAATGCTGTAATTGTCGATCGTCCCCGAAACGACAATAAACGTCTCCGCCTGACCTTTATAACTATACGGCATCATGGTTTCGGTATATTCGTTACCCTCATAAAAAATACCCGCATATAAAACACCGGCTGTGATACCGATCAGCATCGCCATCCGGGCCATGATTTTATATATTGCGTTCATCAAAACCTCTCTGCTCTCCGACACTCTCTCAAAATGCTTTGTATTATAGCACATTTTACGTTTAATGTCAAGCATTAATTAAGATTATATTAAGATAATGTTTTCTTTTCGTAAACAACAAAAGCCCGTATTAAACGGGCTTAAGCTGTGAGAGAGAGTTTAGTTCTTTATAAAGCGCCCTGTAAAAGGACCTTAATGTTCAGTATCCAAACCGGAGGAACATACGTGCCGGCGCGGTATCCGTAATTAAAGGGAATTTTGTGTTCAGTATCTACAATATAACGGATCAGATCCGTAAAGGGTCCGTCTTCCTGTGTGCTGGTATAAAATTTGATTTCTTGTAATGTACCCGGAAGGGTCTCGTCATCCACGGCCGAATAACTTATTGTAACATTTCCCTGGTCGGAAGCGATGGACTGCGGGTTACCCGTGATCGTATTATTCCAGAAGATACTGCTGTCAGCCGTGGCCACTGCCGCATCGGCGATATAAAGAACCGCTCCGGCAGATGCGGCGGTATTGTTCACAAAGGTTGAGCGATGGAAAGAAAGATCACGGTCCGAAGTGCTCAGATATGCCACTCCTCCGTTGACCGCGGTATTGCCGTCAAACAAACAAAACTCAAAACGGGGAGATGTCGCGGTCCCGCCAAAAGCGATCGCACCACCGTTCCCGGTCGTTTGGTTATTAACGAACAAGCAACGCGCTATAAGCGGCGAAGCACCGTTCTGCAGTAATATTCCCGCACCGCCGCTGCCGTTATCAGCATATCCGTCTTTAATGACAAAACCATCAAGTACGGTATTTGCCGTGGTCATATTCCCCGTTGCGGTAACAACGTGATAGCTATTGTCCGAGGCATCGTCCGGTACACCGATATCTCCGCTGAGAATGGCGGGATTACCCCAGACATCACGCTGACTCAGCATGGTTTCGCCACCCTTGAATCCGCCGTACAGCTTTACGCCCGGTTTCAGGCTAAAACTGTCCGTCCGCAGATTTCCGGGATAGTAGGTCCCTTCCGCGACCCATATTTCCTGTCCGCTGACTGCGGCGGCGAGGGCCTGCTGCAGACTGCCGTAGGCGTTCGGCCAGCTTTCTGCTCCGGGTTCCGCATCCACATAGAGTTTTACACTACCGGTGATGGCAAAATGCGCATGACTCTTATTACTGCGATAATAAACGTAATAGTATCCATTGATCTTTGCCGGAAGCATGGCACCGGTCACATTGGTTTGATTCGCAAAACTAACTCCGTTCACCGTCAGCACATCCATTCCCCAGGAATTCATGAATGTCACATTATCCGAGACCGCAAAATAACGCTCATCGGGACCCTCGAAAACAAAGGGCAGTGTGATCTCCGTGGTATCCGGTGGAGCAATCGCCGTGGTATCACCGTCTACGTTCAAAGCAGCATAAGAAACGGATGCATTATAATGGATATAATAGCGTCCATTAATACGGTCCGGCACATTCGCCGTATAAATATTTGTAATATTCACCCCGTTAATCAACACGCTGTCCGTGCCATTTGACTGGATGGAAGTAATGGTTCCGTCGGTCCAGAAATAATGCTTGCCCTGACCCGTGTATTCAAAGGGCATCACATCTATTTTGATCGTGTCATTCTCAACGACCGGGATGGTATCGCCCTCGATCTCAATATAAGCCCAGTTTTTTGAAGCATTGTAATACACATAATACCGGCCGTCTATCCGCGGCGGCATGGACGAAACGTTGGTGTTCGTTATATTCACGCCATTGATGGATACATGATCGGTGTTGCTGGATAATATCGACGTGATCGTACCGGACGTCGCAAAATAATGCTTCCCGGTGCCGTCATAACGGTATGGCAAGGGTATATTGATCGTATCGTTCTCTATGACGGGTGTATTATCACCTTCAATGTTCAATGCGGCCCAGTTAAGGGAAGCTCGGTAGTAGATATAATAATATCCGTCGATCCGCTCCGGCATGGTGCTGGACCACATGTTTGTATAGTTCACACCGTTGATGGTCACCGATTCGGTACTGTTCGATCCGACCGAGGTGATCGTTCCGTTGGTCTTCAGAAAGAATTCACCGGGACCCGAAAAGGAATAGGGCATACTGAAACTGCTGGTATCGACCCCTTTTTCGATCAGAAGTTCGGCATTTTCCGATGAAGCACTGTAATAGATATAATAATTGCCGTCGATCTTTGCAGGCATACTGCCTGAGGTCAGATTGGTATAGTCCACCTCATTGATCAGCAGGGTATCCATGTTCGACGAACTGACCGATGCGATCTTCCCATCCGTGGAAAAGGTGAAGCGGCCTGCGCCGATCTTGCTGAATGGCAGGGATATTGCAGTCGTATCATTCGGCTCCGGACTGCTCCAGTCATTCTCACCGTCAATCTCGAAATGCGCGTTCTTGTTCTGCGGATTATAAAAAATAAAATATTTTCCGTCCACGGCAGGCGGCATGCTGGACGACCAGCTGTTCTTATATTCGATGCCGTTGATCAGAAGATTCTTCATGCTCCAGGAATTCACATACGCAACCGTACCGGAAACAACAAAATACCGGGCCCCGCTGCCGTCCTGCTCAAAAGGCATCATCATTTCAGTATATTCATTACCTTCGTACATAATGCCCGCAAACGCAGCTATAGGCAACATGAACAACAGCAACATGCTTGTGAATATGAATTTTTTAATTCCGATCTTTTCTCTCATTCTTTCCTCTCTCTTCACTCTCTCATAAAACATAACCCTGATAACAGGGTATGTGGCTAATATCAGCTTTTATTTGTCTAATGTCAAGCAATTATTAAGATTTTATTAATATTTTGGGTAGATTATATTGCGTATGTTTATATATTGCTTATTATAAACAACATATACGCCTGATACTTATCTTGATTTTTCGCATTTTCCCGAAATATCGACCTCATTACAAAAGCCCGCAATCAAGCGGGCTCCTGCAATGAGAGAGAGTTTAATCTTTTTATTTAAAATCCGCCTTCGAGGAGGACTCTGACATTCAAGATTTTGGGACCGGATACCGACCCGCTGCATGTGACAGTTCTGGTGATCTTCCCGGTTGAACTGATCGTGATATTCTCACTGTTGTATGATCCTTCGGATAATCCTGATTTCAACCTTACATAGATGGTAGTGGAGCTTACCGTGCCTCCGCTTTGGGTCAAGGTCACACTTGATCCGAAACCGCTGCCGGAGGTCGTGGAGATCTCATAATTTGTCGGTGCGTTCAGAACGATATTTGCAGTCAGGTCCTGCCCGCTGACCGTGAAACTCTGTTCGGAGGATGGACCATAGCCGATTTCATAGCTTAGATTTGACAGACTTGAGGTGCTGGGATTAATGCTTTGACGTACATCTCCGCTGCACGTAACGGTTCTGCTGACTTTGCCTGTTGAACTGATCGTGATATTCTCGTCGTTGTATGCTCCTGCCGACAAGCCGGATTTCAACCGGACATAAATGGTCGTAGAGCTTACCGTGCCCCCGCTTTGGGTCAGGGTCACCGTGGACCCGAAACCGCTGCCGGAGGTCGTGGAGATCTCATAATTCGTTGGCGGGGTCAGAACGATGTTTGCGCTCAGATCCTGACCGCTAACCGTAAAGCTTTGCTCTGGTGACGGTGCATCCGGTTCGGCAATAAAAGCGGTAAGCGAACCGGTGCCGGGATTGATGCTTTGCCTTACATTTCCGCTACAAGCCACAGTTTTACTGATCTTCCCGGTTGAACTGATTGTGATATTCTCGCCGTTGTATGCTCCTGCCGACAATCCTGATTTCAACCTTACATAGATGGTAGTGGAGCTTACCGTGCCTCCGCTTTGGGTCAAGGTCACACTTGATCCGAAACCGCTGCCGGAGGTCGTGGAGATCTCATAATTTGTCGGTGCGTTCAGAACGATATTTGCAGTCAGGTCCTGACCACTGACCGTGAAACTCTGTTCGGGCGACGGTGCATCCGGTTCGGCAATAAAAGCGGTAAGCGAACCGGTACCGGGATTGATGCTTTGCCTTACATTTCCGCTACAGGAAACTGTTTTATTTATCTTGCCGGTTGAACTGATCGTAATGGTTTCATTATAAGACCCGCTTGATAATCCAGATTTTAAGCGCACATAAATAGGAGTTGCAGCGACTGTACCCCCGATTTGGGTCAGGGTCACACTTGACCCGAAACCGCTGCCGGAAGTTTCGGATATTTCATAATTTGTTGGCGCGTTCAGAACAATATTTTCAGTCAGGTCTGCTCCGCTGACCGTGAAACTTTGTTCGGAAGAAGGTCCGTTTAAAGGTTCATAATTGAAGCCGGTAAGTACACTTGTACTCCTAACTATGCTTTGGGTTACCTGGAACTCATCAACAGACGTTGCCTTATTACCTAAAAGTTTAAACTGAAAATAATAGGTCCCTGAAGGAAGACTTAACTCTTCCGTATATTGGGTCCAAGTATTATTAGCTGGTGTAAAAGTGACAGTTGTGAAAGGCCCGGATGATGAAGTGGCGTAACCGATACTCATATCAGTAGGTTTTCCACCACCGGCGTAATGCCAAAATGTTATGCGATCGGGGTCGGTGACAGCGTATGTCACGATAGCAGCACCGTTTGAAGAAGCTGTCATGGATGCATTGTCACCATCATGAGCCGTTGTTCCCTTGGACCATGCCGGACTCCCATTGGTCCAACCACTGGGTGGCACCGTGCCAAATGTTTCATCAATAAGATAAGTTTGACCAAATAGCATACTTAACATAAATATGGAAATCAGTATTCCCTTTATTGATTGTTTCATCTGGTACTCCCTCAATTCTCTCTCATTCATATTGCTCTCTCAATAAAATCCTTGTAAAATAAATACATCTTTACCAAAAACAAACACTTTTTTAACATTTCTATAACATTTATAACGGGTTGCGTTTTTACTCACACGATCGTCAGATCGATACTAAACCCCGTAATTCAGGGAATTTCACACTATCTTACAAAAGCCCCCTCTTTCATTGTCAATTGTCAATTTTCCATTATCAATTGAAAAACCCGCCTAACAGCGGGTTTTTCATCAATGTGAGGGTTAAAATACGCTTTTTACATCGGACCTTCGAGAAAGACCCGGATATTCAGGACCAAAGGAGCCGGCATGTAATACCAGCCGTAATCCTGGGGGATACCGTGGTGTCCATCCAGCAAATAATTTTCCGTTTCTTTGAAAGGTCCGTTCTCTTCCGATGAACTGTAATGGATCAGACCGCCGACGGTCCCGTTGATATTGTTATCGTCGCTGGCGCTGTTATTTACAACGGACGCGCTTCCCGCCCGATGATCAAGAGCGAAGGTATTCAGTGAACCCGAAGCGTCCGTATTTCGCCAGAAAACACAACTGTCAACGAAAACACTTTCGCGCCGGTCAAAGAAAAGTGCCGAGCCGGATGTGGCGGTATTCAGGACAAAGGTCGAACGCGTGATCCGCGGATCACCGGTCTGTACCCTGTCCTCCGGAGAATATATGGCGCCGCCTGACGGCGCGGTATTGGATTCGAACAGGCATTGTACAAAATGCGGTCCGTTCTTCAGAAATACCGCTCCCCCGCCCGCGGTGCTACGGTTATTGACAAAGCGGCAGTTCGCGATCAAGGGTTCCGCGCCGTTTGTGAGATGCATTCCGCCGCCGCCGTTTCCGTTGTCGGCGTACCCGTTACGGATCACAAACCCGTCGATCACCGTTTCCTGTGATAGCGCACCGCTGTAATACAGGACATGATAAACATTATCGCGGTGTTCGCCCGGCACGCCGATATCACCGCAGAGGATCGTAGGGTTCTTTCGAACATCCCTTGCCGACAGGCTGCTTTCACCTCCGGTAAAGCCGCCATAGATCTTTACACCCGGTTTCAGTACGAAACTGTCGCTGCGTTTATCGCCGGGTTTATAAACACCTTCGGCAACCCAGATCTCATCACCGGCATTTGCGGCTGAAAGTGCGTCATTTAGACAGCTGTAGCTATTGAGCCAGAAACCGTCCGACATATTCTTATCCACATACAGAACGTCCGCATACGCGTACAGGGCGGATAGAAAAATAAGTGCTACTTTTATTGTTTTATTCATTTATTACCCTCTCATTACGCGAAAATTACCTTACTAATATTTTCAATACAAAAGAAATATGCTTCTTAAACGATTATTAACCGTGACATAATTTAACCTTTACGATTTACACCCCGAATGATACTCTAAGGTGTGAACTTTTTTACCTTTTTACCTCTTTTTTTATTACATTCTCCCGTAACGGGTTTTGAAATGCGGAGGAAAAGAATGAAACAATTATTAATTTTATTGATCGGACTGTGCAGTGTATTCACGCAAGCTGCAGAAGTACATATCGCTTTTACGGGCAACAATCGCGGATTGCTCACACCCTGCGGCTGCATCATTCCCTCCGGAGGCTGGCCGCGTATCTTTACCGCTATGGAATATCTTCCCGAACCATATCTATTAGCCGGAAGCGGGAACCATTTTTTCAGTCGCGTACCCCGTTCCGGTGACGATCAGATCTTCGAACAACGCAAAGCCGTTCTGCAAGCGGAATTATTCAGCGAGGCGGGTTTTGATGTGATCAATGTCGGGGAGTTCGATCTCTGCTACGGACTGCGCTTTCTCCAGTCGCTGGAAACCCGTTTCGACCTTCCCTTTGTGTCCGCGAATCTGCTCGATCCGGAAGGCAATCCCGCATTCCCGCCCTACCGTATCCTGTCACGTGCCGGTCTGGATATCGCTTTTATCGGTATCTGTACCGTTCCGGAGCGACACAATTTCCGGGTTCGCGATCCGCTTGGATCTCTGAAACAAATCCTCGAAAGCGGAATCCGCGATGATGTTGACCTGGTGGTAGTACTTGCGGATGCCTACTCGGGACTTCTTACCGCATTTGTCGCCGAAACGCCCGGAATCGATCATGTGGTCTTTTCCAAAGGTCCCGTAGTTACGGGTCTGCCCGCATTTTACGGTAAAACGGCATTGACCCAGGTCGGAGCCCAGGGGAAATATCTCAGTCTGCTCACCTTACATATCGAAGATCTCCGGGCTGATCGCGAGGATCTTTCCATGTACGCGGAGAATATCCGCGCGGCGGAAGATGCGCTTGCTGCGGTCAAGAATGAAAGTACAAGGGTCCGCCGACCATACGAACGCGAACTCCGAAAGCAGCGCAATACCCTGCGCAGAAAGCGAAACGCAGCCGCAAACTATATGATCTGGGATCTGATCTTATTGGATAAGCATATCGCTGACCGTCCGGATATCAAGCAACGGGTTCTGGAGTTCGATGACTATCCTGAGGAATAAAAAAACCCCGCCGGAAGGCGGGGCATATGCATTTACGGTACGCTGACGACTCTGCTGCTGCGTCCGTCGCCACTGAATGCGGCGATCTTGACAACATTGTTTCCCCGAAGCCTAACGGGTTCGGTATAAACCGGAGATTCCGGCGTGGGTACCGTACCATTCAAGGTATAACGCAGGGTCAGACCCGGAAAACGTATATTTGCTTTCAGGTAGCCATCTTCTATCACTGCGCCGGGCGGCGGTATGCGATAGTTCACCGCAGCGTTATCCAGACGCTTTAATTCATGCTGACCAAGCTTATTGGCAAAAACATTCCAGGCTTTTTCCCGCTCAACGATGCGCGTATCCTTATCTTCGATACGTGCCCATTCCGGTTGCGGACTCCATGCGCGTTCCGCCAAACCCAGTATTTTCGGGAAACTCATAAATTCCACCCGTTCCCAGGTGCGCAGATTCTCGCTCCACAGGGCTCCGGAAAGACCCAGAATATTGTTGAGTCCTTCCTCGGTCAAACGAACCTTGTTTGCCATATATTCCGGCGTAACGGGATCGCCGTAAATGGTCTTCTCCGCACATTTTGTGATATCATAAGGTGTAAATTCCCAGGCGCTCCGGGTATCGGTATATCCGCCCCAGTACAATCCCGGTTCATCGGGATGGCGGTTATAGGCAAAATCAAAGTAGAAATTCGTGGCATTCAGCATAACGATCGGAAAACCGGTATTCGCGATCTTGTAACCGAGATCTTCGGCACCCCAGCCCCATACATTATTCCAGATGAAGGTGACAATGCCTTCATCCACCAGGGACGGATCGGGCACCTGTCGTCCGTTGTCGCGCATGCACGCGACCTCTTCCCAGCCGGCGATATGAAGATCGTATTTCGATAATATCTCCGACACGCGGCGGGTAAAATATTTATGCAATTCGTCCGGTGAGTTATACTCATCCTGACTGGCAAGAAAAGTCTGTGCGATCGGAGAATGCGCGAACGCACCGCGCGGCACCTCATCTCCGCCGATGTGCAGGATATACAGAGGTGCTTCGGCTTCCTTGTAGATAGCCACAAGTTCATCCACCACCTTTTCCACAAAACGGTAGGTCGATTCCATGCAGGGATTGGCCGTATTGTCGTTGAAACGCTGGGCGGAACTGTAAGTCGAAGTATCATCAAAATCCGTCAGCAGATACATTTCGGCCAGTTCGGGTTTCCCTTCTGCCATATAGCGATGATAACGTGCTTCCATCGCTTTGACCGCAGAACGGATGTGCCCCGGCATGTCGATCTCGGGAATGACCTCAATATGCCGACTGTTCGCGTAACGCAGTATTTCGATATAATCCTCGCGGGTATAATAACCGCTGCCGGCTCCAATATTAACGTCAGTATAAGGTCCGGAACCCAGTGCCGGCTGCAGATGATCACGTTCGTCTTTTGTGTGTCCGCGAAATGCACCCAGATCGGTAAGTTCCGGCAGTCCGCTTATCTCAAGCCGCCAGCCTTCGTCATCCGTGATATGAAAATGCAAACGATTCATTTTCAATGCCGCAAGGCGGTCCAGAAAAAGGAAGATCTCATCTTTTCCGTGAAAACTCCTGGATACATCCAAATGCATGCCGCGATAGCTGAAACGCGGAGCATCCTCGATCCGGATAGCAGGCAGGGTGATCTCGCTAACGGGACCGCTGCCCGCTTCGGGCGGGATCAGTGAAAGAAAACTCTGTATACCATAAAATACGCCGGCTGCATCGGCACCGTAGATAAGGATACCGGCATTCGGATCGATCTCCAGGCGATAGGACTCGGGCTCGCCACCGACCAATTTCATGATAATACGGTCCTTCCGGTACACGGAAAATTCCGGGTCCTGAAATCGTTCTCTTGGAATACGTGCATCGAAAAGTGACTGCATTTCATCCTGCAGATAAGCCGCTTCATTGCCCAAAACGCTAAAGTAAAATATTTCCATGTCCTTATTGAGTTTACAATTCCCCTCTTTCATTTCCCAGAACGCGGGTGTCGGGAAAACGGGTGGCAGGTCATGCACGGGCAAGCGTTTCAATTCCAGATTCTGTGCATACCGGTCTGCGGCCGTTTCGATACCGATCTTATCGGCAGCCGAACGTTTATAGGCATCCCCCTCGGGGAACGGAAGGACTTCCGGATCACCCGAATTCAGAATGATCTCTTTGCCGAGAGAACGTTTTATGACAAAATAACCCCCGGTGGGTGCATCGGTAAAGTTCATGGCGTAATGGGATCCCACAAGCGGGAACGTGATACTTTCACCGGGTTTCAGTTCGGGAAAATTCTCCAGCGGGAACAGGCGGCTGTAATCCCCGTTGATGGTTTCTCCGCTCACCATATCATTCCCGTCGGTATTCCTTACCGTGCGGAACCAGCTGAAATAATAAGTCCAGTTCTTATTGTTCAAAGTATAGCGGGAATTGTTCGTAAAAGTTACTTCCCCTTTGTGCTGACCGGCATTTTTATATTGGTTTGTAACCAGTTGCCAGGAAACATCGATGTTTCCGGGATCTTTAGCACAGGACAGCATCAGGGACACCAAAGCAAGTGCGATAACGATCGTACGGGAATGTTTCATGTGTTTTCCTCTCTTTCATAAATTACGTTCTTATTGATTAAAATCTGGATGAGAATTTTTTCCTGATAAGTTTTTCCTGGTTGCGTACCGCGACCTCACCCACTTCCACCAGTTCGTCAACGCGGTCAAAATCAAAATTGTAGGCACCTTTATAGGCGGTAAGCGCAACCGTAGCATCTTTTTCTTTATGTAAACCATGGATGGTAATGGTCATAAGACGGAACAGTACATCCAGTCCGTTCCTGATATTCACTTTACTAACCGGACGCAGCGGAACCACATTTACGGAAAGTATTTTTTTGTAACCCATTCCTCTGGCGATATGTGTTGCCAGATTGTCTGCGAAACCGCCATCCACATACAGCGTATTGTTCATTTCGTAAGGTTCAAAAAAAGGAGGGACAGCGATGGAACAGCGGATCGCTTCCGCCAGATTTCCTTCCTTGAAAATGACTTCTTTCCCGCTCATCATATCAACCGCATTACAGGCAAAGGGGATCTTCGTATCACGGATATCCATATCACAGGTTACCTCCCGGAGCAATTCCAGGATCTTTTTACCGGATTCGGCACCCAGTTTTGTTCTTAGATTATGTAAGGCTTCTCCCGCCATCAGTGCTTTTACGACCGGTCCTTCGCCCCATTTTATGGTTTGTAAGGAAACCGCCTCACGGATATCGAATTCGTTCTTCAGATAATCATGCATCCAGTCGGGCGACTTGCCGGCAGCATAAATCCCTCCGACAACGGAGCCCATGGAGGTACCTACGATGAGGTCCGGACGCAGATCCAGGCGTTCAAGTTCCTTCAGAACACCGATGTGCGCAATACCGTTACCACCACCACCAGAGAGAACGAGTGCCCATTTCATAGACATTTCCCATATTTTTCATGATACTGCTTAAAAGATCCCGCTCCCTATCTGCCGAGCGCGGATCAGCTATAATATACAGATTTACGCGGTTGTCCATAAAATCCGTCGTTGCAAGATAACAACCGTCCGGTGATATGTCCAGGCCCGTCGGCTGATTGCCCTGCGGCCAGAACGTAAAGGTTGTAAAGGATTCCGTATCGATCACAACAATATCTCCGTCACGCGGACTCGGCAGGGTGTAGCCATTCGGATTGTTGGGTCCCCTGCAACTGACAAACAGATATTTGCCGTCCGGTGTCAGGCGGATGGTGTTCGGATGGCTGTCCACCTGAACTTTTGCCACCGTCTCACGTTTGATCCAGTCATATTTATAAACCATGGCAAAACGCATATCATCGTAATATAACATTCTTGTACGGGGATCATAACGCACATCCCGCATCGCGGAACGGTGTTCGATGACCTGCAGCACTTTTTTGCCTGTGCGTACATCAAATACCTCAATACCGCAATCGGTGCTGTTCGCACCGCCATACAATGCAACGGCAAGAGTGTCGTTGCCGATCCAGGCCATACCGCGGGGGATCTGACTGACCTGCAGGTTACGGATCACCCGGTGTCGCTTGGCGTCAAAAATGGATATCCTGCGTGAGATCCAGTGCGACATGGCGACCAGTTCATTATTCGGACTGAATTCCAGCGGTTTGGTCCAGTCACCGCCGGTCCTGCGTGCCGGCTCCAGCGAATCGCTTTCGGGATGATAGACGAAGTATTCACTGGTCGTCATACGCGTAAACCAGAAACTGCCGTCCGCCGGATAAAATGCACCTTCGGAATATCCGTAATCCTTGGAGGGATCGTCGGAACCCGGATATATTGTCTTAACCAGTTCAAAAGGATCAACCGAATATATTTGAACCCCTACCCGGCGCTGCCCCAAAATGGTAACGTAAACATATTTTCCATCGGGGGAAAAAAAGCAACTTTTGGGTGAAACGGCGGTCTTCGCCGATTTTTTGAAATGAGGGAAACGGTAACTGAATTCCCAATCACGTGAGATCAAAGAGTCTTTCAGCGATTCAACCGTGAACATGTCCTGATACATAAGGTCCGCTGCAAACAGTGACACCGAAACTAGCAGACCCGAGAAAAGAATAAAACATTTTTTTGCCATAGTGCTTCCTGAATTTATTTTACCGGCTATAAGATAGAATTTTTTTACTGCATTATAAATGATTTTTTCCTTCGTTGAGACGATTTTACCTAAACGGACCGCGATCCGGGTGGGGTTAATGTCTCAGAACAGTCCCAAAACCTTCGCACGCTTCTTTGCTTACCTGCATCTTTGCTTACCTGCATCTTTGCTTACCTGCTTCTTTGCTTACCTGCTTCTTTGCTTACCTGCTTCTTTGCTTACCTGCTTCTTTGCTAATTCGCTTTCATTTTTTCGAAATATTATTACCTTCAGATCAAAATTTTATTATATTAAACCGCATTAAAAATGAGGTAAAACCATGACACAACGATCAATCCTGCATAAAGCGCGCAGCGAATATCAACCTAAACTGCCGGCCGTATTCGGTAGCGGTCCCGCAGTCAACATTGCCCGTGGAGACGCAAGCTTGCCGGCAGAAGATGCAGATCGGATACAAGCTCTGTTCCCTCATACCTGCGGATTACCGGTGGTCACATTTGAACCTGCCGAAAAAAAAGAATACAAACCCCTGCATCTTGCCGTGATCCTTTCCGGCGGACAGGCACCCGGGGGGCATAATGTTATTGCCGGTTTATACGACGGCCTGAAAGCATGTCATCCGGATTCAAAATTATACGGTTTCCTTGGCGGTCCGTCCGGATTGGTGGAGAACCGCTATCTTGAAATCGATGCATCCCTGATCGATGCTTACCGGAATACCGGCGGTTTTGATATTATCGGATCCGGTCGCACAAAACTCGAAAAAAAGGAACAATTCGACGCCACGCTGAAGAATTGTAATGCATTGGGCATCCATGCTCTGGTCATTATCGGCGGGGACGATTCCAATACCAACGCCGCGGTACTTGCCGAATACTATCAGGATCAGCATGCCGATCTGACCGTGATCGGTGTACCGAAGACCATTGACGGCGATCTGAAAAACGACATGATCGAAGCTTCTTTTGGTTTTGATACGGCAACCAAGGTGTACAGCGAACTGATCGGAAATATTGAACGTGACGCGAATTCCGCAAAGAAATACTGGCATATCATTAAACTGATGGGGCGTTCGGCATCTCACATCGCGCTGGAATGTGCCCTGCGCACCCACCCCAATTACACCATCATTTCCGAAGAAGTCGCTGCCGGGGAACAAACCCTGCACCATATAGTTGAGGATATGGCACGGGTCATTATTGATCGTTCACTGAACGGCGATGATTTTGGTGTAGCGATCATTCCGGAGGGTTTGATCGAATTCATTCCCGAAATGAAGGCACTCATCAGCGAATTGAACGATCTGCTGGCCAAACATGAAAAAGAGATCGCCGCTATCGGAGAAATGGATAAAAAACGCATCTACGTTTGCGAAAAACTGAATAAGAAAAGCGGTGAACTGTACAGGTCCCTGCCCAAGATCATTGCGGAGCAGCTGATCATGGAACGGGATCCCCACGGAAACGTACAGGTCTCATTGATCGAAACCGACAAGCTGCTGGTATGGATGGTCGAGGAATATCTGGAAGCATTAAGGGAGAAAGGCGAATTCAAAGGTAAATTTAAGACCCACACACATTTTTTCGGTTACGAAGGACGGTGTTCCTTCCCCTCAAACTTCGATGCCGATTACACTTACAGTCTGGGATATACCGCTTCCCTGCTCGCAGCCAACAGATGCAGCGGGTATATGTCATCGGTCCGAAACCTTCTCTCGCCCGCAAAAGAATGGATCGCGGGAGGTGTTCCCATGACATCCATGATGAACATGGAACGCCGGCACGGAAAAGATAAACCGGTCATCCGGAAAGCCCTTGTCGATCTGCAGGGCAAACCCTTTCGCACATTTGCGGCTCAACGTGAGACCTGGGCAAAACAAACGGACTATGTGTATCCCGGTCCCATTCAGTATTTCGGTCCGGAAGAGGTCAGCGAAATGAGGACCATCACACTGGAACTAGAACACAAATAAAGGAGTATCTCCATGTCTGCAAAACTATCACTTAAACCCGGAGTCATCAGCGGTAAGGCCCTGTTGGATGTTTTCGAATACGCAAAAGCCAACAAGTTCGCACTTCCCGCCGTGAATGTCATCGGTTCAAGTTCAGCCAATGCCGCACTGCAATCCGCTAAGGAGGCAAAATCGGCGGTCATGATCCAGTTCTCTAACGGCGGTGCCGTTTTCAATGCCGGCAAATACCTCGACAATACGGATGAAAAGGCCGCTATTGCGGGTTCTGTCGCGGGTGCGCTGCATATCCGTGAAATGGCAAAACATTACGGAGTGCCGGTGATTCTGCATACGGACCACTGCGCAAAGAAGCTCCTCCCCTGGATCGACGGGCTGCTGGATGCGGGTGAAGCCTATTATAAAGAACATGGCGAACCCCTGTTCAGTTCGCACATGATCGACCTCTCCGCGGAACCGCTGGAAGAAAATATTGCCATTTGTAAAAAGTATCACGAACGCATGTCAAAGATCGACATGCTGCTTGAGATCGAACTTGGGGTTACGGGCGGTGAAGAAGACGGTGTGGATAACACCGGCGTCGATAATGCCGAACTCTATACACAGCCCGAAGATGTGAATTATGCCTATGAGGAATTAAGCAAGATCGGTCCGATGTTCTCCATCGCCGCGTCTTTCGGGAACGTGCATGGTGTCTATAAACCCGGTAATGTGGTGCTGACACCGAAGATCCTCGATAATTCCCAGAAATTCATTCGCGAGAAACACGGATTGGAAGGTAAACCGGTCAATTTCGTTTTTCACGGCGGATCCGGATCCGCGCCGGAAGAGATCGCCGAGGCTATTTCTTACGGTGTGATCAAAATGAACATTGATACAGATACACAATGGGCATATACCAAACCCATTAAAGACTATATGGATGAATTTGATGCATATCTGCAGGGACAGATCGGCAACCCGGAAGGACCGGACAAGCCCAATAAGAAGAAATATGATCCCCGGGCATGGATGATTGCGGGAGAAAAAGGTTTTATCAAACGCATGATCCAGGCATTCAAGGACCTTAACAGCTTTGAGCAGTTTGCATTTCTTTATAAATAAATAAATTCAGGGGGCCTGTTCCGCCGAACATGCCCCTACAAATATTTATAATTCCTTGACATTTCACCTGCTTTGTCGTAAAATGACTTAGTAACAACTAATTATGTGGTGATTCCTTCCGGACGAATTAGGATTTGATATGAAAGAAATATCATTCTTTATTAAAATTATAGTAAACCTATTGGCCTTTGCGATTATCGGGATGTTTTTTAAAGGCGTGCATATTGACGGTGTCTTTACGCTGATCGCCATTTCTGTTCTTTTCGGACTTTTGAATGCTTTTGTAAAACCCTTTTTGACCATTATTACCATACCGATCACCGCATTGACCTTCGGTTTCTTTTATCTGATGATCAACGGTTTTATGGTGTGGTTCACCTCCTATCTGATCCCGGGATTTACCATCCGTGACTTTGGTACGGCATTCTGGGCGGCTATTCTGCTTTCCATCATTAGTTGGCTCATTGAGATGATCCTGATCAAACGTTATGAATAATAATAAAATATATCACGATGCGGCTTTTTGGGAGCACGAGGGGAATAAGGTCCGCTGTCGTCTGTGTCCCCATGCCTGCCTGCTTGCGGAAGGAAAGACCGGCATATGCGGCGTTCGCATACATTCGGACGGTTCACTGCATAGCATGGTATACGGATCCCCCGCCGCCATACAGGTCGACCCCATAGAAAAAAAACCCTTGTACCATTTTTTACCGGGAAGCAGGACATTCAGCATTGGGACAGTGGGTTGTAATCTTTCCTGCCTTTTCTGTCAAAACTGGCACTTAACGACGGGACAGATACATGATCATTACCGGGCAGATCCCGACATGATCGTCGAAAAAGCAATAGAATCCGATTGCGAATCGATCGCGTTTACCTATAACGAACCGATCATTTTCGCCGAATATCTCATGGATGTGCGTGAAATGGCAGAGAAACAGAACATTCCCTGCATCGCCGTCAGTAACGGCTATGTTTCCGGGGAAGCCCGGGAAGCTGTCTTCGGGGGGCTGGCAGCGGTCAATATCGATCTGAAAGCGTTCTCCGATGAGATCTATCTGAAGTATTGCGGGGGACACCTGGAGCCTGTACTGGATACCATCAGTTGGTGTGTCGGGAAAGGCATTCACACCGAGATCACCACCCTGATCATTCCGGGGGTCAATGATGACGAGGACATGCTGCGCCGGGAATTCATGTGGATCGCGGAACACTGCGGCAAGGATATAGCCGTGCATCTCAGTGCCTTTCACCCCGACCATAAGATGTGCGATCATCCGGCAACATCGGGGAAAACGCTTGAGCTGGCAAAACGGACCGCGCTCGGATGCGGATTATCCTATGTATATATCGGTAATTATCCGGGTTTTGACAACAATACCTATTGTCCCGCCTGCGGCAGTATCGTTATTGAACGCCTTAACGGCAGAAAAAGATATACAATGCAACATGAACACTATGTACCAATTATATGGAGTATCGAATGAAACTGCAAAAATTCAAAGATGCCATTCTACGTACCATCGACAAGCTTCACAATGCAAGCGGGGATGAATTTCTTGAACTCATGCTCGACACCGTTATCGTACGCGATAAGGATAATAATGAGATCAGGACCCTTTACGGATTGGAATACAATCTTTCCCGCTCACGGCACTGGGACAAAGAAGAAAAAAACTATATTTTGTACGATGGTTTTACGGACGAACATCTTACAACGCTGTATGAGGACATTATGGGTCTGGAAAAGCAGGCGGGGAAACTGTCGATATTTTTCGACGGGATGAACGATCTTGATGAGCCGATCCGCGAACAGCTTGATCTGGAACTGAGCAATATTCATGAGTAATTCTTTCCAATTTGATCCGTTCTTCAATCAAAAACCCTTTTCTATGGGCTTAAGCCGCATAGAAATACCCATTACCCGGCAGAATCTTTTCATGATGCAACGCCAGTTTTCCGTTAAGGATCATGTCAGTTTCTTTCCTTTTGACGTTTTCGGAGCAATGAACCCCTCAAACAATGTGGACAAGAATTACCGTGTCCGTACCATGGTCATTCATACGGACGCAGGTTTTGAGATCGAAACCGATATCGTTGAAAAGACATTCGTTCTTCGCAACCGGAGCATGGCCAAAGGGACAACACGCTACATGAGCGAAAAGAACGTTAAACCCGGCGATGTGATCATCATTGAAAAGATCTCTTCCTATGAGTATAATATGAAACTTAAACGAGGTGACGCATGATCAATAAAATTACCTTTGAACTGAATGACGATGAATTGGATGCGTTTAAGACATTGATAAAAAAATGCGAACAGGCACAGGGCGAGGTCAGCCTGAAGATCGATGGTTCGCTTCGCGGGGCACTCCGGCAGGTAGCGCGCGAACTGCATATCTACGATGATTTTAAAAAGCGCGATCTCTGGTAAAGGTCCGCAGGAGAACATACATGAGCAAAAAAACCCCCTTCTATGAGCGGCACACGGCCCTTGGAGCCAAAATGCTTGATTTCGCGGGATATATGATGCCGATATCCTATGCGGGTATTCAACAGGAACATCATGCGGTCCGGAATGCCGCCGGTGTCTTTGACGTATCGCATATGGGTGAATTCTTTGTGACCGGCAAACGGGCCGAGGCTTTTTTACAATATATCACGATCAACGATGTAAACCAACTTGCCGACGGTCAGGCACAATATTCGGCTATGTGCTATCCGGACGGCGGCATAGTCGATGATCTGCTTATCTACCGTTTTAACGCGGAAAAATTCATGATCGTTGTCAATGCTTCGAACATTGAAAAGGACTTTGCCTGGGCGAAGGAACATCTGATGGACGGGGTCGAACTCCGTAATGAAAGTGATCATTACGCCTTGCTTGCCATCCAGGGTCCCAATGCTCCGGCATTGCTGCAGTCCCTGACAAGTGTCAATTTAAAGGATATCGCATTTTATCATTTCCGTGAGGGCGATCTGGCGGATATACCCATGATCATTTCCAGAACGGGTTATACCGGCGAACCCGGTTTTGAATTGTATCACGCACCCGCGGATTCGTTGCGCTTGTGGGACGCGCTTTTTGCTGCGGGAGAACCGTACGGACTCGAACCCGTCGGTCTGGGTGCGCGTGATACCCTGCGACTGGAAATGAAGTATGCGCTGTACGGACATGAGATCGATCAGACGACCAACCCCTTGGAAGCGGGACTGGGATGGATCACAAAATTATCCAAGGATGACTTTATCGGGAAAGAGGTCCTGGTCAGGATCAAAGAGGAAAAACCGGCACGCATGCTGGTGGCGATGAAGATGTTCGACCGCGGGATCCCCCGGCAGGGATATACGATATATGACGGGGACAATATCATCGGAACCGTCACCAGCGGGACCATGTCCCCCACGCTGGGTATCGGTATCGCAACGGGTTATGTGGGGCGCGAATATGTAAAGACCGGAAATGAGGTTCTGATCGATATACGGGGGAAAAGGATGCGCGCGCTCATCGTTAAACCGCCGTTTGTGGGATCTTCGCCCTTTTGACGGTATACGGTCCCGTTACCGGGTACACACTAACAAATCATAGAATTTTTTCAGGTAATCCCATGTCATTTCGGACCAGTGCTTGTCTGCGAGAATAATTTATCGGCTTACAATGAGCCGGGCCCGGATCAGATCAACCCATTTGTCCCATTTGCATACTGCCGATCAGCGCGGCCAGCAGCATTCCGATCAGCATGGTCACGACGACGAGTATCGCGGATTTTTTTGCGGTATAACGGTACAGCACCTTGAACGCGATCACCCACAGCAGGATACGCCATATCTTGAAAAACTCAAATTGCGCAAGGAACTGGAAACCGAATGAACCGAGTTCCGGTTCAGTTACCAGCGAAGCCAGTCCCACATAGACCTGCAAAATCTCTTTTTGCATTATAAGGATCAGTTTTATGATCGATTCGGGAATGGTGATAAGCTGGATATAAAGCGTTGTTACCAGAAGGGTTGAAAACTTTTGTTCACCTCCCCCAATGAAATTACCGACGATCCAGAATA
>CAZHTR010000011.1:0-13307 GCA_964535585.1 uncultured bacterium | reverse complement strand
AGGGTTGAAAACTTTTGTTCACCTCCCCCAATGAAATTACCGACGATCCAGAATACAAGAGCTGTAAAAAGGACGGCTATAATATTCGATAAAATGCCGGATACATATTTCAATGTTGACATCAGGGGTGTACCTGACTGCTGAATGGCAGCTTCTTTCTGTTCCTCCGTCAGTTGCGGCATCTTGCGGATCGTGTCGATCTGTTGCTGTTCAACGATCTCGGCCGTAAGCAGAAGGAATGTCACGATCATTGCGGTAAGAAGCAGTATCGGGATCACGTAGTCCGTCCAGCTTTTCTTTTCATCGCGTATTGAGGTAAAGCAGGCATCGGGTGCTGTGAATACATTTCCAAGGCGTTTTAGAAATTGCATGTTATTTCTCCTTATTCATTACTTTTTGTAAATTTAAAATCCTTACTTAAGAAAAATAAGTAAAAACTTTAAAATTTCGTTGAGAATAAAATTTTATTAACGTATGTTTACGATGTTGACATATTAAGCGGAGAAGGAGATCCATAATGGCAGTTGTAGTAAATCATGACGTTTGTGAAGGTATCGGTGAATGTATTGAGGTTTGCCCGGTCGAAGCTTTATCATTGGAAGACGGAAAAGCAGTTTGCGACGATGATCTTTGCATTGACTGTTTGGCATGTATCGCCGCCTGCCCTGTAGAAGCTATTTCAGAGGGTTAAACAAGATACCAAACAAAAAAAATAAGGGCAGTTTTATCTGCCCTTTTATATTTAGGAGAAAAGATGGAAGAAATAAATAAAGACCCTTTTGACGATCAAAAAAAGGTTCCTTATGCAAAACATGTGATCGCGATCGCATCCGGCAAGGGTGGCGTAGGTAAATCGACCGTAGCCTCCAACCTTGCGCTGGCACTCAGGGATAAGGGTTTTTCGACCGGATTGCTGGACCTGGACCTCTACGGACCCAGCGTGCCGATCATGTTCGGGCAACATAAACCGACCGAAGCGGTCAGTGAGGACGGTATCCTGCCTGCCGTAAAATTCGGTATCCAGCTTATGTCACTGGGATTCTTCCTGGATCCGCGATCCGCCGTGATCTGGCGGGGTCCGTTGGTAATGAAGGCGGTGGATCAGTTATTACATCAGGTCATCTGGAAAAAAATGGATTATCTGATCATCGATCTCCCGCCGGGAACGGGTGATATCCAGTTAAGTCTGGTTCAGAAGATCGCATTGAGCGGAGCCATTATCGTTACGACCCCTCAGGACCTTGCCCTGGCCGACGTCAAACGCGGTATCAATATGTTTGAAAAAGTACATGTCCCCATCGTGGGCATTGTGGAGAATATGAGCTATTTCCTGTGTCCCGAATGCAAGCATAAATCCTTTGTCTTCGGACAGAACGGCGGTTTAAAAGAAAGCCGAGATTCCAATGTTCCTTTCCTGGGGGAAATCCCGCTGAACGAAGATATCATGACCGCCACCGATACCGGTTGCCCCATCGTGGAAAGTAAACCGGGAAGCGAGGAAAGCAAGGCCTATCTGGAAATTGCCGATAAGGTCATCGCCTTTTGCTCGAAAAGCTGATCCCGTATTATTTAGAAATTGATTCAAAATAGAGATACCTGCCCTTCGGATTGTTCCGGGGCGGTATCTTTTATTTTTTGTATCATCGCAAGGAACGCTTCCTCGTTCAGAACGGGGATATGGAGTTCTTTTGCTTTTTCCAGTTTCGAACCGGCCGCATCTCCGGCAACCACATAATCGGTTTTCGATGAAACGCTTCCGGCCGCTTTCGCGCCCAGATCACGCACCATGTCTTTCGCCTCATCCCGCGTCAGCTTCAATAATGTACCTGTAAAAACGAATATTTTATCTTTCAGGGGTGTGTAGCTTTTGATATTTTCATGCGGATCGATCCCAAAGGACCTGAGTTTTTGCACCATGTTCCGGTTATCGGGATCCGAAAAATAGTTCACGATACTTTCCGCTACGATCTCACCGATATCGTCAATGGCGATCAGACTTGCCGTATCGGCCCGCATAAGGGCGTCCAGCGAACCGAAATGCCCTGCCAGAACACGCGCCAGATATTCACCCACATTGGGGATACCCAATGCGTAGATCACGCGATGCAGCGGACGGCTCAGAGAATTCCCGATCGAAGCGACCAGATTTGCTGCCGATCTCTCCCCAAAGCGTTCCAGCGTTCCCAATACGGATCGATCGAGCCGATACAGATCAGCCACGGAACTCAGGATACCCTCATCCACAAGGCGGTCAACGATCTTTTCGCCGAGTCCCTCGATATCCATGGCGCGTTTGGAAGCAAAGTGTTCGATACCGTTCTTGAGTTGTGCGGGGCAATCCCTGTGGACGCATTTTACCGCCACTCCGCCCTCCATGCGCTGGACCTTTGCACCACAGACGGGACAATGGTCCGGCAGATGAAAAACCTCCGTATCTTCGGGCCGGCGTTCTTTAATGACCTTCATTACTTTCGGTATCACGTCCCCGGCCCGTTCGACAACGACCCAGTCACGGATCCTTATGTCTTTACGGTCGATCTCATCCTGATTGTGCAGTGTGGCGCGCCGGACCAGCACACCGCCGATCTGAACGGGCTTAAGGTTGGCAACGGGTGTGAGCACACCGGTACGTCCGACCTGCACGTCAATGCTTTCGATCCGGGTGATCTCCTGGCGGGCTTTGAATTTTCCCGCAATGGCCCAGCGGGGCGTGCGGGTACGCATTCCCAGTTGCTCCTGCAGACCCAGATCATTCACTTTTATGACGATCCCGTCCATATCGACATCCAGCGATTCCCGCTTTTCTTCCATCTCCCGATAATAGGCGATCATCTCATCTTCCGAATGCAGAAGCCGGTTGCAGGGACTGATACGAAAACCCCATATTTTCAATTGTTCCAGGAATTCCATATGGGTATGAAATGGAATACCTTCGATCTTTCCCGGCGCGTACAGATAAATTTCAAGAGGCCGTTTGGCTGTGATGCGTGAATCCAGTTGTCGCAGGGAACCTGCCGCCGCGTTCCTGGGGTTGGCAAAAAGTTTTTCCCCGGCATCGGCTCTGGCTTTGTTCAGCTTTTCAAAGTGCGTTTTTGAAATATAAACCTCGCCGCGGACTTCCAGCAGGGGCGGCAGGAGCTCGCCATGCAGACGTAAGGGTATCTGATGGATGGTCTTCAGGTTCTCGGTAATATCCTCTCCCGTATAGCCGTCACCCCGCGTCAGTCCGGTACGGAATATCCCGTTCTCATAGATCAGTTCCACACCCAGTCCATCCAGTTTGGGCTCTCCGACCAATTCGGTGTGCGGATCACCCACAGACCGGATGATACGCTGATAAAATTCCCGTAATTCCGATTCTGTCAGTGCATTTGCGAGACTGAGCATCGGCAGGCGGTGGGCTTGCGTGCCGAAGGATTCCAGTACGGCACCCCCCACCCGCCTGGTCGGCGAATCGGGATCGGAAAACTCCGGGTGCGCCTTTTCCAGTTCCTGCAGTTCACGGAACAGCCGGTCATATTCGGCATCGGAAATGATCGGGTCGTCCAGGACATAATAACGGTAGTTATGTTCACGGAGCCGGTCCTGCAGATCCCTGATCCTTTTCTCTGTTGCGTTCATTTTTCTTCCATATCCCTTGAGGAACAGATATCTATACCCGTATTCAGGATATTGGAGATCAGTACCTGACCGGTTTTAACGGGTGCTGCCGCGCAATAGGTATTGATGATCTCCATGGCTTTGAATAATAATCCTTTTGGCAGGGGTCCCGAACTGTGGACCGGCAGGCGGCGATGACGGGGATGGCGGATCCCGACGGTTGTTGTCAGCATGCGGGTGGGATTCGTGAATTCCTCGATCGCGTATGTCTCACCGCGCCGGCATTGATTCCCGCTTACCAGATAGTTGCCGCGCCGGTGTTCAAGGGTCATCTTGCAGCCGACCGGACATACGATACAGATCATCTCTTTGCGTTCAGGGTCCGTCATTTTATTCCATGGCTGCCAGGGCGGCCACGACCTGTTCATGCAGTTTTGTGATATCGCTGGTTTTGCTATGATAATTATTCGCGATACAGGAAAATGCGACCAAACGACCGGACCGCGTGCGGACATATCCGGTATGACTGCGTACACCGCCGATATATCCGGTCTTAACGCGTGCATTTTTTGCCGCATCGGTATTTTTTGCAAACTGGGCAACGAATCCGTAATCATTGCTGTCACCGGCAATCGAAAAGGTATTATAAAAAGCGTTAAAATGCTTTCTGTCTGTCATGGCGCTGAGAAAGTCACAGAATATCTTCGTGGTGATCATGTTCTCCCGCGACAGGCCGCTTGCATCATAGAGACGCATTCCGTTACAGTCCACATTCAATCGGTTAAGATGTTTTTCAATAACCTTTGTACCGTTACCGGAGTTGCCGTTCTCCGCATGCGCCAGTTTAAGCATCAGCATTTCGGTATAAGTGTTATTGCTTAATTTATTGGTGATCTCGGCAATGCGCTGCAGGGGCGGCGATGTTATGGTTTTTAAAAGATGTTCATTGCGGTAGGTTTGAGGGTCGGACACCACGAAAGGTTTTTCCGAAACGGATATTTTGGCAGTCCTCATGGCATCATCCAGCGACTGCGCGGCAAGCAGTGCCGGATTGGGAATGGCGCCCTTGATCGAAAAGCTCTCTACGCCCGCCGGAATGGTCCCGTGGAAGATGGCATGATAAAAATTCGGAGCACAAAGGATATACCCTCTGTCCCCGGAGTTGACGGGACCGGTCTTCATTCTGTTCGTATAGGTAAAACCCGGAATGTCCGGCCGGATACCGACAACTTCGGCAGGATCCCCTACGCGTTGCCCGGGTTTGAAATCAAGATAGTATTTATTGTCCATAAAACACAGCGCCGTCAATCCGGCACCGTAATAGTTCCCAAGATCCTCCCAGGTCCATGTCCCGGGAACATAATACGGACCGTAAAGGGATTCATCGGCGATGACCGCACCGTTCACGGATCGGATGCCTTTTTTCTTTATGGCCTTGACCCATTCGTTCATGAGCCTTCTGCGGTTATAGACACCCCAGACCTGATCACCCGCCAGTGTGGGGTCTCCCCCGCCGACAATGTAAATATTCCCGTGCAGGACACCCTCCTTGTCGATGGTCCCGCTATAATAAAGTTTGGTCTCGAAGCAGAAATCCGGACCCAGTTTATCAATGGCAAGTCCGATGGTCAGTACCTTAAGGCTTGACGCACAGGACAATGACATATTGGAATGATGATCAATGATGGGAGCCTCATCATGGCGGGCATCCACATATCGCGCATAGACGCTCCATTGCGCATGGTCCAGCTCGGGTAAGGCGGCAAGGGTTTCGACCACTTGCTGCGGGGTTTGCGCGAACATAAATGCGATCAGAAAAAGACAGATCGTAAAGCAGCGTTTGAACAGCATGTTTCTTTTTTTCCTTCTACTTACAAATTACAGAATGATGCATCGTTTTTCAACAAATTCCTGTGGGCGATCCGGTAACTTTTCATATTCCGGTCCACTTATTTCCTGTTTCATCAACGTCTGAATATGTGCGGGATCGGTACTTTGGACCATTGTTCTTCGCACATTTCGACAAGACTTTTCGTATTGAATATCCCGGCTTCGATCCAATCAACGAAGCGTGTCGCGGTATCCGGATAATGCATGGGGCGTATGGAGGGCAGTTTCAGCCATTCGCTGACTTCCTGAGGATTAAGATCGTACATTTGCTTCCCGAATCCCAGTTCCTCCACCGCCATGGCGTTCGCGACCTGCTCCGCTTGTCCGGCGATCGGCTTGGCCAGTGTCTTAACGCCCATATGAAAGGATTCGCTGTTCGCCAGAAATCCGGCGTGCAGAATGGCCCCATCGGACTGCGAAAGATGGTTCAGAAAATCCTGACGTCCCCGCGGCATAAGATGGATATTGTTCTTGCTGCGTTTCCGGCTGACCTCCGTAAAAAAGTAATAATCAAAGTCCCGGGGGCAGGCTTCCAGCATGCGCAGGACATTTTCCTGACGTTCATAGGGAAGATATACAATGATCATTTTTCTTTCGGGAGGATCCAGCGGGTCAATATGGATGGGCGGGAATATCGGGGGCAGAATGGGAAAACCGAAGTGATGCCAGTGGACCGGAACCACAAAATCGGCCGGGACAAAGTATTCCATGATGGTCCGTACCATCACCTGCAGCGTCGGATATGGGATATCATATTTGAAAGCATACTGATGACTTAAGCCGATCGACGGGATCTTGTTCTTTTTCGCGACCTGCACGGAAACGGGCTCATAGTCCGTAATGACAAGATCGATCCCTTTGGCATTATAGGTCAGGATATCCCGCAAATAAGCAAAGGCATCCAGACGGGGAGCGGTTTTGATATAGTTGATCTTTCCGTTCTCGGTGGCATAGGTCAGACCTTTGAAGATCTTATAGGGTTCAAATGCCTCCGCTTCGGGTAAATTCTTCTGCTGGGATCCGCTGAAAATCACCTGAACATGGTGGCCGCGCCGTTTCAGTTCAAGCACGATATTCCGTGATTTCCCGATATGTCCGTTCCCGGTTGTCTGTACGCCGTAAAGTATATTCACTTTACTCCTTTTTAATGATCTTTTTTGCCTGAAAATATACGAGAACTGTATCTGAATTCCAAGTCTCAGATTCAGCCGGACAGAAAGAAATATTCACTGTGAAAAATCGATCCCTGCCGCAGGAAGCCATTGGCTTTCGCTGTTTTTTTCGTATATTTATCCGTGAAAAAAATGCACTATGAACCTGATATAAAAGTTATCGGCTTTGATGCCGACGATACGCTCTGGGATAACGAACCGCATTACCGGGCACTTGAACAGATATTCTGCGAGCTGGTCCGTCCCTACCTCCCGCAGGAGGAAGCATCACGTGCACTGTATAAGACCGAGGTCGGCAACATGCCGCTCTACGGCTACGGCGCAAAGGCTTACACGCTGTCCATTATCGAAACCGCCCTGGAGGTCAGCGGACACCGGATCACCGCTTCGGATATCCGGAAGATCCTGGATGCAGGGAAAATACTGGCGGATTCACCGATACGTCTTCTTGACAAGGTTGAGGAAGTCCTGCAGCAGCTGTCCCGGAATTACACCCTGATCGTTGCGACAAAGGGTGACCTCCTGGACCAGGAGCGCAAATTACGGAAATCCGGTCTGGCGCCTTTTTTTCATCATATTGAGATCATGAGCGATAAACAAACAACGGATTATAAAAAATTATTTCGCCATCTCGATATATCCGCCGAACATTTTCTTATGGTCGGGAATTCGATCTGTTCGGATATTCTGCCCGTCATCGAACTCGGCGGCTACGCGGTACATATCCCCTACCACACCACCTGGCTGCATGAACAGGTGGACGAACAGCCTGATCTGCCGGACGATCATTTTATGGGAATACCTTCCATTGCTCTCATTCCCGAGATGTGTCCCTGGATCACCATCACATAAGTATCGATTTTTAATCACACCGCTACATGACCGGATCCCCGAAGGTGATTCCCATATCGTCTGCATATGTTTAATTTTTAGATCAGCTTTATATAACTGTCCCGTCCGGGATCATCACATCCTTTTTGACAACAACGATCCCTTCATGGATACAATAGGTTTCCGTTTCGAACTCGTCCAGTTTGTTCTTATTGATGATCTTGACATTATTCCCGATCCGGGCATTCTTATCGATGATCGCGCGTTTGATCACGCAATTTTTACCTATTCCCAGCGGTACCTTCCCTTTGTGGTCCGTTTCAAAGAAATCATTGCCCATGATATAACTGTCGTGGATCTCGGAACCCGCGCGCACTACGGAACGGATCCCGATGATGCTGTTGCGGATGGTATCGGCATGGATGAGAGAACCTTCGTTGATCAGCGAATGTGAGATATTGGCATTGCTGACCCGTGACCCGGGCAGCATCCGCGCGTGGGTGTAGATCGGGAACTGAATATCCACGAAGGGGAAATCCGGTTTCATTTTCGTCATGTTGATATTCGCGTTATAAAAGGCAGAGATGGTCCCGATATCTTCCCAATATCCGTCAAAGAAGAAAGCCTGGACCTTATAATCCGCGATGGCGGCCGGAATGATATCACCGCCAAAATCATCTTTTGGAATATCGTTCAATGTCTTGCGCAAGGTCTCGCGGTTGAACACATAAATGCCCATCGATCCCCAGTAGGGACGCCCGGGGTCGCCGGTGGGACTTGTCATCCTGTCCAGTGTCTCTTTGTCCTTGGGTTTTTCGGCAAACTGGATGATACGTCCCTCATCGTTGACCTTGAGGACCCCGAAACTTTTTGCTTCTTCCCGGGTGATGGCTTTGACCGAAATGGTGATATCCGCCTGTTCCTTCCGGTGATGATTGACAAAGTCCTGATAGTTCATGCGGTATAAATGATCGCCTGCCAGAATAAGGTACTGATCAAAATTATAATTCTCGAAATGGTTCATATTATGCCGGACCGCATCTGCGGTTCCCTGATACCAGTTCATATTCTCGATAGTCTGCGATGCGGCCAGTACTTCGAGAAAACCGTGAGAAAAACTATCGAATTTATAGGTATGATTGATATGCCGGTGCAGGGATTCGCTGTTGAACTGCGTCAGGACATAGATCTTCCGTATATTGGAGTTCAGACAATTGCTGATGGGAATATCGATCAAGCGGTATTTCCCGCCGATCGGCACCGCGGGTTTTGATCTTACCGTTGTCAGGGGCGCCAGACGCGTTCCGCGCCCTCCTCCAAGAATAACGCTCAATACCTTGCGCATATACACCTCTGTTATTTACTGTTGATGACTGTTAGTTTTCCGTATCCTCGTCTTCGCTTTCCGGAGGATCATCGGGCTGCGGTTCCGCGATGGAAGGTTTTTTTATCGTATTGATCTGATAATTGCTGAATTTCAGATCGATATATCCGAAATTCGACGTGATCGGGATCCCGCCCCGCGGATTGGGCACTCGCTTTTTCTCGGTTTCTTTGCTTTCGATCATGATCCGGATGTCCGTCGGCAGATATATTCCCGGAAAGATCTCTTCCTGCACGAAATTGATGTCTGCCACCATTTCCGGTTTGTCGATCATCTTCATCTGAGAGAGGATCCAGCGGCTGGTATCCAGCATGGTCAGAAAGATCACTTCCCGGTCTTCCATGGGTTTGATCACTTCGATGAACACCACATCTTCTTTCACCTGATCCAGTTCGATCATGCGCAGGGATATGGCGTCCCTGACCAGGCGCTCAAGGTCCATTAAAAAGATCTCTTTAGGGAACATCAGCGGTTCCCGGTCCGCCGTATAGAGCGTATCGGGACGTATAAAATACAATACCGTTTCACGGTCCGGCAGCGTCGCCTCGGGCATACGTGAACGCACACGCATATTGACGATCATATCGTCGACCTGTTTATAGTTCACGTTGGCCCGGCGAATATAATATTGCGGGTCTTTCGCTGCCAGAATACTGATGACACACAGGAAGAACAGACATATTTTCTTTAGCATGACCGGACCTCCTTATCGATGGGATGTACGGTCCAGTCGCGCTCAGGCAGCCACTCTTCGATATTGCCGTCGGGTTTCTCCAGTACAACGCGTTTAATGTTCGCATTCGCGATCTGCGCCATACATTGGTAGCAAACAAATTCATGACCGTGAATATAGATGGTACTGTCCGAGGTCGAGTGTCCGTTCCGTGCCGCCAGCGTGATGGCATTGGATTCGGCATGCGAACCGACGGCCCGGCAGCGCTCCAGTTGGGTCCCCGAGGGGATCTTGTGCAGATCGCGGTAGCAAAATCCGATCTCCAGACAGTTTTTCTGACAGCGCGGCGCACCGTTGTAGCCGGTGGATACGATATCCTTGTTGTTGACAATAACCGCACCCACATGTCTGCGCAGACAGGATGAGCGGGTCGCCACGACCCGTGCGATGTTCAAAAAATATGTATCCCAGTCCGGACGTTTCATACATTCCTCTTATTAAATGAGAATAACATCAAAATCCTTTGCAATATGCGTATTTTTGAAAAGCTTTTCAACAGCTTTCTGATATAAGTTCAGATCCTTGTAACGCTCGGAATAATGGGTCAGGATCAGTTTTTTCACATTATTGTCGCGCGCATATTCCGCCGCCCGTTCGGCGGTCATATGTCCGAAACGGTCCGCCAGGGCGGATTCCTCAGCCAGATAGGTCGCTTCCATCAATACCGCATCGGCATTCCGGATCAGATCGGGAAGCGTATCGCATACTCCGGTATCCAGGGCGTAGGCGAATATTTTCTCTTTGGTCCGGTAACTGACATCCTCACGGCTGATGACCTCACCTTTGTGCATGATCTCCCCGTCCTTTTCCAACTGACCCACCAGCGGACCGTACAGATCATTCGCGTCCAGGAGCTCCTGCCGGAAGCGCAGGGCGCATTTCTTGGTCAGGCGGTATCCCAGGACCGGCGTACTGTGTTCAAGCGGGAAGGCTTCTATGATGTGCTCGTCCGTTTCTTCAACGATACCGGGCTGCAGGGGATGAAATTCAAAATCAATGCGACGGGTATAGGCTGAAGAACGGCTGAGCGCTTCTATGTACGAACTCCCCTGTTCCGGATAATAAATGCCGACTTTGTGCGGTACTTCCATCAGCGAAAGCCGCTGCATGATGCCCGGCAGTCCGAGACAATGATCTCCGTGAAAATGGGAAATGAAAATACGATGCACCTTTCCGGGAGAAATGCCGGCAAGGGTGAACTGCCGCTGCGTGCCCTCGCCCGGATCGAATAGTATAACTTCCTGAAATCCTTCCAGCAAATAGGCGTTCTGATTCCTGTCACGGGTGGGAAGTTGCGAGGCGGTACCTAAGATCGTTAATTTCATCGCTGTTAATATAATTTTTTTTCGGGATGAATCCAACCGGGAAACCCGGAATCATGCTTTCAGCAAGGACCCGGTTGCTTTTTCTTTCAACCCATCAGGCTCAGTACGATGGAATTCAGTTTCTCCGAGGGTCTGTCGGAACGCGAGAGCAGGATCAGCGGCACCTGCGCGCCCATGATCAGTCCCCCGACGGGCGCGTGCTGCAGTTCGATCATCTGCTTGAGCATGAAATTGCAGACCGTGATATTCGGGAATACGATGAGGTCCACATCGCCCGATATGTGTGATGCGATATTCTTTTTCACGGCCGCTTCGGCGTTCAGGATCACATCCAGGGCCATCGGTCCTTCCGCTTCATAGCCCTTCGCGCTGTATGCTTCCGCCAGTTCCTTCGCTTCCCCCGTTTCCGGAAGCTTGGGATTCACCTTCTCCACAATGGCCGCGAAGGCGATCTTCGGTTTTTCTTCCAGGATACGCTCACAGAGTTCGATGGCATTGTCCGTGATGGCGCGCTTACGTTCCACATCCAGTTCGATATTGATGGCACCATCGGTCAGGAACAGCAGTTTGTGGTAACCCGGACTGTCGCAGACCGCGATGTGGGACAGCAGTTTGCCTTTGCGCAGACCTTTTTCGCGGTCCAGTACGGGACTCAGGAAGGCGGCCGTGGCGATATCGCCCTTCATCAGGGCATCCCCCTTCCCCGCACGGATATCCGCGATGGCATGACGGACCGCATCCTCGGGCGTATCGGAGGAGATCAGGTCAAATTTCTTCAATCCGCTTTTTTCGGCCAGTGCATTGACCGCCACGGCACGGCCATATAAGCGGGGAATGATATATCCTTTTCCTTCCGCTTCCGCGAGCGCTTCAAAGACCGGGAGGGAATCCGGGAATACGATATTGACGGTTTTGGGCGCTTTCAGGTTAATGCGGGAATAAATATCGGCGTAATGCATCTTATACTCCGTTGCTTTCATAATCATTGATCTTCATTTTTCCGTCCAGGATACGGAATCCGCCGTCTGCCATGGCGCCGAGCTCGTTTTCTCCGGGATAGATGGTCATGTGGAACTGACTGCCCAGATGAAGCAGTAAATGATCCTGCACGTAATCGGAATACGCGATCCCGCCCGTTATGATCACGGACCTGAGATCAAAGTCCAGAACCGCCGCCATGGCGCCGATCTCCTTGCGCAGCTGGTAGAGCATGGCGTTCAGGATCGTCTCTGCCTCTTTGTCCCCGTTTTTGATACGGGCGACCACTTCGCGGACATCATTGGTACCGAGATAACCCTTGAGTCCGCTTTCGCGGGTAAAGAGACGCCGCAGGGACTGCTCATCCATTTTTTCCCTGAAGACCAGGTTCAGTATGCCTTCCAGCGGCAGGGCGCCGGCGCGTTCGGGTGAAAAGGGTCCCATGCCCAGCAGGGCATTGTTCACATCGACGATCCGTCCGCCGCGGATGGCAGCGACCGAGATACCGCCGCCGAGATGTGCCACGATCAGGTTCTCTTTTTCGATGTCCCAGCCCTCGCGCTCGCAGACCCGCCGGGCGGTGGCTTTGATGTTCAGGGCGTGACAGAGGCTTTTGCGTACGATCCCCGGCACGCCGGATATCCGGGCGATATCATCCATCTCGTCCACGACCACGGGATCGATGATATAAGCCGGCGCCGCAAATTTTTCACCGAAATACGCGGCCAGCGGTCCGCCCAGATTGCTGGCGTGATTCCCGTAGGTCGCGTTCTTCAGGTCTTCGAGCATACTATCGCAGACCGGATAGGCGCCGCTTTTCAGCGGTTTGAGGATCCCTCCCCGGCCGATCACGACGGAAATATCCCCGATGTGATGCTGTGCCAGTTCGTTCTCGATCTGCGTTTTCCTGAAGGGAAATTCACGGTACACATTCTCTTTTGAGATCTGTGTCTCGTCCATGGCGACCTTCAGTTCCAGTTCCACTTCATCACGGGTAAACACTGCCATTTTTGTGCTGGTAGAACCGGGATTGATCGCAAGTACACGTTCTGTCATACCTACTCCTCGATGTCGTTAGTAAACCATAGGGTAAGATACGATTTTTATATTTGATTTTCAAAATTTTTTCTTATATTGGCTGGCAATTTGATTTTATGGGGAATTAGCTCAGCTGGGAGAGCGCTTGAATGGCATTCAAGAGGTCAGCGGTTCGATCCCGCTATTCTCCACTGGCCTTCGCCAAGGCTACGGCCAGCAGGCCAGGAGACTTGGCGAAGGACAAGCGCCGAAGTGCCGCCAACCGGCGGACGAAGGCGGTTAGTTTTTATCCATCATCTGGCAGGCTACGGCCAGCAGGCCAGGAGACTTGGCGAAGGACAAGCGCCGAAGTCCCG
>CAZHTR010000010.1:0-51261 GCA_964535585.1 uncultured bacterium | reverse complement strand
GAATCACTCCTTACAGGCAAGTTAAGAAAACTCCATTTCCCGCTGAACCAATACATCTCCTCAATGTAGGTACCAGGGAATTTTTCCACTGTGCCTGGGGCTTAAAGGTAACGGTAATCGTTGGAGTGGAATTAATACATGTAGTAAAAGCTATCTGATAGAGTGGCTACATTTGTTTAATCATTCTTGATAAGTTGAAATATATCTATTAACTTACTATGAAGCTTGTCTAATTAACTTTGAAGACGTACACTTCATGATATATTTACAGTGAATCGAGTCAATCAAGTAAATTTCAGGAAAGAATTCTTTAATGTTACACTTGATGAAATTAAACAAGAGGTTGAAAAGATATCAGAGGGTGAAGCAGAATTTAAGATGACGGCTATAGCTGAAGATTATTATAAGAGTTTAAGGTTAATGGGGATTGAGTCGGAATAGTGGAGAGAAAATGTTAAACATATTGGTTGCTTGATAAGCTGAAATATTTTTATGGGGAGTGAAATATGATATATGTGTTTTTAGGGGTAGCAATAATATTAATACTTGTAGGAGTTATTATTTCATGTGCTGATTGCATCGCATATGGAGCATTAATAATAATTCTTGTTCTAATTGTTGCCTTATTAAGATATAAAGGCAAAGATAAAAAGCCCAAAGATAATAAACCTTTAACTTCCCGGGAAAGAGATATATTTATCAATGATGTTGGTGATGCTGAATCAGAAGTGGAACTTGATAAAGATCAAACCTTAAAAATATTTAGAAAAGAAGTACAAGAAATCATTGACAAGATTTATACTGGAACAAATAATTATGAGAAAAAGCTTAAAGCAGATAATTTTGATAACTCAATGATTATCGCTTCTGAATTTATGTTTGCGATACTTTTTTCAATTGATGTTTTTCTATTTACTAGTTTAGGACCAAGCCATAGAAATGAAGTTATTGATAAAGTTGTGCCGGATGTTCTTAAAAGATATATAAATCATTTTATTTCAGACAAGACAATTGCTTTTGAATTATATGAAAAATTGGAAAGTACATATAATCAACGGCTAATGATATATTCTAAATGTAAACTAATTCCAAAAGATTTTCCTAGCAGGGGTACTGTTGCTTTTGCTATGAGTTATTATATGCATCAACATAAACATAAAAATCCACTTGAACATGAAATAGATATTCTAACTGGCATTAGAGACATCGAACCTAGTGATATGGGTTCATTACCTCATATGCCAGAAATAATGGAGAATCAATTTAAATTGATAGCATTTTTAAAAGAATACGAGATTAACAAGAACATTGATAACCTTAAGGGAATATTGGTATGAATAAGAAGAGGATAATTAATATCTCATATGCACTTATATTTTTAGTATGTATTTACCTATTATTTAGACTTTTCTTTTTTATAACAGCTTTTATAGAAGGCCCTCCAGTCAATGGTGATTTCACAACGAATATGATTTTCCCATTGGAAGTTAGGAGTTCAATTTCTTTCATTCAGGGTGTTGTCTTTATTATGTGTTTATTAGTTTTCCTAGTATGGGTATATACCATAAATAAATATTTACACCAATATGAGAAAATGATATTTTCTCCAAATTGGTCAGTTCTTTGGTTTATTATTCCAATAGCCTTTTTCTATAAGCCATATTATGTCATCGAAGAAATTTGGTATAAGTCAACTAATAACTATGTAACTTTTGTAAAGTGGTGGTGGTGGTCAGTTTTATCATCAACTTTTCTTGGTAGATTCATAATAAATATTACTTTGAGATTTTCCAATGTTGAAATATATACCGCAACGTATACCTCATACATTATTACAGATGGAATTGGTGTGATAATGTCAATATTAACTCTCAAATTAATTACTCAAGTAGTTAGGGGTTGTATAAAACGTAATAATACTTCGTTTCAAGGAACTGAAAAATCAGAAATAGATGCAAAATCAACTTACCAAGACGTGCCCAAAGTAACGTCACTCAGTGATGAGCTTGATTTTATGGATGTTGAATCTATTTATAATTTGGGTGTAGCATACGCAAGTGGAATAGGTGTTGAAAGAAACGATAAAAAGGCTGTTGAAGCATGGGCCCAAGCTGAAAAAATGAATTTTCCTATGGCAAGTTTTAATTTAGGGAATTGGTATTTTCATGGACGAGAAGTAGAGCAAGATTACAAAAAAGCTGTTGAATGTTATAAAAAAGCAGCAGATAAAGGTTTATTAGAATCTATTAATAATTTAGCAAATTGTTATTATCAAGGGTTAGGTGTTCCAGTAAATAATGCCGAGGCTGCAAGGTTATACTTAAAAGCAGCAGAAAAGGGCTTTGCTGAATCACAGTACCGTTTAGGAAATTGTTACTATTCTGGTGATGGTGTAGAAAAGAACTTAAAAGAAATGTATAAATGGCATAAAAAAGCTGCAGAACAGAGTCACGCCGAAGCACAGTGTAATTTAGGTATCTATTATGCGGATGGTATTGTGGTAGAAAAAGATCCAAATGAAGCATATAAGTGGTTTAAAAAAGCCGCTGATCAGGGTGAGGAAAGAGCAATACAAGGCTTAAAGATGATAAAGTTTGAGTTAGAAATAGAATAAAAATTCATAGGAAATATTACTTTGAATAAAAAATTACTACTACAAATCAAGATTATAATAATTGCTCTGTTATTTTGGGCGTTGATGCCTTTCAATCCATATGGTTATTATATATTTTTGAGAATTGTATGTTTTTTAGCATTTGGATATTTATCTTATGAGTCATATGTAAGTCAAAAAATACCTTGGTTAATTGTATATTTATTATTGGCTATTTTGTATAACCCCATAATTAAAATATATCTTGATCGTGAGATTTGGTCAGCAATTAATATTATTTCTGCTACAATTGTTGGTTTATCTATGATAAAGAAGAGAGATCTAAAAAATGAAAAATAAACTAGTCAGTTTTTTCAATACCGTTATTGAGAAATTATTTAAGCCATTAGATTATATTATAATTATTCTTTCAATTATAAGCATAATAGGCCTAATTATCGTTGGAGAATGGAGATTAATTGGTCTATGTGTCATTATGATATTTTTCATAAGGTGGATAATGTCCTTAATTTTCATTTTATTCACCTTATTAAATAATCTTGTTGAAAAAGTAAGTTATAAAAATCGGGCGATTGGAAACATTCTTGAATATTTTGTAATAGTGTTTTTCAATTTAATCATTATAGCAGAATTTTTTCTTGCAGTATTTATATGTATTATTGTTACTTATGAGGGTAATAGAGGAATTGATTTACTACCGTTCCGAACAGCAACATGGGTACTTGCATTTATTCCACTAAGATTTATGTCAAAAGCTATTAAAGAGGATAATGAAGAATTTTCTTCGTTATATGTGATTTATGCTGTTACTTTTTTAATTACATTACCTACTGCATTCCTCGGACAGATATACAGTATTTTTTCTACTTCAATTCTTGTAATTGTTACTTTTGTGCTTATACCTGTATATTTATTTAAAAAGAGTTCAAATCCATTTTCGATTGACTATTGATTTATATATGACCAATAGTAAATAACTTTATTTGTGGCACAATATCCACACTAACTCACAACCCTACAAACAAAAATCCCACTAAACTCGCAAGATAATCTCTCTTATATAGCGAATAAAAAAGCCGCCCGGGGATATGGAAGAGGGTGGATGTATTTTTTATAATAATTGTTTGACAATATCCCCCTATTTCATAAATTATTAGGCATAATAAATAAAAATGAATAAAAAATGGTTTCTACGATTATTCGTGGGTGTTTTATATTGAATCAGATGACACCGCAAAACAGTTTTTACTAACACATGTAACTGTCTGAATAATGGGGGAAGGTCATGATTATGAAAAAGATTTTTGAGAATGTTATAAAAAACTTAAGTATGTTAAAAAATGAGTTAGGGGGGTAGAGATGGATTATTTAATTATTATACTACTAATAATTCTTTCAAATCTGTGGATTTATTATTCATTAAATTATTATCAGTTGATACGCGGCTATGTGACATTAACAATATTATTGATACTTGGTGGGTCAATCGTAGTTGGTGGATGGCTATGGGGGCTAATTGTTTCAATAATATATCTAATATTGTTAAAACCTTTTTGTAAAATTATTTCCACAAAAATCCTTGATTTAATGTTTTCTGGGAATCCTGTTATCGGCTCAAAGATTTTTGTTACAACATTCTGGCTAACTCTATTTATAATCCTTATATCTTTCTTTTTGTAATACTATTGATCTTCTCCCCAAAAATCGGACTGCCCTTCCCCCAATAAACCGCACAGTTTGAAGTATTAACAAAAACTCTATAAAGTATGCCAAAATATCACCCTATAAACTCGCAAGAATACCCCTGTCAGTTTTTGGGCACCGCTTTGCACGAAGCCCGCTTAGATACTGACTATTTTAGGGACTTAAAATCCCTCGTCCGCCAGCTGGCGGACGTACCGGTTCAAGTCCGGTCTTCGGTACGAGGAACCTCCTGATAAAGGAGGTTTTTCTTTACCTGTAAAATATACCGGTGAGTGGAAGCATTAATTTGATACGGAATTCCTCGTCCTCCGAAACCCCTCAAAGCTTCAGCGAAGCGGGGGCGAAGGATGGGCTATAGCCCCTGATAATCAAATGATTACGGGGGCATTTCTTTATGAAATCAAAAAAAATAATTAGCAAGATAAAAAGAGAAAAGTGGTCAGTTATTTTTAAAAGGCCGTTCTCTCCTAACCCCGATCCTTCGGGGCGGGTGTCTTGCAGTCCTTCAGCAGGTCATCCAGAAGTTCGTCTCGTTTCGTGTCCATTGGTGTCTCCAAATTTAAACTTGTAGTTTAAACTATGATCACAAAATATTTTACACCCTGACATGAGATTCCGGCTTACTCCCTTAATAATTAATATTCAATCAATACAAAAGATATTTTTTTCTAACAGCAATAAAATCATCCAGTTCTTCTTTATAGCTGTTGATGATCTCTTCTGCCGGTTTATATTCATTGAACATTGTCGCGGCATTTTCGTTTCCCCATAAATTTCCAAGAAACTCGGGACGGGAAATTATAAATTCATTTGGGTATAGCCCCATCAGAACATTGATCAAATGAATCCCAAATTCCAGGGATTTAAAGTGAACGGGATCTGTGACAGTTAAAGCAATTCCATGACACTGCTCATCTTTATATTTCGGATTCATGGCCGTACCGGGGATGTCCACAGGTGTGAAAATGACCGGTTCCATTTGAATGCCTTTTATGTTTCGTTCATTTAGTTTTTGAATCAGTTTTTCAGGATCTACATATGGCGCGCCCACCCATTCGAAAGGATGAATTGTTCCGCGGCCTTCGGAAAAATTTGTTCCTTCAAATAAACATGTACCGGGATAAACTAAAGCTTCATTGATATTTTTAATATTGGGCGAGGGTGCGATCCAAGGTAGCTTTGTCTTTGTGAAAGGTTTGCGCGTATTCCAGTTCTTCATCTGAATAATATGCAAATCGAGATCCCCGGCTTTATTGATGAAATTATTGTCCTTATACATTAAAGCCAATTCACCTACCGTCATCCCGTGCCGAAGCACAATGGGATATTGACCTACGAAAGAAATAAAATCTTCCTGCATAAGAGGACCCTCGGCAATGCGGCCGACAGGATTTGGCCGGTCGAAAATATAGACAGGAATACCGTTTTCTGCTGCCGCTTCCATCACCATGCCCAGGGTTGAAATGTAAGTGTAGAACCGCGCACCCACATCCTGAATATCAAAAACCATGATATCGATATCTTTCAGCATGTCCGGCGAAGGTTTTCTGTTATTTCCATAAATGCTGAATACTTCAGCGCCGGTCGCAGAGTCGATATTTATACCTTCGATGATCACACCGCGCTCAACATTGCCTCTGAATCCATGTTCGGGAGCATAGATTGCAGTGATATCGACACCTTTGACAAACATTAGGTCAACAATATGTTCGCCATTGACACTGACGGCTGTGTGATTTGTAACAATGCCGACCTTTTTACCTTCAAACATTGAAAAATTGCCTTTTGCAGCTACATCCAGGCCAGTCTGAAACGAGCAACTGCAAATGATGAGCAATACCAGGAATGAACTGAAAACAGCATTAATACGATTCATAAATTCCTCGCTTATTTATTCTATGATATTTTGTCATTATTTGATTATTCCTTAAACATTGTAAGAAATATTTAACAATATAACAAATAAACATAATACGCAATGATAATTATTACAAAAAAATGACATATACTATTATGTCAGATCCCTTATCGAATTATGATCGGTTCAAGATAATTATTATTGATGTAATTGTTTGAAAATAAGCGACTATATGTATCATTTTGGAGTATTGAAATCCGGAGTTTCAAAGTTAATAGGAGGTAAGGAGCAGATGACTTATTACAGACTATCGATTACCTAAATATGCATAAACAAAATTATTTTCGCTTTTCGGCATAATTATCTTGGAATTAGACTTTCTTACAAGTATACTACTTGCCTAAGGATAGATTGTATAGATAAGATCATTTCATCCTCTATATAAATTGGCAATGAATGTCGTCCTGCTGTTGTTTGACTACGTGCGTAAGTTAGATGATAGCGAATATGAACTTTACGCACAAAGAAGGAATAGATATGAACATCTATGTAGGAAATTTGACTTACGACGTCACAGAAAATGATCTGCGCGATCTTTTTGGCGAATACGGTACCGTTAGCAAAGTTAACGTCATTAATGACAAAATGACCGGGAAATCAAAAGGTTTCGCTTTTGTCGAAATGGAAAATGATGCCAATGGCCAAAAAGCAATTGATGAATTGAATAACGCCGATTTACAGGGTCGCAATTTGAAAGTAAATCTTGCGCGCCCCCGTACAGAACGTCCTGCCCGTAATAACTGGTAAGAGACAATTCCATCTCAAAAAGCTCCCGTTCCCGGGAGCTTTTTCTATTTCCTTCATATTTTTCCCCGATTTATAAAGGCTGTGAATGATCTTTTATAAATGGAATAACAGGTCACACACACATCAAAGGTGACCTTTTTACATAATAATGCACCTCCTTTTTCCCAATTAAATAATAAACCTTTTGATATTTGCACAAAAAATCACGAAAATTCATTGTTCGTATAAATAATTAACGAAATGGATCAGAGAGGAATAATTACCAGCATGAAAAAATTAATTTGGCTTATGTTATTCGTTTGCCCATTTGTCCTGACTGCCAATACGGGTATTATCCCGACACCCCAGCAGGTCGAACTTTCCGGTCGGGTGTTCCGGCTGAGCAGCAAGGTTGCATTTGAACTTGTGGGCGATCCGCAAAACCTGCAAAAAGGCCGGGAGATCCTGTCCGAAGCTTTGGTTGGAATGCCCCGTACCACCGCCGGCAAAACCATATCGGTGGTCCTTGAGAAAAATAATGATTTTACCATTGATAATATCAGCGCGGAACAGCTGTCCGAGGCCTATTTGCTGGATATTAGGCCGGAAAAGATCCTGATCCGCTCCGGGAGCGACCGGGGTTTGTTTTACGGATTGATGTCCCTGACCCAGTTGGTAAACCTTGCCGAAGCCGGCAGCATCCCCGCGCTCAGGATCCTGGATTATCCGGATATGAGCTGGCGCGGGATCTCCGACGATTTCAGCCGCGGCCAGGTATCCACCATGGAGAATTTCGAAACCATTCTGCGTTTTCTTGGGGAATACAAGCAAAATATCTACATGCCCTATATGGAAGATGTCATTCAGCTGGACCAATATCCGGATATCGGGCTTGGTCGCGGCGCGCTTTCAAAAAAAGAGATCGCCGAATTACAGCGCATGGCCGAACAGTATTTTGTGCAGGTGATCCCGATCTTTCAAACGCTGGGTCATTACGAAAATATTCTGTCCGATCCCAATTATATGCAGTATGCAGAATATCCGGGCGCCGCTTCGCTGAACAGCATTGATGCGGATACGGATCGCTTCCTTTTCAATATGCTGGACGAGGTTATTCCGCAATTTGAAAGTGCCTATTTTCATATCGGTTGTGACGAGTCGCGGGATGTCGGTCTTGGCGCGACCAAAAATGTGGTTGAAAAATACGGCAGCGCACGGGTCCATGCGGACCACTACAACAAGGTCTATGATTATGTGACATCATATGGAAAGCAGGTCCTGATGTACGGGGATATCATTCTTCGCCATCCCGAGATCATGGATATGATCCCCAAGGACATTATTATCGTCGACTGGCATTACCGGCCGAGCGATCATTATCCTTCGATCCAAAAATTCAAGGAAGCCGGGTTTCCCTTTCTGGTCTCACCGGGGATTCACAACTGGCGACAGAGCATTCCCAATTTCACTAATGCCTGGATCAATATTTCAAGTATCAATTATGAAGGATATTTGCATGGGGCCCTGGGTTCAGTCAATTCCAGCTGGGGCGATTACGGCGGTCTGAATTTCCGGGAAATGAACTATATGGGCTATGCCTTTGGAGCGGAATCCAGCTGGAATCCCTCTAATATGGACGGTGCAACGATCCGGCAGCGTTTCATGAAACAGTATTTCGGAACGGACTGCCCTAGCATGCAAGCATTGTTCTTCGTATCGAATCAGATCCCGGACAATACCGATCTGAGATTTATTTTTAAAAATCCCTTTTTGCAGGATAGAAGAGACCGAAGAGCCAGATTGATCTCCTCTGTCCGCCTGATCCAGAGCGGAGAACTTACACTGGAGTTGATCGATCAGTTGCGCCAAAACAATATCCGAAATGCCGATAAGCTGGATTATTTTGAAATTGGCGCGCGCATTGGTATGCTGACCGGAAGAAAGACTGCCTTGAAACAAGCAATCGATTTCTACATCGAAAACAATTACAGAGATAAGATCAGCGAAGCGATCCAACAGCAATGGATCGACGAATGTGATTGGCTGATCAGCGAGATATCCGAACTGGAAAAGGACTACCGGGACGTCTGGCTGCGCACCAACCGCCCGGATAACCTGGACAGATTGATGAACGTTCTGCGGCAGCAGGCCGTATATATCGGCAAAGCAAAACAATCACTGGAAAAAGGCATCTACGACATCGATCAGGAAATCCCGTCCAAATGGATCACAGCGAAGGCGTATAAAGAAGGAAAGGATACGCCCCCGGCATATCTGCGAAAGCAGTTTGACATTGAGGATCCGGCAAGGATCGGATCCGCATGGCTGCAGGTGGTGGCGAACGACGCTGCCGAGGTGTATCTCAACGGAAAGAAGGTCGGCATCGTAGCTGCAACCCGGTCCGGGTCGCTGATGGCCGAGAAAAGGCGGGTTGCATACTGGGATGTTTCCGGACTGCTGCAAGAAGGGACCAACACCATCGCCATCCATGTACAGGCATACAAATTACGGCAACCCAGCAGCGCGAATGTTTATCTGGAATATACCACGGAAGACGGCAAAACCCTTATCCCCGGTGATGCAACCTGGCAGGCCGCGACCTCGGTCAGAGAAGGCTGGCAGTCGGGTGAGGATAAACGGGGGAGATGGCGCGACGCGCTGATCTATGAGGATTTTCCCTTACAGATATCCATGCCCTTGTTCGATGAAGGTTTCCCCTCGCAGATGGAACTTTAAAAACCAGCCATACATACTAAGGTATGAATAATTTGTGTCGGTCAAACCCATGTTTATTGAATTAAATATTTCGATAAACTTCTTGAATATTCAAAGATCATTCACGAAATTATCCGCATTATTAACATGGAGTAGAAAATGAAATTGACTTCGATTATCCTGGCAATGGCCTTACTGTTGACGAGTTGTTCCACTATGGTAAGAATTGATACGCCCGATGTGACCGGTGCTTCCGTTAAGATCAATGGAGAGCCGATGGGTGTTACCCCGGTTCAGAAAAGTATGAGTGATGCGATCTGGGAAGAATACGATGTTGAAGTAAGTAAAGATGGATTTATGACTTACCGCGGCAGATTAAAAAAAGAAGTTAAAGTGGGCGCTCTCGTGGGCGGTATCATTGTCTGGCCTTTTCTGCTCTGGGTGTATGGACCTGAGCCATACCAAAATATATATCTTGAACCAATAGAAGATACGAAATAACATTTTCTTTTCAATGATGGTGATTTTGTGATCTATATCACACATTGAATTTAGTTTTATTCTGATGTGTTCATATTGCCTGTTTATTATATCTCATCAGCATAAGTATTTGTCTAAAAAAATAATCAGAAAATCCTTTTATTTTCTTCTCCGTGTTTTTATATTAATACTACGACAGGCATAGTATGATGGTCGTAGTATAATAGAAAGGACAGCTAAGATGATCAGCAGTGATGTGATCCGGGGTTATAACGATTTGATCATTCTCTCTCTCTTGACGGACCAACCTTCCTACGGTTACGATATTTCCCGGCAGATCCGGACGATCTCGGAAGAACGCTATATCATAAAGGAAACGACCTTGTATTCCGCTTTCAACCGGCTGGAAAAGCAGGCGTATATCGAGTCCTACAGTGCGGTCGGCAAACACGGAAGACAACGTACCTACTACAGAATTACAGAGAAAGGCAGGGCGTATTACCGTGAAAAATGCGAGGAATGGATACTTATAAAAAAAGTAATAGAAAAATTTGTAAAGGAGTGAACATATCATGGAAGCGATCAGAAGTTATCTTGATAATATTTTCGCGAATCTGCCACGGACAAAGGAGGTTCTGCGGGCAAAGGAGGAGATGCTTGCCAATATGGAGGAGAAATATCTGGCTTACAAGGAAGAAGGCCGCTCGGAGAACGAGGCCATCGGAAGCGTTATTTCGGAATTCGGCAATATCGATGAACTCTTAAGTGAATTCTCGATTGAACAGGCGGTCCCGCAGAAAACGCTAAGGACCGTAAGCAAACAAGAGGCTACAGACTGGCTGGACCTCAAACGCCGTTCCGGACTCATGGTCGCCTTCGGTGTTTTTCTGATCATTGCCGGAGCGGCCGCTGTGGTATTCATGGGCTCTATGGGTCACTCGGAGTTTGGTAATTACAGCCTTCCCGTAAGCACGGGATCCGCGATGGGGGTGGTGCTGATGCTATTGATGGTGGTTCTTGCCGTTGCTTTATTTATTTATTCCGGTATGCGGCTGGAAAGATTCAAGTTTCTGCAGGAACCCTTCATATTACCCGATGCAGTGAAAAAAAATGTCGAAGATATGAAGGACCAATACACAAAGACCTATACCCTCGCGATCATTGCAGGGGTCAGTCTGTGTATTCTGGCACCGCTGGCGATTATTTTACCGGTCGTTTTCCTGGAAAACACACCGGTTTCCCAATGGGTCATTCTCATGCTGTTGCTGGTGGGCTGCGCCGTGTTCATATTCACCTATTTTGGGAGTATTATGGGCTCTTATGACCAGCTTCTTAAAACGGGGGATTACAGTGAAGAACCGGAGAATAAGATCATCAAAGCCGTATCTTCCGCGATCTGGCCCCTGGCGGTCCTGGCCTTCTTTTTAATGGGCTTTCTGGGCGGACTCTGGCACATTGCCTGGATCGTATTTCCGGTGGCAGCCTTACTGTTCCCTGTGTTCATCACTATCGCAAAAGCGATGAAAAAAGAATAATTATTTCTCGCTTGTATAACCTGTATTCGAGAATAAAAAGAGCCGCTTAAAAAAGCGGCTCTTTCCCAAACGTTTTCCAGATCAGAGCGGCCAATTCGGCGACGGTCCGGTCGGCAATGTCCCTGTCCTCAAAATGTTCAATGAAAATACTGATAACTAGCGGTTTCTTACCATAAACGATCGCGGCGTCGGCGCGTACGTAATCGAGGGTGCCCGTTTTGTTGGCAACCTGCAGATGTCCCGGCAATTGTCCCTTGATCAGCGTTTTATCCACGCAGTCGGTCAGCATGCCGATGATCTTTTCACGTGATGAACGTGTCAGGATATTGCCCTGCAGCAGCATGAGAAGGACCCGGTTCATATCCGCCGGACTTGTGTAATTCTGACGGCCTTCTTCAATGGCCGTAAAATCCATCATATAGCGTTTCAGTTCGCTTTGTTTCAGTCCGAGTTCAGCGGCAAGCCGATTGACATTCTCCATATCCACCAGACGGATGATAAGGTTCGTAGCAATATTGTCCGATATGCGGATCATTTCTTTTGCGAGATATTCCACGCTGTAATTTCCACCGGGAGGCAGAAACTGCAGTTCGCCCGCGCCGCCAACGATATCCTCCGCATTGACGGTACAGGTTTGCTCAAGTGATATCAAGCCTTCCTCGACCTGGCGGAACAATTCGACAAGAATGAGGATCTTGATCACGCTGGCCGAAGGGATCTTTTTGTCTGCCTGCTGTGCATAAAGCGGTTTTCCTTTCGCGTCATGCACCGCGAAGGAGATATCATGCTCCCTGTTCATACTTTCGAGGCGTTTTACGAGCTCTGTGGTATCGGTTTTTGCTTCACATCCCATAAATGTCCCCACCGTTATGATAAGTACGATCAAAAATATTAAACATGTTCTCATTATCCGTTCCGTTTATATTTACCGTGAAAAATACGGGATATTCAATTCAAAACCAAAACCCTTTTCGGGAATGGTCAGAAAAGTCCTGATCGTTGCTTATTAAATAAGGATGCGCTATTGTTTCTCGTAAACGATGCGGCCCATCGGACCGCTGCTTACCAGTTTGCCGTTTTCTTTTTGCAGGACGATCTCAGTGTCGGATCCGAACATATTGACTTTTAAAACAACCTTATCGTCCTTCACTTCGTAGGTGCCGCTTGCATTGCCAACGGACATTTTTGCCGTTCCGTCCTTGTTCAGTTCGATCTGAAGGCGATTGACCATGTTTTCGATATAGTGTTCCTTGCAGACCCAGGTTCCGGCGAGAGACTCGTTGCTGCCGCAGGCGGAAAACAGGAAAACGCTGATGAGTATCAGAGCAAAGTAACGCATATATACCTCCATATTTATCCGGTTAGTTTTAATATATGATATTATTTTATTTATTGCAACAGCGAATCCCTTCATGGGTATATGTCCTTCCCTGAGCGCGACGGTATGACGATCCGACAAAGTCAGCCATGTCTTGGCAGCTATCCAGGAGGATTATTTCCTTGTCCGCTTTTTTTATTATATGTAAATTTCCGGTGTATGATAAATAAGCAACACATGATTTCAAAGCGCGATCTTCCCGGAACACGTTTTGTTACGATCGGTACGGATACACAGGAGAATTCCGGTCCTTGAGTTCGAAGATTTAAAACAGAGGAGGTATGAACATGAAAAATAAATTATGGGTCATTTTACCGTCCATTCTGCTCAGCGCGGGCTTGGTCTTTCTGATCCTCTGGAAACTCGTTCCCTTTGACCTTGTTCAAAAAAAGGAAGAATGAGGAAGGACAATCCCGGTTATTATCAATGATCATTTTACAGGATCCCGTACATGGCAGAAAAACATTACTTCGAACAGGTCAAACACACCCGGGAATATCTGATACCGTATTTCCAGAAACACATACCGGATTTTAATCGCTTCCGCATACTGGAGATTGGCTGTGCGGAAGGCGGGGGCGTAAAGGTCCTCCATGATCTCGGTATGCGGGTAACGGGAGCGGAGTTGGAACCCGAGAGGGTTGCCATCGCGAAGGATAAGAATCCCGAATTGGATATACGTGTGATGGATATCACGGACAGGGGTATTCTTGATCAGCTTGAAACGTATGACCTCATTATATTAAGGGATGTCATTGAGCACGTAGCGGACCGGAAAACCGCATTTTCGATCATACGGCAATTGTTGTCGGACAATGCTTATCTCTATATAACCTTCCCGCCGAAATATTCCGCCTTTGCCGGACATCAGCAGAATTGCCGTTCTGCTTTACGGAAAATACCTTTCCTGCATCTCCTGCCGGATAAGCTGCTCCGAAGAATGGGTAAACGCCGCAACGAAGATCCCGGACGCATTGAAGCGATCATAGGAAATTACAAAAACGGATTGACGATCCGGGCATTTGAACGCCATTATACCGATGTTAACTTTAAAGCTGTAGTAAAAGGACTTTTCCTGATCCGGCCGATATTCAAGGTCCGCTTCGGTCTGAAGACTCTGGGTTTTCCCAACATCCCATTTATTCGCGAAGCCGGGGCGATGGGTTGTGAATATCTGCTGCAAAAACAAGATCACACATAAAAGGGGTGTTAATTACTGCCGTATCGTTTTCCCGCTGAAAACAGTTGAAAAGAAGAAATTAAATTGTCAAATTACAACTGGAAACAATAAGGGCACTTAACATTGATTCATAACCCTATTCACATGTGGATGGTATGAAAAGAACACTGAAAAAACTGATGACCTTTACGGAAGACTATCAGAAGAAAGAAGAGATCATTCTTCGCGATCATCTTGCAATGGAACGTACAAAACTGGCGAATGAACGGACCCTGCTTTCATACATCCGGACATCGCTCTATCTGATACTCGGCGGGATCGCTTTTTTAAGTACCCAGATCGCGCAGATGAGACATCTTGGCTTTATTTCTCTGGGCATGAGCATTGTCATTCTGTTCATCGGGATCATCCGATTTTATCAATTAAAAAAGCATCTGACTAAAATGTATCTGCCGCTTCCAAGAGAAGAAAAACAAGCCCCCGAGCAGCAGCAGAACATTTCCCTTCAACCGGAGAACACTCCTGAAACCGGCAAAAAACAGAACTTATAACGGAAAACAAAGTTTGTATGATCACATTAAAGATCGATAATCATAAGCGTATCACTCAAACCTTATTGAGTGTTATCGAACAACCTCTCATTCGCTGGATGGTGTCACGTTTGCCCCTTTGGGTCACCCCGGACAAGCTGACGGTTCTGGGATTGTTCGGTTCGATCCTGATCTGTCTCGGTTATTACCTGTCGAATTTCAGTAATATGTATTTATGGCTTTCCAGTTTCGGTTTCTTTTTAAATTGGTTTGGGGACAGTCTGGATGGTTCACTTGCGCGTTATCGTAAAATTGAAAGGCCCAAGTACGGTTTCTATATTGATCATGCCATGGATTCCGTGACCATAGTTCTCATCGGAATAGGAGCAGGACTCTCCCCCTATGCACGATTTGATCTCGCCGTACTGGCCCTGACCGCTTATTTGCTTTTATCCATTCTGGTATACCTGAATACACATGTCAGCGGGGTCTTTAAAATATCCTTTTACGGATTCGGACCCACTGAGATAAGAGTTTTCATTGTGCTGGTAAACACTCTGATCTTCTTTTGGGGCGCGGGACAATTCACATTCAGAGGATTTGATATTACCATCCTGGATGTCGCCGCGATATTCTTGTCCATTATACTCTTTCTGTTCTTCATTGTATCGATGATCGTCGACGGTCACAAACTGAAACGCGAAGAGCAGGAAAAACACGACTGATCGTGCTTTATATCCTTTTCTAAAAATTACGGTAATCAATAAAAAATATTGTGTATCCAATAAAAGATTAGTATAATTTTTATCTTTGTAAGGAATATGTTCCGATCGGAGATCAGAGAAGAAGACACAGGAATACGGGATGATAATTTCATGGTACAGAGTAAGTAATTTTCATTGTCGGGTTTAAATGACCCTGCTTAACATTTCCGTTGATGTTATATCTCTGAAGGACAGGTAAAGAAAGTATTAAAACATAGGCGAGGGAATATGTTATCACAATTTAAGGATATTGCAAAACAGAAGATCCATGCCAAGCGTAAGGAACTGTTCGGGAAACACCCCGACGTCTTTACGAAAATGTATGCTTTTACACGCAGCGAGACATTCCGGGCTCTTGGATTTTATCCCTATTATCCCAAGATCGAGAAATCCGACGCGACGGAAGTCACGATCGACGGGCATAAAAAGATCATGCTGGGATCCAATAATTATCTTGGACTCACCAATCATCCGAAGGTCATTGAAGCGGGAGTGGCTGCACTTAAAGAATACGGTTCGGGACTTACCGGCAGTCGTCTTCTCAACGGGAACATCCTGCTGCATGACGAATTGGAAGCACGTCTGGCGGAATTTGTTCACAAAGAGAGCGCACTGGTGTTCTCAACCGGTTTTGGGGTCAATCTCGGTACCATCACTACCGTTTGCGGACCCGGAGACATGATCTTCAGCGATGAATACAACCATGCTTCCATTGTGGACGGTGTCCGTTTTTCGGGTGCATCCAAACAGAAGTTCAGACACAACGATATGAACGATCTTGAGGAAAAGATCAAGGCGACCGACCCGAAAATCCCTCGCTTTATTGTTGTTGACGGTATTTTCAGCATGGAAGGCGACATTGTTAAAATGGAAGAACTGGTTGCCCTTTCGAAAAAATATCCTTCGCGTCTGATGGTTGACGACGCACATTCACTGGGTGTGCTGGGTCCGAACGGGGAAGGTACTGCCGCGCATTTCAACGTTACGCGGGATGTTGACCTTATCATGGGTACCTTCAGCAAATCTCTGGGTTGTGTCGGCGGATTTATCGCAGGTGAAAAGGTGATCATCGAATATATAAAGCATCATTCGCGTGCGATGATCTTTACCGCTTCATTGCCGCCTGCGAACGTGGCATCGGTCATGATGGCACTGGAGATCATTAAATCCGAACCGGAACGCCGTCAGCAACTCTTCGAGAACGCCGAATTTATGCGTTCCGGTCTGAAATCCCTTGGATTCAATTTAGGTGAAAGCGTGACTCCCATCATACCTGTTGTGATCGGGAAGGATATCAAGACCTTTCAGATATGGAAAGCCCTTATGGATGCCGGTGTTTACACCAATCCCATCGTATCACCCGCAACCCCTCCGGGTCGCTCGCTGCTGCGTACAAGCTATATGGCAACCCATACAAGGGAACAACTTGAATTCTGTCTGGAAATGTTCAAAAAAGCCGGCCGCAAGACCGGTGTGATCGATTAAGCTGAGCATGAAAAACAAAACGACATCTCCGGATGTTATCCTGGTGACCGGTGCATCATCCGGTATCGGTAAAAGCATTGCAGAATATCTTGCCCGGCAGGGACATATTGTTTACGGAACTTCCCGGAAGCCGGAATTATATCCCGACAGCGGTTTCACAATGTTAAAAATGGATGTATGCGATGCTGTGTCGGTTGAAGCGGCAATAGGATCCGTCATTCAACAAGAAGCCAAGATCGATGTGCTGGTCAATAATGCCGGATACGGCATTGGCGGAGCGATCGAGGAAACAAGTCCCGAAAAGGTGGAAGCCCAGTTCAATACGAATTTTTTCGGTGCTTACCGCGTTCTCCATCGTGTTCTCCCTCAGATGCGGAAACAGGGCGGGGGACTGATCATTAATATGAGCTCTATTGGCGGTGTGATCGGATTGCCCTATCAGGGCATCTACAGCGCCTCAAAATTCGCGCTTGAAGGCCTGACAGAGGCTTTGTACAAAGAACTCTACGGGAGCGGTATCCGGGTCGTGATGATCGAACCGGGTGATTTTAAGACCGGTTTTACGCAAAACCGGGAGATCATTACCGCAAAAGATGGCCGGGACCGTTTCGAAGCTTCCCGGCGTGTTATCGAGCACGATGAACAGAGCGGGCAATCTCCGTTAAAGATCGCTTATTTGGTTGAAAGGATCATGAACAGTAAAAATCCCCGTTTGCGTTATGCCGTCGGTGCTTTCGATCAGAAACTATCCATCATTCTGAAAAAGATCCTGCCGAACCGTATGTTCGACAAGATCATCATGAAATATTATAAATGCTGATAAGTTAGGATCACTGTCAAGAAGACAGTTGGAATGAAGGGACGCAGGGTTCTTATGATTGTTTTATCGTAAAATAAAAGGTAGAACCTTTTCCCGTTTCGCTTTCAACCCATATTCTGCCACCGTGTTTTTCAACGAATTCCTTACAGATGATCAGACCCAGACCGCTTCCTTTTTCACCTTCCGTGCCTTCGATATGATAATTTTCTGCGATGCGGAAGAGGCGCTTTTGCGATTCTTTTGCGATACCGATGCCATTGTCACTGACCCATATCCGCAGGTACTCATTATCCTTTTGCCATCCGATATTGATCTTACCCCCGGGATATGAAAATTTAACCGCATTGGTAATGAGATTACGAAGGACCGTTTGCAGCATATTGTGATCGGCGGTCAGCGATAGCGGTTCCGAACTGTGATCAAGCTGTATGTTCTTGTGTTTTATCTGTTCCGAAAGAATATCCAGTACCTCTGTCAATACATCCTTCATTTGCAGTGAAACGGGATTGAACTGCATAATACCGGTCTGTGTGCGTGACCATTCCAGAAGATTATTCAGCAGGCTGTAACTCTTTTGCACGGAAACCTGCATATAGGAAATGATCTCCTTGGTTTTTTCGGTATCGAATGTTGCACTGTTCTTTTGGAGGAGATTCAAAAATCCGAACATGCTGTTATAGGGTCCGCGAAGGTCATGCGCAATAATGGAAAAGAGCTTATCTTTTGACGCATTGATCTCATCGACGTATGCCTTGCTTTTTTTAAGTAGCTTATGTGCGCGGATCTTATCGTAATATAAATAAATAAGCAATAGAACAATGATCAATGATAATGCGGCAATACCGGTCAGATATTTTCGTATGGATTTTTCCCTGGAAAGCAAAATATCCTGTATATGGTTTTCATGTTCAAGTTCACGAATGATCTTTTCTTTATCTTCGATCTGCAAGAGTGTTTCCATTTGCAGCAGATTTCGGGTTGTACTTGCGCTGTACAGAGAATCGGCTATCAGGGTCTGACTTGTTCTTAAATGATAAGCCTTTTCATAATCCCCAAGCAGGTAATAGATGTCCGAGAGAAGTTCATGGATGTCCATGATATGTTCCAACTGATTATTCTCATTGGCATATTTTAATCCTATCTGCAGGCTGTCCAATGCACGATAATATTGTTCCAATTCAATGAACAACAAGCCGTAGACTCTATAGATACTGGCATACCCCGTTATATTATTGATCTCTTTCTTTAATGATAAAGAGCTGTCAAGATAGGTCAGCGCCTCCGGGTAATTCCCTTCATGGAGTTCAATATCGGCAAGATATTTAAGAGACGTTGACAAGCCGAACTTTGAATTGCTTGCCTTGTGTAACTGAAGAGATTCGGAGATGTAATCTCTGGCCTGCATTGTGTTATTCAGTTTTGTGTTGACGGACGCAAGTTGATCCAGCGTGATGGCTACACCGCGCATAACACCGTCGTCCTTTGAAAGCTCACGGTATATTATTTCGGCTTCGAGAAAGGAGAGTCGAGCCTCTTCATATAAACCGATATTGTTATAAACGATCCCTATAAGATATAAGATCCATGCTTCCCCTTCAAGAAAACCGGCTTTTTGATAATGCTCCCTGGCCTTGAAAATATATTCGAGTGATTTTTCGTACGCACCGTTCGAGCGGAGGAGGTTGGAAAGGTCCGAATAGACCGCACCCAATGCGCGATGATTGTTGGCGATCATGGAATGATGAATGCTCAAATCATAATACCGGATCGTTTTGATCTGATCGCCGTAATAGGTTTGTGTGGTAATCCCCATCAGATGATAAAGGTGTCCAAGCAGACGGTCTTCTTTTTTATCTTTTGCCAGTATTTCCGTGCGATTGAAATAATACAGTGCGCTGTCGAACCGGGATTGATAATAATATGCCGCGCCCAGATAATAATAAGCCCGTGCTTCGTAGGTATCACGGTCTTGCTGTGTTTCCATCTCACGCAAAGCGGTGAGGCTCTGCGAATGGGCCAGCTCAAAATTCTCGATCCGCGCGCGAAAGGCCATTTCAAGGCGTGCTTCGATCCTTTCGGACCTGCTGCCATGATCGATGATCTGTTGCAGACTATCGGGCTTCGCCGTAAGCGGATGGAATACGGTAAGCAGAACTATACCCATCAAGATCAGATATTTTTGCATGAAGATTCTCTCTCTCTTCCCAATTTATTTACATCTTACTATTATAATCAAAAATCACTTATCAGCAAAGTGAAATATTCATTTAATAAGCTATAATTCAGAATATTACAAATTATTCCAAAATTGTAGTATCAGGGCTGGAATTTGTTCCAATATAATTATTTTTCTTTGAATACGAATTTTATGGGAACGCCCTTGAAGTCAAAATTGCTTCTGAAAGCACCTTCGAGGTATTTTTTATAGTTATCCATGATCAGCGCGGGTTCGTTGCAGAAAAAAGCGATCAAAGGAGGATCTTCCAGGATCTGAGTGACATATTTGATCTTGAGGTATTTCCCTTTAACGGCAGCCGGCGGGTTGCGTTCGATCAGGGGCAGAAAAAAATCGTTCAGTACGGAGGTCGGTATGCGTTGAAGCATACGTTCGCGCACGGCAAACGCTTCATCCAGCAGTTTAAACAGACGTTGTTTTTTTACCGCGGATATGAACATGATCGGGATATTGTTCAGGACCGGGAAATGGTAAAGCAGTTCACGCGTATGTTCCGCTGCAGTGTGCGTATCCTTTTCGATCAGATCCCACTTGTTCATTGCAACGATCAGTCCCTTGCGCTGGTCCAGGATCTCATGAATGATGCGTACGTCCTGTTTACTGAACCCTTTGCTGACATCCACTACCAGGATGCACACATGACTTTCATGGATGGCCCGGCGGGTCCGGACGAAACTGTAATACTCGATGGAATCCGTGATCTTGCTCTTTTTCCGCAGTCCCGCGGTGTCAACCAGCATGACCGCCTTGCCGTGGTAGGTCAGTTCGCTGTTGATACTATCACGGGTCGTACCCGCTATGTCGGTCACGATATGCCGGTTCTCACCTAAAAATGTATTGGCAATGGTTGATTTGCCTGCATTGGGCATTCCCAGAATAGAGATCTTCAGATCGTGATCTTTTATTTGCTTATGGTCTTTATGGGGGAGTTTGTCAACAATGATATCCAGCAGATCGCCGGTTGACCTTCCGGTCAGGGCGCTTACCTCAGCAGGCTCACCGAAACCGAGTGCATGGAAAGCATGTATGTCCTGTTCAAACCGCTCATCGTCTACCTTGTTCGCTACAACGAGCACAGGTTTTTTGTAGCGGTGTAAAAGACGGGCAATGGAATCGTCCATCTGTGTGATACCGCTTATTACATCAACGATTAAGAGAATCAGATCGGCTTCACTTGCCGCGATCAGGGCCTGTTCACGGACAGCCGTTTCGATCGAATCCCGCGGATCCATGATAATGCCCCCGGTATCGATCAGGGTAAAATGTCTGCCGCACCATTCCACTTCCGCATAGGTACGGTCGCGTGTTACCCCTTCAAGTTCATGAACGATCGCTTTACGTTCTCGCAGGAAGCGATTATAGAGTGTGGATTTTCCAACATTTGGGCGGCCGACGATCGCAACGGTACTCATGCGGCTAATATAATAAATAATCTCTGCGGATAGCTATAAATTGTTTTAATTCTTCGTGATAGGCTTCAATGATTTCTTCTGCGCTTTTTCCCTCAAGGATCATGGTATAAAACGTGTCGTTGCCCCAGGTCCTGCCCATTCGGGGTGCGCGCATTTCGAATTTGTCGGGATAGAGGTCCTGCAGGACCCGGATCAGGTGAACCCCGAATTCCACGGACTTGAAATGCACCGGATCGCTAACGGTAAGTTCCAGACCGCGAACCGTCTCGCCTTTATATTTCGGGTTCATGGCGTAGCCCGGCATATCCACCGGTACATATTCGACGGGTTTCATCCCGATGCCGCGAATATTGTGTTTTTCAAGTTCCGCGATGACCTTTTCGGGTTCGACATAATTCGCGCCGACCCATTCAAAGGGACGCTCGGTACCGCGTCCGTCAGAAAAATTGGTCGCTTCGAACAGACACATACCCGGATACAGCAGTGCTTCATTGATATTCCGCATGTTCGGTGAGGGATCGATCCATTTTAAGCCTGTCTTTACATAAGGTTTTGCGGGATCCCATCCGCTGACCTTCACTATATGCAGATCCAGTTTTTCGGCGTCGTTGATCCATCCCTGATCTTTGATCATTAAGGCAAGCTCACCCACGGTCATGCCGTGACGGATCGGAATAGGGTAAAAACCGATCGTTGAATGATATTTTTCCTCCCGTACCGGACCTTCGGCCAGGCGTCCGATAGGATTCGGCCGGTCGAGAATGTAGATCGGCAAACCATTCTCTGCTGCTGATTCCATCGCAAAGCCCATGGTCGTAATGTAAGTGTAGAAACGTGCACCGATATCCTGAATATCAAAGATCAGCAGATCAACACCCTCGAGCATTTCGGATGTAGGTTTGCGGTTTCTGCCATAAAGACTGTAAACGGGAGCGCCCGATTTAGGATCTGTATTGTCTTCCAGATAAATACCGCCTTCCTCATCTCCGCGGAAACCGTGCTCGGGTCCGAAGATGGCCTTAATGGTTATATTTTCCGTATCATGTAAAAGATCGACCAGATGCTTGCCGCTCCTGTCGACTGCAGTATGATTGGTCACAACACCTACCGCCTTACCTTTGAACATGGAAAAATCGTCCCGGCGCGCATTATCCAGTCCGGTACGCACGGAACAGCCCATCAGCAGCGTTGCCGCAACAAGTATGAAAATGCTTGTTTTTTTCAACATACAATTCTCCTTCTCATGTTATAAAAATGACCGGTCAGTTGCTTGGAACGCAATCTTAGTATAAAAGATATTCTTGCCGAAGCTGATTGAATGCATCCAGTTCTTCCCTGTATGCTTCGATGATCTCATCGGCAGGACGTCCTTCACGCAGCATGTCCAATACCGTTCTGTTTCCCCATAAAGCATTCATCCAGTCCGGACGTGATATGAGGAATTGTCCGGGATACAGGGTGTTCAGAACATCGATCAGGTGTATACCAAACTCTACGGAGCGGAAATGGACCGGATCCGTGACCCTGATCTGAATACCGTGACAAAGTTCGCCCAAATACTTCGGGTTCATGGCCGCGCCCGGAATATTTTCCGGAGTGAAGGTCACGGGAAGTATCTCAAGGCCCTTGATATCACGTTTATGAAGTTCTGCGATAAGGACCTCGGAGTCCACATAGGGTGCGCCGACCCATTCAAAAGGATGCAGTGTGCCGCGTCCTTCCGAAAAATTGCAGGCCTCGAACAAACAGGTCCCGGGGTAAACCAGTGCCTGATTGAGATTCCGGATATTGGGGGAGGGCGGTATCCACTCAAATCGGGTCTTTTCATAGCCCTTGTTGGGGTTCCAGCCGGAGCATTCGATGATATGAAGTTCCAGTTCGGCAGCTTCATTGATCCAGGACCGATCTTTGATCATGAGTGCAAGTTCTCCGACCGTCATTCCGTGGCGTAAGGGGATCGCGAACATGCCAACAAATGAAACGAATTCATTCTGCATGACGGGACCTTCGGCAAGCCGGCCGATGGGATTTGGGCGGTCCATAATATATACCGGAATACCATTTTCGGCACCGGCTTCCATGACATTGAACATGGTGGAAATATAGGTATAAAAACGCGCACCGATATCCTGGATATCAAAGATGATAGCATCGACATCCGCCAGCATATCGGGTGTGGGTTTACGTGTCCGCCCGTAGATACTGAGAACGGGAACGCCGGTTTTAGGATCGATCTCTTTATCGACATGTTCGCCCGCTTCGACATCTCCGCGGAAACCGTGTTCGGGAGCCATGATCGCTTTCAGGGTGACCCCTTCGGTCTCGAACAACAGATCAACAATGTGATTTCCGTCACGGTCAAGCGCGGTATGATTCGTGACAACCGCAACGTTCTTATCCCGGAATTCGGGGAATCCTTTCCGGTGGGCGTTATCCAATCCCGTATTCACCGAACAACTCATAAAAATGAGGGTTGTGATAAAAAAAACCAGACCTGTTCTGCGCCATGACATAATGAACTCCTTGCGTTATTTTTTTGAAAAGATCTTATTGACAAAACGTCCGACCGATGCTGCGGAAGCCATTAAACCGAATAAAATTCCCAGACTGACGGTCGCGACCCAGAGCACTTTATAGATCATCGGCGAAAAGCTTATCAATTCAAAACTGCTGGCGATAAAACGGTGGGCTATGATCAGGCCGGCGGCGGACAATATACCGCCGATCAATCCTTCCACCGCGCCCTCGAGGATGAAGGGCATCCGGATCAGCAGGGAACCCGCACCGAGGATCTTCATGATCTCTATTTGTCTGCGTTTGGCATATACGGAAAGTTTAATGGTATTTCGGATCAGCAGGTTCATTGCCATGATGAGGATAAGCAGAACCACCACTCCGCCGGTCACGGTGGTCTCGGTAAGGGTCTCAAGTTTCTCGATCATAACATGCCGGTAATGGACCTCGTCAACACCGGGTATACTTTCTACCTGTTTTTTAAACAGAGCAAGGTAATCCGGATGATTGAATTCGGACAGCAGACGGACCTCATAGGAAACGGGCAGCGGATTCACGTTCAGGATATCCATGATATTCTCACCGAATTCCTTTTCGAAGATCTCCGCGGCGGTCTCCTTGGAAATATAGCGTAAACGCTCGATCGTCTGATAATTCTCCAGCTGTTCGCCTATGCGGCGCGCATCCCTTTCCGTCAGCGCGGGATCAAGATATACTTCAATGACCATATTTGACTTAAGCTCGCGTAATTGAGCGTATAATACCCAGCTGATCTCGAAAAGCGCGATCATAATGGTCAGTGCAACACAAATGGTCAGAATGGAAGCCATTACCGGTGTGCGTTCCCGCCATAGGTTGCTGAATGTCTGACGTAATACGAATAATAATTTCATTTTGTCCGCGCTAAAAGATTGATCCGGTTCTTCGATAATGTAATGGTTTGGTCGGGCGACAGGATCTGTCCGTTCTCAACATAGATCCTGCGGTAGGGGGTATCCTTGATCAGTTCATAATCATGGGTTGCCATGATCACGGATGTCCCGTTCCGGTTGATACGTTCCAGCAGGTTCAATACGTTCTTTGAGGCTTCCCGGTCCAGATTTCCTGTCGGCTCATCCGCAATGATCACAAAGGGATTTCGTGCCATGGCACGGGCAATGGCCACACGCTGTTTTTCACCCAGACTCAGGGTTGAGGCGGGCTGATCTGCGCAATGCAGCAGATTGACCTCATCGAGGAGCGCATGGACCAATCGCTTGATATAGCTGTACCGGTATCCTTCGATAACCAGTGGCAGGGAAACATTATCGGAAACGCGCATGTTCTCGATCAGTTTGAAATCCTGGAATACAACTCCGATATTCCGCCGCAGCATTCTTATCTGCCGCGGCGATATACGGTAAGATGACCATTTATCGACCGTAACAATGCCGGATGAAGGCAGAATATCCATATAAATCAGGCGCAAAAGGGTTGATTTACCCGAACCGGTAGGTCCAAGGACCATGGTGAAATCGCCCCGATGCAGTTGAAGATTGATATCGCTCAGTGCACCCGGGACATAGCCATAGTTAACGGTGACGTTTCTAAAATGGATCATCGCATTATGATCAGCATTCTGTTTGAGGCTTTATGCGCTTCATCTATACTGAACTCCTCCAGGAATATAAAGTTTCTGGAAGGAAATTCCACGGACAATTTTACGATTTGATCATAATCGTATATATACTGGATATGCCGCTCATGGAAAGCGCTGCCGTTGGGAAAGTACATATAGAGATCCGTATAGGCTCTTTGCTTTTCATTGTCATAGGTATTGGAACGTTTGAAAGAAATGCCGTCCGGGGTGGTATCCTCGAACGAGGTATCCGTAAAATATGCTTTGATCACGCCCGCAAGAGCAAAATCAAACAAATAGACCTGTCCCGGCCTCAGGATCTTATCCATATAACGCACATGTTCTATCACTGCGCCGAAATGTGAGATATAATTCAGCGCATCGTGAATATTCAGATATATATCCATTCTTTTGGGTGGGGGGTTCAGCATATTGCCGATACTGACATCCAGTTCGGGATGCCGTTTTCTGGCAATTTCGATCATGGGTCCGGAAAGATCGATCCCCGCCTTTTCGGCGGCGGGAAAAAGATGCAGGAAAGTTCCCGTACCGCAGGAAAGATCATATACAGAGCGTGTACCGAAGGAAAAGATCTCCGCAAGGTCCAGAATATATTCGCACCATCCGGGATAATCCACATCCGCCATGAGCGTATCGTAAATATCCGATGAGCGGGTATAAGGCGGGACGCTGCGATACTGCATCTCAGCGTCCGACATAGGAAATGACGATGAAGGAAATATACAGCAGCAGGAAAATAGCTGCATGGAAACGTTTGATCCCTTTGCTCAGAAATATCACCGGAAACAAGGCCAGGGTGAACAGGAGCATGAAGGGAACTTCGAAATTATAGATCGTTATGTTGATCGGAATACTGCGAATGCTGGCCGCGCCGCCGCCGACAAAGAACATATTGAACATGTTCGAACCGATGACATTACCGATCGATATGTCGGATTCACGTTTTATCTGCGCCGCGATACTTGCGGCCAGTTCCGGCAGGGATGTCCCAATGGCCACGACGGTCATCCCGATCACCATCTGGGATATCCCGAAATGCAGGGCAATCTCCGAGGCACTGTAGATAATTCCCCGGGATGAAAGCACCAGCAGAAGGATGCCGACCACGGCAAAAACAATATTTCTTGGCAGGGAATTATCTTTTTTCGGAAGTTCGGTACTGACCTCTTCTTCGCGTGAACTTTTAATAAGATAAACTACATAGATAATGATGAGGATCAGGAAAATGATCCCATCCGTTCTGGAGATCCCGTCATAGGCAAGGAGACTGAAGAAAAGCGAGCCAAGTAAGAGGATGAGAAGCTGAAGCCGGATGTGTCCGTATTTCAGTGAGATCGGTGCGATCAAACCAGCCGTACCGAGAATAAGTCCGATATTGGCGATATTGGAACCGATAATGTTTCCCACTGAAATATCGGCTGCATTTTGCAGTACGCCGAACATACTGACCAGGAATTCGGGTATGGATGTTCCGAATGCCACGATCGTCAAACCTACGATCAGGGGTTTCACGCCGAGAATTCTGGCAATATTTGCGCTTCCTTTTACCAGATAATGCGCACCTGCATAGAGTAAAAGGATACTTGCGATGAATATCAGGAAGCTGAGGGATAGATGCATGCGTTACCTGTACAGTTTGTTCGCATGAATATAATCATTTATTTCTTTTGGAACATAGGATAAAATGGGCTGTCCTTCTGCAATTGCGGTGCGTATCCCGGTGGAGGATACGGGCAGAACCCCGGATGAAAGGAGATGTAATTGTTGGCGGTAGGGATGTACTGCCAACAGTTCTTCCGTTTCCGGATCTTCTTGCCGCGGAAGAATTATAAAATCGGAAAATGTAAAATGTTCGGGATAGCCTTTCCATGTATCCAGCAAAGGAAGATGATCTTCGCCGATCACCCAGTACAAACGATATCCGGGATAGCATTCATTAAAAAACTTCATGGTATCCAGGGTATAGGAAATGCCCTCACGTTCGATCTCGATACGGGAGACCCTGGCATGCGGCACCCGGTGGGTGACCATCTCAAGCATGTTCAGACGGTGGCTGTCCGAAGCGAATTTTTGGGTACCTTTGAAGGGTGAATAACGCGTTGGGATAAAGAAAAATACATCCGGCTGGAATATGCCGGCAATTTTTTCCGCGAAATGTATATGTCCGTTGTGCACGGGATCGAAGGCGCCTCCGAAAAGGCAAAGGTTTTTCATTCCGGCCAATCCGTTGATAACTTCAATAACTTATTATACGTGATCCGGTCACGCGCCTGAAGAGCATCGGGATTGACTTTATCCAATGCCCGGATCATCTCTTCACGCTGCATCAGTTTGCTGTGGGATACCGCTATCTGAAGGTGGGTATCATTCAGCATGTCGGTATCGTAATAACTTTCGAGGACCTCCTGAAAAGTTATGATCGCCGCTTTCCATTCCCGGAGGATCATATATTGTTTACCGGCTTCATAAACCTTTTTTGCCTGTCCGGTTCGCATTTCACGGATGCGTTTCTCGGCTTCATCACGGTGTGTACTGAAAGGGTATTCCTCGATAAAATCCTGATAGGCACGGATTGCTCTTTGAATGAACTCCGGATCACGCTGGTATCCGGGACTTTGACGGTAATAGCATTCCGCGATCCTGAAACGTGTGTCCTCATGAAGGTCACTTCGGGGCCAGCGGCGGAGAAGTTGCTGATATTCTTCGATGGCGACCAGATATTCTTTCATTTCGAAATGACAGCTTGCGATGTAATATTGTGCGTTGTCCGCAATATCACTGCCGGGTGCATTAAAGACCACATAGGAAAAGTCATCCAGGGCACGGTAATACTTTTTTGCTTCGAAAGCATTGAGTGCATCCTCGTAGCGTTCAAGATAGGTGCGTTCTACCGCATCCGCTTTCTTTTTTGTTTCTCCGGAAGAGGAACACGCTGCGGTAAACATTAGAATGATCAAAAATGTGCTGATGATGTTTTTCATTTTCATAAGATCCCGTTCATTTAGAAAGTCACACAGATACCTGTCTGAAGTCCGGCCCGTTCCCCTCCGTGAAGGATGGGCGACCAGTATAATGTACAAACAATTTCTTTACTTGTGTTCAGTTTATTTATTCGAAACCCTGCGTCGATCGCGGATACGATATGGTTGAGGAAGACGGCGGTCCCAAAATAGCCGCCGGCCTTGAGTATCTGATTGGCCGTTCTGCGCATTGAGGCATAGGCATATTGATTATCGGAATATTTCGGATAGATCCCTTCATCGGGATTTCCCGGTTCTTCGCCTCCTGCGATCCAGTCATTCCAGCCCGATTTGAATTGCTCATATTTTCCGATATTCTCGTAAAAGTGATAATCTTTCATGATGCTGAGGGTTGTATAACCGTCATTGATATCGGCCATCATGGCATTATAGCCGTTGGAACCGCCGAGGATATGCGGTGAATAGGCGCGGTTATCGACATATACGACGGCACTGTGGGTGGATGCGTCATGCAGGGGATTATAGTTTTCAAGCCAGCGTTCCACATCCCAGTTACCATCGGCATAGGACTCATATTCGGAGACTTTCAGATGGCCCTGCCTCGTATAATAGATGTTCCCGGTTATGAAGGCGGCTTCAAGCGTCAGATACAGAGCGGCCATTCCTTTACTTCCGGCATACAACTGGCCGGCACCGGGCAGCGCCGCGGAAAGTCCGATCCCCAGGGGCGCCGATAAAGAATGGATCTTTTCCGGTGCCTGCGCCTGCAGGAGCGAAATACATAACATACATGTTAGAATAAAATGTTTCATAAGCACTCTATATACTAAAAATCAAACAAAAGGGTCCAGTAAAAACGAAAATTATGTCCGATCGTTCTTATTTCGTCAAATTCTTTATACTCGATGGTATTCAGGGCGTAAACCAGGTCAAGACTCAAGGCCAGCGGGAAACCGTACCATGAATGTCCCCCAATACGTGCTTCCAGTCCGATATTCTGCTTCCATTGCGGATCACTCAGCCCCAGGGTCCAGGCATCACCGATCTGATGATAAACGCCGAGATAAAGGCTTTCAAAGAAGAAGGGTTCAAGGTTCAGTCCCAGCCGTTTACTGAGCGGAAAACGCAGGGTGGATGTAAATATCAGTTTATGCGTACCTTCAATGGCATAATAGGGATATCCCTTCAATCCGGGCAATCCGCCCGCATAAAAATTAAAAAAGCTGTCGATCTCGGTATTGAACATCGCGCCGGCGTTCACATTGAACGATAAGGCACTGTGGCTTGTAAACGGCAGAGGAAGGAATAGATCGGCATTCAGTTCCGCCCGCGGCGTATAATGTTTGGTATATGTTTCTTTATAGGTCCCGTAATCCGTGACCTTGAAATCATCAATGTACTGATTGAGATCATAGGCAAGAACGGCATTGTTGATCCGGAATCCGCGTGTGGGTGAAATATTGCGTTGCCAGTGGGGCACGGTGTAATCGGAACGGTAACGAAATTCGATGCGTTGTCCTTTATAATAGGCATAAGGTACGAATTTCAGCAGATTTGTATCATCCAGATATCCTTTGATATTTGAGGTATAACTGCCGTGGGTGCCCGTTAATTCGAAATAATGTCTTGAACGCCAGGTATAATGCATACCGACAATGGCCTCATAAAGTGTAAAACGTATTTTTTGCTCCATGGGATAGTAATCAAGATAATTGATGGTATCGGTTCGCGCAAGTCCCACCGCATAGATCTCGGCGAAGAAGCGTGGCAGGAACTGATTGAAATCAAGCCGTACATTGATATCATAATCACCGCGGTAGTTGATATCTCCCATAGCAAAAAGACCCATTTTATCAAGGATCTCATTCTGATAAATGATCAATCCGGCTTTCAGTGCATTATAATCGTACTGCAGGAAGGGCATGAAGAACAGGTTCGTGAACTGGTGCTCATAGGGTTTAGCATCCACTACCGGACCCGGTTCGGCACTATGCTGCATACGGGTCGGAAGACGGTACTCCTTGTATTCGGCATGTTCCCGGGGGATCGCAAGCGGAGAATCCAAACGGTAGAGTCCAAACCGTCCTTCCCGGAACAGGGTATAAGCCAGTGTGCTGCTCACGGGGTCGATCGCCGGATACATGGCCGCGCCCGTTACATTCGTAAGAAGCTCGTGTTCCGCGGAAGTATTATTGAGGTCCGCGCGATAAATATTGAATATCCCCGTCCGGTCCGAAGCATAGTACAGAGTATTCCCGTCCGCCGTTACAAATGGCGTGCGGTTGTCGCAAATATTATCGAATATCAGCGGGGTTATCTGACCCGTTCCCGTATCCAGGCGGTAAATGTCCCTGCCATGATTGATGGCCATATCGAAGTAGATATATTGTCCTTTAGGGTCGGCATGCATCATGTAGACCTGTTCTCCGTAGGTGAAGGCGGTCAGAGCATCCATCGCACCCGAAATGGGATCGAAGCGATAGATATTATGGGTTCCGTCATGTACACGGATAAGGAACATGTTGCCGCGTTCATCCGTCGTGACCGAGTACACGCGCGCGTTATGGGTCAAACGCTGCAGTTTCTTGGTCGAGAAATCATATTCCATGAGATCATACCAGGAGGAACCGTAGATATTTTGTTTTTGGCGCTGGGCGAAATAGACCTTTGATCCGTCCGGGGACCAGGCAACATTTCCGCGGACACGATCCTTTGAAATGCGTTTTGCCTTTCCGTCCTCCCGGAGATGGTATAAAAAGTTGTAACTGATATAATCATAGCCCTGACTTGAATGGAATACCAGATATTGTCCGTCGGGGGACCAGGAGGGGAGAAAATTCCCGGGTCCTTCATCGAAAAGTGCTTCGCCTTCCCGAAGATGATCACTGATAGAGGCCGTATATTTTCTATAATCGGCGCTGATATGATCGATAAAGTCACCATAAAGTTCTCTGCCACGAATGCCGGTCACGTCTTTAAGCACACGATCAAAGGATATGCGCAATTTATTCCTTGCCGCCCGGGCGATATTGGCATGGACGGATGCTCCGAAACGGTCGGCAAGATAGATCGCGAAGGCATAACCGGTATTGTAGACCATTTCATTCCCGATCCCGGGATGACCGAAGTGCCCTGCATCGCTCCAGGACATGAGCCGTCCGTTCAGTGCGGCATCCCGCAGGATCATATCGCGATGGGAATCCCAGACCTCATGATCCGCGCCTTTGTATTGATACTGGGCTACGCCTTCAGCCCACCACATTGGGATGATCGAATTCGCGACCGGCAGGGAACCGATGCCCTTGGGGTATTCCAGTGCGATATTCTCTTTCATAGGTACTTCACGGTCCAGCCATTGCAGATAGAACATGGGCATCTGAATAGAATATTTCATGGATGCGCCCAAAGAAATGATATGCGCGAATTCATGGGTCAGAACATTCCACATCCATTGATGGTTGCCCCGCAGATCGAATTCGAGCGGAGAGGCAAAGATCAGGATCTTGTTGTCAAAATAATAAGCGCCTCCGTTGGAATAATCATCCGTATCCTGGATGATGATATGTGTTTTTTCCCGGGGTTCCCAGTCGTAGAGTCCCGTAACATGAGGATAGACGGCTTCCGCAACCTCCATGGCCATTTTGACCGACCATTCGGTCCCCGGATGATAATGATAGATAAAATGCTGACTTTCGAGCGTGTACCATTCCAGTTCGGGGTGATGCGGTTCCTGCTGCGCGGCAAGCGGCAGAGCGAAGCATATAAGGATGATGTATGATAAGAAGATTCTGAATGATCGCTTCATGCTTACTTTAATATGGCGGGTTTGATGAAATAATTCTCTTTTCTGTTCTGACCCCTGACCTCGATCTTTGCAAGATAAACGCCGGACTCGAGACGGGAAACATCCCAGATGACCTCATTCCATTGATTATTGACCGGAACGTGGTTCAGGGTCTCAATGAAGCGGCCGCTGAGTTGGTAGATATGGATCTTCACGGATCGTGCACCGCTAGCGAAGTAACGGAATCGCGTAAACTGATCTCCGGCGGGATTGGGATAATTATAGATGAGACCGTCTTTAAGAAGGGTTTCCGAGACAGCTATGGTCTGTCCGGGAAAAGCCCGGTGGGCATTTGAATATGCTGCGTCTTTTCCCTGGTATCCCCAATACACCGAATCGCTGCGCAGATAATAGATACTGCCGTCGATAAAGAGCATGGCGCTGTCGGATAAGACCTGTTCCATGAAAAACGAAGCGGCATTCACGGGGGCGGGGAGGGAGAAGAGAAGATCGGCCGAAGGATCATAAACATCAACGATCCCCCTGGGATCATAGGTCAGGATATGCGGAGTTCCATCAACATAATAGGCTCTTATGTCCCGGTAATCACCGTAAACGGGGAATCCATTCATCAGGTAACCGTAATGCGTGAATGCGGATAAGGTCTTTCTTCCTCTGAATTCCGTAAGTGCCAGGACTTCGAACAGTCCGTCATCGTTCAGATGCATGGGAATAAGTGAACGGATAGTATGATCCTGAGCCATGACTTCGTTGCCGTCATAGCTGAAACCGTTTTCGCCGGCGGTGACGAGCACCCCGTTCATCAGGACCGCATCCGATGCGGCAATAAACTGCAGGGTATTATCCTCTGTATAGGGCACAGGGGAGAAAAGCGGAAGCGGATCCTGCGCGATCTCATGAAGTGTCCATGTGCCGGTTTCCAGTATATACAAGGGATTTTCCGATGAGAGGACAGGAGAAAGGAAAAGGCTATCACCACGAATGGCCAGACGTGAAAGGTCCACCGCATGATCAAGATATATTTTTTCAATGAGCGACAGCTGTACATCGGCTGAAAGGTACTGTAGTTTGGCGATCTCAGCGGATGTGCTGTCGTTAATGACATGCAGGATACCGGAACGGTCCGGAAGGCTGATTAAAGCCGATGTGTGACGCGGATAAGCGCGATCATGCGTATAGATCTTTTGCAGAAGATCCTGATGGAAAATATACAAACTGCTGTCACGCCGGGCGAGAGCCGCGCGATCGGAAATAAACGATCCCGGCAGCGCCTCGCTGATCTCATCGAATACCAGGTCGGGGAAATGGTAAGTCGCGGGCGGATCAAGTTCGAGACGTATGACCACCGAATCGGCAAAAAATGAAAACTCCCGGATATTGATGCCGGTAGGCAGGCCGGCCGCACTGTGGGAGGACGGATAACTGTTCGCATTGAACTGCATGCGATATAAACCGGGATTGTTATCGCTGTACGCGGGATTATTCCGGAACCACATATCCCATTTCCAGCCGTTGTTCACGGACGTATCAAAGAGGGGATAGCTCTTCCCGATATCATCTCCACCGTCGGCTTCGACAAGATTCAGAAAAGGAATGTCCCCGCCGTTCGGATTATCGCCGAAAACATCCGGTTCAACAATATGCCAGATCAGCAGACCGGAAGCCGGCAGACTCATATCGTCATTACTGATATCGACCAGCACGCCGTTCTCAATGGTATGATCGATCACGCCGAGGGAGTCCATCACACGGAGTACATCCAGATAGTGATGCAGGTCTTTCCGGCTCCACCTCAGGGAGTCGGCCCATACCCCCGTATTCCTACGGAATTCCAGCAAAAAATATTCGTTGCTGCTGATGGGGATCTTATAAATTTCATCTTGAAGCAGCGCGTGATAGTCACTTCGGTCAAGGATCTGTGGTTCGCTGACGCCCAGCAGATAGCGTTCATATGCACTTGGACGGATGGGACAGAGACCGCCGGCGTTATTGGAACCCTGATCCATCAGTCCGAAGATCCCGGTGCCGGATCGGCCTGTCCGGGTATTGTAATGCGGCGGCAATCCCAGCATCAGCCCCGTGAGAAGTATTTCGGTACCGTTAAGGGCGATATGGATCTTCATTTGGTTTTGCGTTTCCGGAAGCACAATACCGCGATGACAGCCGGCAGCAGTCAGAAATGCGTATTGATCTGCCGTCAGATATTTCGAAAGATAATTGGAATCGAAGTAAAAGGAAGGTACATCGAAAGGTGTTTGATCGAGATCGATATTGAAATCCTGACCCACGCCCGCATGATAGATGATCACACCGTCGTTCGCTGCGACAAACTCTTCCGCCTGAACGGAGGCGTGAATGGTCTCATAAATAAAACGGGCAAGACGATGATCAAGGCTGTCCCGGTGCGTATAGTACCGCATGTTGCGATTCAGAACATAGGGATCGGGTCCCGGCGGCAGCAGACGTGTACTGTCGGTATTGATGCGTATGCGTCCTTCGCTGACACGGTTCCAGTAATTATCGATGAATTTCAGATGCGATGCGAAGTAGGCACGGTCATGCGGGATAGGATCGATCGAATAAACGGTATCGTGCCCGGTCCATGCATCGATCATGAAGCGTCCGTTACCGGTTGTTCCCGCATCATTATCGGTTTGGAATTCAACCCTCAGAACGGTGTAATCACGCATCCCCGGAATGATTTGTTTAACATTTAATTCGGCTTTCAGCGGAATAAAGCAGATCAGTATCCAGATAAATAAAAGATGTTTTTTCATGATCCTTTCCGGAAGCGGGTTATTTAGAATTCATATCGCAAGCTGTATCGCATGGTATTTGCGAGCGGATGCCCTTCTTTTCCGCTGGTATAGGAGAAGTCAAAACCGAGGCCGCGATAAATAAACCCGAATCCGATCGTCGGATTCATAACATCCCCTTCACGGTCATAGATAAAACCGGCACGCAGCGAGAACATATTATTGTAAACATACTCTATTCCGGTATTGAGGATCAGTTCGTTCAGTTGGTTACGGAAGGAACCCGTCGCCTGAGAGCCGACTTCGGGAGTGGGGTCGGAGAACTGTCCGGCATTATGGCCGAATTCACCCCAGCCGACATGCTGACCGCTGGCATTGTATTCTCCGGGTCCGTCAAGGATCTCATGGGTTACGGTATTGACCCAGTAGGCTTCGCCCGTCTCGGGACGGACAAAATCGATGTAATGTCCCTGAGAATTGTGCCACCCCTTTTTAGTTCCGTTCTCGTCCCATCCTCCGATGATGTTGTCGCTGCTGTAGTCGATATCACCGCGATAGAACCATTTATCGGTAAAGGAAGTGAACATTCCGAGCAGCCAGTGATCGGTATAGGCTTCTTCGCCGAAAGAAGTATTCAAAGGATTTCCGGATTCAATGATAAAGTTGCCGTTGGCATCCATGGAAGCGTGGCTTCCGACAAGTATTTTATTGATGTCGAACACAACAGACAGTTTATTGTGCTCTTGCTGCAAGAGCTTCAGATTCATTCCCACTTTCAGATTAGTTGGCTGCGGATCGGCCTGTGCCACATCAACAAAAGCGATCTTCTGACCGATATTTGAAATGGCGATACCGAGATCCAGATAATTATTCAGCAGGTTCCGTGCCTGATACCCGATATCGAATCCGAAATGATTGGATTTTCCGGCGTTTTGTTCGCCGCCGGCTCCTTGCGGACTTAACATCTGGTGCACGAATTTCAGATTAACGCCGATAGCGGAATTTTCCCGGATCTTGGTTGAGTAGGAGGCGTTGACAGCCATCATGTAACTGAAGAAGGTGCCCTGGGGATTGCCGTATTCGTCGGTTCTCTGCTGTTCTCCCAGATTGAGATAGATCATATGCCCGCCGAAAGTTCCGATATTGGGGACATTATATCCGCCGGTCAGGAAGGTGTAATGCATGTCGTTCACAAGATTTGGCAGCCATTTTGAATACATGGCACCGATCTGGTCTTTTTGCATGAAAGACAAACCTGCCGGGTTATAATAAGAGGCATAAGCGTCATCTGCAATGGCTACATGTGCTTCACCCATACCTTCCGCGCGCGCACCGGGTGCGATAAGGAGCCATACGGCCCCCGTGTTTTTGGAAGCAAAGGCAAAAGACATGGCAAGCAGGGCGACGGATACTACTTTTAATACGCTTCTTTTCATAAAACATCTCTCCTAATAAAAATGAGCGACCTTATAACGCTCATAGGTTTTTCGTTATAAGATGTGACATCATCTACATCAACAGTCCTATATTTGTCAAGCATCTTTAACGAACGGATATGTTTTTATATTACCTCTTTTTTTCAGTCTGACGAATATTAGCATTATTAACTATAAAGTCAAACAAAAAATACACATTTTAACGACTTTTCAATTGCTTTCCAGGTCCCGGATACGCTGTTTGAATTCATCCACATTCTCAAAATCATGATATACCGATGCAAAGCGTATATAGGCGATCTTATCGATGTTTCTTAAGGCGTCAATGACGATCTCACCGATATCCTTAGCGGATATTTCCGCTAAGCCTTCCGCCTGGATCTTATTCTCAACGTCCTTGACGAGAGAATGGATGGTATCCATGGATACGGGCCGTTTGACACAGGCCAGCATAATGCTGCGGATAAGCTTTTCACGGTTAAATTCTTCACGTGTCCCGTTGGATTTGATCACCAGGGCTGTGGTGAGACTGACATATTCATAGGTTGTAAAACGGTTCCTGCACTTTTCGCATTCACGGCGACGGCGGATCCCGTTATCTTTGGTCAGGGGACGTGAATCTACGACCCGGCTTTCCTCATATCCGCAATTCGGACATTTCATAATATCAAATCCTCGTAAAGGGGATGCGCTTTGGTCAATGTACACACCTCAGATCTTGCCTGTCCAAGCACATGCTCATCTTCCGGCGCTGCGATGACCCGTCCGATGATGTTCGCAATGACGTGCATATCATTTTCCATGAATCCCCGGCTTGTCAATGCAGGTGTCCCAAGACGGATACCGCTGGTAACAAAGGGACTGCGGTCATCGTAAGGCACCATGTTCTTGTTACAGGTTATACCAATGGATTCGAGAACTGTTTCCGCTTTTTTACCCGTAATGTCCTTGTTATGCAGATCGATCAGGACCAGATGATTGTCCGTTCCGCCCGATACAAGATCGAAATTGTGATCGATCAGGGCTTCCGCCAATGCTTTGGCGTTATTTATGACCTGTTGGCAGTATGTTTTAAATGCCGGTTTCAAGGCCTCACCGAAGGCGATGGCTTTGGCTGCGATAATGTGCATCAGCGGACCGCCCTGGATGCCGGGCATGACCGTTGCATCATAGAGTTCGGACATCATTTTCGTGCGGCCGGATTTTGGGGCAACGATACCGAAGGGATTTTCCGTATCCTTACCCATCAGGATCATGCCGCCGCGGGGGCCCCGCAGGGTCTTATGGGTCGTGGTCGTTACCACATCGCAATAGGGGATGGGTGAGGGATGCAATCCGGCTGCGATCAATCCGGCGGGATGTGCGATATCTGCCATCAGAAAAGCGCCGACCTCATCCGCGATCGCCCGGAAAGCGGCAAAATCATAATGCCGTGAGTATGCGCTTGCACCCGCAATGATCAAAGCGGGTTTGTACATGCGTGCTTTTTCGGCAACATCCTTATAATCAATAAGGCCGGTTTCACGGTCAACACCGTAACTGACGATCTTATATAATTTTCCCGAGAAATTGACCGGACTGCCGTGTGTCAGGTGACCGCCGTGAGAAAGGTCCATACCCAGAATGGTATCGCCGGGTTTTAACAATGTGAAGAACACCGCCATATTGGCCTGACTGCCGGAATGCGGCTGTACATTCGCATATTCGACCTTAAAGAGCGCTTTTGCCCGTTCGCGGGCAATGTTCTCAACCTCATCTACATGTTCGCAGCCACCGTAGTAGCGGTTCCCCGGATATCCCTCGGCATATTTGTTGGTCATGATATTTCCGGATGCCTCAAGGACCGCCTTGCTGACAAAATTTTCGGATGCGATCATTTCCAGTCCGTCTTGCTGACGTCGTAATTCTTTCTTAATGACCTGAAAGACGTCTGCGTCGTCTTGTTTCATGTTGGGGTACATCTGATTTTATCCTGTACTATTTATTCGTTAACGTGTGAATTTTTTCGATACGCTGCTGATGACGGCCGCCTTCGAAGTCGGTAGCGAACCAGACATCCATGATCGCTTCCATTTCCTGCTGTGTGGTTGTCCTGCCGCCCATTGCCAGAATATTGGCATCGTTGTGTTTTCGAGCCATTTCAGCATGGAAAGGGGTTGTACACAGTGCCGCGCGCGCACCTTCGACTTTATTGGCGGCAATACTGATACCGATCCCGGTGCCGCAGAGAATAATTCCGCTGGCCCGGTCATGGTTCCGGAGGGCTTTGGCAACGGCTACGCCGTAATCGGGATAATCGACACTTTTATCGGAGTGTGTACCAAGGTCAATGACCTCAAATCCATTGCGCTTGAGGTAATCGATCACAAAAATTTTCGCTTCGAATCCGGCATGGTCGGATCCGACGATCACTATTCGACGGTTACGGTGCGTGTTAACCAAGCGTAATTTGCTCCCAGTGGCCGATAGGTAGTTTCGTTGACTTTATTGGCATCACTCATTAGAAAGCGTTCTTTTGCTTTCGCAATGGTCAGGTCATTATCGTAGAGGTAACGAATGCGGAATTGTGCATTAAAGTTACCGAGTTCACGTGATTTTTGATAATCTTCGTAGGCCATATGGTAAACGATCCTGTCATTGCAGTCAATGCGGCCTTTTTCCATGACTGTTGTTTCGGCAAGTGATTCGAGTACACGGCCTCTTGTGGCATATGCATCCCTGTCCTGCGGAGCCGTCCTGATGGCCTCGGAGATGATCCCGTAGGCTTTTTGGTAGTTACCGAATTCAAGGTTCTTAAGAGTCACACTGATCTGAACGGCGATATCCCGGGGATTCCTTCGGGCATAATCTTCCAGGACCTCAAGGGCTTTATCAACCTCATTGTTATATTCATAGGATTCAGCGAGTTTCCTGACGATACTGACATTGTTGGGGTTATACTGCAGGCTTTGCCGTGCAACGCGTATCGCTTCATTAAAGTCGTTATCATTGAATAGGGCATTGATATAGGTCAGGGCTTTTGCGGCATTCTCCTGATTGTTCTCCCATGCTCGCTGATAAAATTCTTTCGGATCACGTCCCATTCTTCCCAAAAGGGAAATAATGGAATTGATCGCAGTATTGTTTTCCGGTTCGATCTGGAGGACATGCTCCCATACATCGAGTTCTTCATGATATTTTTCGAGAACATTGAGTGCATTTGCTTCTTTAATTAAATATTCGACATCGTCAAGATAGAGCGCGTTATATTTTTGATAGGCATACCGGGCACCCTCATAATCATCGGCACGTTCCTTATAATATCCTGCCAATTGTAGAAGGTGCTTGTCCGTTGCGGTAAATCCGAGTCCCTGATCAATGTAATAGGCGGCGGAATCGGCCATACCGAGCCGCATATAACATTGTGCAAGGTCTTTGAACAAAGGATCGACAAACTCACGGGCTACACCCAATTTGATGATCTCTTTATAATTACGAATAGCATCCGTCCAGGCTTGCTGGATCATGTACTGCCGGCCGTTACTGAGATAAAAACGGGCACGGTTAATGGTCTCCTCTCTGCGTTCCTGCAGAGCTCCCGCGCTTCCGTTGCTTTCTGTTTGTGGTGGAACGCAATTGTATACGCCAAGAATAAGGGTCAGTCCCAAAATCACTTGTAAAATTGTTTTTTTTATTCTCGTCATATGTATATTTCTCCTATCTGACTATACTTCTTGTTCTGAACCATGTTTCAGCAATGCTGATACTCACCTTCAGATGATACACGAACTCGCTGACACGAATAGGGTCAATGCCGGATTGTTCGTATAGGGTACCGGAATTATACTCGCAAATAAATGCGGCGTCGATACGATTGCGGAATTGGGTAAAGGGTAAACCGAGTCCCAATGATATTCCGACGGTCTGTACCGGTACGTTCTGTGAGTCCGCCATGTAATGTTGGTCGTAAAATACGCCGAAACGATATGTCAAAGATTGATAATAAGGGACATACTCACTTAATATGCCTCGCCGTTCAAATCCGACACCGTAATGATTATAGGAGCGGACCGTTGCCATCTCGTAAAACGGATTAAACGAAAAATCCGATCCCAGCGTTTTGAACTGATACTGCATCCAGTCGGCAGTCAAAATATAACGCGGAGCAAGTTTCAATGCAAGACCTACGCGCAACTGATTGGGGAAAACACGTGTGTCGGTATAATCGACCGTATCCAGATGAGAATAGAAATACGCGGCGGGGTTGGACATGTAATGCATGATCTGGCGGCGTGACGAATGGTTGACGATCGTATAAGCCGCACCGATGGATAATTGTTTAAAGGGGGTAATGTTGATTCCACCGCTGAATTGTGTTCCGCTGAATCCTTCATCGCTTTCAATGGTAACGGGTGCCAGAGTTCCTTCAAAGTCGATCTCTTTGCTGATGGAATAACCTCCGATCAGAATATCCGCAGAAGCACCGATGGCAAGCTGTCCGCGCCTGAAAAAGGAATACCCGATCCCAAAGGATGCGGCATAGATATTGCCGATCGCCCGGGCGGTCTCACTGTATCCATTGACCGTATCTTCTATCTTACAGGAAGCGTTGGAAGATGTCAGTGGGACCAGCCCAAAGGTAAAAGCACCTTTGGAAGCAAGGGGGAATTTCATCAATCCGTAGTTGAATCCGGTAAAATTGTTCGTATTACCTGTCCCGATGATCTGGTTATGGTGCGTTTGCACGGACATCTCAAGTCCGGCATTCCGCAGATAGGCAAGGTTCGCGGGATTCTGCAGGTTTACGGTCGTGGTATCCGAATACGCGGTTGAACTTTTACCTCTTCCCAGAGCCGAAACACTGTAATTCAAACCGACGCTGCCGATCCCGTAAAGTTCAAAGATCCCGGCCTGCGCTGCTGAGATCATCAATATGAGAAAGAGAAGCGATGTAAATTTCTTTTTATTCATCACGAACCTTCGTATAGATAATGTCCAGTTCGGAATGAACAGGATCGATCGTTAGATAGTTAAAACCGTAATACTCATTATTCAGGTAATAAAAAATACCTTCATAATTCATGGATTTCGGATTGGAGACAAGATATTGAAGCAATTGCGAAATATCGATACGGATCGTATCATCGTCACCGCTGAAGAGATTTGACTGTGCGGTGTACATATAGGTGATACTGTCCGTTTCCCAATAGTCGGTCTTAAAAAGCCGCGCGGTCAGATACAGCGTGTCCTCCGCCGCGACAGAACTGCGGGTCCTGTCGATAACAAAGGTCTGGCGTGCACGGTTGAAAATATGGGTGGGACCCAGCAGTGAGTCGTTCCGCAGACTGTCCATCATCAGATGGGCTCTGAAAATATTGCCCTGTGACAGATAGAAAAGACTATCCGGAACATCTGCCGTACTCTCGGTGAATTGAAGATCACCGTTAGAGATCAGATAAAAGGTACTGTCCTGCAGAAAGACACCGTTCGTGTCATGCAAACTGCATTCCAGGACCAACCGGGGGCGTTTTTTCCCTTCCTCAAGGGTATAATCGGCGGAATAGAATGCGATCATGCTCCCGGATGCGTCAGCACGGACCATGAATCCGTTATTGACATACAGAGAGTCAAAACGGCTGTACCAATCGTTTACGGTATTAAGATCAAAGGGTATAAATACGGAATCTGCGCTTGCCGGCACATGGACTGTGCTGAAATAGGTCGTCCGTCCCTCCAGGGAAGGATATATGTCCGTGATCTTTGAGGTATTCAGCCAATATAAGGATGTATCGTTGTCCAGGATACTGATATCCAGTGCGATGGTATTGTCGTCGCCCCAGAAATCGGCAACATAAAAAAGGACGGATGCCGCATTGATCGTAGCCTCCACGGAATCCGGTAAATATCCGAGTTCCCTGAAATCCGAGAATTTGATCAGGAACTCGGCAGAAAGATCCCGGTGATTCCCCGCCTTGTTCTGCAGCAACTGGTTTCCGAATGCGTCAATGTTACGATTTTTTATTCCGGAGATCATTTCCTGATGATCATAATATAATGTGTCCAGAGACAACGATCTGTTACCGTGTGGTGTGGTAAAGATATTGTCTCCGCAGGATGTGATGAAGATCACTGAAAATAAGAAACAAAAAAAAGCCAAAGCAGGGGTACTTTGACGTCGTTTGATCGATTTCATGCCGTCATTACAGTTTGTCGAGAAATTCATACAGTTCTTTTGCAATTGGACCCCAAAATTCTATGTTATCACTCGAGGTGTTTATGTTAAATTTTTTATATTGTTCCGCTTTACGGCCTAAAAGCGCATTTATTTTTTTACTTTGCATGAGTTCGTCCGACTTGTTCTCTTTCTTTGAATCAATCTGAATGATGCCGTCGGACAGAGAAAGGGTTGTTTCCAGTAATTGTTCCGGATCGGCAAGGGCAGCCGGGTCTTCCAGTCCGAGCTGAAAATAATCGATGGCTTCTTTCGGGAAAGCATAGAAAGGCTCATCCGAACTGATAACGGTAACGATCTTTGTTTTTTTGAACCAGTCATTATCCTTTAAAACTGTTTTCAGCATGATCGGGATCAGCGCGGAATGCCAGTTATAACACAGGATCACATCCGGTTGCCAGTATAGACGTACGAGTGTGTTGACTGCCGCCATGCTGTACATCAAAAAAGCATGATAGACATTCATGTTCTTCGGTTGGATATAATTGCTGGTCACCGATTTGGTTATTTCTTTGTACAGTTCCGGATAAATATTGAAATAGACCTGTACGCGTGAATCGGGGATAAAAGCCGACTTTACCGAAGAGACGCATTTTTCGCCATTCGCGGTGACACAAATGTCTTTCAGCCGGATAACCTCGCGGAGTATATATTTTCGTTCTGAGATATAGCCGTAACGGGGAAGAAAAACGCGGACATCGATCTTATTGTCATGAAAGACTTTTGATGTGTTCGCAATAAAATCACCCTCCGTTGATGGGGGAGTGAACGGTGTAACACGTTTTGAGATGTTATATATCTTTAGGCTCATGTTTTTTTAGGTGCTCTGTTTTTAAACATAAACGTAAAATACGAAATAATTTACATTCTGTCAATCTATTATATGAAACACAAAAAATCATTTTTTGTTAAAGCGTAAAGGAAAAATTTTCGTTCTATCGGCGTTCAGATCAAAAAATAGTATGAAGCAGGGCGATATATTTTGAAAAATAACCTTGTTTTAATTTGTAAAAATGATAAAATTCCGCGAGTAACACAGGTGAGGAATGAACAGCTTAGACGAACAATACAAAATGAACCGGTATCTGAAGAATCTGCTGATCCTTGCAGGTTCCTGCATTGCCATTTTCTTTATGCGGCAACTTAGCATTATTTTGATCCCTCTGATCCTTGCCGTGTTCTTTACCTTTTTATTCAGTCCGCTTATCAATTTTCTGAACCGGAAAGGTTTTCCGAATGTTGTGATCATCCTTTTCCTGCTCATTATCGTCAGTGTCATCCTCTTTTTGCTGGGAACGATCGTTTATGCCAGTATTACATCTTTTATGGGTGAGTTCCCGAAATATCAGGAGAAGTTCGTTCTTGCCTTCCAGAATATCATGATGCAAATGAAAATACCCATGGAAGACGCGCAGTATTTTTTTGTGCAGAAAGTGAACTGGTATGAGCTGGCAAGCCGTATGTCACTGCAGAAGTACATAACGGCCACGATGGGGACCTTTCTCGATTTCCTCGTTTCACTTATTCTTTTGGTGTTGATCATGCTGTTCATCGTTGCGGAGCGTAAGAATTTGGAAGAGCGCATGGAAGCTTTGATGCTGAATCACAAGACCAAGAGCAGGCCTGAGATCATTCCCGAGATCAAAAAGAAAGTGCAGACCTATATATTCAGAAAAACCGTTATCAGTTTTGGTACCGGTGTGTTTGCAATGATTATTGCTTCCTTTTTCAGACTGGATTTTATCATTCTGATCGGTCTTATAACCTTCCTCCTGAACTTTATACCCAGTATCGGATCGATCATTGCCACCCTGTTCCCGATACTTATCTATCTTCTTCAGTACGGTTTTGACGCAAAATTTATTCTGATGTCGGCGCTGTTGATCACAAGTCAGTTCTTTTTCGGTAATGTGCTTGATCCGCGCTATCTTGGACAGGGCTTAAAGTTATCGCCATTGTTTATTATTATATCGCTGTTTTTCTGGAACTGGCTCTGGGGTCCGATCGGCATGATCATTTGCGTACCCCTGCAGTCAATTGCCGCATTGATCCTGCAATATACGGGCGGTTCTTACACGATCCGCGCCATCATGGGTGAAACGCTGCCTACCGATCGTCTCTGACGGGACGTGCGCAATGCGCGTTCAAATATTCTTTAAAGTGACCCCATTCTTCTGCTGATAGTCCCCATTTCCCGATGACATTAAATTTATTTTTTCTCAGGTCGTGGAAATCGGATCCCCCGCTGTACGGGATACGGTGTTTATTACAATGATCTTTCAGGACGCGCGTAAAGGTTTTGGAATGATTCGGGTGATAGACCTCGAAACCGTCAACCGGGAGTTTCATGAGTTCCGCAAAGGGTATTTCAGCATGATACAGACCGGGATGCGCAAGAATGCAGATACCGCCGGCATCATGGATCGTTTGTATGGCTTCTTCAAAAGGGAGGCGGGGTTTGGGGATATAGGCGGGTTTCCCGTCACCGATATATTTTAAAAAGGCCATATTGAACGATCGGACATATCCGGCGGATATGAGCGCACGGGCGATATGCGGTCGTCCCAGCGTAGTACCGGTATCGCCGTTTTTGGTGATATCTTCCAGACGGATGGGCATGCCAAGTTCGCCAAGACGCTCGCACATTTTCCGAATGCGTTCAAAACGGATCTGCTGAAAATGCTCCAGACTTGCATTCAGTCCCTTGTGCCGGGGATCAAAACCGTAGGCAAGCAGATGCAGGCCGGTCTTACGGTAATCAACCGAAAGTTCCACACCTGTCAGAACCTTACCGCTGAATGCCGTTTCAAATTCCCCGAAACCGCCGATGCTGTCATGGTCCGCCAACGCAGCAAAAGCGATCCCGTTATGTGAAAGCATGGAAGCAATATCGGAAGGGGAGTACTCGCCGTCCGAGGCCGTGGAATGGATATGCAGATCGGCGACGATCGGAGAAGCGGACTCGAAGAGCATCTCCCGTGAATTTTCACCTGTGTTTTTCATTAGAGCAAAGATAGTTTAAAAGGAAACTTAAACAAAAGGAATTTATCATTATTAATAAGAACAGGAACAGGTTTATATTACATAAATAAACATTTGGATACCCGAAAAAATGTCATATATTTTTTTAAAAGATAACCATTCATAGGAGGAAAACATGAAGAAGTTTCTAATTCTGATGCTTGCTGTCGTAACGCTGGTCGGACTGGGTTTCGCACAGGGCATTGTCGTGGGAGAAAAACCCGTTAAGCTTGAATTGAGCGGAAGAGACGGCGGCAGACTGGACAATACGGCATGGTCCAGCAGCGAACTTAAAGATTACGTCTGGTGTCTTTTCTATGTTGATCCGGACGAATCGGATCTGAACCTTGCTGCCGAGGAAGCTCTGGAAGCAGAAGATATTTCCGGAGATAAACTGAAGACGGCTGCGGTCATTAATTATAAAGCAACCAAATTACCGGGTTTTGCCGTGTCGATGGTTCTGAAGAACAAACAGAAGAAACATCCGAACACCTTGTACCTTAAAGACAATAATCTTGTATTTGTCGATAAATGGGGTTTGACCACTGATACATATTGTGTCCTGGTCTTCGATAAAAACGGAGTATTGGTCTATCGCAAAGACGGTCAGCTAAGTGAAAAGGATATCGAAGAGTATATTCAAACGATCAAAGCAAACCTTTAGAACAAATGAAAAGCGCGGGTGATAATAACCCGCGCTTTTTTTCGTCTTAATAAGCAAAAAGGAGATATATATGGAAATTTCACCTATTCTCGTTTGGTTCATTATCGGACTGATCATGGTGCTCATGGAATTCGTGATACCCGGGCTGATCGTGGTCTTTTTCGGCGCGGGCGCATGGGTCACGGCCATTTTGGTCGCCATATTCCCCGGGATGGTCCTCTGGGTACAGTTGATGATTTTCACGGTCTTTTCCATAGTCTCCCTGCTGCTCCTCCGGCGCCTGCTCAAAAAGCATTTTTTCAGCGATCAGGAAGGAGCCGAGAGCGAGGGTCTGGACGACTACATCGGCCGGAAAGCGGTCGTTGAAAAAGCAATCACGAACGGGACCGGGAAGATCATTTTCAGAGGCGTTTCCTGGGATGCCTTTGCCGATGAAGATATTCCCGAGGGGGCGTCGGTTACGATCATTGACAAGGACAGCATCAAATTAAAAGTCAAACCTGTTAAATAAGGAGTTTAAAAATGAATTCAACCATAGCAACCATTATTTGGATTGGTCTCATCATTCTTGCTTTCGTCATTTTGGCGAAATATATACGGGTCGTACCGCAAAAATCAGCGTTCATTGTAGAACGCCTTGGGAAGTACAAGAAAACGCTTACCGCAGGTTTTCACATCCTTGTACCGCTGGTCGATAAAGTTGCTTACAAACATACCCTTAAGGAACAGGCGATCGATGTACCGTCCCAGACCTGTATTACCAAGGATAATATTTCCGTTGAAGTCGACGGTATTCTCTATCTGCAGGTTATGGATCCTGTCAAGTCCTCCTACGGAATAGATGATTATCAATTCGCGTCTTCCCAGCTGGCACAGACCACCATGCGTAGTATTATCGGACGCATGGACCTTGACAAGACCTTTGAAGAGCGTGAAACCATCAATGTTTCCATTGTGGATGCGGTCGACAAGGCATCCGATCCCTGGGGTGTTAAAGTTACCCGTTATGAGGTTAAGAACATCACACCGCCGCAGAGCATTAAAGATGCAATGGAAAAACAAATGCGGGCGGAACGTGAAAAACGCGCTCTGATCGCCGAGTCCGAGGGAGACAAGCAGGCTAAGATCAATCGTTCGGAAGGTGATAAGCAGGAACTGATCCAGCGTTCCGAGGGGGAAAAGCAGAAACGCATCAATGAGGCCGAAGGTCGTGCCGCCGAGATCGAAAAAGTTGCGGTCGCAACCGCCCTGGGACTCAAAGAAATTGCCAAAGTGATCAACGAAAAAGGCGGCGCCGAGGCGGTCAACCTCCGTATTGCCGAGCAATATCTCACCGAATTCGGCAAACTGGCCAAAGAGAACAATACCATGATCCTGCCGGGGAATCTGACCGACATCGGCAGCACCGTCGCGGCGATCACGAAGGTTCTGGAAGCCACAAAAAAATAAACGGTATTTTGAGAACACTGCATGAAATCATGTACTGAATATCTAACATTCACGGTTCCTGCGCGCATGGACTTTATCAATATAAGCCATCAGGTCGATGCTGTTATACGTCGCTCCGATATCAAGGAAGGACTTTGCCTCGTGAATGCAATGCATATTACGGCATCGGTCTTTATCAATGATGATGAGCCGGGTCTCCATGAAGATTATAAGAAATGGCTCGAAGCGCTTGCCCCCTTCGATCCGTCGCCACAGCGTTATAAACACAATCGCACGGGCGAGGATAACGGGGACGCGCATCACAAGCGCCAGATCATGGGCCGGGAGGTGGTCATTGCCGTTACCGGCGGTCAGCTCGATCTGGGTCCCTGGGAGCAGATCTTTTACGGCGAATTTGACGGGAAAAGACCTAAAAGAGTATTGGTGAAGGTCATCGGTGAATAGCTAATTCCAATTCCGTATTGGGTGCGGATCCATTCCGCGCCCTTTTTTTTATGCGGATATTGCGGTACGCCGGTATCCCCGAAAAAATCATGAATAAAAACGATATATCCCTTGACTGGAAGCGTTTTAATAAATATATTCATCGGCTGTTTGTGATTCTGGAGGAAAAATAGAATGTACGTTATTGCTGAGATCAGTGGGAAACAATTTAAACTGGCAGAAGGGAATGTTCTGAACGTTCCCGTACAGAATGCCGAAGTAAATGATAAATTAGATTTTCCGAATGTTATGTTGCTTGATAACGACGGTGATGTAAAGATCGGTACACCCTTTGTAAAGGATGTAAAGGTATCTGCTGTTGTATTGGAACACGGCCGTGACAGGAAGGTCATCGTTTTTAAGAAAAAACGCCGCAAGGATTATAAGGTCAAACGCGGACATCGTCAGGGTTATACCAAGATCCGTGTCGAATCCATCGTGACCGGCGGAGCAAAAGCTGCAAAAGCGGAAACAGTTAAAAAAACAACAAGTACAAAGGCGGCCGCTCCGAAAAAGACCGAAGCGGCGGCAAAGCCTGAAAAGGAATAGTTATGGCACACAAGAAAGGTCAAGGAAGTACCAATAACGGTCGTGACAGTAACCCGAAATATCTCGGTGTTAAACGTTACGGCGGCCAGTTTGTAACCGCAGGCACGATCATTGTCCGCCAGCGTGGAACAAAGATCTATCCCGGAAATAATGCCGGCATCGGCGGGGATGACACCATCTACGCTACAGCCGACGGCACCGTAACGTTCGCAACGAAACGCGGACGTAAAACGGTTGATATTCTGACTGCATGATTACAAATCTCATGATAAGATAAAACCCTGCCGAATGCAGGGTTTTTCTTTTTACATCATAAAATATATGCAAGCACTATAGGTATAAAAAAAATCCGGCATTATCATTGTCCCTGTTATCTGTTGATAGTTTGTAAAAAAAGTTATACATTTAAAAAAATAAAGAGACCCGCCCATGAAAAATAAAAATGACCGTTCGTTAAAAATCGCCTGGGCGCCCTGGCGGATGGAGTATATCCGTGCACCCAAGCCGTCGGAACCCGGTTCATGTATCTTCTGCATAAAACCCGATCAGGAGAATGATAAAGATAATCTGATACTGTATCGCGGTGAACATGTTTTTGTCATTATGAACCTTTACCCCTACAACAACGGACACCTGATGATCGTACCTTATCGTCATATCAGCGAATATTCGGCATTAAGCAAAGAAGAGCGTCATGAAATGGCGGATGTAACGGCTATGACCCTTGATATACTGAAACATGTGTTGTATCCAAACGGTTTTAATGTCGGTTACAACCTTGGAGAACCTGCCGGTGCGGGAATAGCTGAACATATTCATCAGCATATTGTACCGCGATGGACCGGGGACACGAACTTTATGCCCGTTCTGGGTCATACTAAGGTCATGGTCGACGGATTGATCGAATGCTGGACAGAATTAAAAAAAGCTTTTGAAACCTATAAACAGAAATGAGTGACAGACCACCAGCCGTTGCAGGCCAGTTCTATCCGGGAAGCGAACACGCGTTACGGGAAATGCTGGAAGAATTATTCAATTCTGCGGCGATCGGGTGCATATCGGAAAAACATCAGGTAGCCGGTGTGATCGCCCCCCATGCAGGGTATATCTTCTCTGGTCTGCAGGCTGCAAAAGCATATCAATATCTACAGGGACGCAATTACGATCTGGCTTGCATTATCAGTCCGAGCCACCGTGATTACTTCCCTTTTATAAGTGTATATCCCGGCAGCGGATATCGTACCCCCCTGGGTGTATGCGGAATACACGAAAAGGCCAGAGAGGATGTGCTTGACTGTGCGGGTGTTTCCGCGTCGCAGGCCGGGCATCAGGAGGAACACGCTCTGGAGGTCCAGCTGCCTTTTCTTCAGTACGTATTACCCGGCATTCCGATCCTGCCGCTGGTGATGGGGGACCAAAGCGAATCCGTCATACGGCGGACCGAAGACTGCGTCCGTCGCTTACGGGAGATTTATAATAACCGCATTCTGTTCATTGCAAGCAGTGATCTGTCCCACTTTCATTCTGCCGGAGAGGCGCTCAGAATGGATCATGCTCTGATCCGTATGCTGGATGACTATGACGATGTGGCGATAAGTAAGAAATTGCAGACAGGCAAAATTGAGGCCTGCGGGGGAGGACCCATTCTTGCTCTGATGCGGGGCCTCGGTAAAGAAAGTCACTCTATCAGAACGCTGGGCTACAGTCATTCGGGTGAAGTACTTCGGGATGATGGCCGTGTCGTTGGTTATACCTCCGCGCTTATTCTCACAAAAGGAACACAGGCGAAAATATGATCCAAATTGTACGTTATGATGAAAAAGAACACGGTTTCTGGGACGAATTTGTCCGTTCCGCCAACAACGGAACGATTTTTCATGAGCGGCATTTTTTGAATTATCATCCTGCAGGCCGTTTCAAAGATCATTCACTTGTCTTTTATGAAGAGGGGAAACCGATCGCCCTTTTCCCGGCCGTGGATATCGTCGCTGACGGCATTCACTGTCTCTATTCACATCGGGGGAGCAGTTACGGAGGTATTGTGCAACCTGTCAATCAGGGTGTCGAAAAGAATGTACAGATCGTCAAGGCGCTTCAGACATACGCACAAAAAGAGGGGTTCCGGCGGATCATCATGACCCTCCCTCCGGACATATATAACAAACAACTCAATAATTACCTGGAATTTGCCTGTTTCCGGCACGGATACGGATATCTGAAGCGCGAGATCTCGTCCGTTCTTAAACTTGAGGATGA
>CAZHTR010000009.1:46952-64516 GCA_964535585.1 uncultured bacterium | reverse complement strand
GCCGGGTGATAGGTAACCCGCAGATCGGTATCGTGATAACGGTAGGTGATCCCGCGCATGTTCTTGAGTTGGTTGGATTCACGCAGCAGCGTGTTCGCGGCGATGCGACCAAGTGCGACGATCACGGTGGGATGGATCAGTTCGATCTGGCGATGCAGATGCTTTTCGCATACCTCAATTTCCGCAGGAAGCGGATCACGGTTTCCGGGCGGCCGGCATTTCAATACGTTGGCAATAAAAACATCTTCACGTGATATGCCGATCTCTCTCAGAACATCATCAAGCAATTTACCGGCACGCCCGACAAAGGGTACGCCCTTCAGGTCCTCCTGCTCACCGGGAGCTTCACCGATGAACATGATGTTCGCATTGGGATTACCCGCACCAAAAACAAGGTGCTTCCGGGTTTCCGAAAGAGCGCATTGACGGCAGTCGCGAATTTCTTCGTAAAGATCGGTCAGGGGACTGCGGCGATCACAGCGGAGAAGGGTATCGCCGTAAACATCTTTCATATATTCGATAAAAGGGATTTTTTGCTGCATAATTAGAGTATGGTCTCTTTGAAGATATGCCGCCAAATTTCCGCTGCGGTCTCTTCCTTTGTGAGCAGAGGCAGCGATACGGATTTATGATCCTTATCTATGATCGTTACCCGGTTGGTATCACCCGCAAAGGCACTTCCTGCCTCACGGGGATTATTGATGACGATATGGTCAAGATTCTTCTTTTTCATTTTTTCGATCGAACGGTTGATCGTATCTTCTTCTTCTACGCTGAAACCGATCAGGAGCTGATGTTCCTTTTGTTGTCCCAGGAGCTGAAGGATATCGTCTGTTCTGCTCAATATGAGTTGTTCCGGAATGGCATTTTTCTTGATCTTACGCGCGGAGGGATTGACAGGGCGTATGTCTTCAACCGCGGCCGCCATGACAACAACGTCCTGCTGAGCATAGACTTTCAGTACGGCCGAGCGCATTTCTTCGGCACTTGTAATGTGTTGTGTTGTGCATCCGTGAGGATCGGGGAGCGCTGTCGGACCACTGATATATGTAACCACAGCGCCTTGCTTTGCCGCTGTTTCGGCAAGTGCATGTCCCATTTTACCGGTGGATGGATTGGATATAAAACGAATGGGATCAATGGCTTCCCGGGTCGGTCCACCGGTGATCAAAACGCGTTTATCGGCTAAAGGACTTTTTTTTTGAGCGGAAAGTGCTTTTTCCAAATGGAAGAGCAGGGTTTTTTCGTCCGGCAGACGACCGACGCCCCATCCTTCCCGGTTTGTTGCAAGGAACCCGGTTTCGGGTTCGATCAAATGGTAACCTAGATCACGGAGCGTCTGTAAATTGCGCTGCATATGGGGATTCATATACATATTCTTATTCATGGCGGGGGCAATGACCACATTATCCGGTTTTGCTACGATCAGCATCGTACTGAGAGCATCATCGGCAATGCCGCCTGCGATCTTTCCGATGATATTGGCCGTAGCCGGGATGACCGCTACCAGGTCCGCCGCCTGAACCAGGTCAATATGACGTGTTCCCACAATGCCGGTTTCGGATGTGAACATGTCGGTAATGACCTCTTTAGCGGAAAAAGTTTCAAAGATCAGGGGTGTCATGAATGCTTGTGCAGCGCTTGTCATGACAACTGTCACGCTGCAGTTAAAATCCTGTGTCAAACGGCGCAACAGGGAGGCGCTTTTATAGATCGCGATGCCTCCGCTGAGTCCGAGAATAAGGGATTTCCCCTTCAGTACTGACATGTTTATACTTTAGTTTCGCTGTCTTCTTCGTATTCAAATGAAATTTTAGCTTCTTCGTATTCTTCCATAGCGACCGAAGCGGGTTTTTCAAATGTATTAAAATCAATATCATAGCCCAGATCTTCATCACTTTCGGGATCCATCATGTTCTGGATCGGATATTCTTCATTGCGCTTTTGATTGATCTGACGGGCGCGTTTTGCCATCACGGTAATGGCTTCGAATATATCATCGGGCCGGTCGCCTTTAAAACGGAAATCTTTTTTCATTTATTCTGCCTCCAGTTTGTACATGATCTTTTCTTCGATCGCATTGATCGCAACATCTAATTTATCATTTAAAATGACATAGTCAAACTTATCTTTTTCTTTACACTCCTCCGGGATACGGGATAAGCGTTTCCGAATGCTTTCTTCCGTTTCACTGCCGCGTTTACGTAAGCGTTCCTCAAGTATCTTCATGTCCGGTACATCAATAAAGAAACTCACACAATGTTCCCGGAACATTCGAAGCACATTCAGGGCTCCTTTAACGTCGATATCAAGAATAAATATCTTGCCGTCTTCCAGAGCATTCTCAAGCGGAGCTTTCGGGGTGCCGTAAAGATCGCCGTGTACCTCCTCATACTCAATGAAAGCATTATTGAGGATCATTTCTTCAAAATATTCCTGCGAAATAAAGTAATAATGTACGCCCTCTTCTTCATTTTTTCTTGGTGAACGTGTGGTACAGGAAACCGAGAATTTCCATTCGGGATGCCTCTGTTTCAGTGCGCGGATGATCGTTGATTTTCCACCGCCGCTGAATGATACGAATATAACGAGCAGACCTTTTTTTGTCATTGTATGTTCTGGACCTGTTCTCTTATGGTTTCAAGTTCATTTTTAATTTCAACTACGAATTGTGATATTTTTGAATCGGAAGCTTTGTTCCCCATGGTCGTTACTTCCCGGTTCATTTCCTGGAGAAGGAAGTTCAGGCGCTTCCCGACAGGGGTTTGCGACTTCAAATATGTGCTGAACTGGTGAATGTGTGAATTGAAACGGTCGATCTCTTCACTGATATCCAGCTTGTCGGCCATCTGCAGAACTTCCTGATGAAAAGATGCTTCATTGAGTTCATCGTTCAGTAAACCGGTGATCCTGGCACGCATCGTATTGATGTGTTTCTGAACATTCTCTTTTTGTAAATGCGTTATGGTCCCGATCTGATCTTCGATGGATTGCAGCCGGTCCAGGAATATCCGCGAAATGTAATCACCCTCTTTTACTTCCATCTCATGCAGTTCGGACAGAGCTTTGTCCAGGATGATCAATAACTGCTTTTCCAGCTCATCGCGATCAATGGTATTCTCTTCCAGCGAGAGCAATTCCGGCTGCGTTAAGAGATCCTGCATGCTGACCTGAGGTTCGATCTGTGTGACTTCGGCTATTTCCCTGACGGTGGCGATGAAACTTTTCAGCAGAGAGGTATTTACCTTGTAGGATGCGGGAATACTGTTCCCGCCGATCACATTAATGTAACAATGAATATTACCTCTTTGTAAATGCTCACGGATGTGCTTACGTACCGGTTCTTCAAGAAAGGTCAGGAACTTCGGAAGAGCAACAAATATCTCCAGATAGCGGCTGTTTACGGATTTCACTTCGATGACGACATCCATATCATTTATTCTGCCCTCTCCCTTTCCGAAACCTGTCATACTGCTCAGCATATCTGCTCCTTTTGTAGAGCATAAAATACAATATTTAAGAGTAAATCCAAGAGAAAAGATTGCTTTTGCGTAAATCTAACATGGTGATATCAAGAGCATTGCAGAGATATGGAAAAACATAAAATCCGAATGTTAAACTTCTCTTGGCATATCGCTGCCTGAAAAGATATTACCGGACATGAAAAGGGCACAGCAAGCTGTGCCCCGGTTGTTTCTATAAGGCAGGGATTCGGCGATCCCGCATTGCCTAAAGGATATTTTCGTTGTTTTTTCTCGCGATCCGGTACAACCAGAAGGCAACCCCAAAGAACAGGATGATCCCCAGCCACCCGAATCCGTTGAAATGCGGCCACCAGTCCTTATTGGCGGTGATAAAGATGGGAACGGCGACAAGAATACCGATCAATGCCTCTCCGGTGATCAGACCGGAAGCGAACAGCAATCCGTTCTTGCTTGTATTCTTTTTACGTTCCTTGGTAAAATACGAGATCAGTCCGCCGATAAAAACGGGTGCGGAGAGAGAGACCGGTAAATACAGTCCGACCGCAACGGCGAGAACGGGCATGCGGAAGGTGGAACCGCGCTTTTCAAGAATAATATCGGCGATAATGATGGAAATACCGAACAATGCGCCGATGAAGACCATGTTCCATGGCAGATCTCCCTCAAAAACACCCTTTGCGACGGACATCATCAGAGTTGCCTGCGGCGCGGAAAGTGTTTCGGAACCGATCACATATGCCGAATGAAGAATATCCAGAGTGATACCGAGGGTAAAAGCGGCCGCGACCGTACCGATGATCTGCATGATCTGTTGTTTCCAGGGCGTGGCGCCAAGAATATAACCCGCCTTCAGGTCCTGGAGGTTATCGCCGGCAATGGATGCCGCGCAGCAGACCACCGCTCCGATAATAATGGCACCGGCAGCACCTTCGGGACTGCCTTTGCCCATAAGCAGAAGCAGAAGCAGGGAGGAAAAGAGAATGGTCGCGATGGTCACACCCGATATGGGATTATTGGAAGAACCGACCAAACCGCCCATATATCCGGCTACGGCGGAGAAAAGAAAACCAAAGACCAGCATGACGGCGGTCATCAGCAAGGTGATCGGCCAACTTTTCAGGACATTGAGATAGAGCAGGAACAGCGGTATGGAAGACAGAGCAATGACAATGATCACCCATTTGATGGATATATCCCGTTCGGTGCGCTCCAGTTCAATGCCGTTGCTGGCATTCCGGTGAGCTGCCAGTCCCGCACGGATCCCGCTTATCAGCGGGCGGAACAGTTTAACAATGGACCACAGTCCGCCGACCACCATCGCTCCGACACCCAGAAAGCGGATTTGGGTACTCCAGATCGTTGAGGCGGTCGCCATGCTGATCGCTTCGGTCTGGCCCGTGATGGTCGAATAGATCGGCAGGACGATCATCCAGGATATCAGACCGCCCGCCAGCATAAGTATGGAAATGTTCAGACCGATGATGTAGCCGACACCAAGTAAAGCGGGGGAGAGATCGCCGCCAAATCCGAATATTGTATTCCCGCCGCGTGCGTTCCTGAAGCCGAATGCCGTTTCGGCCGCTTGTTTCCACATCGTAAAACCTTGCTGACAGAGTTTGAGCAGACCCCCGATAAGTCCCGCCTTCAGGATCATGGCAAGATGTTTGCTCCCCTCGGCGCTTTCACGGGCTTCATCGCCTGCTTTCAGAACTTCTGCCGTAGCTACGCCCTCGGGATATGTGAGCTTGGCTTCTATGATCAGCGCGCGGCGCAGAGGTATGGTGAACATAACACCGATAATACCCCCGACGGCAGCCATTTCCGCAATGGCGATATAGTCAAAATCGGTCCAGTAACCCATTAATACAAGAGCAGGAATGGTAAAGATAACACCCGCCGCGAGCGATTCACCCGCGGATGCGGCGGTCTGGACAATATTGTTCTCCAGAATACTGGAGCGTTTGAATAAGCGCAGTATACCCATGGATATGACGGCAGCGGGTATGGATGCACTGACGGTCATTCCGGCAAAAAGACCCAGATAGGCATTTGCGGCGGCAAGGATGACGGATAAAAGAATACCCAGAATAATGGATTTAACGGTAATTTCTAATAATGGCTTCTTTTGATTCATGGAATATACCCTCCAAAGATCCCGTTTACTAAGCAGTTGCGGGAAATATACGTAAAAATTAAAACCTGACCCAAATATTTTTAAAAAACTTGGATCAAGTTTTTCTTGATGTTTTATTTTAAGTAAAAATCCATTACATTACTTAGATAATGAAAGGAAGGCACATGAGCGAGCAAACGGTACAGGACAAACATTCGACACTGGAAAATATACTTGAACAACGCAAGGAGAAGATCCGTCATATAAGAGAAATGGGGATGGATCCCTTTCCCTACAGTTATACGGTCACACATAAGAGTTGTGAAATACTAAAGCATTATGATGAACTTGAGGGAAAGAACGTTTCCGTTGCGGGACGCATGATGGCTGTCCGGCGCATGGGAAAGGCAAGTTTTACGCATTTACAGGATGCCGAAGGACGCATTCAGCTATATATTTCCGAGAGTGATATCGGCGAAAAGAAATACGAACTTTTTAAAATACTTGATATCGGTGATATCATTGGTATCACCGGTACGGTCATGAAAACGCGTACCGGTGAAATAACGGTTAAAGCTGATGATATGACGCTTTTATGTAAAAATATACGACCGCTACCCATCGTAAAAGAAAAAGACGGCGTAGTTTATGATGCTTTTGCGGACAAAGAATTGCGTTACCGTAAGCGGTACCTGGACCTTATCGTCAACCCCGATGTTAAAGACATCTTTTTCAAACGTGCCGCGATCACACGTGCGACCCGTGAATTTTTTGATGAACATGGTTATCTCGAAGTGGAAACACCGGTGCTTCAGCCTCTCTACGGCGGTGCCAATGCCCGGCCTTTTGTAACCCATCACAACAGTTTGGATATGGACCTTTATCTGCGCATTGCCGATGAACTTTATCTCAAACGTCTGATCGTCGGCGGATTTGACAAAGTCTATGAATTTTCACGGAATTTTCGCAATGAGGGTATGGACCGGAGCCACAACCCGGAATTTACGGCCATCGAATTCTATGAATCCTATGTTGATTATTTTTACATGATGGATTTTGTTGAAAAGTATTTTCGTTTTATTGCCGGACGTATGGAAAGCATGATCCTGGAATACAAGGGAGAACAGATCGATTTTTCAAAACCCTTTGCACGAAAAACCATGCGGGAATTGTTCTCGGAACATGTCGGGATCGACATCGCTTCCTGCAGTGAAGAGGATTTTGCGCTTTGGTGCAAGGAACACCATATGGAATTCGATCCCACATGGAATTACGGTCAGTTTCTGGATAAGCTTTTTGACGAGTTCATAGAACCCAAACTTGTACAACCCACTTTTGTGATAGATTATCCCAAAGCCATTTCGCCCCTGGCCAAGGTGAAGCGTGACGGAGATACGCGCTTCGTTGAACGGTTTGAACTCTTTATCTGCGGGTCGGAATACGTCAATGCTTTCTCGGAACTGAATGATCCTCTCGATCAGCGGGAGCGACTTGAGGGTCAGGATCGCCTGCGTGCGCTGGGAGATGATGAAGCACAGGCATTTGACGAAGATTTTATTCAGGCCATCGAGACCGGCATGCCGCCCACCGGCGGTGTCGGGATCGGTTTTGACCGGCTGGTCATGTTATTTACAGGCCAGACAAGCATTAAGGATGTTTTGCTATTCCCCGCAATGCGGTCCGAAAAACTCTCATAACAGGGTGTTATGAAATTTCTATTCTATTTATCGCAGCGCACGCTGTTCCATAAACGTTCGGATCAGTTTGTGCCTTTTATCCGACTTCTGGCCGTTCTCGGACTGGTCATCGGCACGGTGGCGATGTCCATTACACTCGGTATTCTGCGGGGATTTGAGAATAATCTGGTCGAAAAGGTTACCGGTTTCGAAGCGCATATCCGTATCGAAAGTTTCCGGGGACACATTGATCTTGATCCGGACTATATGCAAAGCCTGCGCATGCACCCGGAAATCCTTTCTCTTGCACCTTTTACCAACCTGGAGACCATGATCCGCAAAGGTGAGGATACGGAAGGGGTTATGCTTGAGTGTCTGCAGGAATCCGATTTCCTCGCGTTGCTTTCGCCCTCAAAAAAGAATATTGCCGGCAGCATTGATTTTCGTGAAGGAAAAGACATCAACGGTATCTATCTCGGTTTCGGTGTAGCGGATTATTTGCAAGCCGGCATCGGTGATACCGTCATGGCGCTGTTCCTGGAGGGTATCCCGTCCGTGTTCAATCCGATCAAACGCTATCCACTGATCGTAACGGGTATTTTCACGACCGGCATGAAAGAATTCGATGCAAATCACGCATATGCCCCGCTGGAATTTGCTGTTGAAGTAAAAGGGAATTCCAGGGAAATAAGCGGATATCAGGTCCTGCTCACGGACCCTCTGCTTGCCGGGGATGTGTCCGAATGGATCGATGAACAAAGTCCCTTCCATTATGTCCCGGTGACATGGCGCGAGAGGAACATGCTGCTTTTCAGATGGCTGCAGACGCAAAAAGCACCGATCATCATTACATTCGGGATCATTGCCTTGGTGGCAATGGTCAATATCATATCTACCCTGGTCATGATCGTGCTGGTGAAGGAACGCGACACGGCCGTACTGAAATCCATGGGAATGAAACCGGGAGATATCAGAAAAAAATGCATGATCGACGGACTGACCATCAGCAGTATCGGGATCGGGATCGGGATCATTCTTGCAAAATTCCTTGAATGGGGACAAATGCGCTATGCATGGATAAAATTGTCGGCGGATGTTTACTTTATTGACCGCCTTCCGCTTGAGATATCCTGGCAGGTCATACTCATCATTGTTGTGGCTGGTCTGCTGCTGTCGCTGACAGCGACCTTTATCCCGGCTCGCAATGCTTCCGGGATCAAACCGGTACAGGTGTTGCGCTATGAGTAAGAATACTTATATCAATTACATTGCCGGACGCTATTTTTCCTCCCGAAAAAAAGTCAGGATGATCTCCACGACCACCGTGATCACGATCATCGGGACCTTTTTGGGTACGTTTGCGATTATTGCAGCACTCAGTGTTATGAACGGCTTCCGTGATATGGTCTTTCGCCGGACACAGGATATGGCTCCCGCGATGACATTTTACGTTAAACATGCCTCCGGGTCGGACAGGGATGCCCTGCTTGAACGAATACGGGATAACGGGAACATCGCGCTTGTTGCACCTACCATAGAACGGAAGATGGTCGTAGCGCGCAGCGAATACCAGGAGCTGGCTTTCATCAAAGGCATCTCACCGGCCGTCTATAAAAACATTCTAAAGATCGAACCGTATTTGCTGCACGGTCAGTATCTGACCGATGATATCGGCGCAACGCTGTTCCCCGAAATACTTCTTGGTCAGTCCCTGGCAAATCGCATCGGAGCGGTCGTCGGGGATACCATTTCCCTGATCAGTCTGCTTGATATTCAGACCTATACCGCGCCCAGCATGCAGTGTGTGGTACGGGATATTTTTAATGTAACGGTTTTTGACTATGATTATCGGGCATATATGCACATCCTGGATATGCAGTATTTGCTGGATGAACCGGATCCCCATCAGTTTGAGGTTGAGTTCAAACCCGGAAGCAAACTTAAAAATGAAAGCAGATACTGGAAAGATAGGGTTCCGGAAAATGTACGGATCGCTACCTGGCGGGAAGAACATATTGAACTTTTTATGGCAATGGAGGTCGAGAAGTACGCGACATTCTTTGCCCTGAATTTGATCATCATTTTGGCGGGTTTTAATCTGATCAGCTCAATGGTGATGCTCTTGCTTGAAAAAAAATGGGAGATCGGAATATTACAAAGTATGGGATGCGGACCCGGGGATGCCAAGAAGATCTATTTCCGGCTCGGTTGGTATACCGGTGGTCTGGGTATGGTACTGGGGCTTGTCATATCGCTGGTCCTTCTGCTTGTGCAGCAACATTATCCCTTTATTATCATGCCGGGTGCCGATGATGTCTACATTTTTAAATATGTCCCCGTCATTGTCAATGTCTGGGACGTTTTCTTTACCCTGATTATGGTCTCAGGTCTGATCACACTCAGTTCCCTGGTGCCGGCACGCCGGGCGAACCGCATTAAACCTTTGGATGCCATAAGAACAAAACAATAACGGAAAGAACATGAAAACCATCATTGAAGTCAAGGAACTATGTAAAAGTTATATGTCGGGGGAGTCCCCTCTGCATGTTCTGGATCACATCGATCTGCGTATCTGCCGGGGTGAGTTCATTTCCCTTATGGGACCCTCGGGTTCGGGAAAATCGACCCTGCTGAATATTATCGGTACCATGGATGCACCGGATTACGGTGAGATCCTGATCGCGGATCGCCGTGTGACCGATATGCAGGAGCGGCAACTTGCTGAATTCAGACTTAAACATATCGGGTTCGTGTTCCAGTTCCATTATCTGCTCCCCGAATTCAATCTCGAAGAAAATGTTGCCATGCCGCTCATGATCGCGGGGGCGCAAAAGGATATTGCCATAAAAAAAGCCAGGGAAATGCTGGATTATCTTGGCGTGATCGACCGCGCGCATCACTTTCCGGCAGAAGTATCCGGAGGTGAGAAACAGCGTGCTGTGATCGGCCGGGCATTGATCAATTCACCGGATATTCTGCTTGCGGATGAACCGACCGGTAACCTGGATAAAGAAACGGGGATACGGGTCCTCGATCTCTTCAGGAAAATTCAGAAAGATCTCGATCAGACCTTTTTCCTGGTGACGCATAATGAAGAGATCGCAAAGATCGCAGACATCAATTACCGGCTTGACAACGGGAAATTGATCAATGTGCATAAAACCCGATAAGGTGACAATGAAAAGCGTGTATAAGATAAAAAAAGCAGGAACATCTCGATAAAATAATCTTTATATTCAATCAGCATGGAAAAGCAAAAAAAAATAACATATTTACTTCTATTATGCGTTTTTCTTCCGCTCATACTCCGTGCGGGATATGCCAGTTACGGAAATGATCATCTCAATTTGCTTCATGGTCCGGGTGCGGAACTCTACGGAAGCAGTTACGGTTTGATGCAATACGGAAGTGAAAATACCATGATCAATCCTGCGCGCCTTGATACGGATGCAGCTAAACCCTTATATCTGTATCATGCGTCCTGGTTCCGGAATGAAGTATCCGCAAGTTCGATCGCATATACTTTCCAATATAAACATAAACCTTTTGGAGTAATGGTCTCCAGAGTGGGCGTGTCGGCTATCCCCGACTCACGTCATGCTCTGCTGGACTATGGTGTGGACGGTATACCCGGTACGGGTGCTGCAGGGGAGGGAAACGGCAGACTGGATGATAATGAGATCATAGATTATGATCGCATCGTATATAAAACAATTGCACACTATACCGTTCACTTGGGAATGCCGCTGATCCAAAAAGGGGGATTTAAAACCGGCATGAGCATCGGGTTACTATATACCGATCTCATTGAAACGAACGGATACGGACTTACTGTGGACCTCACTGCACAGCATCTCGGTAAACATATTCATCAGCTATACAGCATAAAAAATCTTCCGTCCGCGTTCATGGTCTTCAATAGCGGCGCGGCACAATACTATCCCCCGGAGATCCGCGCGGCATGGTTGTACCCCCTGGAGTTGAAGGATCTGCAGATCCATACCGGACTTGCCTTCAGTATGTCGATCAGAGAAAATCTGGATTATTACATGTTCCGTATCGGTTCCGTGCTGGCTATGGATCTCCAGCCGGTACTGCGGATGGTCTATAAAAAGACATTTGCCGCGGGGATCAGCTACCGTCATGGCGACGGTGTCCATGCCGGTTTGGAATTGATGCTGCCGCTTATTGATATAAGCTACTCTTTCCGGCCTTCCATAAACTATGATCTCGGAAGCAGTCACTTAATTTCGCTTCGTTTGTCTACAGATATATTTAAATAAAGGATGGAGGTTTGCATGAAACGTGGGGCTATTTACCTTTTCATACTTCTCTTCATAATATCGGGTTGCGGGCACTTGACCGACTCCAGGAAAGACCCGGAAGAATTTAATTATGACAATGTATTATCTTTTATCCTGAGAAATCAGAAAAGAGAAAGTGAGGAGCTGTACACGGCATGTGAACAGATATTGCCTGTCATCGTGAAGGAAGAAAAAACGGATGACTACCGAAAGGTGATCGTTATTTACAACAATAATCCCGATGTCTTTTCTAGGGCGATGACACTTGGTTTTCTCTATAAAGAAGGCATGAATGATCCAGTACTGCGCGATTCACTTTTTAGTGCTTCGGGCCGTGCGGAGAAACTGGCACGCAGTGAGGCTTTCTATGAGGGAGCTGCCATATATTATGCGGAGAGAGAATTCACCGAAGATGAGTTGCGTGACCGGGTAACCGCGTTACGGGCACGGATCGGAGACCGTTATGGACAGATCCTGACCGAACGCCGCCGTTATCGTGAAGCGCTGGAAATGTATGAGTCGATCGTTGCACATTACAAAGATGCCGATATCCTTATGCATTATGCCACTGCACTGAACAATATGAATCGTTATGAAGAATCGCTGATCATTTCGATCGAAGCATTGAAAATGGCTCCCGGAAGTCTGGATGCCAAAACCCGGCTGGTCGAGACAGCCGAACTGCTGGGGTATTCGAAAGCCGAGATCAATACCATGGTTGATGAAACGGTCTTTGTGGGAAGGAATATCCTGCGGCAAAATTTGCTTGCCGACGAACTGAACATTCCCATGCCGTCCTTTAATCTCCGCGGAGTGAATACGGAAGCGATCGTCAGTGAACAATTCAAGAACAAGATCCTGGTCATTAACTTTTTTGCGACCTGGTGTCCGCCCTGCCGTAAAGAAATACCGTTGGTCAATGATCTCTATTTAAAATACAAGAATGATCCCCGGGTTGAGGTCTTTGCGGTTTCCATTGATGAGGATACTTTCCTTGTTCCGCCTTTTATTAAAGACTACGGTCTGTCCCTTCCCGTAATGTATGCCGACGGGATCAACCGGGTCTTTGACATAAAGGGTGTCCCCACAATTGTTATTGTCGATCATGAAGGGATCATCCGTTATAAAAAGATCGGATATTCGGAAGGGGAGGAGTTCGAGAAAATTATGTCATGGTATATTGATGAGATAAAAGCCGCGTGGGATGTTTAAAAAAGCAGGGGCAAATCGCTATTCGCCCGAACATATCCGAATCAATTTTATGTTCTTCTGCTTTCAGGTAATTAACCGCCGATAAACAGATCGAAAATATTTCCCAGCATGCTTGATTTGGCTTTATAAAATTCCGTGTACTTGCATTTTGCACACACCACAGCCGAAAACTTCTTGTTCTGAACATCCAGCAGTTTACTGATGACGCCGCCGGTTGTCCGTATCTCATCGATCTCATATTGATGGCTGCCGCATTTAGGACAAACATACTTCAAAGGTTCCATAATTACTCCCAAATTCCGTTTAAGGTGAGAATTTAATTTCAAAAAGATAAAAATGTTACTATTTTCTGGTATGGGAGCAATACATGATAAGAAAAAACATTGATGTCCGGAAACTGATCCTGAAACCCGCGGATGTATGGGAGAACGAGTGGTTCCTGCTTACCGCAGGTGACATGAAGACAGGTGCATTCAACGCCATGACAGTCGCCTGGGGCAGCCTTGGAACGATGTGGAGCAGACCTTTTGCCCAGGTTGTGGTCCGGCCGTCGCGCTATACCTTTACATTCATGAATCAATATGACACCTTTACACTCTCTCATTTTCCTAAAAGACATAAAAAAGCATTGAACTATCTTGGAACTGTCTCCGGCAGGGATGTACCCGATAAAATTAAGATCGCCGGACTGACACCTTGTTCCCTGAAAGATATTGACACTCCCGGTTATGAAGAAGCGGACCTTATAATCGCTTGTAAAAAAATATACTGGCAGGATTTGGATGAACACCACTTTCTTGATGAAAAGATTTTTGATAAATACCCCGAAGGAAACAATTATCATCGTATCTACTTCGGCGAGATCATTCTGTGCGAGTCGGCATTATGATCATAAAACATCAATATGAATCAATGCAAGATAAAGGCGGATATGTTCATAACATTTGAAGGTATCGACGGTTCGGGTAAAAGTGTACAGGCAAAACGATGTGTGGAGTATCTTTCGGTATCACATCATGTTTTACATTGTTTTGATCCGGGTCATACTGCGATAGGAAACGCGGTCAGGAGTATTCTATTGAACAAAGAACACATCGAAATGGACGCCCGGACAGAGCTTCTTCTGTATGCTGCCGCGCGTTCCCAGCTTGTGGTCGAAGAAATACTGCCCTTTCTTTCCCGCGGGGATATTGTGATCAGCGACCGCTTTTACGATTCCACAACGGCCTACCAGGGTTATGGCAGAGGACTGCCCCTGGACCTTATTGATGAACTGAATATGATCGGCGCGCATGATCTGGTTCCGGACCTCACTTTCATTATCGATACGGACATGGTAACTGCCGCGGACCGTATCGGGATCGGGAAGGCGGATCGTCTCGAAAGTGAATCTGCCGCATTCAAGGAACGGGTACGTGACGGATATCGCCGTATTGCGGCACAAGATCCCCGCCGCTGTAAACTGATCGACGGGAACCGGACGATCGATGAGATACATACCGAGATCAGAAATTATATCGATAACCGGCTTGATGAAAGAGATCATATTGTATAAAAACAGCGAAACAATACCCGCACAAAGGAATTAACAGTCTGATGGTTTTTATATACCCCGGAACAATTCGGATTGATACACACATAGCCCCTGCCGGGATCTATCCAAAAAAGGATCGAAGAGATTGACGGTAAATATACTCAAACGCATTATTATGCTGTTTATTGTCTGCACCGGGACCGCACTTGCGCAATTTGGTCAGAATAAAGTGCAATACGAAGTGTTTGACTGGAATTATATTCAAAGTAAACATTTCAATATCTACTTTAACGGTGATGATAAAACCGTGATCGATTTTTGTGCCACTGCTGCGGAATCGGCTTATGAGTCCATCAGCACCTTGCTGGATTGGGACCTAAAGAAACGCTATGCCATCATTGTCTATGACAGTCATAACGATTTCCAGCAAACAAACACGATCAACGATTATTTGCCGGAAGGTGTCGGCGGTTTCACCGAACTCTTCAAAAACCGCGTTGTGATCCCCTTTGAAGGGTCCTACCGGGACTTTCGGCATGTGATCCACCATGAACTGATCCACGCATTCATGAACGATTATTATTACGGTGGGAACATACAATCCCTGATCTCCGGAGCGGTCCGCCTGAATATCCCATTATGGCTTGCGGAGGGTACTGCGGAATACGAATCTTCCCGCTGGGATACGGAGGCAGACATGTTCATGCGGGACTTTGCGTATCACAGCCAGTTCGAACTGTATCCCTTTGATGCCTTACGAGGATATTATGCCTACAAGGGTGGACAAAGCATCTTTAAGTTCATACGCGAAACGTATGGCTATCAGAAACTGACCGAATTTTATACCAAATTGAAGATATATCATGATGTTGATCGTGCGATCCGTCACACATTCAATATGCCGACGGAAGATATCACCAGTGAATGGCATCATTATCTGAAGGTCCAGTACTGGCCCGAGATCAGCATGGCGGAAGACATCCGCGATATATCGGTCAGGCTGACCGATCACAAACAAATGAAGAATATACAGAATATTGCACCCGCGATATCACCGGATGGTGATAAGATCGCCTTTTTGAGCGATCAAAAGGGTTATGCGGATATCTATCTCATGGATGTGCAGGACGGCAGGAACATGAAACGTCTGGTCAGGGGACAGCGAAAGGCAAGTCTCGAAGAACTTAAATGGCTTTCACCGGGCATATCCTGGTCACCCGATTCCAAAAACATTGTTTTTGCGGCAAAAAGCGGCAAGCATGACGCATTGGTGGTTGTAGATGTCGAGACCGGTAAACAGACATTTTATTATATGCCGCAACTGAAGGGAGTGTTTTCGGCCGCATATCATCCGATCGACAAGAACATCATCGCTTTTTCGGGTCATAATGGCCGGCAAAGCGATATCTATATGTATGATCTTGAAAATGACATACTGATCAATCTGACCGGGGATACGGAAGCTGACGAAAATCCGCAATGGACACCTGACGGAAAAGCGATCGTTTATGTCAGTGAACGCCTAAAAAGCGAAGCGGCACGTTCGAAGCGGCATCCTTATCAGCGGGATATTTTTATCGTTGATGTCGAAAGTAAAATGAAAACACAGATAACCCAAACGGATCATGATGAAAATTATCCCTATGTGGATCCGCTTGGCAGAGGTATTATCTATACTTCCGATAAAAACGGCATCTTTAATATCTATGTTCACAAAAAGGACGGTGAGTCCTATCCGATCACCAACGTTATCGGAGGGATCTTTCATCTCGATCTGGACCGCACGGGCAAAAATCTCATTTTTTGCGCATTTAAAGATATGGGCTGGGATATTTTCAGAATGGGTCACCCTTTTGATATGGAAAAGAAGGAACTCGAATTAACACGTCATCGACAGATCAGTCTGGCGTCTGTACTTGATACTACGGAAATCGCGATCGCAAGAGAAAGGACATTAAAAAGGGACATGCCTTCGGATACGGATGAAAGATCTGTCACATTTATTAAAAGTGATGATGAATATCAACGTTATCCTGAATTCGTGAATTATGTTTTTATCCCCGAATATTCACGTCTTTACAGTTCTTCCGATACACAACAGGTTGCGTTGGACAGCAGCCAGATCATCGATGCAAGCGGTGCATATATCGACAAACCCTATAAAACCAAATTTTCACTGGACCTGGTTGACAGCCAATTCGGTTACAATACCTTTTACGGTGTTCAGGGGCAGGCTACCTTTTTGTTCAGCGACGTGATGGGGGATCATCAGGTATATCTCGGTACCGACCTCTATATCGATCTCAACAATAGTGATTTTGCACTTGCTTACTATTATCTGCGTTACCGCCCCAATTTCGGATTTGTGCTTGTAAATCAGTCCGACAACTATGCGACCTACATACCCGGTGAAGTTTCCGAAACGAACCCCTACGGATTTTTTGTGACCCGGTATACCAACCGGAGTTTTCATCTTGTCACCGAATATCCGATCAACCGGCATTATCGCTTTGAATTCAACAACTCCTATTACTATGTAAAACGCGATTTGCTGGATGATCCCGAGATCGCGGAACGTTATGATGAGGATATCCATCAGTACCGCACGGAATTTGCCTTTGTCAAGGACAATACCGTGTTCAGTTACACCGGTCCGATGGATGGAAGCCGCTACCGCTTAAGTTTGGACATCTCTCCCGGTATCACAAGTAAAACGCCGGTGTTCTATACCACCAAACTCGATTACCGCCATTATTTTAAGATTACGGATCAATACCACCTGGCATTTCGTTTTCACGGTGGGCGGTCTTTCGGACCCAATCCGCAGATCTTTCTATTGGGCGGTATAAGCAACTGGATCAACTATGTTTATAATCAGAATGCACCCATTCTGGGTGGATCATCCGATAGTTTTTCCGAACAATTGAGCATGTATTATCTGAGTGAATATATTATGCCCGTGCGGGGTGCGATGATGTTCCAGACCTGGGGTGACAAATTTATGCTTTTTAATGCGGAATTGCGTTTCCCCTTTATCGAATATGCTAAACTCGGATTGCCTCCGATCAGCTTTTTCCAGGTCCGGGGTGTGCTCTTTGCGGATGCCGGCGTGGCATGGTCGGACCAGCTTCAGCTCCTGGAAAGCGGCAAATGGTGGCCATTCGGGAATCGTTGGGAGGATATGATCGGTTCGGTTGGAATGGGCATACGTATCTATCTCGGTTTTGCCCTGCTGCGTAT
>CAZHTR010000009.1:46518-46852 GCA_964535585.1 uncultured bacterium | reverse complement strand
TCGGTTCGGTTGGAATGGGCATACGTATCTATCTCGGTTTTGCCCTGCTGCGTATCGATCTTGCATGGGAGTATAACGGTATGGGTTTTTCGCAACCGCGCTGGCTGTGGTCACTGGGCGGGGACCTTTGATCAATTGACAATGGACAATTGAAAATTGACAATGAAAAATCAAGGATGAACTATAAACTATAAATGATAATATGTGGCATTGCAACTGAGACCGATGAACAGCAAATGCAAAAATCCTAACCCCCTAAACCTTTAAACCTTTAAACCCTTAAACCCTTAAACCCTTAAACCCTTAAACCCTTAAACCCTTAAACCCTTAAACC
>CAZHTR010000009.1:0-46418 GCA_964535585.1 uncultured bacterium | reverse complement strand
CTTTTTAAAAGTCCTCCGGCATACGGAAAGCGGGGTCTGCCGTCTTCTGACTCCTGACTACCGACTCCCGGCTCCCGGCTTCTGCCTCCTGTCTACTGAAACTTCTTTCTCCGGTTTTCCCGGTGAAGGGCATTGACCTCGCTGTGATCGGCTTCCACGGGATAGCGATTGAAAAAATCACGATAAAATTCCGGGAAGCGTTCTTCCATGATGGCTGTCCGGGCTTCGCGAACCAATTGAACGAAAAAATGGATGTTGTGTATACTGTTCAGTCGCAGACCGAGAATCTCGTTCTGGCGGTAAAGGTGATGCATATAGGCTTTGCTGTGATTTCGGCAAGCGTAACAGGTGCATTCGGGATCGAGGGGTGAAAAATCATGTTTATATTGACTGTTCTTGATATTGATCTTGCCGTCCCGGGTATATACGGAACCGTTCCTGGCATTGCGGGTGGGCAGAACGCAGTCCATCATATCCACACCGCGTGCGATAGCATGCATAATATCTTCGGGTTTTCCGACCCCCATTAAATAGCGCGGGTGGTCCTTGGGAAGCACATCGCAGACTTTTTGGGTCAGTTCGTACATGATCTCTTTCGGTTCCCCGACGGCCAGTCCGCCGATGGCATATCCGTCGAATCCTTCATCGGTCAGAAAACGCGCGCTTTCCATACGCAGATCTTCGTACACGCTGCCCTGCACAATAGCAAAGAGGGCCTGGGAATGGTCCCAGAGCGAGGATTGTGAACGCAGATGATCTTTGGACATCTTTTCCCAACGGTGGGTCAGTGCCAGGGAACGTTTTGCATATTCATAATCGCAGGGGTAGGGGGTACACTCATCGAACACCATCACGATATCGCTACCGAGGATACGCTGGATATCCATGCTGATCGCCGGGGAGAACTGATGCAGACTGCCATCGATGTGCGAACGGAAAGTGGTGATATCCCCTTCGATCTTTCGCAGATGCGCAAGGGAAAAGACCTGGAAACCTCCCGAATCGGTCAGGATCGGCTTGTGCCAGTTCATAAATGCATGCAGACCGCCAGCCTCACGGATCACATCCGTTCCCGGACGCAGATACAAATGATAGGTGTTACCTAATATAACCTGTGCCTGCGCGGCATCGAGTTCTTCGTTGGAAAGCGCCTTAACGGTCGCGTGGGTTCCCACGGGCATAAAAACCGGCGTCTCGATCTGTCCGTGATCGGTGTCGATCGTGGCGGCACGGGCCGAAAGGGGATTTGATTCCTTATGCAATGTAAATTTCATGCATCAAATATAGTTTGGAAGAGGCAGAGCTTGCAATAGAAAAAAAAAGTAGATAAATTAGGAACATCATCAGACAGATCTTGTAAAAACGATGATAATAAAGGATATGTGCTTGAGAAAACGAATCGCTGTTGTTATTCTCCTTTTATACATTTCGGTATCCGCAGCTGCTCCCGGAATAAGGGTCCTCTATCCGGACAGTCGATCCATGACGGTCGAGGTCGACCTGGGTGAACACATTGCTTATCAATGGACGGAGAACGGTGAGGAATTCCGGCGCTATGCTTTTGATCATACGAATAATCATCGGCAGCAAAATAATTCGACATATGAGATCCTCCAGTTTCCGGTTGCTGTTGGCGACCGCATACCGAACATACGCATTGAGGTGATCGAAACCGAATACGTGAAACATAGCATACGGGATCATCGCCTCTATGATATCGGCGATCTTCTGCAATACCGTGATATTTCTTTCGTATATCTCACGATCAATCCTTTTCTCGAGAATGGCAATGTCATGCGCCGTTTCCGAGTACATCTGGAATTTAGCACTTCTCTGCAAACGGCCACGCCGGATATCATGAACCGGTTTTTTATAAACAGTTCACACGCGGATGCCATGGCTTCCCGGGTAGCAGCAAAAAAACAATTACATAAACCCGCCGTATTCAGCGGTGAATGGTTAAGTGTACGAATAGCAGAAGAGGGAATATACGCGATCAGTCGTTCCGATCTCAGAGAAGCCGGCATCAGCGGAAATATTGAAGATAGTAAGGTGTATCTCTTCGCCGGCCGGACCTTTGGCGGTCCTCTCCGGCAGACCTTTCCCGACAGTTCGGACTTTCATTTAAAGGAGGTTCCGCTGCTGTTTCTGGACGCGCCGGATGACGATGATGATCAATGGGTCTTCTATGCATCGGGCAATTCAGCCTGGGAACGCGGAACCGATAATAGCAACATACGTCAAATTCGCTATATCCGGAATGCATATGAAAGCGTTCAGCATTTCAGACTTTTTGTCGGGAACGCAGAAAATGATCCGAAACGTATGGTTGTTGACGTTCCCGCATTCAGCGGGTCCGAGGTAGTCCAACCCTATGCATACAGACGCTTGCATCATGAACAGGAATTGATCAATCCGGGTAAAGGGGGAGACCTCTGGCTGGGAGAACGGCTGTCATCCAGTCGTTCGTTTTCTTTTTTTCTGACCAACCTATACCGGGAAAGCAGCGTCAGTGGTGCTCTGCGTCTTGGTTTTGGATATACGACTGCCGGTAATCATGAATTCAAGACCTACTTATCCGGGTCCCCGATCTCAACCCTTACGGCGATCAATTCCCGGAGCGCAAACGATCAGGATACGGAAAGCAGCATCACCAGGAAAACGGATATGCTCCTGTCAAACAGCAGTTTGAGTGAAGAATTGTCCTTAAGGATCGATTACCGCGGTGAATATGCCACAAGCGAGGCATATCTTGATTATATCAGTATTATTTATCCCGCATATCCGACGGCACAGGACGGATATCTGCATTTATGGTTCACAAAGAGTGAAACGCCCCGCAAAGTGCTGATCAGCGGACTGACGGCTGCCATTTCCTATGTATTCGGCGTGGAAGATCCATTTGAAACGTATTACTATCCGCTCAGCGGCACGTCGGGGGATATCCTTATTCCTGCATCGGATAAAAGTACCTCGTTTATCGTTTTGAATGAAGGGCATTTCAGAACACCGGTGTCCCTGAGTAAACTACCGGGTTTTATAGCTTCTAACGCCGGTGATCATGCATCACAGACAGACTTTATTATCATCACGCCCGAAGTGTTCTTATCCGAAGCGCAACGTCTCGCGGCACACAAAGAGTCCCGTCCTGCGCACCCCATGCGGACAATGGTCAAGACCTATTCCGAAATTATCGGTCAATTCAATGCAGGTAATCGTGATCCTTACGCGATCCGGCATTTTTTAAGTAACATGTATCATCATGCACCCGAACCCAAGCCCAAATATGTGCTTTTACTGGGTGATGGCCATTATGACGTTCAGAACCGTATCCATTCCGCGCCGGTCTTCATTCCGTATTTGTACGAATCCAACATACTGTGGCCTTGTGATGATATATATGTCATGGTAAGCAGTGTGGACGATATTACAAATGATATGGCGATCGGCCGCATTCCCGCCAACAGCATCGATGAAGTAAGGGCCGTGATCGATAAGATCATCGAATACGACAACAGGACCAACCCCGGTGAGTGGCAGTTAAATGCCATGTTGGTTGCCGATGACCCGAGTGACCCGGAGATGGGCAGTGCCTATATCGGACAAACGATGTTCATCACAGATTCGGAACGGCTCTGGAACACCTATCTGCCCCGGGTCATGCAGACTAAAAAGGTCTATCTGACAGAGTATCCGGAACGCTACGTAACGGAACTTCAGACGATGGGACGGGATGGAGCACGTGAAGATATTATGGACACATTCCGGAAGGGAGTGGCATTTGTCAATTTTTACGGCCATGGTGATGCATCGGTCTGGACCCAGGAAAAAGTCTTTGTGAACAATGATCTGGTACGGCTGGATACAGATCGCCAATACCCGATCATACTTGCAGCCACCTGCAGCTGGGGACGCTCGGACATGCCGGATTTTCAGAGTACCGCGGAAGATATCCTAACCATGAACCAAAGTGGGGCCATTGCGACCATTGCAGCGGTCCGCGGAGTATATCACGGCGGTGAATCCACAAATAACGTTAAATTCGTACAGGATTTCATGACGGGATTGTTTACGGGTAATCCTGATCATGCATATACACCGCTGCTCGGGGATGCGGTCCTGTATGCCAAGAACAGGTCGAACAATACTTCGGGGACCGTAAAGATCAACAATAATATGAAATTTATGTTCTTCGGTGATCCGACGTTGATACCGGCTTTTCCGCAATATGGCGGAGAGATCGATCCCCTCGAAAGTGATACGCTGCGCGCGCTTGACCGTGTTACCATCAGTGGACGTGCCCTGGGTCGCGAAGGGGATCCGCTTAGCGGTATGGGTCAACTGCAGGGCAGGTTGACCGTCTATGATAATAATTATACCGTTTCGAGGGAATATGTGGGTTTAGGCGGCGCAACATATACTATCTCCTATTCTCTTGAGGGTAACCGGCTTTTCAACGGCGGTATTTCCTTTGACGGTGACGCTTTTTCAACGCAGATATTCATTCCGAAGGATATTCAGTATCACGGCAGCCGGGGCAAGGTCAGGATGATGTATTGGAATGAGAACGGCATTTTTCACGGTTCCGCAGCGATTGATACCATACATGTCGGCGGTATTAATCCGGAAGCTCCTCCCGATGTGGTGGGTCCGGATATTAAACTGTATACCGGTGATCAAATGCTGAATAATGGTGCCGTGGTCTATGATACCAGCACGATCCGTATCGTATTTGAAGATCAAAGCGGGATCAATATCACGGGAACAAAGGGACACGTTCTTGAAATGCGTATCAATGACGGGGCACATACCGTAGATCTGAGCAGTTTGTTCTCCTACAGTCAGGACAGCTTTACGCGGGGACATGTCGAATTCCCCGTTCATCACTATTTTGATCCGGGCGATCATCGTATAGAGATCGTTGCATTTGATAATTACAACAACTATTCGCAGATTGAAATGGCGATCACGGTATTGAGTGAGGACAGCGATCTTATCACCCATCTTGTTAATTTCCCGAATCCCTTTAAGGGGCGGACCGACTTTACCTTTTTGAGCGCGGTGAACGGATTGGCATCCATTCGCATTTACAGTATTTCGGGCAGGCCTGTCGCTACGCTGAACGATCAGTTGGTGCGGACAGGTTTTAATGCCCTTCCCTGGCAGGCGGAGGATAATTACGGACACACATTGGCTGCCGGCGTCTACTTCTATGTGCTGCATCTCGAATACGGGGATGAAAAACTCCGTTACCAAAATAAGATGTTGATCCTCCCATGACCATCCGGCAACCCGAAATGCGTGTCATCCTGGCATCCGCTTCACCGAGACGCAGGGAAATACTTGAACAAACAGGGTTGATTTTTGATATTATCCCCGCAAATATTGATGAGTCATTTCTGCAAGGCGAGACGTCCCTGGAACATGTATGCCGCCTTGCCGAAAAAAAAGGGGATGCCCTTGCCGGGGTGTATCCGGAGGCCATCGTTATTTCAGCCGATACCATCGTTGTTTTGCAGGAACAGATACTTGGCAAACCGCGTGACGAAGAGGAAGCATATCGCATTCTAAAGCAATTATCCGGGAAAACGCATGAAGTGATCAGTGCGTTCGCGCTGACCTCGAAAGCACTGAAGATCCATGTGCTCCGGCATGAAAGGACCCAAGTCCATTTCCGCAACCTGAGCGATGCGGATATCAAAAACTACATTGCCGGCGGATCGCCCATGGACAAAGCCGGGGCTTATGGTATACAGGATCTTGACTTTGATCCGGTCAAAGATATCGAAGGATGTTATTACAATGTCATGGGCTTTCCCCTTCCGGCTTTTATGGAAGAATGGAACGCATTATTTCCCTGATCGCTAATATAAAAAATACCAATAGCATAATAACCCGGAAAATCGCATGATCTTCCGGGTTTTTTCGAATGTTGGGGTGCTTTTATTCTTTTTTCTTGGTATTCAGCAGTTCGGAAATCGGAATGACAAGTCCCAGAATAACGGCAATACGGAACATGGTACCCCATGCAACAAGAGCCGATCCGTGAATGATCAGATTGAAAAACAAACTGACCAGGATGCCTACGGCAAATGCAATGATGCCGATAACAAGGCAGCGCAGGACAAAAGGACCGAATTTCATGATACACCTCCTATTTATATCGTGTTAAAACGCCTTTTCTGTAATATGTCATGTCCCTGTTTCCAATGAACAAAACCTATACGCGAAGTAAAACAGATATCCAAGAAGCATCATGAGCTTTATTCAAATACCGTATCAACGCTAAATCGTTTTCTGAACCGTGTCTGTTGTTGCTGTATTTGCAATATAATACAATAAATTTCAAAGATAAAGGATAAAAAGTGAAAGATCCCCGATGGGGATCTTTCACTATGTTAAACTGCTTTATTTATCCTCGTCAACGACCTCATAATCGGCATCTTCGACATTTGCACCGGCATTGGCAGATTCCGTTTCCGGAGCGGCTCCGCCGGTTTGCGATTCCTGTTGTGCCTGCGCATATATCTTTTCTGAGATCTTCATCATGACCTTATTAACTTCTTCGATCTTCGCTTTGATCTCATCGGGATTGTCGCTTTCTTTCACTTTTTCCAGTTCGGCAAGCGCATCTTCGACCGGTTTCTTATCGGATTCACTGATCTTGTCGCCGAGATCATCCAAAGACTTACGTGTCGAGAATAAAACCTGTTCCGCCTGATTATGGGTCTCTACTTTTTTCCGGAACTTTTCGTCCTCATCCGCATGTTTGTCAGCTTCTTCGGTCATTTTATGGATCTCCTGATCTGTCAGACCGCTGGATGATTCAATGCGGATATTCTGCTCTTTTCCGGTTGCTTTGTCCTTTGCGGAGACATTCATGATCCCGTTGGCATCAATATCAAATGAAACCTCGATCTGCGGAATACCGCGCGGCGCGGGAGGAATTCCATCAAGGATAAAACGTCCGAGTGTTTTGTTGTAAATAGCTTGCGAACGTTCTCCCTGAAGAACATGGATCTCAACTTGCGGCTGATTATCCGCAGCGGTACTGAAGATCTCCGATTTTTTCACGGGGATCGTCGTGTTCCGCTCAATCAGTTTGGTAAAGACACCGCCAAGGGTTTCGATACCCAGCGAGAGAGGTGTAACATCCAGCAGGAGCACGTCTTTGACATCGCCCTGTAATACACCGCCCTGGATCGCGGCACCGACGGATACGACCTCATCGGGATTGACGGTCTTATTCGGTTCTTTCCCGAAGATGTCTTTCACAATTTTCTGTACTGCCGGAATACGGATTGAACCACCGACAAGGATGACCTCATCAATATCGGATGCTTTTAAACCCGCATCTTTCAGCGCGTTCTCGCAGGGTTTGCGTACACGTGCCACAAGATCCGCGGTCAACTGATCGAATTTCGCGCGGGTAAGGGAAATATTCATATGTTTGGGACCGGTGGAATCCGCCGTTAAGTAGGGCAGGTTGATGTCGGTCTGCATCGAGGTGGACAATTCCATTTTTGCTTTTTCAGCCGCTTCTTTCAGTCGCTGAACAGCCATGGCATCCTTTGAAATGTCCATGCCTTCCTGCTTTTTGAATTCTTCAAGTAAATATTCAATGAGTTTCTGATCAAAATCGTCACCGCCGAGGTGAGTATCACCGTTTGTAGATTTTACTTCGAAGACACCGTCACCGATCTCCAAAATGGAGATATCAAAGGTACCGCCTCCAAGGTCAAATACCGCTACTTTTTCCTCTTTCCCCTTGTCAAGACCATAAGCAAGTGCGGCTGCTGTGGGTTCATTGATGATGCGCTTTACTTCCAGGCCGGCGATCTTTCCGGCATCCTTGGTGGCCTGACGCTGCGAGTCATTGAAATACGCCGGCACCGTGATCACCGCTTCGGTCACTTTTTCACCTAAATACTCTTCCGCGACCTGTTTCATTTTCTGAAGGATCATGGCTGAGATCTCGGGCGGTGAATAGGTCTTGTTGTCGATACGGACGCGTACATCCTTGTTCTTACCCTCTTCGACCTTATAGGGCACTTCGTTGATCTCGTTTGATACCTCATGATACATACGACCCATGAAACGCTTGATGCTGTATACGGTATTCTTTGGATTTGTTACCGCCTGGCGCTTTGCGGACGCACCGACAAGACGTTCACCGTCTTTCTTGAAACTGACCACCGAGGGTGTTGTACGGTTACCCTCCGAATTGACTAATACTTTAGGTTCGTTTCCCTCCATAATGGATACGCATGAGTTTGTCGTACCCAGATCAATACCAATGATTTTTCCCATTTTCATTCTCCTTTTCAGATACCCGAAGGATAACTGATTTAATTGCATTCATTCTATCAATGTGCATATAACATACAAACACCATCTTACACAAATGCAAATATTGTGCCAGAATTGAAAAGGTGACAATATGGCAGAATAATACGCCTTGTCATAAAAATATTCATTCAAATGCTAAAAGGTCCGTTATAAAAAAATGATATATTTTATTCGCAGAAAAAAAAATTGTTGCTATATTATTTCTTTCGGAAAGGGATACACCGGAAGTATTTTTAAAATAGGAATATCATTAAGAAGCATCATGTGACCATGGTAACATGAAAAAGCCACTGAGGCAGGAGTGATTAATGCAAAAGGAGAAATTAAAGCCACCTTTCAGCGGTGCCGGTGAACTCCTTTCATTTACCGGTGCAGAGATCATAAAGCAAATCAATAAGAAAGTACTCTTCCGTTCCCGATGGAAAATGCAGGAAGGGGGAGAGGACTTTCTGACTGATATCCTGAATAACCAAGAGATCATGGATGCCATCCATCCGCGTGCCCTCTATGGTTATTTTTCCGCTAACCGCGAAGCGGGCGGAGTATTATCGGTCAATCAGTCGATCCAATGGAAATTCCCTTTGGTCAATGGTGTGCGTCTTTCGGATTATTTCCGCTTTAAAAGGAGCGGGGAAGACTTCATTCCGCTTTTGGCTGTAACGGTCGGGGATGAAGCGGTCAAATTATCTAAGGACTTGTATGAAAAATACGATTATGCGGAATATTTTTTGCTTTACGGACTGGTCGCCGAGATGGCGGAAACCCTTGCCGCAATGGTACACAAACGTATTAATAAAGAATTGGGTATTAGAAAAAGTCTGCGACGGAGTTTCGGTTATCCCGCCTGCCCCGATCTGTCCTACCAGAAGAGCCTTCTCGACCTGCTGGGAGCCGACCGCATCGGTCTGCGTCTTTCGGAATTCAATCAACTGATCCCGGAATTCTCTACGACGGCAATTATTATCACCCATCCCGATGCCAAACCATAAAAACCACCGCAACGGGAATTCATGTCAGAAGTTAAACGTGAACTAAACCTCTTTCAGATGATCGCCATCATTATCGGTCTGGTCATCGGAAGCGGTGTATTTATTAATATTGCGCCGGTCCAGCGGGCAGCGGGCAGTCCGGGACTTGCCGTGATCGCCTGGGCGGTCGGTGGACTGATCATCCTGCCGCAGATCTTTATCTATGCGGAACTGGGTACCGCATATCCCAACCAGGGTTTCGGTTATTTATATCTTCAGAAAGCCGGCAGTCCCATGTTGGCATTCTTATATACCTGGACCGCCTTCTGGACTTCGGATATGCCCTCCATTACCATCCTGAGCCTTGCCGCCGTAACAGCGCTGGATGTCTTTTTCCCGTTTCTGACGCTGGAAGCTATATCTACCAAACTCATTGCCATATTGGTTATTCTGATACTGACCCTCATTCATGTCCGCAGCGTTAAGCAGGGATCCTGGGTACAGGTCGTTCTCACCGTCCTGAAGATCGTGCCTCTGGCGATCCTGGCGATCATTGGTCTGTTCTACCTGGATTCACCCACACTTTTCATGCGTCCGCAACTTGCAGAACCGGCACAATATTCGGTGATCTGGCTTATCCTGATGGGAGCGGCAGGCACGGTCTGGAGTTATGCGGGTTTTCCGAATATTATGTATATGGCCGGTGAAGTAAAGAATCCCGGACGGAATATTCCCCTGGCCCTGATCGGGTGTGCGCTTTTCGTGACGATGATGTATGTTCTGATCTCTTTTGCCACAGCGGCCATCATTCCCCATGATGAGATCATTCTTGCACAGGGGTTTTTAAATCCCTTTAAATATCTGCCTCTTTTTGCAAAATTTGCCGCAGCCTTTCTGGGATTGGCAGCTTTTATCTCCTGTATCGGGGCAACCAATGTCTGTGTAATGAGTCAACCGCGACTGCAATACGCGATGGCAAGGGACGGACTGTTCTTTAAAACATTCGGAAAGATCCATCCCGTTTTCGGTACACCGGTCAACTCCATCCTGCTGCAATCCGGGTTCGCGATCATACTCGTTTTCATCAGTCAGGACACACTCGATACTCTGCTGGGATATTTTACCTTTTCCTATCTGTTCCAGAACATTCTGGTCTACGGCAGTATCTTCTGGCTGAGAAAACGTGATGATTATCAGCCGGCATACCGCTCACCGATGTGGCGGATCATGGCTGTTCTTGCCATTGTACTGCCGCTGCCGCTGATCTTTGCGAGCTTTACGGCTTTTCCCCTGACCGGAATATTGTTCAGTCTGGGCTTTACATTGGCGGGAGTGCCGGTATATTTTATTTTTAAAGCAAAGAAGCGAAGAAGCGAAGAAGCTAATAAGCAAACAAGCTAATAAGCAAACAAGCTAATAAGCAAACAAGCTAATAAGCGAAGAAGCTGAGTTTATATGTGTTTCGGGGTGGGAAGCGATGTAGGACTGTTTACGATGTTTTTATGTCAGCGTGCAAGCAGGGTATCAAGCGCGGTTTCGATCACGGTATCCCATCCCCGTGCCACGTCTCCGGCATCAAGCAGGGAATGGATTGTCGGCGGTATGCCATTCTCGTAATTCACACCGTTGGCAGTCAATGTGCGTGTGATGGAAAAACGGTAGGTCCAGCCGTTTGGCAGTTGACCGCCGTTCGGCATACCCAAACCGCCGCCGGTAGTATCACCCACAAGAAAGATGTTATCCACCGAAAGTGTGGCAAGAGCAAACACAGAAGTTGCGCTGTAAGATCCGCGGTCGATCAATACCGCAACGGGATTTGAATATTTCAGTGTGGTATCGTAAGGCGTTGAATAAAGCGGCACCGCTTCACTGAAATCGTTATGATCAGGACCGGATTTGATAGCACTTGTGTATATGGGTTGATCGGAATGTATCAAATGCGAAAGAAGTTTGGTAATATTATGTCCGTATCCGCCGCCATTTTGACGTATGTCGATGATCAGTCCCCGTGTATCACTGTAGCGGTTCAGAATAAAAACAAACTGTTCATCGGTGAAATTATCGGAAAAAGAAGCATAACGGATATAACCCACTTGTCCATTGGCTATGAAATTGTGCTGAAAGGGTCCCGTGATATACATGTCCGTTCCCAGATAATTCTCTTTTACCAGGCGGTAATTTATGTTTTGCGGACCGAGCATCGTAATGTCATATCTGGAAACATTGAATTCCGAAATAAGATTCACATGACCGTCTTTCAGTTCGTTCATCATATTTCCAAGATAATAAAACAGGGAATCATCCGGCATACCGTCATAGATATGTGGTTCATAGTGCAGGTAGACGGATTCCCAGTCAACATCCTTTACATCGAAAAATGCATATTGTTCGTTGACCTTATTCCATAAATATTCGAATGTCGCGCTTGCTCCCGTATCGACGCCAGGCTGGAAAAAAATATATTCGCATGAGCTCAACAACAGCAGCAGTGCCAGCATCGCGATAAATGGAAATGTGTGTTTTTTATTCATGTCATTTCACTCTGAAACAAAAGCTGTAATGTAAATGATGACTTGCTGTTTCCAGCAAATATATATCGCGTTTTCCGGTGCTCAGCATGTTCCACGAATAAGCGACTTCAAAGGCATTGCCGTTTTTCAAAGTGTGTCTGAGTCCCAGTCTGCTGCGCAGGCGGAATCCGCCGATAAAAGCGTGCCGGGATATACTTTCCGGATCGGTGACAAGTCCGTTGATCACATAAGGATAATCCGGACGTATGTTGAACATGAATACGGGGATATCCATTGCGTAGATCAGGGAATAATCGCGTGCCGGTCTCCGGAGCCGGATGAAGGCGATCTTTCGTTCACGTGCGGACAGGGTAAAATCATATTGAAGCTGTCCGCGAAAGGAAAGGGTATTGAAAAGATCAAGGTTTGCCGCCGCATTTTGATATGTGTCATTGAAGGTGAAAGCGATTTCACCGGTATAGCTTCCCCCGCCCAGTATCTGCAGGTCCGCTTGTGATAAACGGGGAATGTTATGTACATAATGAACAGTGATGGCAGCGGTGGCGTAGTTCAGCATATATTGTGTTCCGGTAAATCCTGCCATATAGGAAAGACTTGTATTTAAGCCCCAGTTGCATAAGGGATCCTCGTATAAATAACCGCTTTCAATACATATTTTTACCCCCTGATAACGCAGTGGCGAGGTGCCCATATCTTTGAAGGAAGCATATGCGCCACCCTGTGTAAGGAATAGGTATTCCGAGCGTTGTCCGGGTGCTTCACTGGCGAATAAAAGAAATTTACTTCCCGAAAGGAACAGCAGTATCATGATAAAGATGCGATTTTTCATAAAAAGATTATAGTATTTATACTTATTTTAAGCAATAAAATTATTTATTATCCCGGAACATACAATTTTAAACTATTTTGTCCTGCTTTAATTTAGTAAATTGCATTTCGAATTCAATATACGGATCATTTTTTGGAGAATCAATCACATGAAACAAAGTATATTGGTCATAAACGGTCATCCGGACAAGGAAAGTTTGTGTTCCGCGCTGGCGGAGGCGTATGCACGGGGAAGTCGGACGTCCGCAATCGACTGTGAATTGATACATCTTTCGGATCTGGATTTTGATCCCGTATTACATAATGGATATCGCGTGGTTCAGGAACTCGAACCGGACCTCCTGATGCTGCAGGAGCGGATCAGGAAAGCGGAGCATCTTGTTTTCGTATATCCTGTTTGGTGGGGAACGTATCCATCCTTGCTGAAAGGGATGATCGACCGCGCATTTCTTCCCGGATTCATGTTCAAATTCCACCCGAACGGATATTCCTGGGATAAGTTCATGAAAAATAAATCCGCACGTCTGATCGTCACGATGAACAGTCCGAAATGGTATTATAAATACATGATCGGTCGTCCCGGGGATCATGCGATGCGAAGGAGCGTGTTGCGGTTCGCGGGTTTTAAACCCGTCAGGATCACCCATCTGGGTCCCGTTAACCGCGCTGATGACGCAAGACGGTCCGAATGGCTGCAAAAGATAGAATCAATGGGAAAAAGGGCAATATAAATTATAAAGGGAGGCAAAATGAAGATATTGAATGCACTGAGAATGGTGACATTTATTGTAACCCTTGGGACAACCATTCCATTATTTGTTAATTATCTTGCCGGAACGGCTCCGAAGCATGCCATGATAACGCATCTTCATGTCTGGTTCGGCCTGGCGTTCTTTATCATTGCCATCATCAGTATGCTATTGATGAAGAAAAATTCAGGCATGTTGAATAAGTCAGATAAATAATGGTATTTATAAGCAAGTGCCGGCTTTTTGAGCGGTGTTAATTCCGGCCACATGGCCGCTGGACCAGGCGATCTGCAAATTATATCCGCCGGTTGCTGCATCCAGATCAAGGATCTCACCCGCAAAGAACAATCCGGGCAGGATCTTGCTTTCCATGGTCGAGGGATTGACTTCTTTCAGGTCCACACCCCCGGAAGTAATGATAGCATCATTCCAGCCGGTGTGACCAATGACCTCAAAACGTAAATGTTTCAACGATTGAAGCAATTGTTTTCTTTCCGCTGCCGTAACCTGGTTACAGAACATTTCCGGATTCAGTCCGGCATATTCGCATAAAGGCAGGACCATTTTCAGCGGAACGAGGTTTTTTATCATGGTCTTAAGCTTCGCACGGCCGTTCGTATCAAGTTCACGCAACAAACGCGCGTCCAGCGTGGCTTCATCCAGAGCGGGTTTGCAATCCAGTACGATCTCAACACGCTCATCCCTCCCGAGTGCTCTGACCGCCTCCCGGCTCAGATCAAGAATAATGGGACCCGATAAACCGAAATGCGTAAAGAGCATTTCTCCGAAAATATCAGAATGTTTTTTATTACCGATCCATAAACTGGCCGTAACGTTCTTCATGGAAAGTCCCTGAAGTGAAGGAGCCAATTCGCCCTTTGTTTCAAGCGGAACAAGCGCGGGATAGATGCCGCTTATATGATGTCCGGTCTCTTCCGCCATACGATAACCATCCCCGGTGCTGCCGGTAGCGGGGTATGAACGGCCCCCGGTCGCGAGAATACAGGTACGGCCTCCGAAAGCGGCCCCCGTATCAAGAATAACCGAAGTAAAATGTCCGTTCTCACTGACGAGTCGTTTGACCTTACGTTCGTATTTTATTGTTACTCCCTGCTCGGAAACCCATTTAACCAGTGCGTCTGCAACATCCATAGCCCGTTGTGATTGCGGAAAGACCCGCCGCCCGCGTTCTTCAATGGTTGGAACACCCAGTCGATAAAAATGCCGCAGCGTATCCGGAACAAAAAAACGACTGAACATCGGCCGGCAGAATTTCGGGACCGGGTAGATCTGTTTCATGTATTCGGCAATGCCTGAATTATTCGTCAGATTGCAGCGACCCTTTCCCGTGATCAGAAGTTTACGGCCGGCACGTCGCATGGAATCAAGGAGCAACACAGATGCCCCCGCTTCCGCGGCGCTTCCCGCGGCCATCAGTCCGGCCGCTCCGGCCCCGATCACGATCACATCATACAGTGTTTCAGACATGTCCGAATATACGTTGAAATCAGACATTCGCAAAAGATTTGATCACCGCAGATGGGCAACAACAAACAAAAAACGGTGGCAGAATATTAAAATCATGACTACATTTACAGATAATAAAAGGGACATATCCATGCGAGCAGCATTTTCAGAAGCAATACGTGAGAAGAAGATCTTAATATCCGACGGTGCCTGGGGCACTTTTCTGCAGTCGGAAGGATTGCAATCCGGAGAATGTCCGGAGGAATGGAATATCAGTCACCCCGACGTGGTGCGCGCCATTGCCAGGTATTATATAGAGGCGGGATCGGATATGGTCGAAACCAATACGTTCGGCGGATCCAAACATAAACTCGATCTATTTGATATGGGCGACCGCACGTATGAATTTAACCGGGAAGGAGCAAAACTGTCACGCAGTGCTGCCGGCGAAGATCATTGGGTACTTGGCTCGGTGGGACCTTCGGGTGTGATGCTGATGATGGGTGAAGTGACAGAAGAAGAGTTGTATCAAGGCTTTCTTGAACAGGTAAAAGGACTTGCGGACGGCGGAGTGGATGCCTTCTGCATCGAAACATTTTCGGATCTTGCCGAAGCGCAACTGGCAGTACGCGCGGCGCAAACCACCGGACTTCCCGTTATCTGTACTTTCACCTTCGAGAACGGTTATTCCATGATGGGCGTAACACCCGAAGCATACACCCGAAAAATGCTGGAACTCGGAGTGGATGTTCTTGGAACCAACTGCGGGAACGGTCTCTCGGGGATGGTGGAGATCGTCCGTACTATCCGGAAAACGGCACCCACGCATCCCATTCTTATCCATGCGAATGCGGGTCTCCCGGAAATGAAGGGGACGGAGGTCCATTATCCCGAGACCCCGGAGATCATGTCCGCCTTTATTCCCGAGATCATCCGTGCGGGTGCTACCATTGTCGGTGGATGTTGCGGTACGACACCGGAACATATAAGCGCCCTTAAAGCGGAAATAAAAAAGCGCTGCACCTAAGGGAAGCATAAGAACAAAAACCTGTTAGTAACGTTAAGAGAGTATATCACAGACATTTTAGAAGAGGAATAATATGAAACCTGTAGCCTTGATCTTATCGGGATGCGGACGTGCGGACGGCAGCGAGATCCATGAATCCGTCAGTGTGCTGCTGGCATTGAGTCAACATGATATGCCCGTAAAAATATATGCACCCGATATCGAACAATTCCGTGTGATCGATCATCTCAGCGGAAGAATGCTCGATGAAAAGCGGAATGTGCTGGCGGAAGCTGCACGTATCGCCCGCGGAAAAATAAGTCCGCTTTCCGAACTGGATACAGCGCAGACATCCGCGATCATCCTGCCGGGAGGGATCGGTGCTTCGGCAAATCTGTGTACCTATGCACAGGACGGTATTCACTGTGAGGTTGAAAAAGACGTGTTCAGGGTCCTGAGCATAGCCATGAAACAGCACCTTCCCCTGGGTTTCATTTGTATCGCTCCGGTGCTGGCAGCCCGTGTTGCCTCCGAACTGGGGTTATCTCTGACCCTGACGATCGGGGATGATCCGGACACAGCGGGCGATATTGAAGCTCTCGGCTGTGTTCATAAAGTATCGGATGTACACGAATGTGTCGTTGACAACCGCCATAAGGTCGTTTCCACCGCGGCATATATGTCCGCAAAAAATCCGGCGGAATGTTTCGCCGGTATTTCCGGGCTTATCAAAGCGATAAAAATACTGATCGAAAAATAAGAATTCTAAAACAAAGCGTTTTACTTCCGATAATCCTGCAGAGAAAAAATTTCCGTACAATGTTATAATGTATCGGGAGCTGTAATTCGTTTGTTTCTCCGGATTGAATTCTGTTCCCGAAGCTGTGAGAAAATGACGGCTCCCAATATCAGTCCGGCACCTGCCAACTGACGCGCGCTCATACTTTCACTTAAGATCAGCCAGCCTCCGATCGCGGCAAAGACACTTTCCATACTTAAGATCAAAGAGGCATAGGCAGGGTTTGCATCTTTTAATGCGATCACATGCAGGGTATATGCAATACCGACGGCACCGATACCGCCATAGAGTATAGCGGGCAATGCCGGACGGAGAGCAGCGGGAGAAATACTTTCGCTGAAGAGAGCGGTCAGAAGGCTCAGAATGGCGCATACAAAAAACTGCATTATTGATAAACGGATTGCCCCGACCCGGGATGCGTAATGCGCAATGAACAGAAAGTGAACCGCCCAGAGTACGGCGCAGAGCAGAATAAAAAGATCGCCGGAAAGTATCGTGAGATCGCGGCTGACCGACATAAAATACACGCCGGCCAATGCAACGATAATACTTATCCAGACATATTTTTTTGTTTTGTGACCCACGAAGATACCAAAAACCGGTACCAGGATCATATAAAGACTGGTGATAAAGCCCGCCTTTGAGGCGGTGGTTGTTTTTAATCCGACCTGTTGTGCGCTGACCGCAAGAAAAAGAAAAAGTCCCGTGATCAGACCCGCGAATAAGATCGTCTTTGTTTTGGCTTTGATCGCGGCTTCCTGATGCCGGGTCATAAAAAATACCGGCAGCAGACAGATCACACCGATACCGAATCGAATGGCGGAATAATAGAATGGCCCGATATGGGACATGCCGTCTCGCTGCGCGACAAAACCAAGTCCCCAGAGCATAGCTGCAAGGAGTAGAATGATATCTGTCCGAATGCTTTTTTTCATCAGGGAAAAATAAGCCGGTAAAAGAAGAAAAACTAAAAAAATAATCAAAGAAAATGTCATTAGTGGTTGACATTGAACAACGATTTGAACTAACTTTGAAAGGTGTTTGAATTGAGTTGGTCAATGATAAATATTAGCTGGTCCAATTGAATGATTTTAATGAAATTAGGGGTGATGTGACTTAAACGCTGTTTTGGCGTTTTCGTATTTAGAATGATTTTTTTAATTATAAAAGGATAGGGAACATGTTTGACAACAATAATATCGTGATCGGAATTGCAGGATCCGGAGGTGACGGGGTTATTTCTGCCGGGGATATTCTTGTTAATGCGGCATCCAGTGAGGGCTTGTTTGTCTTTATGTTGAAAAGCTTTGGCGCGCAGATACGCGGTGGTGAAAGTTCTGTTCGCGTGCGCATGAGCGATCTGCCCGTGCAGTCCCAAGGAGACCGTATTGACATTATGGTTGTACTCAGCTGGCGAAATTTTATTCGATTTAAAACCGAATTATTGTTGCAGGAAAACGTTGTTATTGTCAGTGACAGTGCCGATCCGATGGAGGATGGGGACATTCCGTTGACGGAATCGCAACGAAAGTATTGGTACAAGATCCCTTTTGCAAAAATTGCCGAAGAACATTCGGGTTCAGCCCAGGCGAAGAATATTGTTATGCTGGGAGCGATTTCCGAACTTTTTTCGCTGCCTAAGGAAGCGCTGAGGAAGTCAGTAGAAAAGAAATTCAGGGCGAAATCGGAAGAGATCATACAAAGCAATGTAAAAGCGATCCTTGCCGGAGAAGAATATATACGTAAAAATGTTGAGAAGATCGATCCCCTGGTATTTGAATATAAATCCGGAGAAAAGCGGCTTGTGATGCAGGGAAATGAGGCGATTGCAATGGGCGCGATCTATGCCGGTTTGAATTTCTACGCCGGTTATCCGATTACGCCATCCACCGAGATCATGGAGTGGATATCACGCTATTTGCCTCAGCGGGACGGGATCACCATGCAGATGGAAGACGAACTTGCATCCATTAACGCGATCATGGGAGCCTCTTTTGCCGGCAGGAAAGCAATGACCGCAACGTCCGGACCGGGTATATCCCTGATGAATGAAGGGATCGGACTTGCTTCAATGGCGGAAATACCGATCGTGATCGTTAATGTTCAGCGCGGGGGGCCATCTACCGGACTGCCTACCAAGACCGAACAGGCTGATCTGATGCAGGCGATCTGGGGCTCACACGGGGATTCTCCCCGGGTGGTAATAGCACCCTGTGATGTTGAAGATTGTTTTGATTCCACTGTTCTTGCTTTCTATATCTCCGAAAAATATCAGATCCCTGTCATTGTTCTGTCGGATCAGTTCATCGGTCACCGGGTTGAATCCATTAATCCGGAAGCGATCCGTGAAGGAGGCAAGACGGGTTTCCGGAAGGTCTGTTCCCGTGAAACCCCAAGTGAAGAGGATCTGGCAGATTATCATCGGTATAAACTGACCGAAAGCGGCGTATCGCCCATGTCCTATCTTGGCATCAAAGGTGGTGAGTACCTTGGTTCGGGTCTTGAGCATAACGAAAAGGGACATCCGCGAGGAGATGCAACAACGCACGCGATCATGTCCGAAAAACGCTGGAAAAAATTTGAAGCAATCAAACAGGAATTTCGTTTTGAACGGTTCTATGGACCTGAAAACGCGAAACTCGGTGTCATTGCCTGGGGATCGACAAAGGGCGTGGTCAAGGAAGCCGTTAATAAAGCAAATGCCATGGGTATTTCTGTCGGTGCTATGGTCCCACAGATCATCTATCCCTTTTTGCTTGACCCCTTCCTCGATTTTTTAGAGACTAAAACCCGTGTTATCATTCCGGAAATGTCCTATGCAGCACAATTCCGTCGCTATTTGCGGGGATTTATCCGTTTTGGTGAAAACGGTGTTAAAGTTGTACCATACAACAAATCCGGCGGCGCACCTTTTATGGTGGAAGAGATTTTAAACAAGATCATTGAAGAATGGAAGGATATGGAGGCCAGACGATGAATGATGTCGCACCGGTTGCAGGTTATAAAAGTTCCTTAAAGTCCATCTGGTGTCCCGGATGCGGGAATTTCGGTTTTTTAAATGCCATGTACAAGGCACTGGATGAGTTGCAGCTTCAATCCGAGAACACAGCGATCTGCTCCGGTATCGGTTGTTCCAGCCGCTTGCCGGGTTATATCAACGCCTATGCTTTTAACGGTATACACGGTCGCGTACTTCCCTTTGCCAGCGGCGTAAAGATGAGTCGCCCGGAAACAACGGTCATTGCGATCGGCGGAGATGGCGACGGTTATTCCATCGGAGCCGGCCATATTGGTCACGCTGCCCGGAAAAATATCAATATCAGCTATTTCGTTCTTGATAATAATATTTATGGACTTACAAAAGGTCAGGCATCTCCGACCACTCCGCTGGGGGTCAGGACCAAGACCACCTATTATGGAAATATGGGGATGACCTTTAATCCGGTCCGGATGCTTATCGCTTATAAAGCATCTTTTGTGGCACGCACCTTTTCCGGGGATCCCAAACACGCCCAGAAAATAATTGTTGAAGCCATTAAACATCCCGGGTTTTCCTTTGTTGAGGTCCTGTCGCCCTGCGTTACTTTCCGGGGGAAGGACCAGTTCAAACTTATTCGCGAACGCGTAAGATATATTGATGAAGCCCATGATGTCGAAGATGAAGTAAAAGCTTTTGACATAGCCAACGATGAAGATACCATCGATCTGGGTATCATCTATAAGAAACGTCGTCTGACCTACGACGAGATCATTCAGCAGGAAGTGATCAATAAGGCGAAAGCCGCTTCCAACGGTACAACAAATATCGATAAATTATTGGAACAATTCCAGCCCTAAGGGATGATGATAAAATTACATGCACCCGATTTTGTACACACTTGCACCGAATTGATCCGGCAAGCAGCATGTGATTTACCCGAGGATATCCTTTCTTCCATTCGATCAGCACAACGCGATGAAGCACCCGGAAGCATCGCTTTCGACACGATCGGCAGCATTTTGGATAATATTGAACGTGCCCGTACACAGCAGCGGCCAGTATGTCAGGACACGGGTATGCCTTGCTTTTCGGTTGACATGCCATATGGAGCGTCCATGCAAACGATCCGTGAGCAGATCAATGAAGCCGTTGTGCTGGCAACCCGGGACGGTTACCTGCGTCCCAATGCCGTAGATCCCGTCACCGGGAAGAACAGTGGTAATAATCTTGGCATAGATATCCCCGTCATTCATTTCAGAGAATGGAAAAAAAATACAATGCGTGTCGCCTGTATGCTTAAAGGGGGAGGAAGTGAAAATGTGTCCGCCCAATACAGTCTTCCGGAACCCGCATTGCAGGCGGGCAGGGATCTGGAGGGAGTCTCCGCGTGTGTCCTGGATGCCGTATGGAAAGCACAGGGTAAAGGATGTTCCCCGGGTATCATTGGTGTGGGTATCGGTGGTGACAGGATCACCGGCATGCAAAAGGCCAAGGATCAACTGTTTCGCTTAATGAAAGATGAAAATCCGGATCCCGTTCTGTCTGATCTTGAACGGACCTTATATGAGAAGATCAACCGCATGGGTATTGGACCGATGGGGCTGGGTGGTAATACCACCGTATTGGGGGTCAAGATCGGTTCGGCACACCGCCATCCGGCATGTTATTTTGTTTCCATTGCATACATGTGTTGGGCCTGCCGGCGGTCGGTCATGGAATTTGAAGCGGAAATATGAAAAATAAACATTTACAGTTGCCATTAAGTGAAAAGGAAGTACGTGATCTCCGGGTGGGAGATACGGTATTGCTCACGGGCAAAATATTGACCGCACGCGATATGGCGCAGCGCTGGATGTTTGAAGAAAGACCCGATATTCTGCGTAAGGATCTTCTTGAGGGTGCCCTGTACCATTGCGGACCCATTATGCTTTTCCGCGATGGAAAGTGGTTTTGTTCCTCTGCGGGACCTACCTCATCCACCCGGCAGGAACCCTATCAGGCGGAGATCATCAAGGAATACGGTATCCGCTGCGTGATAGGTAAAGGTGGAATGGGAGAAAGAACGGCACAGGCGATGCGGGATCACGGCAGCGTATATCTGCATGCCGTGGGCGGTGCGGCGGTACTGTATGCCAATACGGTGCGCTCCGTTGAGAGTGTCCTAAAATTGGAGGACTTCGGCATGCCCGAAGCGATTTGGACCCTTACGGTTGTTGATTTTCCGGCGGTGGTATCGATGGATGCGCACGGTAATTCCTTACACCGTGAGATCGAGGATAAAAGCCGCGAATTGTTAAGATCACTTTTATTGCAAAATAAATGATATGTTTTGAACGGGTGAAAGCGATCTCCGTATTTCGGATAAAAATTTTACTTACCTTCCATCATTATTCTTATTAGCTTTCGGCATGAGCAAAAAACGCAAGATCCTTGTAGGCATGAGCGGCGGTATCGACAGCAGCGTCGCTGTATATCTTCTCCGGGAGGCAGGATATCGGGTCGTGGGACTTACTTTACGACTGGCCGACCCATATTTGGATGATCACAGTAAACAATACAAGGTGATAGAGCGTGCCGCAAAGGTTTGCGAGCAGTTCGGAATTGAGCATATTGTCGCGGATTATACCGAAAAATTCCGCAGTTGCGTTGTTGACAAGTTTGCAGACGCTTATTTTTCGGGGATTACACCCAATCCCTGTATCGAATGCAATCGTTTTCTGAAATGGGATGCTCTGCTTGGCATTGCCGATCAGCATGATATCCCTCTGGTTGCCACCGGACATTATGCCCGGATCGGAAAAGAAGGACGTACCTTCCGGCTTCTGAAAGGCAGAGATGCCTTAAAGGATCAATCGTATTTTCTATGGCGGCTGCAGCAGGAGCAATTGGCCCGCACGGTATTCCCCTTGGGAGAAATGCATAAAAAAGAGGTCATAGCACTGGCATCGGGTCTTGGACTGCCGCAAAGCGGACAGGCGGAAAGTCAGGATATCTGTTATATACAGGATAATGATTATAAAACTTTTCTAGCAACACATTATCCGGAACGTGTCAGGGATATCGGACCGGGAAAATTCATCGACAGACAGGGGAAGGTGTTGGGCGAGCATGAAGGATATTACAGATATACGGTCGGACAGCGAAAAGGATTGGGCGTAGCGGCGGGTGAACCGCTCTATGTTCTGGAAATACAACCCGAGAATAATACGGTCATACTTGGGAACAGGATGGATACGGAAGATCTCGGATGTACGATCGGGGATGTTAACTGGATGCTTGCATCTCCGCCGGGGGAAATGTTTGATGCCGGCGTTAAAGTGCGCTACCGGGGAAAAATCGTGGACTGCCGCATTGAACCGCTGACGAACGGACACTATCATATATTGTTTCGTGAAGTCTTACATTCCGTAACACCGGGGCAGTCCGCCGTATTCTATGATCATGACATGGTTATCGGAGGAGGGATCATCCTCGGAAAGGAGAGCAAATGAAAAGAACGGTCCTGACAATACAGTCCATGAAAGATAAAGGTGAAAAGATCACCGCGCTGACCGCTTATGAAACGCTTTTTGCAGCGTATCTGGATGCTTGCGGTATAGACATTATCCTGGTTGGCGATAGTGCGGGGATGGTCTTTGCCGGTCACGATTCAACGATACCCGTGACCATGGAGGATATGCTTTATCATACCCTTGCCGTAAAACGAGCGGTCCGGGAAGCTCTGCTGGTTGCCGATCTGCCTTTCATGAGTTATCAGGTCAGTGTCGAAGATGCCTTGCGCAATGCGGGACGCCTGCTCCAGGAAGGCGGCGCAGAAGCCGTTAAAATGGAAGGCGGTAAGCGTATTCTCCCGCAGGTTGCAGCATGTGTTGAAGCCGGTATTCCGGTTATGGGACATTTGGGTATGACCCCCCAGAGCGTTAACCGGTTCGGCGGTTTTGCAACACGCGGAAAAGATAATGCCGAAGCCGATACACTGAAACAAGATGCACTGTTACTGGAGAAAGCGGGTGCCTTTTCGATCGTACTTGAAAAAATTCCGGCAAAACTCGGCAAGGAGATCAGTGAAATGCTCCGTATCCCCACAATAGGGATCGGCGCCGGCTTATATACGGATGGTCAGATCCTCGTAACCCAGGATATGCTGGGCATGTATGAGAAATTCAAACCGAAATTCGTGCGGCGCTATGCAGATATAGCCACAGAAATTAAACGTGCGGTCAATACCTATGCGGAAGACGTTAAACAGGGACGTTTTCCGGCAGAAGAAGAAAGTTTCTGATGGAACGGATAGAAGACATCGGGCAAATGCAGCAAAAGGCCGATGCATATCGCCGCAGCGGCAAACGTATCGGATTTGTTCCTACGATGGGCTATTTGCATGAAGGACATCTGTCTCTCATGGATGAAGCGAAAAAAGATTGTGATATTCTTGTGGTCTCCATCTTTGTAAATCCGGCACAATTCGGTCCGAATGAGGATTATACCACATATCCGCGGGATTTATTCCGGGATGAAGCTCTGGCGGAGTCACGGGGTGCGGATATTATTTTTTATCCATCAGCCGAAGCAATGTATCCTCATGAACAGCTTGCCTGGGTAAACGTTGAAAAGATCACGGATGTGCTCTGTGGCGCACAGCGACCCGGACATTTCCGGGGTGTAGCAACCGTAGTGACCAAGCTCTTCAATATTGTTAAGCCGCACCTGGCGGTTTTCGGTCAGAAGGATGCACAGCAAGTCGCCGTTATCATGAAGATGACAGAGGATCTGAATATGGATGTCCAGATACGCATAGCACCGGTCATGCGTGAAGCGGACGGACTTGCGATGAGTTCCAGGAACATCGGTCTTACCCCCGAAGACAGGAAGCATGCGCTTATCCTGTCACAGGTCCTGTTCTCGATCCGGGACGGTATACGTGAGGGTGAAGAGATCGAAGCGCTTTTAAAAATGTCAAGGGACCGGATCGCTTCCGTGCCGAATGTACGGCTGGAATATCTGGAAACACGGACCTTTCCGGAACTGGAACCCCTGCACACATTCAGCAGGGATTGTTTGATCGCGGTCGCCGCACGTTTCGGGAAAGTACGTTTAATTGATAATGTTCTTTTGAAAAAAACTTAATCTTGAAAACACGCGATATATTTCATAATATATCATGAGAATAAAAGCACAGGGAACAATGAAAAAACGTTTTTTACATTCCAAGATCCACCGGGCAGTGATCACCGAAGCAAATATCAATTACACCGGGAGCATTACCATTCCGGAAGATCTGATGGAAGCGGCGGGGATCACGGTGTACGAACAGGTACAGGTGGCCAATATCAATAATGGGCAACGCTTTGAAACGTATGTGATCAAAGGCCCCAAAGGAAGCAAGAACATATGTCTGAACGGTGCAGCGGCGCGTTTGGCTCAGATCGGCGACCGGGTCATTATTATGACCTACGTGGATCTCGACCCTGACGAGATCCTCCGCCACCGGCCGATGATCATTGTTCTTGATGAAACGAACACGATCATTGAGAAAAAGGGAGCCTGATGTCTTCATCGCTTGCAACGATCATTCTTGCGGCCGGGAAAGGTACCCGGATGAAATCGGATCTGCCCAAAGTCCTGCATCCCGTATGGGGAGAAAGTATGGTATCGCGCGTCGTTACCGTTGCGCAGGCAGCCGGCAGCGAAAAGATCGTTGTTGTGATCGGTCACAAAAAAGAGCTTGTTGAGAAAGAACTTGAAGGCCGTCATGTGGAATTTGTGGTACAGGCTGAACAGCTTGGGACCGGACATGCCGTGATAATGGCGGAACCCGCAATGCATGATTTTAAGGGGGATGTTCTTATTCTGGCAGGTGATGTTCCGTTGTTAAGGACCGATACGCTCAGGAAACTGATCCGCACGCATCGGGATACGGGAGCGGATGCGACCGTTTTAAGCGCGATCTTTGAGGATCCTCACGGATATGGACGTATCGTACGTACTCCCGAAGGCCATTATTCGCATTCGGTGGAGGAGAAGGATGCGGATGATGAAATACGAAAGATCAAAGAGATCAACTCAGGCATTTATATCTTCAGATCGGAACTTCTTTTCCATTATTTACGGTTTATTGGAACAGATAATGCCCAGGGAGAGTATTATTTAACGGATGTGCTTCCGATGATGCGTAAAGAAAATAAGAAGATCGCATTGCAGGTAGCAGATGATCCTGATGAAATCCAAGGTGTTAACACGGTCGAACAACTGAAAGAGGCCGAAGAAAAATTAAAGGAAAGGCAATGAAAAAAATCATTTTATCCTTCATGATCTGTTTCCTCTTCCTGTTTCCTCTCTCTGCTCAACATATCGGTGAAATTACCGGATTTACACGTCATGGGGTGGGGTATGATCTGTCGAACGCCCGTTCCCAGGCGGCGTTTCTGGACTGGTCCCGTCTGCAGATGCAGCACTCGGTCTCCATGTCCGTCGGCGGTTCATCCCTCGGCTCGGATTCTTATCTGACGTATCGTAATACCCTATATATGCCCTTAAGTTCTCGTCTTTCTTTTTACGGTAATTTATACTGGCAGTTACAGACCCATGCATCAAGTCCCGTATTGGCCAGGCTGGAAAGTCCTGCCGGCGATATTTATTTTGATGCGAATCTTGTTTATAAACTCGGAGAGAACTCCAGCCTGAGTTTCGGGATCGCCCGATATCCCGCTTTTTATCAGAGCATGTATTACCCGGGATATGCTTCACCTTATCACGGTATGTACGCACCGCGGGGAGGGATCACGCCATAGAAGCCAAACAACTGAACAACATTCTGAATGTTGTCATCGTTCTATTTGTTTTAGTGATCGTGTTCTTTGGATACTCCGTATGGGTAGATCGTCCGACCCGTATGCGACAATTTGCGCAAAATGAAATTCCCAAAGATATGCCGAATCTTCAGATGTCCGCCGCGAACAACGCTGAAGAAATGCATATGATCGTACGCATTTTAAACGGATGCGGCGTCAGTGGTGTTGCTTATAAATTGCGCGAATATCTGCTTACCCAGGGTTTTGATGTCAGTGAAACCACCAATGCCGATCATTTCAATTACGAAAAGACCATCGTATATTTGCATACCAAAGATTATAATATGTCCACCGTGCTTTCCCGCGCGCTTCAAATATCGAACAATCCGGTCCTGGACGATCGTGCGCCGGATTATCCCTGTCATGTCACGATCCTGATCGGTAAAGATTATCAACAACTGCCACCATTCAAATAAAAATATAAAGGAGCCGCATGGCCGAACGTGCTGAAGCATTTGACAAGGAAGCATCACGCGAACTCGCAACGAAAATTTCCGAACTGGCGCTTGAAAAAAAAGCTGAAGATGTGGTGCTTATGGATGTCGCTGAAATTGCCGGATTCACCAATTATTTTGTGATCGTGTCAGGAAACAGCGATGCACACATCAAAACGATCGCCGATCACATCGAAGATGCTCTCTCCCGCTACAAGGTCAAAGTATGGCACAAAGAAGGATATGAGAACCTTAAATGGGTTCTTATGGATTATGTGGATGTGGTGGTGCATATTTTTGATGCAAAGACCCGAACCTATTATGACCTGGAAACACTTTGGTCGGATGCAAAGAAGATCATTGTTCGCGACGAACCCGTATAACTCAGATCATTTTTTCATTACAAGAGATCATTTATTTTACTGATATACACCTCAAGAGTCTGTGGGATATAATCATAAATAATCTTGAAAGTCGTTAAAATATTGTGTATTTTTCAAGCTTTGCGGGGTTAGGGAATATGTTTGAAAAGGAGTTCAGAGAATGACAGAAGAAAAAAAGAAGCAGGATAGACAAAAAGACAAGGAAGCCCCGGTAAAACCTGCAGATACAAAAAAGAATACATCCCAGAAAAAGAAAACGGACACGGCAAAGGCAGAGAAAAAGAACAGTTCGCAAAAACCGGCCTTTTCTCAAAAGGAAATTGACCGGCTTATTCTGGAACATGCCGATATGCAAATGAAATGCAAAGAATATCAGGAGAATTTTCTGCTCTTGGCCGCGGAATTCGAAAATTATAAAAAACGGATACAAAAAGACCAGCAGCGTGCACGCGAACAGTATAAAGAAAGTATTCTTGCCGAACTATTACCTGTCATTGATGATGTGGAGCGGGCGTTGCAGCACCATGCGGAAGATGAACTCGCCAAGGGTTTTACCATGATCCATACGAGCTTATTGGCATTACTGGAGAGATATGAGGTTGTTCCTTTCCGGTCGCTGGGTGAAGAGTTCGATCCTGAAAAACACGATGCCATGCTAACCCGTACACTGGAAGAAGAGAAGCATAATATTATCCTGGAAGAGTTCCAGAAAGGCTACATGATCGGAAAAAAAGTACTTCGTCACGCGAAGGTAATCGTTAACATACTGGAATAACACAAACCATGGCAAGAGATTATTATGATATACTGGGTGTTGGTAAAACGGCAACGGCCGAAGAGCTGAAAAAGGCCTACCGGAAACTGGCGGTTAAATATCACCCGGATAAGAACCCGAACAATAAAGAAGCGGAAGAAAAATTCAAAGAAGCCGCAGAAGCTTACTCCGTTCTTTCCGATCCGGAAAAACGTCAACGTTATGACCAGTACGGACATGACGGTCTCAAACAGAACGGTTACAGTAGTGGTTTCAGTGGACAGGGTATGTCCATGGACGATATATTCTCCCAGTTCGGAAGTATTTTTGGAGATGCTTTCGGCGGCGGATTCGGCAGTTTTTTCGGCGGGGGAGGGACATCCCGTCGCAGCAGTAATCGCGGCGCGGACATGCGTGTGAACCTGCGTCTGAGCCTTGAAGAGATATACAAAGGGATTAAGAAACAGATCAAGCTCAGCCGATTCGAAACCTGTCCGGACTGCCGGGGTGCCGGCGGAAGTGGTAAACGGACCTGCCCGGTCTGCCACGGTACGGGCGAGGTTCGTGAACGCGTAAATTCCTTTTTCGGACAAATGATCAGTTCAAAACCCTGCTATCAATGCCGGGGACAGGGAGTGGTGATCGATAAACCCTGTGTATCCTGCGGCGGCGATGGGCGTATAAAAGAAGAAGCAACGGTCAGTATCGATGTACCTCCCGGTGTGCAGGATGGTAATTACATGACCCTGCGTGGTGAAGGACATGCCGGTCCGCACAATGGCGAGCGGGGTGATCTGATAGTCGTTTTCAAGGAGATTAACCATTCCGTATACACGCGATCTGGCAATGACGTGATCATTACCTGTGTTATTACCTGGCCTCAGGCCGTACTGGGGGATGAAGTGGAAGTGCCCACACTGAGTGGAAAGGTCAGCTTTAAAATTAACCCGGGTACCGAACACGGAAAGATCTATCGTTTGCGCGGAAAGGGGCTCCCTGTCCTGAACGGACACCGTTTCGGTGATCAACTGATACAGATACATATTGAGACCCCGTCCGGTATGGACCGTAATGAAAAAAACCTGATAAAAGAATTATATCAATTGTATTCCAAGAAAAAAAACGTTAAAATAAAGAAGTTTACACCCTAATTTGGGGACATTATGTTTACTAAAAAAGAAAAAAACATCATTCTTGTTATTGCATTGATCCTTCTTGTCGGTGCACTTTGGTTTCTGTTCAGGGTGGTCATAAAAAAACAACGACCCATCCGCGCTTCGGATGTAAAAACAGAAACTTCCTTTAACAGGGAAGATGAACAACGCAGTGAAAGCAAACTCCCCGCGGAACCTGTCAATATCAATACAGCCGGGCTGATGGAGATCGAAGCCCTTCCGAATATCGGAATGAGCAAGGCTAAAGATATACTGGAATATCGTGATAAGAACGGTCCTTTCAGATCATTGGACGATCTAACCAAGATCAAAGGGATCGGAGAAAAAACACTCGAAAAGATAAAACCATTCATTACCCTATAGCAGACGAGGAGGTCTTGTGCAAGAGCAGAAATATTACAGCGAGAAATGGTCATTTGTCATTAAATGGATCGCGGTAATCTTAGTGGTTATTTTATTACTTGTTATTTTTATACCGAGCAGTATCTGGAACGAAGAAAATAAAATGCGCATGCGCTCGCAGTGGAAAATGGAACAGCTTTGGCATGCTCAGCGCATGTATGAAAAACTGACCGGTCACTATGATGCGGATATGAAAGGTGTATTATGGTTTGTCTCTGCTGTCAGGGACTCCATTCTTGCCGACAGCAATTACATCGGTGAACAATATATCAATTATAAAGGACAGAATGTAAGGATCCGCGTTCCCATGCTGTGGTTCAGTGAATATGATACCCTTTTCGCCAATCCCTATCCCGCCAGGGATACAAGTCTGGCGGAAGTGTATACCGCCGTTGAACTCAATCTTGAAACCGGATACTGGGATACGATCTTCCTTGCGCAGGATAAGGATCAGTATAAATACATGGATTCACTCTGGCAGGGCATTATCATTGATACGACGGTCGATACGATCATAGAAAGAGTAACAAAATACAAACGTTTCAATCTGGTCGATTCTCTATTGGTCTGTCCTTTGACCGGCATTGAATATGAGGTTAGTGTTAAGGGCCGGGATAAGGATACGGTCACTATTCACAGTCCGATCCGGGGTGGATTCCTTGAACGTAAATACCTGTTTTTCACGTTCAAAGATACCGGACACGGTTATATCATGAATGGAGAAGCTTCCTGGGAATAAATACATATGTTAACGCTCGCGCTACATCACGATGAGTCTGTTTTTGTATATTTAAGCGAGGCACAAAAAGGTAAGAGAACCATTAAACAATTAGGTTTTTTCTCACCTGAATTTGTATTTGACAGAACTTTTCTTTATCAGAAAGATGCCGGAAATCTTCTGAGCGCAATGATCAAAGAGATCCTGCAGACCCTTTCACTGAAAAAGGAAAGTGTCTATTTCTCTTTCCCGGGAGAACTGGTATATACCACTTTCTATGAACAGGTGCCGCGGGAAAAGGTTCAGTCCGTGATCGATAAGGATATCTGGATGACGGAACTCAAACTGGGCCGTCCCTTCATTGAACAAAGCGATTGCCAGGTTAAGGTTCTGTACCGGCAGAAAGACGAAGCCGATCTTACGTGTATCTATTACCCCAAAAAGGTCAACGAACTCGTAATGCGTGCCTGCCATGATAATCACTGTGAAGCGGTGGGACTGGGAATAAACATTTTTAATGCGTCCGAGATCGCTAAGCATGTTTTTACGGGAGAAAACTATATCGTAGCAGAACTGGTAAATAATACATTTGAACTTGTAAATGTGGTAAAGGACAGGATAACCGGTTATACCCGTTTTTCATCCGTAAACGACCATCTTTTGTTCTATGCCAATAACGGAGATATCCCCGAAGGACTACCCGAGGCTCTTGTTAGCGGGAAAACGGATGTATTGGATCAATATAAGATTTTTATTACCGGGAACAGCGCATCTATTGGTCATCTTCACAAACTTAAAAATATCCATGCAAATATTCGTCTGCTAAACCCGATGTCTGTAAATAAGACGTACATAAAACCATCGGAAAATTTCAATGAACAGTATGACACCGTGTTTTCATCTGCATTGGGTGCAATGATATAAGGAGCAAGTGAATGAAGATCAATTTATTGCGAGAAGATCAAATGACGAAGGTTCCGCATCAGGACGAAGAAAAAGAAGTTCTTCGTTTTGACGATACTTTCTCCGGAGGAGGGAATGACGATTTTTATTTTCAGCCGCCATCACCCCCGACGGAAGAGTATAAGAAACCGCCCAGAAAGTTCCGTATATGGCTGTTTATTCTACTCTTACTTTTGTTTTTACTGGGGGGTGCTTATATTTCAAATCCAAGCGGTACAAGCGATTTCTTTAAAAATATCGGCAATAATATCGTTTTGATCTGGAATAAAAGTATCCATAAAGTAAAAACATGGCGGCATTCACGGGTGGAAAAGGATGTGGCTTACATCCCCGTTCAACCCGAACCCAGGGAGGTCCGCGAAACACCGAAAGAACCCGCAAAGCCGGAAGTAAAAAAGGAAGTTGCCGCCCCCAAACCCCCTGCAAAGACTGCTGAACCCCCTACTGTGATCGTTGAAAAACGTATTGAAAAAGAGATCATCAAGGAAACTACGGAAGAAAAGATACTTGAAAGTCCCCCGATCTATGAACGCATCCGGGATGAACTGGCGTTATCGATCCGGAACATGAATGCCGCTGAGGCGGTATGGTCCAAAGTACCGGGGGGTATGATCATGGACCGCCTGAATATTTCAGAGGACAGGTTAAGCGTTTCCGTTATGTCGCGTCATGCCATGCTTATCCAATCATATGCCAATGTTATCGAACAATATGACATGTTCACATCATTTGTGCAGGGTGAACCGGAAAAGATCGATGAATTTACACGCATCCAGCTGACATCCAATTTACCGGTGTTAGATAAAAAAGACAGACCGGCGAGAATCTGGGATCTTGATGTGGAATATTTCGACGATTATCTGAATATCGCCGCAAAACAGGCGGAAGTAATGATATCAACGGAAAAGATAGACAGTCGCAGACTTGATAACGGCATCCTGCAACATGATATGAAATTACAGATCAGCGGAACCCGGACAGCCCTCAGTCTGATCTTTCCAGAACTGCAGAATATACCGGCAGCATTTTTTGTACGTGAGATCGCTTCATCCTATTCATCCGTGAACCAGTCGAACACACTCGAAATGACACTGGTATATTATGAAAGAGAATGATGTCCCGGATCATTAGCGGGTGCTATGGCGGACTCTATATTAAAAGTCCCCGGCATGCTGTACGTCCTACAACCGGAATAATCAAAGAATACATTTTCAACGTCCTTCAATCGCTTGAGGGACGTTTTGTTTTGGATTTATTTTCCGGATCCGGTGCCTTGGGTATCGAGGCGCTATCCCGCTATGCACGGCATGTCACGTTCGTCGATCAACATCCGGGATGCATCGGGGTCATTCGCAAGAATCTCGAGAGCATTGCCGCTCTGCCTGATTCCTGGACTTCCGTGAAGGCGAATGCGTTCCGTTATCTTGAGCAAAGTAAAGAAAAATACGATCTCATTTTGGCGGATCCACCATATGATCTGTCACTGCCGGCGGGGTTTTTTACCGCATGCAGGGATCATCTGAAGCCCAATGGGATATTTGTACTGGAATATTCAACACATAAAAGCTTTGACAGCGGAAGCTGGGAGGCGTTTAAAAATAAAAAAACGGGGGATACGGGAGTCTGGATATTTCACGCTTGACATATTGCAAATAATCTTTTGGGATGATGTGATAAAGTGATTAATTTTGAACAAACAGAATGAGGAGTTGATATGATGAAAAGGATCATGGCTTTTTTAACGGCAGCGTTCTTGCTTTTTACCGGATGTGAGAAATCCGATCTGTCGATGGCATATGAAAAATTTAAACTCGATAACGGCCTGGAGGTTATCCTACATGTTGACAGCAGTGACCCCATTACCGCGGTCGCAGTGTTGTATCATGTGGGATCCAACCGTGAGAAACCGGGTCGTACCGGATTTGCGCATTTATTCGAACACATGTTGTTCCAGGAATCGGAAAATGTTCCACAGGATGAGTTCTTCTCAAAGATCCAGGATGCGGGAGGCACATTGAACGGAGGAACCTGGACCGATGGTACGATCTATTATGAGGTTGTTCCGAAGAATGCCCTTGAAATGGTATTGTGGATGGAATCGGACCGTATGGGTTATTTGATCAACACGGTGACACCTTCGGCTTTCGCCAATCAGCAGAATGTGGTGGTGAACGAAAAACGTCAGCGCGTGGATAACACACCCTACGGACACCGCAGTTATGTGATCGGCAAAGCGCTGTATCCGGCCGACCATCCCTACAGCTGGCAGGTCATCGGCGAAACGAAAGATATCCTGAATGCGACCGTTGAAGATGTAAAAAAATTCTATGACAATTATTACGGTCCAAACAATGCCACGCTGGTCATTGCCGGTGATATCAATCCTTCGGAAGTTAAAGCCTTGGTCAATAAATATTTTTCGGAGATCAAAAAGCATGGCGATCCGGAACCGCTGGTACCCAGAGCTGCGGTGCTGAATGAGACCAAAAAACTCTATCATGAAGATAATTTTGCCCGGGCGGCGCAACTCACCATGGTATGGCCTTCCGTGGAAGAATATCATGAGGACGCCTATGCGTTGCGGTACCTTTCACATTTGCTTTCGGTAGGAAAGAAGGCACCATTCTATAAAGTACTCGTACAGGAAAAGCAACTGACCTCACGTGTGGGGGTCAGCAATCAGGCAAAGGAACTGGCCGGTGAATTCTACGTCATGGTCACAGCCAATGAGGGCAAAGATCTCAACGAAGTTGAGCAGGCGATCTTCGAAGGGTTTCAGCGTTTTGAAGAAGAAGGTATTAGCGACCGCGATCTTGAACGTGTGCGGGCGCGCCTTGAGACCAGCTTTTACAATAGTATAACATCCGTTCTGGATAAGGCTTTTAATCTGGCGATCTATAATGTTTTCACGGAAGATCCGGGATATCTCATCCGGGATCTGCGAAAACTGCAGTCGGTCACAAAAGAAGATATCATGCGCGTATATGAAAAATATATTAAGGATAAACCCTATGTAGCTACGAGCTTTGTTCCCAAAGGCGAACTTCACCGTGTGGCTGAAGGTTCGGTCAAAGCCAACGTTGTCGAAGAGGATATTACCGCCGCGGGCTATATCGTGGATATACCCGAAGATACGGGGGAAATACAGCGCACGCCCTCTTCCTTTGACCGCAGTATCGAACCCGAAAAAGGACCCATGCCGGAAGTCCATCTGCCGGGAGTATGGTCGGGCAAACTGGCGAACGGCATGGAGATCTTCGGAATAACACATGATGAGCTGCCGCTCGTATCCTATCAGATCGTTCTGCGTGGCGGCCATCTCCTTGATTGTTTTGAAAAACCGGGGGTGGCCAATCTGGTTACGGATCTCATGTCGGAAGGCACCCGAAATAAAACTCCCGAGGAACTTGAAGAAGAGATCGATCTATTGGGTGCGAGTATCCGTATATATACGGGACAGGAAAGTATCGTGCTTTCCGTAAGCTGTCTTGCACGGAATTTTGAGAAGACTCTGGCCATCGCCGAGGAAATGCTTCTGGAACCGCGCTGGGATGAAGAGCAGTTCGAACTGGCTAAGATCCGCAATTTGAACGCCATCAAACGTGCCAGGGCGGATGCCAATACCGTTTCATCACGAAAATTCAATGAATTGCTTTACGGTGAAGATCACATTTTCTCCATTCCTACGATCGGTACGGAAGAAGGTATTGAGAGTATTACCCTGGACGATCTGAAAGCATATTATGAAAAGAACTTTTCACCTTCCGTCGCTTCCATGAATATCGTTGGATCGCTTCGTTTACCACGTGTTAAAAGAGCACTGAAGAGTCTGGAAACACGGTGGGAAGCTAAAGAGGTCAATATCCCGGAATATCCTCTTGCCGAGAACCCGGAAAAAGCAAAGGTCTATTTTGTGGATATGCCCGGTGCAAAACAGTCCGTCCTAAGGGTCGGTTATCTTACGATGGATCGTTCTGACGAAGACCTGTATCCCGCGACGGTCATGAACTATAAGCTGGGCGGATCCTTTTCCGGCAATCTGAACCTGGTCCTTCGTGAAGAAAAAGGCTATACATACGGCGCGCGTTCCGGCTTTAGCGGAACAAAGATCAAAGGACCTTTTGTCGCATCCACCAGTGTACAGTCCAGCGCAACCTTGGAATCGCTCGAGATCATCCGGGACCTGATAAAGGAATACCGGGAAGGTATTTCTCCGGAAGATCTGGAATTTACCAAGAACGCCATCCTTAAATCCAATGCGCGGCGATTCGAGACCATCTCGGATATGTTAAGCATGTTATGGGCGATCGATTATTACAATATGCCGGTCGACTATATCCGCCGTGAAGAAGAGATCGTACGGAACATGACCCTGGATTGTCACCGCGCTCTTGCACAAAAATATCTGCATCCGGAAAAGATGATCTATTTGGTCGTGGGTGATGCAGAAACGCAACTGGATGAGCTGGTTAAACTTGGATTCGGGAAACCCGTTCTGCTTGATATGTAAAGGAAAAAAAGAAGCGATTATTTTACAATTCAATTTGAATCAAGAGATCATCTTTTAATTGAAGACGCCATGGAAAGCCAGTCCATGGCGTTTTCACGTAAGGAAAAAAGTTTTACGTGATATCGCTTGCTTCTGCTTGCAAACCGGTAGAGCAGGGATATGGCCGTTTCGTCGGGATGATCGGTCAGAATAGCATTATTAATATGATCAAATCGTTTATCCAGCGTGTAGTTCACAGCTGCAAGTTCAGGGATCTCGCTCGGATCGATATTGAATTTTGCCTTCCGTGCATCAACGAGAATATTCAGTATAGTTGGCAAATGATCTTCTCTGTTGATATCGCGCATAAAATCACTGATGTCCTTCATGCTGACCGGACCTGAAAAAATACTTTCAAGCACATTATGATCATTATCGAAATAATAATTGATCATAGCTAAACCCCGTTTCTTTTTTTTATTTACTTACGATTTCTTTACCGAAAGGCGTCAGAGCAATAACGGCCATCTTAAAATGCTGTTTTGCAAACGGAAGCCCGATGATCGTGATCGCAAGGATCACGCCGAAAATGATATGTGTAAGAAAGATCCAGATACCGCCGATCAGGATCCAGATAATGTTCATGATCAGGGTAAGGAGGCCGCGGGAGTTGGATTTTTCCTTGATGGACATACTGAAAGGGGTAAGGGTAAAAAGTCCGAGTTTTAAAGTCTGAATTCCAAATGGTATTCCGATGATCGTGACCATCAGAGCGATACTTGCTGCCAGGTATTCCAGAGCAGTAACAAAACCCCCAAAGATCAACCAGATTATATTTCCGAGTGTCTTCATTTTATGTTCTCCCTTATGATTTGTAAAAATATACAATAATTATACCATGAGATGAAATATTATTTTTAGGACTGTTGTATAAGGTTTTTATGAGTATATCCTGAGTCCGGTTATTTTTCACTTATTTTTTTAAGCAAATATTATTACCTTTACAATTGTCATTTATTGGAGTAACATGCGATCCGCTAAAGAAATAAGATCATATTTATTGTCCGGAACCCTGAAGTTCGCAACCGTATCGGGTGTCTGGACCACCAGAACGAACCTGATCCGCTACGTGGATGAGAACATACCGGCCATTGATATCATTACAACGAAAAGTTATCAGGTCCAGCCCAATCCGGGAAATCGTGAACCCATTATCGGCGAGGTGGCTCCCGGTTCTTATGTGAACGCTGTCGGACTCCGTAATCCCGGCATGGAAGGGGGATATAAGGAACTGCATGCCCTGCTGGACGACAAACCCCTGCGCGCCTTGCTGAATATTTCCCTGTCCGGCAATTCACCGGAGGATTTTGTTACACTGGCCACAAAGTTCGCGCCGCTTGCGGATATTCTGGAACTGAATTTTTCCTGTCCGCATGCCAAACCGGGTTACGGTGCATCGATCGGTTGCAGCGCCGAACTCGTACGGGAATACATGCAGGCGATCCGCCCGGTAAGCGATGTCTTGCTGTTCCCGAAACTGACCCCGAATGTGGAAAATATCGGTGAGATCGCGCGGGCGGCGGTGGAAGCCGGCGCGGACGGCATCACGGCTATTAACACAGTGGGTCCGGAGCCTTATATCGAACCGGTCAGCGGAAAACTGTTGTTGTATAATCCCAATGGACACAAGGGAGGCCGTAGCGGCGAACACATTTTTGAAATTGCGGTAAAAAAGATCAGCGAGATCCGCGAAGCGGTCGGTCCGGATATCCCCATCATCGGTATGGGTGGTGTGAGTCGCGGATCGCAGATCCGTGCGATCCGCAGCGCCGGCGCGAACGTGGTGGGTATCGGTTCCGTGATCGCACGTGTTAAGCATAAAAAACAAAAAGAATATTTTGATGCACTGAAGTTCGATGCCGAATTCCACACGGATTCATCGGCAAGCTTCCTGTTGGTTAAGCAGCTTGCAAAGTATAAGGCATATACGATCACGGAAATGGACTTTCTGACCAAGAGCATGTTGACACTCACGCTGGAAGGCGATCCGATGCTCTATAAACCCGGTCAGTATGTTTTTATCCGGATCCCTGAAACGGGTGAGAAACCCTTCGGTATTGTTTCCTCATCACCGCTACGGTTCATCGTGCGCAAACGGCATTATCAACAGGAAGCAAAAAAAGGGGAATTCACACACGCACTGTTTCAAATGAAAGTGGGCGATACGCTCTATATCCGGGGTCCATACGGCGACCAGGTCCCGGAAAATCACAAAAACCATGTTGTGATCGTGAGCGGAGGTACGGGACTGGCGCTGGTACCGAAACTGGCAGAACATTTTGCGTCGCTGGGACATATTGTGAAAGTCTACCACGGTGTAAAAGAAAAGAAAGAAGCGGCTTTTGATGAACTGATCTCCCCCCATGCCGTTTACACCGTCGTGCCGGACGAAGGCAAAGCGGGAAGGGTTCTGGATATCCTGTCCGAGGAACTCGATCAGCTTGAAACGGAGAATTGTTCCCTCTATACGATCGGTCCGGATGAACTCATGCAAAAGGCACTGGAGATCGCCATTGATAAAGGTTGTGAACCGGAAAATTGCTATGCATCTCTGGAAACCAACCACATGTGCGGCATCGGCATGTGCGGCGAGTGCGAATGCGGCGGAGTCATAAGCTGCAAGAACGGTACGTTCTTTGATTACACGTTTTTGAAAAAACACTATTTCAAAAGAGAGAAGAGATAATATTTTTTTAACTTCGAAAGGTATGGTACAATGAGAAATTGGATGATCGTAACGGTATTGATATTGATGTTTGCATCCTGCGCGAAGGAGAAAACGGAAGAGGTTTTGACCATCGTCGCTCCCGAAGATACGGTGTTGGTTGAAGAAATACGTGAGAAGGTGCCTCTTCGCCCCACGGACTATGCACAGTGGCAGCGTATGGCGGATCCTTCGATATCGGATAACGGGAAATGGGTATATTATATCACAGCGACCAATCGCGGCGATAATTTTTTAACATTGCATGAACTCGGCAGCGGCAGGAAAATGGACTTTGACCGTGCGAAAAGAGCCGCTTTTTCATCTTCATCCGATTATCTTGTCTTTTTACGGGCACCGCGTTTCGAAACGGATCGTCAGGCCAGGATCGACAAACTGAAAGCGGATAAAATGCCGAAAGATTCACTTTGCGTATATGTCTTCGAAGAAGACAGCCTCTATGTCGTGCCGCGTGTTAAATCCTATTCCGCCAGCAGTAAGGGCAGTCCCTGGATCGCGCTGCATCTCGAAAAACCGCTTCCGCCGCCCGCCAAAACCGAAGCGGAACCCGATTCCACGGAAGTTCCCGATTCCACAGCATTGACATTGACCGAGGAAGAACCGGATACATCAAAGAAAAAACCTGAAGTAACGGAAGTTAAAGAAGAAAAAAAACCGGCTGTCAAAAAGCCGAAGATAAGGGAAGAAGGAACGCCCCTGTGGGTATGGAATCCGCTTGAAGGTGATACCCTGATCATAGAATATGCCGGATCCTATGTGTTAAGCGAGCGCGGGAACCGGGCAGTAGTACTTACAAAATTAAAAGGGAAACCCGATTCGGTGCGTGTTTCATTGATCGATATCGATAGAAGAAAGATCAGTGTCATTCTTGAGACCGCGGGCGAAGCGAAAAACTTCCGTTTCGATGAAAAAGGCGATCAGCTTGCATTCCTTTTTTCCGGCGATACGACCAAACAAAAAGAATTTGATATTTATTACTGGAAAAAAGGGAGAAATAATGCCGTTAAATATCTGGATAAACAGGCCGCAGGCATACCCGAAGGCTGGACCGTCAGCGGTATCCGTTTTCCCAGTTTTTCCAAAGACGGGAAACGTCTTTTCTTCGGCACCGCTCCGAAAGTGGATGAAACTCCGGAAGATACACTGCTGAGCAACGAAAAAGTGCATCTGGACCTATGGTCATGGACTGACCCCTTACTGCAGAGTCAGCAGTTAAAAGAAGTCAGCCGCGACAGGAACCGGAATTACATTGCCCGGGTGGACGTGGGAAGTAAAAAGGTTATCCAACTGGCGGATACGGAAGTTCCGGTCATCAAATTGGGACGGGACTCCGACGAAGACATCCTCCTGGGTGAGAATAATGAAGCATATCGGCAATTAATATCCTGGGAATCGATCTCCTATTCCGATTATTACATCGTGAATGTTAAAAACGGGGACAAGGAGCTTTTTCTGAAAAAAGGAAGCTACGAACCAAAACTTTCGCCAAAAGGAAATTATGCGGTTTGGTACGAACATGCGGACAGTAACTGGTATGCCTTCGATGTTCGCAGTAAAACCGTACGTTGCCTGACGGAAGGACTGGAAGTGCCCTTTTACAACGAGGACGATGACAGACCCATGCCGGCAACACCGCATGGATTCATGCACTGGGGTATTGATGAGCGTTATGTCTATATTTACGATCGATACGACATCTGGAAATTCGATATCAAGAATGAAAAAGAACCTTTAAACGTTACACTGGGTGCCGGTCGGAAAAGCGGTAATGTGTACCGCTATATCGAGTTGAATTCGGACCTGAAATATGTTCCGGTCAAACCGGTCGTATTATCGGTCTTTCACGAAAAAACAAAAGCCGCGGGATTTGCTACCGCGAATCTCTATACCGGTTCCGAGCCCGAACACCTGATCTATACGGATCATCGCTATGACCGGCTGACCAAGGCAAAGGATCGCGATGTGCTGATCTGGCGTCGCGGAGATTACCGCAATACCCCGGACCTCTGGGTCAGCGACATGAGTTTCGATCAAACGGTCAGACTTTCCGCGTTGAACCCCCAACAGTCTCAATACCGTTGGGCCAGCGTTGAGCTTGTGGAATGGAAGAATTCCGACGGGATCGAACTGCAGGGTCTGCTCTACATTCCCGATGATCTGGATAAAACACAAAAGCATCCCATGATCATTTATTATTATGAAAAATATTCCGATTATCTGCACAGTTACGCGACTCCCAGTCCCAGTTACTCAACGGTCAGCCGCAGTGCTTATCCAAGTAACGGATATATCCTTTTCGTACCGGACATTGTATATAAAACCGGTTATCCCGGACCATCCGGATTGGATTGCGTGATGAGCGGTGTGGATATGCTGCTCGAAAAATATCCCTTTATCAATGAAGAGCGCATCGGTATCCAGGGTCAGAGCTGGGGTGGATATCAGACAGCCTATTTTGTTACGCAGACCGATCGTTTCGCAGCCGCCATGGCCGGCGCGCCGGTGAGCAATATGACCAGCGCGTACGGCGGCATCCGTTACGGCAGCGGTATGAGCCGCATGATGCAGTACGAGGACGGTCAGAGCCGTATCGGCGCTAATATGTGGGATGATTTTGATCTGTATTACGAGAACTCACCGGTGTTTTTTGCCGACCGTATCACAACCCCCCTGCTGATGATGCATAACGACGACGACGGAGCCGTTCCCTGGACACAGGGTATCGAAATGCTGGTCGCCATGCGCCGCCTGCAAAAACCCGCCTGGATGCTGGTATATAACAAGGATGCGCATAACCTTAAAGAAACCAGCTGGGGCAACCGTATGGACCTCACTATCCGCATGGAACAGTTCTTCGCACATTATCTCAAGGACGAACCCATGCCGCGCTGGATGAAAGAAGGTATTTCCGCGCTGGAAAAAGGGAAAGACCTGAAGTACGAGCTTGTGGAAGAATAAATGAAATATCTGAGGAAGGTCACACTGGGACAATTTCCGACACCCCTGCACGAGATCCCGCATTTCGCGCAGGCCATCGGTTTCGATGGAAAGATCTATGTCAAACGCGATGATCTCAGCGGACTGGCCTTTGGCGGCAACAAGACCCGCAAGCTGGAATATCTGATCGCGGATGCCCTGCAACAGGGTGCAGATACCGTCATTACCGCAGGCGGTCCGCAATCAAATCACTGTCTGCAGACCCTCGCGGCGGCCAATAAATTCGGATTGGATTGCCGGCTGGTGCTTTCCGGAGAAGCGCCGGAACATGTTGGCGGAAACCTTTTTCTGGATCGTCTTGCCGGTGCCGAGATCCGCTTTGCGAAAGGTTCGCCGCGTGAGCAGATCATAGAAGAGATCGCCGAAAAACTGCGAAAAGAAGACCGGAAGCCTTACATTATTCCGGTTGGCGGATCCAACGCTCTCGGTGCCGCGGGTTACCTGATGGCCATGGATGAATTGCAGAACCAGCTCCGGCTGATGCATATCAAATGCGACCGCATCATCGTGGCAAGCAGTTCCGGCGGAACCCTCGCCGGTATGGTCTTGGGTGCAAAAATGACCGGTTTTAACGGCAGTATAACAGGTATTAGCATCGATCGGGTCAAAACGGGAAAAGAAGCCTTCCCGCCCGAACTGGCGGCGCTTGGAAATAAAACTGCCGAACTGCTGGATCTGGATATCCGTCTGAAACCGGAAGATTTCGATGTGGAATACGACTATCTGGGTGAGGGTTACGGCGTGGTGGGGGAGAATGAACGCCGTGCGATCCGTATGTTGGCGCGAAGCGAAGGTCTTTTTGTGGGACCCGTTTATACCGGTCGCGCCCTCGGTGCTATGATCGATCTGATCCAAAAAGGAAAATGGAAAAACGAGAATATCCTTTTTTGGCATACCGGAGATACGGCAGCTTTATTCAATGAACAATGGACAAATGACAATTGAAAATTGAATTGGCAATTGATAAGGATTAATTGATTTTGTGTTGATCGTGTGATCTTTATTATATACAATATGTTATAAAGACAGGTGTAAAACGGGGACGAACATCATATTAAACTTTTATTCGTTATTCAGATTAATTCTCGCCTCCGCGCAGACAGATTATTCTAAAACACCACAATACTATTCGCCTTGCAACAATTATCCGGCTAGTAAAAATCACCTCTTCTAATTGTCCTTTGTCAATTGTCCTTTGTCAATTAATATTACGAATTCCCCTTTTACGGAATGATCACCGAAATAAGCGATCGCTTCCGATACCGTTCCGCGAAAAATGGTTTCGTACATTTTCGTCAGTTCCCTGCCCAGCAGGATGGGTCGGTCGCCGAAGTATTCGAGGATCTCCGACAGGAATTTCATGATGCGATGCGTGGATTCGTAGAAGACCACAGCGCAATCCATGGCGGAAAGATACTTTAAACGCGTCTGACGGCCCTTCTTATGGGGCAGGAAGCCCTCAAAGTAGAAGCGGGTGTTGGATATGTGGGAAACGGACAACAGCGCCGTCACGGCCGTTACACCGGGAATGGGTTCGACCGCAAAACCGGCTTTCACCACCTCGGAAACGAGGAAATATCCCGGATCGCTGATGCCGGGCGTACCCGCGTCCGATACAAGTGCCACAGACCGGCCGTTCCGAAGATGCTCCAGCACCGGCGCGATGGTATCCGCCTCCCGGTTCTTGTAATGGGGGATCATGGCTTTTTTCGGTATTTCGTATCGCGCCAGAAGAATACCGGTCACCCGCGTATCCTCGCAGACGATAACATCCGTATCGCGTAAAACCTGCACCGCCCGATAAGTGATATCTTCAAGATTCCCGATGGGCGTGGCCACGATATACAAGGTTGATCGCTGGATTATCATTATGTTTCCTATGTTTTGACAGAAAGGGGTATCAGAGTGTGGGAATGTGGGAGTGTGGGAGTGAGGGAGTGAGGGAGTGAGGGAGTAGTGGAATATTACTTCATTTTTTACTTTACCCTGACAACTCGACATCTCAACACCTCGACACCTCAACACCTCAACACCTCAACACCTCAACACCTCAACACCTCAACTCATTCATTATCATTTGCTCCATTGTCTGTCGTTTCCGAATGAGGGTTGTTTCGCCGTTCTCACGAATGAGGACTTCCGCCGCCTGCGGGAAAGAGTTGTAATTGACGGCACACATGGAAGCGCAGTAGGCACCGCAATCCTCAATGACAAGATAATCACCGATATTCAGACGGGGCAGAGAGATCCTGTCCACGCCCTCGGCGTCACCGGGAGTTGGCGTGAGGATATCGCCGCTTTCGCAGGAATGACCGACCACCACAACCGCTTCCTGTTCTTTCGGCAGTTCTCCTTCGTGTGCCACGGTATTGATCACATGCTGCACGCCGTAAAGTGTCGGCCGCAGGATCTCGCTCATGCCGGTATCTGTTTTGACAAAGGTATAGCCGTCTTTTCCGGTATCGACCTTATCGTCCACGCGGGTGATCAGCGCGCCGTTCGCGGCGGCAAGCCAGGTACCCGGTTCGATCTCCAGAGCGATCTTTCTGCCGGTTTCCGTATAAAATTGCTCGAACAGGGGTTTGACACTGTTGCCGATGACCCTCAGGTCCGTACTGGTCTCTCCCGCCATTCTTGCGATCTTAAAGCCGCCTCCCATATTCAGGACGGTGACATCCGGAAAGGCGCGTACGGCATCGAGATTCATTGCCGCCACTTTTTTCCATACTGCGGGATCGGAACCCGAACCGATATGCGAATGAAGCTTGGTAACGGTAAGTCCGTATTTTTTTGCCAGCGATTTTACTTCATCCAGATAATCCACCCAGATACCGAAACTGGAAGAGGGACCACCGACATTGGTGCGATTGGAATGTCCGCTGCCGATACCCGGATTGATGCGGACGCTCACATCCTGTCCCGGGAATAGCTTGCCGAAAGTCTCCAACTGGTGAAGGGAACTCGCATTGAAGATCACTCCGCGGCGCACCAGTTCATCCAGGTCCTTTGCCAGTTCCTGGGCGGTCAGCTGAATATGTTCCGCAGCGATCCCCTGCATCAGCAGGCGTTGTACTTCATACGCGGAACTTGCATCGAAGTGGATGCCCATGCGGTCGAAAAGTTTAAGGATGGCAGCGTTGGGATTCGCCTTCATCGCGTAGCGGACCGTCAGTCCGAAAGCATGCGGAAAGGCCAGCGCCTGTTCGGCCGAGCTGCGCAGTTTTTCTTCGCTATAGACATAGACCGGCGTACCGTACGCATCGGCAACATGGCGGACCTGGGCAGGAGTGAGAAATTTAAGTGTTTGCATGGAGTGCTTATCCTTTGCTTTTCTTGCGGAATATAAGTAAAAAACGATGAACTATGAACGATAAACTATAAACGATAAACTATAAACGATAAACGATGAATGATAAATTATGGACGATTAGTATCTAATTATAGATTTTTCTTTGCAGTAATGATGGATGAGCGGATGATTTTGAGCAATTCGATGGTATCGGCATTGATACTTATAAAGTCATTTTCTTCCAGGTAATTGCTTCGATGGAGCAATTCCAGCCAAAAGATACTTTCCGCACATTCTTTTTGCGCAATACCGAGTTTATGCACAAAATCTTTTTTACTTTCCGCGTTTTGTGCTTCTGTGATGACAGCGCCAATTGAGGTGCCGCTTCTTAATAATTGTTTGCTCATGACATACTCTTTTTTCGCTACAAGATATTTGTAAAGATTCACGATCCTGTAAGAATAATCAAAGCTCTTGTTAGCAAGAATATTCTTTCGCGTATCGGGTAAATATGACATTTTCACGCCTCCTCTTTGTGAAAATTTACATAAAACCTGCATACAAAAAACCTATAAAATACTCAAAGTGACTTTCATCACAATTTCCTTATTTATTCATTGTATATGGTTTAAAGTTCAATATTAAAATTCATCGTTTATCGTTAATCTTTCACTCATTCGCTCCACTGCGCAAAGCTTCGAGGAGCTGCGGCGTGCAAGCATCGTTTATCGTTTATCGTTCATCGTTTATCGTTAATTAAAACGTTGTTTTTAATTCTATTTTTTTTATATTTGTCCGCTATGTGAAATGGCGACGTAGCCAAGTGGTAAGGCAGAGGTCTGCAAAACCTTTATTCACCGGTTCAAATCCGGTCGTCGCCTCAAAACATGCCGAAGTGGTGGAATTGGCAGACACAAGGGACTTAAAATCCCTCGGCCTTCAACGGCCGTACCGGTTCAAGTCCGGTCTTCGGTACGAGGAACCTCCTGATAAAGGAGGTTTTTCTTTACCTGTAAAATATACCGGTGAGTGGAAGCATTAATTTGATACGGAATTCCTCGTCCTCCGAAGCACTCCAGGAACTTGTATCTCATCTCTCCGATGAAGACAAAGAGAAGATCCGGGATCTCGGAAAAGACGAATTCGTCACCTTAAGTCATATGTTCATGGGCCACAAGCCCCGGAACCTGTGGCTTTATCCGAAGTAGTCACCGCTCCGCAAGTTCTTTTTGAATGAAGGCCTGTTTCATGAGGATGATATGTCGGATATTCTGCTGAGGTCTTTTTACCGGCATCTGAAAGGGGAGGATATCAGGTATGAAGAGCAATCGAGGTATAAACAGCCTGATTAGTCGTTATATTTCACGTTCTTCTGACCAGGATACCGCTCAGTAATGATTAAAACTCGCAAGATAAGCGTGGGAATATAGCTAAAATTCCTCTCTCTGTTTTGATTCACTTGGAAATGGAGAAATGGTAAATTAAGATTAAGGTGAAACAT
>CAZHTR010000008.1:0-66083 GCA_964535585.1 uncultured bacterium | reverse complement strand
TGGAAAGAACCGGAAAATGAAACATAAGTTTATAGGTATTGCAGGTAATATCGGTGTCGGGAAGACGACGTTCACAAAAATGCTTTGTGAACGTTTTGGCTGGGATCCACATTATGAAGTGGTCGTTGATAATCCTTATTTGAAAGATTTTTACGGGGACATGTTACGCTGGAGTTTCAATCTGCAGATCTATTTCCTTTCAAAGCGCTTTCAGGTACAGAAAAAGATCCATGATCTGGATAACAGTATCGTGCAGGACCGTACGATCTACGAAGACGCAAAGATCTTTGCCCGAAGCATTCACGATATGAAGAAAATGGATGATCGTGACTGGGAGAATTATCAGGAACTGTTCCATGAGATGACATCCTATCTGCGCCCGCCGGATCTGATCGTATATCTGAGGGCCTCCACGGACTCACTTATTTCACGTATAAAAAAACGCGGCCGCGATTACGAACAAAATATCGATCTTGCATACTTGCACCGGTTAAATATTTACTACGATCGATGGATCAATGAGTTGAATATGTCAAAAGAGATCCCGATCCTTATCATCGATACGGATGGAAAGGATTTCTGCACGGATCCTGATTTCTGTGAAGATACGTTTGGAAAGATTTATAATAAGCTTAACTCTGATGAGGTTAATGATGAAGATAATTAAATGCACTGAAAGTAAGTTCTCCGAGATCAACTATAACGATCTGGGATTTGGAAAATATTACAGTGATCATATGCTGGTCAGAACCTATAGTAACGGGACATGGAATGAGTCTCAGATCATACCATTCGAAGACATTGTTCTCAGTCCGGCAAATATAACCCTCCACTATGCGCAAAGTATTTTCGAGGGGATGAAGGCATTCCGCGGTGAAGACGGGATCGTTCGTCTCTTCCGTCCGGAGAAAAACATCGCCCGCCTGAACCTTTCGGCAGAGCGGATGGCTATCCCGCAAATTGATGAAAAACAGACTCTCGAAGAATTGATCGAACTGATCACGATGGACCAGGTGTTTACCCCGCCGCATTTCGGTTCGTCACTGTATATACGACCTTTTATTTTCGCAACGGATCCGACCCTGGGTGTAAAGATCAGTGAAACCTATCGTTTTATGATCATTACAACCCCGGTTGATGCCTATTACGGGAAAAATCTCCAAACGGTCGGTATCTACGCCACGAAAGAATTTACACGTGCGGCACTTGGGGGAACGGGACATGTGAAGGCAGCCGCAAACTATGCGCAAAGTCTCTATGCTGCAAAAAAAGCACAGCAAAAAGGCTATAAACAGATCATGTGGCTTGACGGACGTGAACATAAATACGTCGATGAAGTCGGTACAATGAATATCATGTTCATCATTGATGACACGCTGATCACCCCCACGCTGGAACAGGGCACCATTCTCGCGGGTATCACGCGTGAAAGCGTCCTTCAGCTTGCGAGGGACATGGGTTGGAAGGTCGAAGAACGTCGCATTGCATTCAAAGAACTGATAAAAGCATCGAAAAAAGGCAGTTTGCAAGAGTGTTTTGGGACCGGTACAGCCGCAACGATCGCTCCCGTGGGTCGCATCGGTTACGATGACGGGGAGGATATCGTCATCAACAATGACGAGGTCGGTCCTTATGCGCAAACCATCTATGAACAACTCCTGGGCATCCAGTACGGCAAGATCGCTGATCGTTACGGATGGACGGTAGAAATCAAGAAAAAGTAAAAACATAAAAAGGGGGTGTTATGATCGATCCTCATGTCCACCTGAGGGACGGCAGGGAACGGCATAAAGAAACCATCGAACACGGTCTCCGGGTTGCACAAAAACTCGGACTCTCCGCAGTTTTTGATATGCCCAACACCGATCCGCCCATTTTAAGGCGCGCGGACATCCTGCAGCGCCTGGATCTGGCAAAAAAGGTTGGGTCCAATGTTTTTTACGGCGTGTTTTGCGGACTTACCACAGACCCGAAACAGGTAAGAGAAGCCATTTCCTGTGTAAAAGAGATCAAAGAGGTTGTGGGACTCAAACTCTTTGCCGGCAGTTCCACGGGAGATCTTTCCGTACCGGATACCGCCGGCAGGGAAACGGTTTTTAAGACACTTGTGAAAAATGATTACCGCGGGGTCATAGCAGTACATTGTGAGGAAGAGTCGGATTTCCGGCCGGAGGCCTGGGATCCGAAATTTCCCATGACGCACACACTGGTTCGACCGCCCGCGGCTGAATTGCATGCGATTGAAAATATGATCGAACTTGCCACGAAACACGGTTTTAAGGGTATTCTGCATATCTGCCACGTTTCTCTGCCGCAAAGTGTGGAAAGGATCGAATCCGCGCGCACGATCGTGGATTTCCGGATCACCTGCGGGGCAACACCTCATCATCTGATGCTCGATGACAATATGATGCAGAACGAGAACGGTCTGCTACTGAAAGTAAATCCTCCCCTGCGCAATAAAAGCGCGCAAAGCGAACTTATGCAAATGCTTTTAAGCGGACGGATCGACTGGATCGAAACGGATCATGCTCCGCATACGCTTCAGGAAAAGACGGAACCTCCTTATGCTTCCGGCATCCCGGGCCTGCCCGTCATACCCTATCTGCTGAAGGTTCTGCGCGGGAACGGATGCGATGAGGAATTTATCGCCAATATTACGCATAACCGTATCTGTAATATCTTCGGATTACAGCTCCCGTATCGCGAGGTCTGCGATATCGATCTGGCTGAAGAATATCCGTTCAATGCATATACGATGATATAAGCGTGCAAACATAGTCCAATAAGAACTTCTTTCACCGGCAGGAGGGAAAATGCTGAAAGAATTTTTTTCCGGTTTAAGCTATGAAAACACCATCCCCATGTTCGGGCGTGATCACCTGATCTATCTGGCCGTTATTATTGTTGTCAGTACCACTTTTCTGATCATTGCAAAAAAGAAATTTTCACCAGGCACAGCCGATAAGGCGGGTACCGTGATCGGTATTATTGCACTTGTGCATCTTTTCCTTGAAATACCCACACTGCGTCTCATTCTGGGAGAACATCTGCTGACCAGTTTACCCTTACATCTTTGCAATTTCGGGATGATCATGGTTGGCATTCTGCTGATCACACGTAAACAATGGGCTCTCGATCTCGCATATTTCTGGGCACTCTGCGGTGCAAGTCAATCACTGCTGACACCTGATCTTCAGTATATGTTCCCTCATCCCCTGGCGGTAACTTTCTTTACGGCACACACCATTGAGATCGTTGGCGTTCTGTATGCGGTGATCGTTTTAAAAATGCGGCCATACTGGTCTTCCATACCCCGCGTTTTTATGGTAACCCTCGCTTTGGCCATCGTTGTTTTCCCGATCAATTATATCCATCCGGATGCAAATTATATGTTCCTCAAGTTCGCTCCGGTCGGCGGTTCTTTGATCGATTTTCTGGGACCCTGGCCCTGGTATATTTTGTCGTTGACCGGTGTGGCTATCGTTTTCTTTGTGATAGCTTATTTGCCGTATGCAATAGCGGATGCCCTGAAAAAGACCGATCTGAAAAACACAACAACCGGGATCGCCCAATGATATTACGGCATGTTATCGTTTATATAAAATACTTGCCCTGAAAAACTCCCGTGGCTAAGTTAACTTATGTCTGAAGAAATCGTACAAAAACAGGTCGATACCGGCAGGCATGTCATCTTAAAGCAGGTCCGGACATACCGATGGCAGTTTGTACTGGTCATGTCCCTTTTAATGCTGACACTCATGGGAACGATCGTATTCGCCACACTGGAAAACCCGCTTCATTATACCTTCAGCAAGATCGGCAATTATTTCCCGTATCGCGAATGGTATATCCTTTGGGCGGTCCTGACGGGCATTTCGGTGCAGATCGCAGTTATCTTCCTGTTCAAACTCGAAAACTATGAAAAAATATTTCCGCAGGTAAGTATCTATTGTGCTACATTCTTTCTTATCGTCACCGCACTGATCCCCTCACTGAAAGATGAAATGCCTTTTTGGCATGCTGTGCATAAATGGACTACTTTCCTTTATGTAATGTCCATGATCTTTGCCTTGTGTCCCTACCTTTATTCACTCACCCGTAAAAAGCCCCGCTTACATATCGTTCTACGCAATTGGGCATTTCTTATCCTGATCGGCAGTATGAGTTCCTTGATCATTCAGGGTCAGACGGGGATCTTTGAGCTATGGTTTATCGTACTAACGCTCCTGCTTTTATGTTTTTTGGCGTTCATGTTGTATCGTGAAAAAATCGACAAGCTGAAGGCTCGTCTTTCCCGCTGATCTGCCGTTCCCGGTTTTTCGTGTTTAATTTGCTTGAAGTTCGACACCGGGGTACGTAATTTGCAGCCATGAAAAAACAAGATAAACCTTTACACGGGCAGGGAAATAAATCGCACTTTCTTGAAGAACTATACCGTCAGCGCCGGAATCGCTTTATTATTATGAGCCTCCTTTTGCTGAACCTGCTGATCACCGTCATTTACGGAACCCTGGAAAATCCCTTTATATATACCTTAAGCAATATCGGTAATTTTTTTACCTACCGGGAAGTTTTTATTCTGTGGGCTATGATCACCGGGTTCTCGATCCAGACCGCTTGTCTGGCTCTGTTCCGTCTTGAAAATTACAGGCAAAAACAGCACTTTTCTTTCATTGTTTATGCTTCGATCGCCTTGGTCCTGACCGCAATTATACCTGCCCTGAAGGATACTTTCCCTTTCTGGCATTATGTTCATTTGCTGACCGCTCTTTTTTACGCGCTCTTCCTTATCCTGGGCCTTCTACCGTTTATTCGTTTTATCAGCAGGGAAAATCCCCGCTTGAACAAGGCGATACGTATCTGGGAATATGTCATTATGGGCGGGAGTTTTATCTCTGTGATCATTTTTGGCAAATCGGGAATATTCGAACTTTGGTTCGTGACATCGGTAACGATGTTCCTTCTCTATCTCAGTCTTATCCTTTATGAAGAAAATATCGTAAAGATCAGTGTGGAACTGCTGCGGGACGAAAAAGATCTGAATGAGGGCATTGAAAAGATCTTTACATCTGACAATCCGGTAAAATCCACAAGCGATAAAAAACGCCGGGGGCAGTTTATAAACGGATAATTAGATTATTTGATCACAGTTCAAACCGAACCGGACACCTCTGTTCCGGGTTCATTTTTTTTAAGAGCTATCAGTATTGCATCAAGGTCTTCTTCCTCGTACTCCAGCTTCCGGAGATAACGGTGGATATTGATAGCCAGAAACGGCCAAACGACCAGGCAGAGCACACCCAGCGCAAAGGAAAAGGATTTGACAGGATGACTTATGAGGTTTCCCAAACCGAAACCAAGCAGGATCACACTTTCAAAAAGAATAAAAAGCAATTGTTTCAAGCGGGTCTTGCGAACCCATTTTTTAATATCATCTTTTGTGAGTGCTTTCCTTTTGTCAACGGGGAACACCCGTTTAAGTTCTTCAAGTAAAAATGTATTCATTGTGATCCTCCCTTGACTAAAACGCTTTGCGAATCCTTGTACTCTTACGGCACAGGCCATCATGCGGACAGTATTTACAGGCCTCCAGGAAGGCCTTTTGGGTAATATAATAGTTTCCTTCACCGATTTGTATAAAAAGTGTTTTCAAATGGTTTTCAAACTCATCAATGTTGAACGCATTGCCCTTTTGGGAATTTTCCTGAATGAAATCTCCTCCTTCAATACGAAACATAATGATCGGATTTTTTTGCCCATTGTTTATCAGCTCATAAATAGCTGTTTTGTCGTAATCCGGATAGTCCTCATTGGTCTTTTTCAGATATAAATATAATTGCGAAAGGAACATGTTTCTTAAGCGCTTCATCTCAACTTTGCCCGTCTTATAGTCAGCCGCGATCATTTTTTTTCCCTTGTCATCGAACATGAGTTTATCAATGCGTCCGTTCAGATAAACCCCGATATCTTCAAACTGCAGGCGGAAATCCCTGAAGCCCATTTCACCGATAATCCGTTCGTATTCAGGAAACATCTCTTTAAGTTTATTCAGAAGCACCACCAGCACGTTCGTCTCCGAACCCGGTTCCAGATCACGCATATAATCTCTGAAATGATCAGCCTGAAAAGGGTTCTCCATATTGATGTTTTCTTCCTCAAAAACCTTATAGATCTCTTTCTTAAGGAGTTCAACCGCGGCTTCCGGTGGATTTGAGAACCCGTCTGCCTTGGTAAAATATTCAAATGCTTTATGGATCACCGATCCTTTTTTCATTTTCCAGTATTTGCTTTCATCCGCATCGGTCAGTTCCAGGTCCAATATTATATCGAAATAAAATCGCATCGGACAGGCCAGAAGGGTATCAACAGCAGTTACAGGCAAATGAAATTCCTTGTTTATCTCTTCGACCCGGCCCGAAAACACATCATCATTCCCGGTAATGATCTCGTTATGCCGCCGGACAAGAGGCATATTGGTGCCTTCAATTTCAGAACATTCATGCGTCAGCAGAAAGGCTCTCGGGCCAAGAATATTATGATAATTGATCTTCCGCAAACTCAGGTCCTGTAAAAAACTTGAGCGGTTCTGATCGCTGCCGTCCTCCGCATGGAGAGAATATGAAAAAACGACCCTGTCGCCCAGTTTTTTCCAATAGTTCATGAAGTGCCGGTTCAGTTCCAGCGAACGTTTTTCTTTCCGGTTCAGACAGGGATTATCATTTTCGGGCCTGGGGATATCACCTTCGACCATTCCCATGATATACAGTTTATCCGGAACCGAACCCAGACTGTCCAGAAATCCCGCAACCGGTATTCCGTTGAACTGATCTTTGCGTGGAAGGAAGGCTTCCCGGATGCGCGTTTTCAGTTCCTGATAAAGCATTGATATTCTGTAAAGGGAATACAAGTCCCGGAAATCACGGATAACTTCACCCAGGATCCGCATAAAATTCTCACAGACCTTATCTTCTCTGCAGACAGATCCCGGGATATGATCTTTAATGAATTTTCCTGTTCTTGGGAGAAGTTCATCGGGTGATCTGCAATAAAAGTTTTCAATAAATTCCCTCGCCTTCGGGGGCATTTCCTCTTCTTCCCACGGTGTGGATCTCCTTTTTTTATCATAGCATAAAAGATTATGATCCGGTTTCATTAAGGGATGCAAAAGGATCGGAGCCATATCCTGCCAGGACGGCGAAGCAAGTGTCGAAATTTTAATGACATTAAGCAGAAGCGTGGTCACAGGATATTCTTCCGCTGCTTTCATGTCGGTGAATCTGACATGCAGTCCCATGTGAGGAAAAAGCCTTTTTAGATGCGGCGCATATTTCTCCATACTCGAAACAGCGATCAGGATATCATCTTCCGCTGCCGTATGGTCCCGGATATGTTTTGCAACCGCGAGAACCTCCTCCTTAGGAGAAAATGCTTCAATGCAATCATATTGACCTGTGTCTGTGTCCGCAACAAGACTGTAATGAAAGCTTTCATTGCGGGAATGCAGGCGTTCGATCAGCTCTTCATCAAGTGGATCCGGAGGAACCATGTCAATAAAACCAATGCGCAGGCCGCTGACATCCGCAGTACGGTAAGGCAGATCTGCCGGACAGTATTCGGGATCTTGTTTTATCTTTTCATACACATCTGAAAAATCCGCCTTTATTTCCCCTTTTTTCAGTTCGTGATCCCTGAATGCTTTTACCAGATAATCCACTATCCCGGGTTTTATATCCTCTTTGATCTTCGGGATCATTAAGCGTAAACGCTCACGTGAGGTGCCTTTTACGGGATGTGATCCAAGCCATTTATTTAAAGTGGTGACGGTAATATCCGGACGCATTCTTCCCGATTTTACCAGAGCAAGATAGATCTGTTCCTCATGATAAGCGGACACGCAGAATAAAAGATGTTTCCCTTCCCTGATCCTGGCAAGCAGGGGACCCGCATCCATTCGGCGGTCCGGCAATCCGGGTCTGAATCCGGCACCGACAGGCAAATGGTCGTAATAGGTGTCACTCCATTCTATATCTGTCATTTCACCCAGGGAAACAAAGAATATTTTCGCTTCCGCATCAATGCCGTAAGCCTGCTTAAGCATCCACTTATAGGTTAAAAGTTGTTTATGATATGAGGACAAACGCATTTTAGTGTTGTCGGTCTTAAAATCGAGGACCACCCATCGCCCCGCCTCACAATATAACAAGTCGAGCTTACCGTTGACCTGTACCAGGTCGCTGCCCTTTTTTAACCATCCTCTCAAAGGCAGCTCATGATATTTTTCGACGGAGGGTTCGTTCAATATGCGGTAGATATCGTTATTTCTCGTTCTTTCCAGCAAGGCTTCGATCCCGGAAAGAAGATCCTTCTTGTCCGCATCCGGGAATTGTGTATCAATCAAGACCTTTATCTCCCGTTGATGAACAATAAAATCCAGCCAGTTCCGTTCCACACAAAGGTGATACAAAGATCCCAGTGCCAAACCCGGACCCGGTACATCTTCCTTAACCCCGTATTCCACGGGATCACCCATCAGATCATGAGGACTGCGGTAAAGGTACAGACCCGGAGTCGTTCCCGGTTTAGGATCAGTCCAGGTTGTTACCTTCCGGGTTTCGGACAAGGGTGCGACCTGCAATTCGTCATACCGCTTTTGCATGATCGGTTCACCGGACCACGCATCGGGTTTCAGGGGCTTATCATTGCTATCGATAAGTTCCTGCAGCTTCAGAATATATTTATGCCACCAGGTGTTCGATTCGCACTGGTATCCTTCACCCAGGAAACATGCTTTATAAAGAGCGCGCGTCAGGGCGACATAAAAGATCCGTTTATCCTCCGCTTCTTCTTCCCTGTCACCGATCTCTTTCAGCTTTAACAATAATCCGGGTTTCTCCTGCTCGGATAAGGACAATGATATTTCGGAATGACTTCCGCTATGACCGAACCGTATATTATCTGCCCGTGCGTTACCCTTGCTGTTCATTTCAGGAATAAGCACAATGGGGTATTCCAATCCTTTTGCTTTGTGGATCGTCAGTAAGTGGACCTTGGCCGTACCGGGGTAAACAGCCTGTGCTTCCGCAGTTTCATTTTTTATCTGGTAATAAAAATATTCCCGGATCTCTCTGAGCGTACTTCCCTTTCTTTGCATTCCACGAATAATGTTGATCGCTTTATCCAGATTTGCCAACTGCTGCTGCGGTAAAAGTTCGGAAACATATCCCAGTTCGCGATATTCGCTGTCCATAATCTCACCGATCAGTTCATCGAGAGGAATTCTGCCGGCAGCATCAATCCAGAAAAGAATACTTTCCCGGGTTTTATTCAATTCAGGATATGTCCTCATCCGGTCGAACAACGCGATATGCTTGTTTTCCCCTTTGCTTATGAGGTGGATCTCCGGATCTGATAAAGCGATAAAGGGTGAGCGCAGTAACCCGATCAATGCATGATCATCATATGGATTGTCAAGCACGGAAAGAAAATGAAAAATATCCATCACGGATGCGGTCTGATAAAATCCCTTTCCGCCAATAATTTCTATGGGGATATCAAAACGGCGAAAGACCTGCAGATAGTCCGCAATATTGGAAAATTTTCGGAATAAAACCCCGATCAGGGGTTTGCCTTCCCGGCAGATCGGAGAATCACCGTATTCTTCAAGAAGGCGTTTGACATGCAGGGCGGCATGCAGAGCCGAATAGTTGGCATCGTCTTTTTCTTTAGGAGTATTGCACCAGTGCATTTCGAGTGCCGGAGTTATATTTTCCTTTTCGATCTTATGACGGGTCGGCTGAAAATCCGCCTCGTAAGCCTCGCTGATATCTTGTTTTGCGGGAAGTATCTTTCCGATCAGGAAATTAATACCTTCATTCACGAAAGATTCCGAAGATCTGTAGTTTTCGTTGAAATCAAGTATTTCCCCATTCAGCCGCCGTATCAGTGCTTCTGCCTTGTTCATGACCGTAACATCCGCGTGGTTGAAACGGTAAATGGATTGCTTACGGTCCCCGACAATAAATAACCTGATGTTATCTCCGGCTTCAAAGATCATTCTGATGATATCCCAGCGCATGGGATTCGTATCCTGGAACTCGTCAAGCATAATGTGACGATAACGTTTTGCGATCTGTTTGCGGACATCTGTGTGCTTACTCAGCAACTCATGGGTTTTGATAATGACATCCGAAAAATCCAGCAGATTCCGCGCCGCTTTTTTCTCTGAATAATATTCGTTGAAATCCCGGTATAAAGTGATCAATTCTTTTATAAGCGGAATGATTTTTTTATCTTGAGGACCCGGTGACTGAACAAGATCCTTAATATCGATCATTGTCTGAAGAAGATTAAACCAGGCATCTGCAGACGCCTTTTTGTCTTCCCAGTTTTGCTTATTGCCAGGAACGTCTTTTCTATAAAGATTATCTTTTGTGAGAAATCCGCTGTCCCGAATGATACTCAAAAAACCCGAACTGAATTCCAGCCGGTCATTACGGTTTAGCGGATAATATTTATGATATACCGATTCAAGGAGTTTATAAAGATTATCCTCATGATCTTTACAAATTGATCGAGCATTACCCCAAAGATCATCGAAGGTGGAAGCAAGACTTTCGATATCCGCGTCCGGGGTGTAACGCTCCAGCCAGTCACGCCAGATCGCTTCTTCCGTTCCATTCTCAATTTTAAGGGTATATTCATTCATTACCTCGCGCGATCCGTACAGGGTCCTGAGCGCCCGGCGTATCTGATCAAAGTTCAGTTCTTTGAGAAGTTTGTCAAAAACATGCGGGGTTTCATCGACTTTTTTCTTAAGCCATGTTTCCAGGTTTTCAGTCAAAAAACGCTGCGTTTCGGCATCTTCCGGTAAAGCGAACTGCGGATCGATATCGAGTTTATGCGCGAATTCCTTGATCAGACCGGAACAGAAACTGTCGATGGTCGAAATGGAGTTCTGCGAAAAGGTATTTTTAAGATCCCTGGTAAAGTTCCTGACTTTTTCACTGCCGCTTTTCCTAAGAACCGGACAAAAGTCCTCCCCCTTTAATTCTTCGATCTCATTGCCGGAGAGCAGGAGATTGACATCTTTTTGGATACGTTCCGTCATTTCCCCGGCGGCTTTTTTGGTAAAAGTTATGACCAATATCTTTTTATGATCGATCTGATCACGGGGTGCGCCCGCATCCGCTTCCCCGGCAAAACGGTCAAGAATAGCGGCGTAACGCTTGGTCAGCGCGAAGGTTTTCCCTGCGCCGGCACAGGCCTGGATAAAAACGGAAGTATCGCAATTCAGTGCGCGCCGGAGTGGGTCCGACTGTCCCATGAAAGCCCCCTTGACAGGATAAGCGGTTGATCTCAATCGGGACAAAGTTACGAAAAATATATCATATTGATAAATATTTTTTTACATTAAAGGGCTAACTCAAAAACGGAGGACATTATGGCGAACGCAAATGAGGTGAAACAAACCGTTCAGTTCCATGCCGGAAAAATCATTAAATGGGTCATTGTCGTTCTGATCATTATCGTGATCGCTAACGGCTTTTATGTGGTTCAGGCGGAGAACGTAGGTGTGGTCCTGCGTTTCGGAAAATATACCAAATCGACTCCTCCCGGTCTCCATTTCAAGATCCCTTTTATCGATAAGGTCTATCAGGTTGCCGTGGAACGTCAATTGAAGGAAGAGTTCGGATTCCGCACTATTTCTTCCGGCGCAACCACTCAATATGATACACGGCGATACGATTCGGAATCGGTCATGCTCACCGGCGATCTGAATGTGGTGGTCGTTGAATGGATCATTCAGTACCGCATCGAAGATCCGTACAAATATCTCTTTATGGTACGTAATTCGCGAGGCACGCTGAGAGATATGAGCGAGGCTGTCATGCGCGAGGTGGTCGGGGACCGCACACTGAATGAGGTCCTCACCGTCGGCCGGCAGGAGATAACGCAAACCGTGCAGGATAAATTGCAGGAGCTCTGCAATGAATATCAGAATGGTATCCGTGTACGTCAGGTCGTTTTGCAGAACGTTGACCCACCCGATGCCGTAAAGGCGTCTTTCAATGAGGTCAATCAGGCACAGCAGGACCGCGAGAAACTCATCAATCAGGCACGCGCGGAATACAACCGTGTGATTCCCCGCGCCCGCGGTGAAGCCCAGCAGACCATTCAGTCCGCCGAAGGCTATGCTACCGAGCGTGTTAACAGGGCACTGGGTGATGTTAAACGTTTCGAAGCCGTACTGGTTGAATATCAGAAAGCACCCGAGATCACACGGCAGCGCATTTATCTTGAGACCATGAGCAAAGTCCTGCCACGTGTTGAAAAGAAGATCATTCTCGATGAACAGACCGGCGGTATTCTGCCTCTGTTGAATCTGGATAAATAAGGAGAAAGAACAATGAAAAATAAAAAATTATTATGGATCCTGATCCCTGTTCTCCTTATTCTGATCGTTGGGAGTACGGGTTTCTTTATTCTGAACGAGACCCAGCAGGCGATCATTACCCGTTTCGGCAAACCGATCAGAACCATCGTGCAGCCGGGACTGCATTTCAAGGTACCGGTCGTTGACGTTATGCATGTTTTTGAAAAACGTTTTCTGGAATGGCGCGGTGAAAGCAACCAGGTCACAACGCGTGACAAGCGCTATATCTGGGTGGATACCTATGCCCGCTGGCGTATCGTGGATCCTTTGCTGTTCTATCAGCGTCTGAAGGACGAACGCGGAGCCTTGTCCCGCATCGATGATATCATCGATGGCGAGACCCGGACCGCCTTTGCAAAACACGATTTGATCGAACATGTCCGCACGTCAAATCGCGAACCCTTGCGCGACCCCGTTCTTGATCTGGATGTGGATAGTCTGGAAGTCATACAGTACGGAAGAAGCCGCATTAGTTTTGAGATCCGCCAAAAAGCATCGTTCCGGGCGAAAGATCTGGGGATCGAGATACTGGACTTTAAGATCAAACGTATCAATTATGTGCGGGAAGTTCAGAACACGGTTTTTGAGCGGATGATCACCGAACGAAAACGGATCGCGGATCAATACCGTTCCGAGGGACAGGGTGAAGCTTCACGTATCAGCGGTGAACGGGATCGCGAACTGAAGCGTATCCAGTCGGAAGCGGAACGCACAGCCCAGGAGATCCGTGGAAAATCGGACGCTGAGGCCGCCGCGATCTACAGTAGTGCCTACAACCGGAATGCCGCGTCACGGGAATTTTATACTTTTATGAAAACAATGGATAGTTATGAACTGGCATTGGATTCAACAACATCTATCATCCTGTCCACGGAAAGCGATTTTTACAAGTTCCTGAAACACGCGAAACCCGAATAGTAAAACTTTAATAGAGTCCTTATATCATCTCTCTGGTGCCCCGCATCAGAGAGATTTTCATTTGTTCATATAAATAGCTCAAAATAGTGCTTAACCTTTTTTCCCCGAACGGTGTCTTACAGGTAGAAAGTCAGAATGTCTGCCGGAATAATTAAATGGAGAAAGGGTTCAACCATGAAAAAGATCATTATCAGTTTGCTGATGGCCGTCGCGCTCATATTCAGCGGATGCAATCTGGGCGGCTACTGGAGAAACAACGATGCAGAGAATGTCAGCCTGGCGGTGCTTATCGAAAATGAATTGCTGAGCGAATATGATGTTGATACGGCAATTGAAGAAGAGATCGAGATCAGTGTTCCACTCGCTTTTTCAAAATCGGCTCCGGGACCCAACCCCCAGAGATACCGGAAGCACGTTCAACTGAGGATGAAACACGAGATCGACAGCCTGGATGTAAGTCATACGATCGAATATGTGGATACGGATACTGCGCTGGTCACTGTCATTAAAACACGGTATGCTACCATGTTCATTCACCACACGGACACCACAATAAGCGATACTCCGGTCGTCTGGGAAAAAAATTATGTTTATACAACAACTTCCTATTGGCAGTTTGCGCGTTTTGACAATGCTGACAGCTCCCGGGACAGCGCTTCGAACATTGCTTCGGATAGCAGCGGATGGCGCCTGACAGCTAAAAGTCTGGAGGCCGGAGAAACAACCGGGATCACAAACACGATCGAATATGTGCTTCTGATCTCCGATCAGGACTCTCCTGAGATGCTTTTTGATGATCCCGAAGCATTATATCCCGTGATCAGGGGAGCCGGATGGCAGGGTTCTTTCCGCGAACGTCCGGGCGATCTTTCAACGAATGTCTTTGTTTTGATTGACGGTGCTGACGATGTGAATGTCCTCGGTTCTTCCGGACGTCATTTTGCATTGTTGGACGATGGATTGGGTGTTGATCTGACAGAAGGCGACAACATCTACAGTGGCACGGTGCTGAAAGGTCGCGGACAGAGCCGTCTGCGTGTTCAGATGTTCACAACGGCAACATTCACCGACGAAGAGGCTCCGGTTGAAATCGCGGCTTGGTTCCTACCTATCCGCTGATCCTTTCCACCTTTTCCTTTATATGCAAAGAGGCGACATAAGTCGCCTCTTTGTTTTTTATATAGTAACGGACAGGCAGGCACCTGCTATTACGGGCTACCCCCTATCGCCCGGTCCTCTATCCTTCCGATGTAGACAAGACGTTCCCGGCCGTCCAGAAGCAGCTCAAAAGAAGACACGGCGATGCCATTAGCAGATTTATGTGCACCGTATATCCTGGCCTTATAATGACCGTCCCGGATATCAAACCGCACCGTTTCGATCAGAGATGCATGTCCGAACCAGGTCCCGTTCGCACGCCGGATCCAGTATTGGATAAAATCGCCGGGTTGGACTTCTGACATATCCGTGATCCTTCTGCCCCATTTATATTTTTCGATCGCATGGACAATCCCCGCATACCGCGGATCATCGGAGTCCGGTCCCTCTTTCGCCACATTCCTTCCGAGGTCGTTGTGGTTGATCAGAACATCCTTGCGCATAGCGGCCGTATAGTCTTTCCCCGATCGGCGCATGATGCTGTCCGCAACCGCCGATATGAACGTTGTACAGTCCAGTTGCCGCCTTGCGGAACTGTAATTTCCATAAGTCCACCCAGAAAAGACGGTCCCGGCAAGTTCATGTGCCACCCGAAGTGCACATTCCTCCGAAAAGGATTTTACGTCTGCCGACAGTCCGTTGGTTGAGATCAGGTAAAATGCAAACAGGATAAACAGGGTCTTCTTCATGCGGTTCCTCATTTGAAGGTAATAATACATATTTCGGAACAGAGATACAAGGAAATGCCGGGATCGTAATTAAGATACATCCATATTCTCTGATTGATGATTATAAAAGTATCCCCAATACGATTTTTTCGTCTTAAATTAACATATGATCAAAATCATCATCAGAAATTTGGAGTCGGAGGAAAATATAACTCCCGCTCAATGTGTCTTGTCATGATCCCTGATCCAAAACTTAACAGGAGATACATATGAAAACCTTTTTTAAACTAAGCATCGTAATGTGTTTGCTGTCTGCAGGCCTCCTCTATGGACATTGTGAGATTCCCTGCGGCATCTACGGGGATTCCCTGCGTTTTGCCCTGATACGTGAACATGTACAAACGATCGAAAAGTCCATGCAGGAGATCAATCGCCTTTCAAAGGCCAAAAACCCGGATTATAATCAATTGGTACGCTGGGTAAACAATAAGGAAATCCATGCGGAAATGCTGCAGGAGATCGTAAGTCAATATTTTCTTCATCAACGGGTTATCCCGGTTTCAGAATCGGATAAAGAGTATGGGGCCTATTTAAGCAAACTGGAACTGCTTCATCGTATCCTTGTCAGTGCAATGAAATGCAAGCAGGGTACCGATCTTGCCGAACCGGTACGTATTTTGCATCATCTCAAGGCTTTCGAAGACATTTATTTCAAGGGCCATGGACATCATCATCATTGATCCATAAATAAAAAAGGCTCCGCAGGGAGCCTTTTTAAATGCATGTTCTAATTTTTTAAAAACTGAGATCCCGACCGGTGATCAGGCGTTCACGTTCCGGTTCGATCACAGACCTCCAGGCATTGTCAAGACGTCCTTTATTGAACGCATTGATAGCATCCTGGCGGTTTCCGAGTTTGGCATAAGCCACACCCAGTTCATACCATCCGCCGCCGAAGCGCGCATTGACCGTTGTGACCTCTCTGGCCACATCCAGGGCCTTCTGGTGTTCACCGACACGGTTATAGGCATAAGCCAGACGATAATTGGTCAAATACCGGTTCCGCGGATTGGTTATCAGACTCGCGGCAATGGATAAATGTTCAATTGCTTCTTTATAACGTTCCTGGTTGTTCAGCAATTCGCCGTAACTTTCCCTCGCTGCAGCAGAATTCGGTTCAAGGATAATGGACTTTTTAAAATTTTCTTCGGCTTCTTTTAATTTGTTTTCAGCCATAAAAACCTGACCGAGTGTCGTATATGCTCTGGCATTCATCGGATCGAGCGTAACGGACTGCAATAGCGCATTTTCTGCTTTGGTCAGCTGATTGGTACGGCGGTATACATTTCCCAGATTGTACCAGGAAGACGCGCTTTCGGGATTGAAGGTCACTGCCTTTTCAAAATTCTCGATCGCGGCATTCAGATCGCCGGACCGCAATTTGATCAGACCGAGGATAGCATATGCTGAGCCGAATTCCGGATTGATCCTGAGACTGGTCAGTGTTTTGCGTTCCGCATCGACCATGTCGCCCATATTATAGGAACGTTGTGCTTCCTGAAGGATACGACCGGCAAGAATGTTCTTTGCGCGCACATATTTTTCCACTGAAGGTGCAATAATACTTGCATTGTCAAAATAATCTCTGGCCAGATCAAAGTCTTCTTCCTGTATTGCAATGAACCCGAGCCGGTAATATAACTCAGCGATGGTCGGATCCTTTTCGATGAGTTCATTGTAAATCCGTTTTGCGGCATTATAATTCCCTGCTTCCACTTCCCGCTGAGCATCCCGCACCTGATTGATCAGGTCGCGTAATTCATCGAATTTATCCCGGTAGGATTGTTCGGAGGGACTGTAGTCGATGGTCTTGCGGACCAATGCCTGGGCCTCGCTAAGATTCCCGTACATCAGCTCAACTTTATGGTAGGCATACAATGCTGTAACAAAGGCCGAATCCTGTGCCAATACTTCATCAAGCAAGGCCTGAGCGGTCGGCGCATCAAGATTCTCAAGGTACGCCTCGGCTTCTGTCACCTTTTGTTGCAAAACATCGACCTGAGCAAAGGAAAAGCCGCATAGACTTATGATACAAAGGGCTACGAGAGATACTTTTTTAAGGTTCATCATTCGATATCCTTTCTTGCGTGGTGCCGGAACACCTTCCATGTTAGTACCCGGGGCGGGACTTGAACCCGCACAACTTTGCAGTTACATGGCCCTCAACCATGCGCGTCTGCCAATTCCGCCACCCGGGCGAAAGCGTGCAAATATATGCACATCAAGCTATAAATTCAAATATTTATTTGCTATTCGGTCGGCTCAAAGGGCGTTGTCGGCTGTTCGATCTCAACATTGCTCGGCATCGAAAGTCCGGAGGATTGCGTTGCGACTTGTCTTCCGGCTTGTCGCTGAACCACACTATCCGCCGAATCGGTATTCCGTTTTGCAACGAAAATGTTGATGGCCATGATCAGTACAAAGAATAGGACGGCGGACCATTGTGTGAATTTTGACAGGAAGGTTGTCGCACCGCGGCTTCCCAAAACTGAACTTCCCGCCGTCATGGCTACCATACCGTCCCCTTTTGATGATTGCATCAATACAGATACGATCAGTAAAATGGACGTGATAATTAAAATAATGACAAGTAATGTGTACATATTGGATCCTCTTTATGCGTTACATGTAGCGGCTGTTTCGATCATGCGGAAAAAATGGTCCGCGTTCAGACTGGCACCGCCGATTAGCAATCCGTCAATATCGGTTTCAGACAACAGTGATCCGGCATTTTCCGGTTTGGCACTGCCGCCGTAAAGTATGCGCAACACTTGGGCTGTTCGGACATCCGTGCGTTCCGCAAGCACTTCCCTTATATAACGGTGTACTTCCTGGGCTTGTTCCGGAGTGGCTGTCAGTCCCGTACCGATCGCCCATACCGGTTCGTAAGCAATAACCGTTTTTAGGATATCTTCCGTTGACATTCCTTCCAAAGCCCCCAGTAATTGTGTTCTGACAACATCTTCCGTGATCTCTTTTTCTCTTTCTTCCCGTGTTTCTCCGATACAGATGACCGGGGTCAATTCTTTTTCGAGAGCTTTCTTAACTTTGGCATTCACTCCGGCATCCGTTTCATAAAAATACTGACGGCGTTCAGAATGACCGATCAAGACATGCGAGCATCCGGCTTCTTTCAGCATAGATGCGGAGATCTCACCCGTAAAAGCACCCTTATCTTCCTGGTGCATATTTTGGCCGCCGACGTGAACGGGGACGCCGTTCAACACTTTCACCATGGCGGGGATGGAAGTGAAAGGGGGACAAAGCAATATATCCACGTTCTTATCTTTAAGGCCCTTGACCTTTAAATCCCGGCAAAAATTTTCAGTTTCTTTCGCACCCATGTGCATTTTCCAGTTTCCGGCTATAAATAATGTTCGCATGATATCCTTTCTTTCCGTTTATTTACAACAGCAGCAACATGATTTTTCGCTGATCTCGACAACTGCGGGTAAGGTCAGACCCGAGATCAATTCCAGCGAAGCACCGCCACCGGTCGAGACATGGCTGATCTTATCGGAATAACCGAGTTTTTTGACCGCTGCAACGGAATCTCCGCCGCCGACCAGGGTAATTGCCCCTTTTCCTGTCGCATCCGCGACAGCTCCGCAGAGGGCTTCTGTGCCTTTGGCGAAATTCGACATTTCAAATACACCCATCGGACCGTTCCAAAGTACTGTCTTGCTTTCGGCAATGACTGCAGAAAATAACTTGACACTTTCGGGTCCGATATCCAAACCGATCTGATCTGCGGGGATATTTTCAACCGCTACAATCTGTGATGCGGCCTCATTGTCAAAAGCACCTGCAACGACCACATCGGTCGGCAGTAAAAATTTTACCTTACTGCTCTTGACGGCTTCCAGTATCTCTTTAGCGAGATCGATCTTATCTTCTTCCACCAGTGACTTCCCGATCTCATATCCCATTGCCTTATAGAAGGTAAAGATCATTCCGCCGCCAACGATCAAATTATCCACCTTCTCTATCAGATGACGAATGGTATCGATCTTACCGCTGATCTTTGCGCCGCCCAGAATGGCGGTATAAGGACGAACCGGGTCTTCCAGTTTGTCCTTAAGATAAATGAGTTCCTTTTCCAGAAGCAATCCGGATGCCACACAATCAAAATGCTGGGCGGCCCCGACCGTGGAAGCATGTGCACGATGGGAAGTTCCGAAAGCATCGTTTATATAAGCGTCACCCAATGAAGCAAGGGTCGCCGCAAACTCCGGATCATTCTTTTTTTCTTGTTTGTAAAAACGTAGATTTTCCAACAAAAGTATTTGCCCGGGTTTCAATTCCGCCGCAAGTTTTTTCGCTTCCTCTCCCGTGCAATCGGGGGCGAAGAGAACCGGTGTATTCAGCAATTCGCTGAGGCGCTCCTGAACGGGTTTCAGACTAAAAGCCGTTTCGTATCCCTCACCTTTGGGACGGCCGAGATGGCTCATACAGATAACCGAACCACCGTCATTGAGAACCTTTTGAATGGTCGGAAGCGACGAAACGATACGAAAATCATTTGTGATCTTTCCTTCCGCATCGACCGGAACATTGAAATCAACACGTATGAGTACACGCTTGTTATTGTAGTTAATGTCGTTTACCGTTACTCTTGCCATAAATCCTCCGTTTTCTTATAGCTTGCCAATATAATCATTTTTTCTAAAATATGAAGGATTTTTTCATAGAAAAATAAGCCGGACGATACAGGAGCAATTTTATGTCAACAGACTGTATTCATTTGATTTACAAAGGTTTTTCGCTTAAACGGATGGTGTCGAATTGTATACAGGATCCGTGTAATTTACTTTGTTTTTTTATGAAATAATGTATAGATTAATCCGTTATTGTACTGTTAACAACCTCAAAAAACATTGAAGGACCATTATGGAGTTCAAACATCAAATGATCGGAAGCACCTTGCTTTTCAAATACCATGATCCGATATTCAACGATGTCGGGGTCATTCAATATAAGCGGCAATTGGCCGCTCTGCTGGAAAAATATACCGTTCAGGATATTATCCTTGATGTTGAAAATGTCAAGATCATAGATAATACGGGATTAAGCGCAATCATGTTCGCCCGGCGATATACCAAAGCGAACGAAAATACCTGTATCCTGGCCATGCCTCGACCCAAACTGATCAGTCTGCTTAAGACAGCGCGACTGAGCGATTCCTTCCAAATCATTGACCGGAAAGACGAATATCAGGCCTTTTTGAAATCACTGGTCGAACATGCGGAACAGGAAAGACTCGAACGCGAAGCAGAAAAAGCACGTAAGGCGGAAGAAGCAAAAAAAGCCGAAGAACCAAAAACAGAAACCGAACAAGGGGGCACAGCCGTTCCCATAAACGGCAATGCGGAAAATCCGCCCGAAAAAAAGAACAATTCCAAGCGGACAAGAAGAAAAACCCAGAATAAGCCGCCCAGTCCCGAAAAATAAGTACTCCCGGATCATAATCCTTGTTTACTAATAAAAAAACGTCGTCCATGTGCGACGTTTCTCATTATTGTTTTTTATAAGGTTTTATTCTTTATTGCGTCTGGCGGCGATCATGCGGTTCGCATATTTATGCGGTATGCGTGTAAGTTGCTTGATCCCGGAATGAAATTCCGAAAAATACCATTCGAAATCTTCAACAACACCAATATCCCGTATAATGGCAGCGCGCTGACAATAGGTGTGCCTCTTACCGTCCCAGTGCTGCTGAGTGTTCCCGGAAATAAAGATCGCAGCACCCCACCCGAGAAATTCCTCCCCTGCGGAGCTCATATCATCCTTCAATCCGTTCAAATAGGCTTCATCCAGCACCACGCCGTCTGCGACCAACCACTGGTCTTCAAAAAATACTTCTATCCAGCAGCTTGGCAGGATATCGGACAGAAAACGGTAGGACGCGGGGCGCAAGAGTCCTTTGTAAATATCTTTTTTTATCTGAAAAGCATGGAAGCGGCAAAGCACTTCACATGCATCCAATAGCGTTTTGAGCAAGATACACTTCGTAATGGCCTGCCCTTTCTTTTCTTTGAGCACATAGGATGCGGAAATATACGGTTTAGGTGTAAACCCGAAAGAGATCTCATTCCTGACGAAATCCAGAATACGTATGATCCTGTTCTTTGGTGTTAATTTTTTCCAGTTCCGCTCTGAGATCAGCCGTTGTATTGCTTCTGATTCGGTATCAAATATGGTGTTCGGATCGATGGTCAAGTCTGTGTATCCTCTGTTTTTTCAAATATAAATGAAATATAACAAAGATAAAATCTGTTTTTAAAAATTCATTTTGAAAAAGACCCGAAATATGATAAAATAAGCCCTTGATTTTTTAAAAATCCCTTCTCCTTTCTCTAATAATTAATGTAATATATACTATGATTATAGCTTAATTAATAGTATATTAGCGCATGAAAAAAATCACAACCGCCGTTGATAGAATCGTGACGCGGATCGCAGGAAAACAGGCCATTGAAGAGTACCGGGCTTTCCGCAGCTGGAATGAGGTCGTGGGAGAAGTAATTGCCAAAGTCGCGGTCCCGAACAAGGTGATGAACGGCGTATTATATGTGAGTGTAAAGAACAGCACGTGGCGACAGGAATTGATCATGCAAAAGCCTATGATCCTCGAAAAGTTCGCTTCCCGATTCGGACAGGGAATCATCAAGGATATACGGCTTCAGTGAATGGATAAATAAAATAAGAAATATAGAAGGAGATCTATGTACAGCAGTGCAAGCGATTATAAATCGGATAAGATCAAAGTATTACAGGGATTGGAGGCCGTTCGTAAACGGCCGGCCATGTATATCGGAGATACGGGAAAAAGAGGATTGCACCATTTGGTCTATGAGGTTGTAGATAACTCCATAGATGAAGCACTTGCCGGATTTTGTGAAAAGATCATTGTCACTGTTCATCAGGACAATAGCGTCAGTGTCGAAGATGACGGGCGCGGAATGCCTGTGGACCTTCATCCCACGGAAAAGAAACCGGGTGTGGAAGTGATCATGACGATCCTGCATGCCGGAGGTAAATTTGACAAAGGAAGCTATAAGGTTTCCGGTGGGTTGCATGGTGTGGGTGTTTCGGTCGTCAATGCACTTTCCAAGTGGGTAAAAGTCAGCATTAATCGAAACAATACGATGTATGAACAGGAATTCGCATATGGAAAACCCACTACACATCTTGTGGAACATGGCAAATCCAAAAGGACCGGCACGACGGTAACCTTTATTCCCGATGATTCCATTTTCACGGAAGTTGTGTTCGATTACTCCCTCCTTCGTGAACGTTTGCGCGAATTGGCTTTTCTGAACAAGGATGTTCACATTACCCTTCGTGACGAACGCAGCAACAAGGAGGATGTTTTTCATTACAGGGGCGGGATCATGGAATTTGTGATGTATCTCAATGAAGCGCGTGTTCCGCTACATCCCAAGCCTGTCTTTATGGAAGGTGAGCGGAATGATATCAGTGTGGAATTCGCTTTTCAGTATAATGATACCTATAATGAGAATTTCTTTTCTTATGTCAACTGCATCAATACCATCGAAGGGGGCACACATCTTACGGGTGCCAGAACGGCTTTAACGCGCGCATTGAACAATTATGCGCAGAAAAACAATATGTTCAAGACCATTAAGGCCAAGAATTTTTCTTTAAGCGGCGAAGATACCCGCGAGGGGATCACGGCAGTTCTATCGGTTAAAGTCCCCGAACCGCAATTTGAAGGACAGACGAAGACCAAACTCGGGAACGGGGAAGTCAAGGGTATCGTGGATAGTCTGGTCATGGAAAATCTAAATGAATTTTTCGAGACCAATCCGGCAGTTGCCAAAAAGATCATTGAAAAATCCGTTGTGGCCGCCAAGGCCCGGGAAGCCGCACGTACCGCGAGGGAACTTACCCGGCGGAAAAATGCTCTGGAGCTCAGCGGTTTACCCGGTAAACTGGCCGATTGCTCCATCAAGGACCCGGCACATTGCGAATTATACATTGTTGAGGGAGATTCCGCGGGCGGTTCAGCCAAACAGGGGCGCGACCGTCGTTTTCAGGCCATTCTACCTCTGCGCGGCAAGATCCTGAATGTGGAAAAAGCCCGTTACGACCGTATCCTTCAAAGCAAAGAGATCCAGGCGCTCTTCACCGCGATCGGCGGTGGCTTGCGGGATGATTTCGATGTTGAAAAGATCCGTTATGACAAGGTCATCATCATGACCGATGCCGATGTGGACGGGGCGCATATCCGCACCCTGCTACTGACCTTCTTCTTCCGGCAGATGCGGGACCTTCTGCAGTTCGGACACGTTTACATTGCACAGCCTCCGCTCTATCGTCTGAAACAGGGCAAGATCGAACGATACGCCTACGATGATAATGAGATGGAAAAGATCGCTGCGCGTATGAAAAAAGAACGTGCCGTAAAACTTCAGCTTTCCCGTTACAAGGGTCTCGGAGAAATGAACCCCGAACAGCTCTGGAGTACGACCATGGATCCCGAGTCGCGGACCATTCGTAAGGTCAATCTGGATGATGCCATGGCTGCGGACCATATGTTCTCGGTCCTGATGGGTGAAAACGTGGAAGCCCGCCGGGCCTTTATTGAAGAAAACGCACAGTATGTAAGAAATCTTGATGTCTAAACCCGATCCGCAGCTTGGCGGATAAACAGAAAAGTGAGGAAACATTGGCTAACGAACGTATTATCCCGGTCAATATAGAAGAAGAGTTAAAGAACTGTTACCTGGATTATTCCATGTCCGTGATCGTTGCCCGGGCGCTGCCCGATATCCGCGACGGTCTCAAACCCGTGCATCGCCGCATTCTGTTCGGCATGCATGAACTGGGTATGCAGTACAACAAACAGTATAAAAAATCAGCCCGTATCGTCGGTGATGTTTTGGGTAAATACCATCCGCACGGCGATTCTTCGGTGTACAACGCCATGGCGCGCCTGGCACAGGATTTTGCCATGCGTTACTGCGTGGTTGACGGACAGGGGAACTTTGGTTCGATCGACGGTGACAGTCCGGCCGCCATGCGGTATACCGAAGCACGTATGGCACGCATTGCAGAAGACATTCTCGCCGATATTGAAATGGATACGGTCAATTTTGTACCGAATTTTGATGATTCGCTTACCGAACCCACTGTCCTGCCAACGCGCGTACCTTTCCTTCTGATCAATGGGGCGACCGGTATCGCCGTCGGTATGGCAACCAATATTCCTCCCCATAATATCAAAGAAATTTGTGATGCACTCTGCGCGATGGTTGAGAACCCCGAAATAACGACCCGCGAACTCATGCAATATATCAAAGGTCCGGATTTTCCGACCGGCGCGCTTGCATATGGTTCATCAGGACTTTTTTCCGCCTATGATACCGGACAGGGCAAGATCACCCTGCGGGCGCGTGCGAACGTGGAACAGGTTCGCAACAACCGCGAACAGATCGTTTTTACGGAAATCCCCTATCAGGTGAATAAGAGCAATCTCATAGAACGGATCGCGGAGTTGGTGCACCAGCGTATATTGGACGGCATCAGCGACCTGCGTGACGAGTCCGACAAAGAAGGGATCCGTATCGTGATCGAACTGAAGCGTGATTTCGAACCCCAGGTCGTTCTGAATAATCTCTATAAACATACTTTTCTGCAAAATACCTTTGGCATCAATATGCTTGCACTGGTCGACGGCATACCCCGCGTTCTGCCCTTACGTGAAATGTTACGGCTGTTTATCGAACACCGGCACAAGGTCATTGTTCGCCGGACGCAATACGAACTGAACAAGGCCGAAGAACGTGCACATATACTGGAAGGATTCAAAATTGCACTTGAGAATATTGATGAAGTGATCACTATCATTAAAACCTCTTCGAGCGTAAACAATGCAAAACGTAACCTGATCGAACGCTTTACGTTTTCTGAAGCTCAGGCACAGTCCATCCTGGACATGCGTTTGCAAAAACTTACCGGACTGGAACGTGAAAAGATCATTCAGGAATATATCGACACCTTAAAACAGATCGAAAAGTTAAAATTCATCCTCGAAAGCAAGGAAAAACGCATGTCCATACTGGTCGAAGAAACCCGTGAGATACAAAAAAAATACGGTGATGAGCGACGCACGGAAATGATCGCGGATGCGGGTGACTTCTCGGTTGAGGACATGATCGCTGATGAGGAAATGGCCATTACGATCACGAATAACGGCTTTATTAAACGCACGCCCGTCAACGTATATCACGCACAGCGCCGTGGCGGCGTCGGCAAGCGCGGAGCAACCGCAAAAGAAGATGATTTCGTTGAAAACCTCTTTATTGCTTCAACCCATGATTATCTGATGTTCTTCACCAATTTCGGAAAGGTCTATTGGCTGAAGGTTCATGAGATCCCGCAGGCCGGACGTTCAACCCGTGGCCGCGCGATCGTCAATTTATTGGAATGCGAAAAAGATGAAACGGTCCGGGCTTTTCTGAATGTTCGTGATTTCAATGGAGATAAATACGTTGTGATCGCAACAAAACGCGGAACCATAAAGAAAACCAAGCTGGATGCTTACAGTCGTCCGCGCCGTACCGGTATTATTGCGGTAAATCTGGTAGATGATGATGACATTATCGGTGTTGACATTACCAACGGTGAGCAGGATATCATTCTGGGAACACGCAAAGGCAAGGCCATTCGCTTCAATGAAAAACACGTGCGCGACATGGGGCGTAATGCCACTGGTGTACGCGGTGTGACACTTGAAGGAAAGGATGATGCCGTCGTTGATATGGTCGTTGTCAAGCGTGAAGGTGCCACCGTGCTGGCTGTCAGCGAACACGGATACGGAAAACGTTCCGATATAATGGATTACCGGATCACCAACCGCGGCGGTAAAGGTGTTATCACCATTAAAACGACCCCGAAGGTCGGTGAGATGGTTGCCCTGAAGGAAGTCGTGGATACGGACGATCTGATGATCATTACTACCGGCGGCTTACTGATCCGTCAGCATATCCGCCGTATCAGCACACTCTCGCGCAATACGCAGGGAGTTCGCTTGATCAATCTCCGCGAAGGAGACCGTATCTCGGCGATCCGCTATGTCATGGAATCCGAAGAAAACAATGATGAATTGCAAGAAATGAATGATGAATGAAGGAACTGATCCGAAAGCGCCTGGACCTTATCCGGGAAGACATCCTGACCCACAGTCCGCATCCCGAACGGGTGCGGCTTATCGCAGTTAGCAAAAAACAATCGATTGAGAAAATGCATGCTGCGATGGAGGCGGGAATTCGCGATTTCGGAGAGAATCGTATACAGGATGCGCTATTGAAATTTGAGCGGGATGCGTTCCCGGGTGTTACTCGTCATTTCATCGGATATCTGCAATCAAACAAAGTAAATAAATGCTTGCAGAATTTTAATTGGCTTCATAGTTTGCAAACAGATAAGATAGCCCGCACGATCGCCGATGCCGACCAGAGGATGATGTGCCTTCTTGAGGTGAACATTTCCGGAGAGGCGAATAAATCCGGTCTTGAGCCGGATGATGTTGTTTCCTTTGCAAAACGTATCCGTGAATACAGCGGTTTACAGGTGCGCGGACTTATGGGAATGGCCCCTTATACCGACGATGAGATCCGTATACGTTCTGCTTTCTCGTTGTTGCGTTCGGTGTCGGAATCTTGTAAATTCCTGGAAACGGAATCATTGCGCTTTGAGGAACTCTCCATGGGTATGACGCATGATTATCGTATCGCACTTCAGGAAGGAGCAACGATCTTGCGTATCGGAACCGGTGTTTTCGGAGCAAGGGAAACATAAGGAGATATATGGACTGGATCGATTTTTCCGAACTGGAACCGGGTGACATACTTCCGCCGGGATGGACTTTTACACCTGCGCACGATGTGCTCTCCGATGTGGAAATTGCGAAAAAAAAAGACATCCTGCTTTTTACCATGCGCTCGGATGCGATTCCGGCAAAAACGATATATTGTGTGCGCGACCATATTAACCTGTCCGGTATCAATCCCTTGCGCGGCAAGAACCGGGATGCATTGGGAGTACGTTTCCCGGACATGTCCCATCCCTATCGGATCCCATCCTTTTGCGGAAGAATCAAAGATATCATTATCCGGGCAGGTCAGCATCCCGAACATCCTACAGACGCCGTCGAAGCGGCACCGATCGTTTATCAGTCGATCATCGCAAATCATCAGAAAAAACCGGCGTATGCTTTGATATATGGCAACAAGATAGGGGCACAAGATATCGTAACATTATTTCAGGGAGAATCACATGCATAAGAATTCAATGAACAAAGTTGTTTTGGTCGGACGTCTCGGCCAGAATCCGGAACAACGGGCGACCCCCGCCGGAACAGCGGTTACAAACTTTAGTGTGGCGACCAATGAAACCTATAAGACACAGAACGGTGATTATAACGATAATACAGAATGGCACCGCTGCGTTGCTTTCGGCAAAACGGCCGAATATATCGGAAATTTTTTCACTAAGGGAAGACTGGTCTACGTAGATGGCCGTTTGCGGACCCGTAAATGGACCGATAACAATAATGTCACGCATTATACGACGGAGATAATGGTTGACACGGCTATGCTCTTAGATCGTGCGACTCAGGGTGATTCCGGAGTGTATGCTCCGCCGGCACAAAAAGATTCACGCGGTCCGGCGAACAAAGAACCCGAACCCGAAGATATGCCCCTGCCGGATAATGAAGAAGAACTTCCGTTTTAAGGACACTGTATGGATCCGGATCTTAACACAGACCTGAACGAAAACGAAGAAGGCTCCGAAGCGATCGTCCTTTGTCCCGTTTGCGGACAGGCGGTCAATAATCATGCTGCCGAGGAGCTGTACACTGTGGATCTTGTGGAAAGTGATTTCCGAATACGCACGCTGGATGACGATATTCTGGATACCTGGCTGGTTTTTTGTCATAACTGTCTCTACATTACACATGACTTCCGGCATATTCCTGATCAGATCAACCTGATCCGCGAATACGTGTTATCCGGAGATTACCGGATGCGGTTCACCGACACCAATCCTACAACTCTGGAGCTTTTTGAACATTATGTGTTCATGCTGGAAAAAGTCAAAGCTCCGGCAATGGTTTTTGCAGATACCTATTTACGCATGTCCTGGTTATATGACGATGATCATAATGATCGGGATGCCTGTACTTACAGGGGGAAAGCGATCGTCTATTATGCGAAAGCCTTATTGGCCGGCAGTCTGAGCGAAAAGGATGTTTCTATGATATATTATTACATAGCAGAGCTCAGCCGGCGGAACGGAGATTTTGAACGGGCAAGAAAAGCGCTGTTAAAAATAGATACCGCTATCCCGATGTTCCGTTCATTATTTGAATTTCAAACAGTGCTCATTCGCGACCATAACGATGGGGCGGCCATTATGCCGCGGGAGGTAAATTAACATGATGATCAACTATCCCGAATTTGAAGCGATGTTAATGGAACAGGAGGCCGGAGCGACTACGACCTTTTTCAAATACATCAACATCCTGAACCGCTATTTTACAGAAAATGCGGACCTTTCCCCGGCGGAACAAAAAAAATCGCTTGAATTTATTTATCAGAAGGTCCGGGATGCACATCCTCTGATCGCAATATTTCCGAACATGCAGTCCTGTCTGTTGAAAGAATTCAAGAAAGGGAAGAAAAGTATTCCTGAGATACTTGCCGTATTCAGCGGGGAAGTCAGAAAAAACATCGATAAAACGATCGCGACGTGCGTCGATAAGCTTATTAAGGACGGATCAAAGATTTTTACTTTCAGCCATAGTTCGGTCGTGCGCAAGGCCATCATGGAGGCCGCCGGTAAGGGACGTCGCTTCGAAGTCATTCTCACCGAAGCCCGGCCTGTCGGTGAAGGACTCGCTTTGGCAAAATTTCTCGGGCGGGCGGGTATACCGGTTTCTCTTTATACGGATGCCGCAATGGAACTTGCCGTATCCCGCTGTGATCTTGTGCTGGTGGGTACGGACTGGTACTGGTACCGCGGATTCATCAACAAGATCGGCACACATTCAGCCCAGCGAATTGCCGAAGAACGAGAAAAAGCGTTTTATATTCTAACGGATTCCAGTAAATTCATGCCAACACCGCCTTCAGACTGGTCGCGCGACCGGCACCCCGAATCGCAGATCCTGGTGGAGCATATTGAAAACGTAACGGTTCATAATCCATATTTTGAATCGATCTGGTTCCGTGGTGCCGATGGGATCATTATTGACGGCAATATAAAAGAATTTGATAAAAATTGTGAGATCATCATGTAGGAGAAACGCCAATGATGTCCCAGTACTATAATTACAAGACTGCCATCATTATTTTTTTCATGAGCCTGATAGGTTATCTTGTACTGCTTATCGGTTTCTACAATAATGATGCCCTGATGGGTGAAACACCACAAGCCTTACGTTACCTTGTCCTGGGATTTTCGCAGCTACTGCTTCTCCTCCCCCTCTTTTTTTATGTCGTCGGCAACGGGAAATCGGTTAAACATGCTTTCCGTGTGCGTCCCGTTTCCGCACGTGCTTTTTTTGATATTCTGATGATCGCCATCGGTATGTTCTTTCTCCTTGAACTCACACGTATCGTCGGCAGCATGCTTTTCCGTACCGAACTACCCGTACAGGAAAGTTTGAAAGTGGTCTATCCGCTGAATTTTATTCTGATCTTTCTTATCAGCGTTGTTGTCACACCCATTGTCGAGGAAGCTGTTTTCAGGGGCTATCTTCTGCGGGTGATGCTGCGAAGTAAATATTCTCCGCTTCTTGCGGTTACATTATCTGCGTTTCTGTTCATGCTTGCACATTTGGACTACTGGAACGCCCCCGGTATCTTTCTTGCGGGACTTATTCTCGGATTTATCGCTTATTCCTTTTATTCTATCATTCCATGTATTATTATTCATGCGGTATTCAATACAATGGTGCTAATCGATATTAATGTACCGCAAATCCGTGATGCCATTTTCTATTCCAGGAGCTTTGTCCCATGGGTGATCATGGGCGGAGGAATTCTTATGTTGCTGCTCGGATTGTTGAACGTGAAGACGAAAGTCCACATACACCGTAAACGCAGGACCGTAAAAGAAGGAGATGTCCATGAGGAATAATGAGGTGATCCTCCTGGTTGATGCCTACCGAAAACTTCACAGACGGGGCGCGAAGGTCAATCTGATCAATATAATCGACAAAACCCACCCTGCGGATCTGGCGATGCTTTTCCGGTCTTTTACTCATCACGAACGTTTGTATTTTTTTTCCTTGATAAAAACGAACACTAAAAAAGCGGAAGTGCTTTCAGAGCTGGATGATAACTTAACACTTGAGATCCTGAAGCCTCTGAAACGGCCCGAAATCATTCATATTTTCCGCGAAATGGACTATGACGACGAGTCCTATATTCTCCGGCTGATGCCCGAAGAGGAACAGCAGGAACTGCTAAACCTGATGAAGGAAGATGAGTCCCGCGAAGTTGAGGCCTTGATGAGTTATGCAGAAGATACCGCGGGAAGTATCATGAACCCTGAGGTCTTTCATCTTACCGAAGATCTGACCATCGCACAAGCAACGGAAGAGATACAAAAGAGCGTCGATACGGAAATGGTATTTTATATTTATGTTACGGATGACCGCAATCACCTGGTTGGAGTGGTTTCCCTGCGCCAATTGATCCTTAACGATCCAAAGAAAAAATTATCCGATATCATGGTGGAAGATGTTGTCAGTATTCGCCCGGAAACCGATCAGGAGGAAGTTGCAAGGATCGCCTCCCGCTATAATTTTGTTGCAGTCCCCGTGGTTGATGACGAAAACAAACTCATCGGTGTCGTCACGGTAGATGATATTATTGACGTACTGCGTGAAGAAGCCACAGAGGATCTGCTTCAGATGGCCGGATTGGGACGGGATTCGGACATTCTGCTCAAATCTTCCTGGGAAACCACCAAACGCCGTTTCCCCTGGCTATTGGCAACCTATATCGGTGGATTGATCGCGGCCACGACCATCAGTCTTTTCCATGGATTGCTGAGCGAATATATTATTCTTGCCTCCTTCCTTCCCATTATTGCAGGTATGGGCGGGAATATCGGAACGCAGAGCTCAACGATCATTACGCGCAGTCTCCTGACAGGGCGGGTCAATCCAAGCACCGCGCCGAAGATCATCCTCAAGGAAATACGTGTCGGTCTGACACTGGGTATCATCTACGGGATCGTCCTTGGAATTATTGCCTTTATGATGTCATATGTGGTTACTTCGAACGCCTACGACTATTCGCTCGTACGCTGTATCGAGCTCAGTATTGCCGTTGCAACCGGTATTACCATCGCAATGACACTTGCAACTTTCACCGGGACCGTCGCGCCCATGATCCTGCATAAAATGAAAATCGACCCCGCTATTGCCACGGGTCCATTTGTAACAACAACGATCGATATTCTCGCTGTTCTGATCTATCTCTCGTTCGCTACATTAATGGTAAGTTTTTGATCATCCTTAAAATGAATAAGTATGTCCTTTTTCTTCTTGTTCTTTGCCCCGCGCTCGCCACAGCCGGAGATACTCTCTTTTTTGATGTTACTCTTTTAGGTGTTCGCGCCGCAGCGGTAGAGATTACGGAAAACCGCCTGCCCGGGAATGTGAATGAGATCGTTTATCATGCATTTACCGTAGGCGCCTTCGATAAGATCTATGCAATTGATAATTGGTATTATTACTACACCGACACACTGCTGAATCATATGGATTCTTTAAAAAAAGTGATCCGGCAGCATGATCTTCGGCAAAAATATGAAGAACACATCTCCGGCGGACAGGTACGTTATACCGGTTCCATCGAACAGACGGTCATATCTCCCCTGCATCATGTTTTGTCTTTTCTTATCTATTTACAATATTACCCGGAAAAAATGGAAACCGGGACCTGTTTCCCCTTTCAGATATCCGATGAGGGAGATTTCTACCAGCCCTACATTACGGTTTCTCAGAACGAAGTAAAAGGGCAGCGGGAGATATTCTTCTCCTTTTCGAAAACCGGCGGCCGCGAGGTCCTTGAACCGACAGATGTATTCAACTGGATGATCTGCTCGGGAAAAGGCGAACGTATGCTGGCCTATTCAATGGATGACAATACCATCGTTGAGGGTGTTTTTTCTATTGGCTGGGGCTTGAGACTGAAGGCAAAAAGAAGAACAACAAGTACTCAATATTGATAATAAGGCTGTTCCATTACGCCGTTTTCATCACTGATAAGTTTGTATAAAACCGGATCCCGCAGAATATCATTGGCATGCATGGTGCTGCCATCAATGCGCATAACGGCGTGTATCAAGCGTACTCCGTGACTGTAATCCACGTATGTGTCAATATGGCCGGTATACAGAGGTTGGATGGGCGATCCGTCCGTATTGTGCCAGCCATAGATCGCAACGAACCCGGATTTTGTTTTCAGAGCATTGCAAATAACAACATCCTTTTTAATACCCGCAATCAATTCATAGACCTGCCCCCCGGCAGCATCCCGGTCGGCATTGATATCCTTATTATGCTCAACGAATGTGCGTACCAATTCATTCCTGTTCCCCTCGGGTTTGTAGGGTATCGGTTTCATCTGCAACGCTGCATGTTTCCATATGTCATCACATAATTTCCGCGTCGGAAGTATGCATCCGAAAGCATCGGCAATTTTTTGAGCGGTTTGGGGACTCATGGGAATACGGCAATAATCCGCGTTCGTACCAATGGAAAGATAGTCGGACATAACTTGATATTCCAGGGTTCGTGTCACACCACTTGCATCCGTAAAACGCGAACGGCAGGTGATGAATTCACGGGTAATATCCGGGATATTTCCACTAAGTATTTCGCGCAGTATTTCCGCTTCGCGTTCTCCAAAACTCAAAACCTCAATATCACGCATAAACGCAGAACCGCTTCGAGCCACGTTCTTGCGATCTGGCAGCGTTATGCAGGTTATGTGAAAATAATCGATATCGGATCGGGGTATACGTTCGATGTTATTGGCATGATGAATAATAATATCAACGGGATGGTTCAGGTCCAGATAGCGAATATCCTTGACCCGGATATGTCGGATGCCCTGCTTGGTGTGAAGGCTGAGAGCGTTGTTCAACAGCGGGTCCTGTTTTATTTTATTGATCTGCTCAAGTATATTTGCTTCATAGGGTATCTGTGCCTCCGGATCCTCTCTTGATTGACCCGAACCGTAAAGCAAAAAAGTAAATAAGCATAAAAGCGTGAGTGAACCCGGTAATTTCATTTCTCTGTCTTTGTTACATGTTACTGAAAGAATATATAAAATCCCTTTCAGTTTGCACAGAGTTTTTTACATGGTATTTTTTCGGAAGAACTTCTTGGGTCAGCTAAACAAAGATAATCTATCTTTATCTATCAGTATCGTTGAGATCGTATTGCGCTGTGCCGATGTATCGTCCGTATGGACGGGGATATAGTGCGGTGTATAACCACTCAGCATTCCGTCGTCTAATGTTTCCCACAGTACGGGTTGATGCGTGCCCTCGAAAGAGAGAGCATATTTCCTGCGTAATATACCGTCGGTATCGTTCAGAATGGATGCCCGTTCTTTTTTGGCTGTTTCGGATACCTGACCTTTCATTTTTGCGGCAGGAGTACCCGCTCTGGGTGAATAACGAAAAACATGCAAGTAAGAAAACCGGGTTTTGTCCAGATAGTGCAGGGTTTCTTTGAACAGAGCATCTGTTTCTCCGGGGAAACCCACAATAATATCTGTTCCGACGGATGCTTCCGGAATGTACTTGCGGATCGTATCAACTTTTTTACTAAAATCCGATGTGAGGTATTTGCGATTCATTACCTTTAGAAGGGTATCCGAGCCCGATTGCAGGGAAAGATGGAAATGCGGCATGATCTTTTTGGATGACCCTATATGCCGGATCAGTTCATCGCTGAGGGTATTCATTTCAATAGAAGAAATACGAATACGTGCAAGCCCGGGGATTTTCTCCATTCGGACCACAAGATCCAGAAGTTCCTTTCCCGAATCATTGTAAGCACCAATGTCGATACCCGTAAGAACGATCTCTTTATATCCGGTTTCTGCCAGCCGTCCGGCCTCCAGGATCGCATTATCGAAATCACGGCTGACCGGATTTCCACGAGCATAAGGAACAATGCAATAAGTACAAAAATTGTTGCATCCTTCCTGTATCTTCAGAAAAGCTCTTGTCCTCCCGGTTGCCGCTATAAAAGCCGAATTCAAACGATGATCGTTATCGACGGGACTTATACGTATATAACGGCCCTGTGTTTTATTATAAACCGAAAGAATGTTGAATAGATCGAATTTATCCCTGTTCCCAAGTACAATATCCACACCGGGGAGTTTTTGAGAGACCTCCTGAAATATTTGAGGGAAACACCCTGCCAGTACCAGAATACCCTCGGGCGAACGGTGTTTTGCCTGAGACAGAGCCTGACGGGTCTTCCGGTCCGCACGGTTGGTCAAAGTGCAGGAATTTACGACCATAACATCTGCCGGCGCATCAAAATCCACACATACATAACCGGATGTAAGGGCGGCGTTTTTAAGCGCATCGGTTTCCGCCTGATTTAGTTTGCACCCCAATGTGTAAAATGAGATTCTTTGTTGTTTCATGTTTTGATCAATCCGGAAACCATACTTTGACCTTCAGGTTCTGATTCCCCCATAATATGGCTTTTTGATGGTCTTTGAAAAAAATATCTATATGATTCCCTTTGATCGCAGAACCGCGGTCTTCCACCCGTCCGTAGCCGTAGCCCTCAATATACATGATCGTTCCAAAAGGAAAAATATCCGTATCCGCAGCGATCGTTCCGCGTTTTGCCATAGTCCCGCTGGCGGTTTTTCCCACGACCTTCGGTTTACCTTTGTGCGGGCCGTAAGCATATACTTTTTGTCTAAGCCAGTTATATTTCCAGCCGCAACATTTTTCGCAGGCGCAATATGCAGTTACACGCAATGTCATGGTCTTGGGGATCTTGGTGAAATGCGGACGAAGCTGATTTTGCATGATCGTACAACCATTCGTGAACGGAATGATCATAATGATTATCAGAACAAGATATATTTTTAAATGTTGAATACGTTTTTTATTCTGCATCATTCCGGGTTTCCGGATGGAAACGCCCTTTTTCTTTAATAATGAATTCCAATTCCTGCGGATGTATGATCTTACCGGTTACAGCCGTCGCAAAACATGTGGCTGCACCCGCAAGTATACCCCCTGAACGCAGTATTTTGCAGGAGGTCCCCAAACGGGTCCGGCCGGCAGCGGGATCCGCGGTGGCAAGCTCAAGAAATGCAGCGGGGAGGATCTCCATGCCGATCTCGGTGAATATCCCCGCAATACCCGTTTCGATCATATCCTGATAAACCAACTGAGAACCCGGCAGGAGATACACACCGAGTGTGGCCGGCAGCGGAGTATAACGGATCATTTTAAGACCGTTTTCGAAATCATCGTAGCGGCATGCCGTATCTCCACCGATACATATCTGGTCAACATGAATGTCCGGGGTATGACCCACGCTCTCTATCTGCAATTCACCCGATCGTGTGACTGCCTGAAGAAGATGTACCCCCGAAAGGTCAACCGTCAGATCGGGATCACTCTCTCTGAAATAATATTGACCCTCAACACCCGATCGATCCTGCAGGAATGCGAGTATTTCTTCGTCAACATGAAACAACAGGCGCTCGTAACCCAGATCAATTAAAACGCGTGCCATGTTAAGTCGTTCGTTCAGAGGTAAAAACTGCAATCCTTCACCGAATATTTCCAGACAGACCGATCTGTCTTCCGGAAGATTATAATATTTAAGGATATGTAATGCGATATCGATACCACTGACCCATGTTCCCGGCTTCCCTTTCAGAAAGATACCCAGAGATCCCGGGATAACAATTTCGATGCTCCCTTTTTTCAGCAAGGCATCCGTCTTCTTTGCATCGGTTTTCACGACCAGGGTTCCGAATACGCCCAGTTCCAGTAAGTTTTTGTCAGTGCAGACCAATTTACCTCCCGGAGCTGCCAATCCGTCTTCCGCGCAAACCAGTCCCGGCATTCCGCTTCTTCCGGCCGGGTAATACATTATTCCGCCTTGTATCATAGCGGAGATATTTTCCGCTGACGGTTCGGCGGACAAGGGCAGACGGTTATCAATAAAGTGTACCGGAAACTTGTTATGCCTGTTTTTTTCATTGAGCGCAGCTGGAATGATGTGCGTGAGTATCACATGGTCGGGTGTTAAAGAGTGGATCGTACCCGTTTCCCCATTGAGCAGCTGATGTATGACTGTATTCATTTTTTCCATTTAAGGCTCCATGCTGAAGATATTCAGATAATTGCGGTTCTTTAACAGATAATCCCAATCATGAACAAGCAGATTTTGCCGGAATTGCTTCATACTGCGCTGAAAATGCCGTTCATTCTCGGCTCCGTTTGCCGGATTTTGATAAAGATCAAACCGGGGGATCAAACGAAATTCGGATGATCCTGCTGCCCGATTCAGGACTGTTTGCGCAGTATAATAATCCTCGGGAGATGTGCAGGCGACCGACAAGAAAAAATAATCGGTATATTTGCCTATTACTTTTATCTCCTGCCCTCCGTAAAGGCGTTGCATTGCAATACTCTCATCGTTCGTACCGGGTAACAATCCCACCATGATCCTGCATTCGGGATGCGCCGCATGGATGGTCTTTTCCATACGATCCATAAAACTGCCGATAACATTAGATTTCCACTGTGCCCAGGTTTCCGTTTGCTCATTCAGTATCCGTGCGGCAATCTCTGCGGTGGAAAGATGAAGCGGTATAACCATGCCGGTCTCTTTTCCGAAAGCATCCAGACAGGCGGGACAAAAACAATATGAACGACCATGATTACCCGAATGGTCGGTTAAAATTTCCTCCGGGTTCAGGGGAAAATGAAGATCGTCAACATAAACGACATCCGGCTGAAGGATAAGCATGATCTCTGCGATGGTACGGATCTTATAATTCTGATATTCCGTATCGGAGGGACAGATCGCATACAATGCCTCCGACTCTGTGCGGCTGCCGTAATTGTTCACTGCCCGCAAGTGGGGCTGCAGACGATAGGTATAGGCATCTCTGAACAGTGGAATGTGTGCCGCAAAGCGGATATTTCTCCGTCGCAGTTCATGCCGGAAGGCTAATAACTGGGTACCGTAATCCCAGCGTTGCGGCAGCATATCGGAGGGGTAATACGCGGTGCCGTGTTCCAGAACGGGAGAAACGACCAGCGTCACTTTTGCCTCTTTCAACGCATCTGCAAGAGCACCCATCTCGCCACCGTAACGTTGCCGGATCTCCGGACTTTGGATAGGAACATATACGGCTTTGATACTATCGTATCGCGCACATGCGCTCAGTATAAGGAACAAGATCAGAAGGATGTGGTAATTTTGTTTCATCGTGGGAAGATAAGGCATAATTTACCTCCTGTCAAGAAGTTAGCAAGCTATTACGGGCAGATCAACAACTGTTGGGTTAAGGTTTTTGCGGATAATTCTTTTGTCGTTATCGCCGGATTACATTACATTTAGATATTATAAATAAAAGATAATGGAGGCTCCCATGATGAAGATCAAACATAATGCTATTCTTATCACGGGTCTGAACTTTTTGTTGTTCATTGCCATGATAACGATCAACGGACTGGCGAACGGCCTGCCGATCAACGGGATCACGACCGGAGAGCTATCCGATCTTTATCCGAATCTTTTCGTCCCGGCAGGTGTTACCTTTTCGATCTGGGGACTGATCTATTTATTGCTGCTTTTGATGGTCGCCTTCCAGCTTATTTCCGCGATCAAAAATAACACTGTTTTCATATTGCCATTAAAAGCACAATATTTTCTCTCTCTGAATTTTATCCTTAATATTGCCTGGATCTTTTTGTGGCACTATAAGCTGATCTTCCTGTCTTTGCTGGTCATGCTGGGACTTTTGCTGACCTTGATCGCTCTGTTCAATAAGATAAGTCAAATGTCACTGAACAAATCCCGGCATTTTTTAGCGATCCGCTTCCCGATAAGTGTGTATTTCGGGTGGATCTCGGTTGCAACGATCGCAAACGTAACGGCACTTCTGGTCTCTTTTAATTGGAGTGCCTGGGGCATTCCCGAAAATATCTGGACCATTCTGGTCATGATCGTCGGAACCGGTTTGGCAATCTCGGTTTTACTGAGACATCGCTGTATCAGCTACGGTCTGGTCGTTATCTGGGCATATATCGGTATTATTATAAAACGAAACGCCCAGCCGGTTGTTCACGCAGATATCGTGATCACAGCCTATATTGCGATCGCCCTGATCGTTGTCTTGGCCGTTATTCAAATAATCAGAAGCAGGAAGGTACCGGAAGCATGAATTTAAAAACAATATCCCCCGTCTGGGCAAAATATCTGAAACGTGCCGTTTCTGTCGTTTTCGTTATTGGTCTGTTTTATTCCTGTGCCTGTCCCTTAAAATTACGACAAAAGGAAACTGCCGGTAACCGGGATGATGCTCTCCGTTATTTTTATACCCTTGCCGTACGCGGAGATATGGGCGACGCAATGAGTATGCTCGATACGATACCGGATCACACATTGTCAAAAGAGCAACGTGAACTGAGAAACTCCTTTCGTGCGCGCTTTTATGAGCACCGGGATGTCAATACCGCTACACCGGACGATCCGCTGATCTCGGGCACCCTTAAGGCTTTCCGCAGATACTGGAATATCGTTCTGATGGACAGATCTGCATACGAAACTGCAGAAAGCGAACTGCTGGATCATCTGACCGAACTGATCTATGTTCATCAGTTCGAAGAGAACATGCCAAAGGATACGATCGCGGCAAATCTGCAAAAGTATCTTAGCGAGTCCATTATCGACCGTGGCTATTTTACCAATGTTCTCAGTTATACCGGCGGTTTTCTTGATCTCTTTCTCTGGCAAAAACAACAGGACAGCATTTTTACGGTCCAATTACCGGAAAACGAAATTGACGTACATGTTGTCCTCATGGATGATTTTCTTTCTATCGGATGGACCGAGTACGCCACCCTGGGAAAATACCATGCCGGCGGGTGGGCTAACCCAAGGGCTTTATATTGTGTAAAAAAATCCTATGATCTTTCCGGGGAGGCTTTCCGGGTAAGTTATCTGACCCATGAAGCACAGCATTTATCCGATTACAAGAACTTTCCCCTGCTTGAACAAGCGGATCTGGAATACCGGGCTAAACTGGCGGAACTGCATGCGGCGGAAGAAACGAGCATAAGCTTGCTGAAAAAATTCATCCAGAATGCCAAACATGATCGTTCCTATGCGCATCCATTTGCAAATTATCATGTGATACGGGGCTTGTCCCGGGAAATTTTCAATAAAGATATGGTTGATGATCCGGAAAAATGGGAAATCATCCCCGTTGAAAGGATACAACATGCCAGCTATGATCTGCTTAAGCGGCATACACAGGCACTTTTCAGAGCAGGTGCGGAACATGTGAGAGCATATCTTGAATGATCGGGAGTAAAAAATATGAAAACGAACAACATTCTTGGCATTTTTTGCCTCATACTCTTAAGCGCCGGCATGTTATCCTGTGAGGCAGGCTCCGGTCAAAACAAAGCTTATAATGATTTTGAATTTCTCGAATATGATATTATGCAAATCCGACAGGCTTATGAAAAGAAGGAATGCAGTATTGAAGATCTGACCCGTGCATATCTGCAGCGTATTGAAGATATCGATCAAAAAGGTCCGGCATTGAATACCATGATCTGTGTTAACCCCGATGCGATCCGGATCGCCCGGGAACTAGACAAAGAACTGCGCGAAGGCAGGTCCCGGGGACCCTTGCATGGAATACCCGTCGTGCTTAAAGATAATATTGACACGCATGACAAGATGCCCTGTACCGCCGGATCCCGGGCCCTGAAAGATTCCTATCCCCTGCGAGACAGCTTTGTCGCGGCCCGGCTTCGGGATGCGGGTGCGGTCATACTGGGTAAAAGCAATCTGAGCGAATGGGCAAATTTTCGGGGACGCTTATCCACCAGCGGCTGGAGCGGCCTTGGCGGGCAGACAAAGAATCCCTATGTGCTGGATCGCAATCCCTGCGGCTCGAGTTCCGGTTCCGCCGTTGCCGTTTCCGCAAATTTAACGGTTTTGGCTATCGGTACCGAAACCAATGGCTCCATCGTATGCCCTTCTCACAACAATGGCATTGTCGGGATCAAACCGACGGTCGGACTCATCAGTCGCAGGGGGATCATTCCCATATCGCAGACCATGGATAGCGCCGGTCCGATGGCCCGAAGCGTTCGTGATGTGGCAATGTGTCTCGGCGCGCTTACGGAAGTGGACCCGGAAGATGATGCCATGTTGATACCGGGGCGGAAAGCTTACAGCGATTACACGCCTTTTCTTAAAGAGAGCGGACTGACAAATAAACGTTTGGGCTGGTTCACAGCCTCCCGCGGCAGTCATTACAAGGTTGACGCGCTGATGGAAAAAGCCGTAGACGATATGCGTGAACTTGGTGCGGAGATCATTGAGATCGAACAGATCTTCACGGAAAATATCGGTGCTTCATCGTTTGAAGTCATGCTTTATGAATATAAAGACGGGCTGAACCGATATTTTGCTTCACTTGGTGAAAATGCTGCGATCCGCAATGTGGAAGAGTTGATCATTTTTAATGAAAATGACTCCGTGGAACTCTTATATTTTGATCAGATCTATCTGGAAATGGCTGCCGGAAAGGCGGGACTCGATTCGGAAGAATATAGAACAGCTCTGGAAATAATGTTAACATCTGCCCGTGAAAAGGGTATCGACCGGATCATGGAAATGCATGGACTCGATGCCATTATTGCTCCGACCGGCGGACCGGCATGGAAAACGGACCTTATCAACGGGGATCATTTCCAGTTATCATCTTCATCTCCCGCTGCCAGAGCAGGGTATCCGAACATTACCGTGCCTATGGGCTTTGTCGGCGAGGTTCCTGTCGGTATTTCTTTCTTCGGACGGGCCTGGAGCGAACCGCTTCTTCTGGAGATCGCCTATGCCTATGAGCAGGCGACGCTGCACCGGAGAGTCCCCGAATTCCTTGTTTCGGATTAAAAAATAAAGAGGACTAATCATGAAAACGATCGAGGAAAGTGTTGTTACTGCAATGGATGGCAATGATGCCGCACTGTATCCTTATCTGCCTTATATCATGCAGGACCTGTGGGAATTCGGGGCAGACCCCGATATTTTCAAAGCACTTATCCGCAAACATTGTGATCACTATTCCGAACTTCGCATACTGGACCTGGGATGCGGCAAGGGAGCTTCCTCGGTGAAACTGGCGCAGACCTTTGACTGCCGGTGTCTGGGAATAGATGCCGTTAAAGAATTTATTCTTGATGCCCGCATAAAAGCACGTGCGTACGGCGTAGAGCACCTCTGTACATTTGAACAGGGAGATATCCGTGAACGAGTAAGAACATTGCGCGATTTTGACATTATCCTTCTTGGGGCCATCGGTCCCGTTCTGGGCGATTATTATCAGACACTCAGCACCCTTGCCCCCTGTCTCGCAGACGGCGGACTGATCATGATCGATGACGGTTATATTGAAGCGGATCCCGAATACAGCCATCCTCTTGTCCTGCAAAAAGATGTGCTGCTTGAACAGATCCGGGAAAGCGGCATGCGGCTCGTTGATGAAGTAATTATGGATAAGGACTATATCAATGAAGAAGCTGAGCGTATTTTCTCTAAACTTCATGCCCGCTGTATGGAACTGATCGATAAGTACCCGGACAAGCGCCATCTTTTTGAAAATTATATCAAAAAACAGGAAGAAGAAAATGATGTTCTGGAGAATAAAATTATCTGTTCGGTCATGGCGGTCGGTAAATAAGATCCTTTAAGGAGTTTCTTCCTGTTCATTGATCAATTATGCTCTCCCTCTTTCCCTTATGTATCCCTTGAGAAAGTTAAACGTAATAACGTTCACTATTTTCGGTTTTTCTTTACTTTTTTTTATTTTCATCGTATAATCTCGCGTTCAGGTTAATAAAAATGACAAAATTAAAAACACATCATTTGTTGTTTTACCTGCGGAAGACCGGCAGTACATGCATCCGCACAACATAACACGGAGGTTTATATTTCTATGATCCAGGTAAATAATTTATTCCATTCTTATAAAAAGAATGAGGATTATGCGGTTGAAGACGTTAGTTTTGCGATCGCCAAAGCTGAGATCTTTGGGTTTCTCGGACCCAGCGGAGCGGGTAAGTCCACGACCCAGGGTGTCCTTTCGGGTCTGCTGGAACTTCAGAAAGGTTCCATCATTATTGATGGACAGGCACGTAAAACCTATCCGGATAAAGCGTTTTATAATCGCATCGGCGTAGGTTTCGAAAAACCGAATGTCTATAAAAAACTCAACGGCTATGATAATCTGAAATTTCACGCCAGTCTCTACGACGGTGACACCGAAGATCCCAAGACCGTCCTCGAAATGGTCGGGTTGGCGGATGAGGGTAAAAAACTGGCGGGTGAATATTCCAAAGGCATGATGCAGCGGCTCGGTTTTGCGCGTTCCATGATCAACAAGCCGGATATCTGGTTCCTGGATGAACCCACGATGGGACTTGATCCCAATACGGCCAATTCCATCAAACGTATCATACGTAAAAAGCAGAGTGAAGGTACAACCATCTTCTTGACCACACATAATATGTACGTTGCGGATGAATTATGCGACCGGGTCGCCTTTATTGTTGATGGAAAAATAGCCGCAATGGATTCGCCAAAAAATCTCAAATTAAAATATGGAAATCCAACAGTATCCGTTGAGTTCATGGAAGACGGTATATTGAAAAAGAAAGATTTCGGCATGACCGGAAAAGATAAAGGGGATCTCGAAAAGTTCATTCGGGAGCATGATATTAAAACACTTCATTCCGGAGAACCCACGCTGGAAGAAATATTTATTCGGCTCACCGGACGCGGACTGGAATAGGAGGCGGCATGGGAAGAATCTTTAACCTCTTTAAAAAAGATATCCTTCTCGGAATCAAGGATGTTTTTATTATACTTGAAGTCGTATTCTCCGTTTTTATTGTATTCATCGTTCTTTTCCTGATCCCTAAGAACATTGAACAGGATCAAACCATTTACGTGTACGATCGATCCGGTGTCATTACCGGGTTCATGGAGTTCTTTGGCGCAGAGAACATGGATCTGGACAGCGAGCTTTTCGTCGAAAGTCGCGAAGAGATCATTGCGGGAATAGAAACAAACAAAACGGCGCTCGGACTGATCATCTCAGCGAATGAAGACGGTACTTTCCATACCGAATTGCTGACCCAGCCGTATACCTCTTCTGCGATGATGAAATTTATTGATGTTAATCTTGAAGATCTCTTTTCTATTCTCACAGGCACTTATCCCCCGGATGTGTATGCCGCCGTACGTGTTACGGGTCTTCAGGAAGGAATGCAGGAGGATATCCCGTTCAATAAAAAGATGCTGCCGGTTATAATCGTCATGATGGTGGGATTGGTGGGACTCTTTGCGATGGTTTCGCTGGTCGGACAGGAACGTTCGGATGAGACGATCCGTGCTTACCGCGTATCGCCCGCTTCCCTGAATATGTTCCTGCTCAGCAAACACCTGATGTTGCTGGCGGTCAGTATTGTGACCTTCTCCATCCTGTATATCCCCGTTATGGGTTTCAACGGATATTTTCCCGCATTGCTGATCATTCTGCTGACGGTCGTCATCGGATCTTCACTCGGTATTCTTCTCGGTGCTTTTTTCGAATCGCCCATGGCTGCGATTGGCTGGGTCATTCTCTTGATGCTGGTCATTTCCCTGCCGGCGATCTCTCTCTTCGCACCCATTTTTTCACCGGACTGGCTAAAGTTCATTCCATCGTATTATACGCTTTTTGGGTTGGATGCAGCTATGTTCCCGGATAATAATTCTCACATTATATTACAAGGGACCGCTATCTTGTCCGGGATCGCTCTTATTCTCTTATGGCTCTCCGCTAAGGTATTCAATCAAAGTATCAGAAAGGAGATGTAAATATGAAATATATTATACGCATGTTCCTGTTTGATACGAAAATGTCTTTCCGCAGCTTTATGGGTGGATATATTGCCATTTTCCCCATCGTGCTTTTATTGTTGTTGCGCTTCTTTATCCCAAGTATGGAAGATACATCCATTACGATCGCTGCCGTAAGCGAAGGACCCCATGCCGTACCGCAGAAAATGCTTGATTCCCTTGACAAATATGCGGATGTCCGGCAGTATAAAAGCATAGAAAAAATGGAACAAAAACTGCGTGGTGCGGGAAGTGCCGAAGGCCTGTATTATGATCCTGAACGCGGGCAGTACGTGTCCGTCATGGAGAGAAATATTCAGGACAATACTGTTTTTTCCATGTCTTCGCAGTTGATCCGCCAGTTCTATTTTCAGGAGAAATACCCCGATGCCGGAAAGGTGAACACCTTTATATACGGTGTCCCGCCCGAACTTGAGAACCGTACGACCATTTCACCCGTGGCAACGATCGGCGGTTCTGTTTTTATTATCTTTATGGTCATAATCGGTGCCTTTATTATCGGCCTCGGTGTTGTAAATGACAAGGAGTGCGGTACGGACCGGGCTTTCCTTGTGTCACCGATCAGCAAGAGCGACTATTATATCGGTAAAAGTATTTTCCCCTTTCTTGTAACGGCAGGATACACGATCATCGCTCTGCTGATACTGGGATTGATGCATGTTAACATTCTGCAGATCTACTTGCTTGTGATCCTGTCATTCAGTATCACCCTGTTGATGGGACTACTGATCGGCGCCGTTGCCGGAAATGAGAATGAAGCGGTCGGGATCGGAAAGCTATTATCCATGATCATGATGCTTTCCATTCTCGGCGGCACGCTGCTTCCCGATGTATGGCAGTGGGTGGTCTGGTGGACACCCTTCTTCTGGTTATACAGTATTCTTGAGCAGATTTTGACACTGACGGCAACGTGGGTGGATGTTATATGGAAATCGGCCGTCATGGTCGGTATCTGCTGGATATACTTTCTTCTGCTACGAAAAAAGATCGTCTCCGGACTTTCATAAATATCAATGAGAAATGGGAGGTAATGGTATGTTTTATCTTGGGATCTTTCTGACCTTGTATGGTATCGCCGTCGTTTGGATCGCACTTGCTAAACCTGAAAAGATCTGGAATATGGGTAAAATTCAGGCCTTCGTTAAGATACTCGGTGATATCGGTACCCGGATCTTCTTTATATTGTTCGCCGCAGCGGCTCTTGGATTCGGGATATGGCTTCTGCTTAAATACTGGCCGGCCGCCTGATAAATAGAGTTTCGACTTTTCTGAACTCAGGGTTTTCATGCATGTATTAGAATTCATGAATGCCTTTATGCTCAATAAATGAAACAATCTACGATCGTTATTACCGGTGCAAACCGGGGATTGGGAATGCAAACGGCATTGTCGCTTGCAAGATTGGGACATACCATTATTCTGGCATGCAGAAATACAGATGCTTCCTTTCCGGTGTGTGAGAGGATCATTGAACAGACAGGGAATCCGGATATTCATGTTATGAACCTGGATCTGAGTGACCGCTCTTCGGTCTATGCTTTTGCGGATCATTTCCGATCCCGCTTTACCTCAATAAATATACTTATTAATAATGCCGGTATCATTCTTCGTGATCCCGGAAAGACCAAAGATGGACTGGAACTTACCTTTGCAACCAATTATCTCGGTCCGTATTTGCTCACAAGACTTTTAATTCCCGCATTTAAACCCGGGGCGGACAATCGAATTGTTAATCTGGTTTCGGGTATATTTCCCTATGGAAAACATTATGATCTTAGCAGGATCAATGATTATCGATGGGTAAAGGCGTATGCTGTTTCAAAGTACATGATCCTTCAATCTACATTCGCTCTGGCAGAAAAACTCCGGGAAAGGGGTATTACCGTCAATGCCGCGGACCCGGGTGTTGTCAATACCTCGATCATGTTCACAAAAAGATGGTACGATATGATCATTCACATGATCCTTCTGCCTTTTTATACCTCACTTGAAAAAGGTGCCGAAACGGTAGTTTTCTGTGCTTCTTCACCTTCGCTCAGCAGTATCAGCGGTCAGTTACTCAGAAATAAACACTTGCGTGCTGTCCCCAAGAAACACCACAACGCAAAAAAGATGAATGCACTAATACGCTTCAGCGATTATTTATTATCGCTTCCGGAACTCGTGGGATCGCCGGGAGATATTCTCTGTTCCTGAGACAAGTGCGTGATAATACGGTCAAGTATGCCCTTCAGATAGCGAACATCATCCATGCTTATAGCGTCTGGTATAAATCCTTTGGCCAGTTTCCCGGGAATCTTCACGGCTTCCTCGCGCATATTTCTGCCATCATGGGTCAGGTCTATCATCACTTTACGTTCATCCTTTTCCGACCGGCTGCGATTGATGAGTCCTGTTTTCTCCATGCGCTTCAGCAAGGGAGTAACCGTATTCGTATTGAGCATGAGTTTTTTGGAAATTTCATTTACCGAAAGTCCGTTATTTTCCCACAGGACCAGTAGCACCAGGTATTGCGGATAGGTGATGCCAAGCTTTTCCAGGTACGGCTGATAGCGGCGCGTGATAAGATGTGAAACGGCATAAAGGGGGAAACACAGCTGATTCTCAAGTTTTAATTGTTCGTAACTCATATTTCATTTTCCTGTATCTTTTCGATGTAATGATACCTTAGAAGATAATGTTCGATCTTTTCCGGGGTAGTCGGGGAAGAAAAGCGTTTTTTAACTTTTCCTTCAGGAGTGATCAGGAATTTTGTAAAATTCCATTTGATATCATTCCCCCCAATGCCTCCGCGTTCTTTTTTAAGATATTGGAAAAGGGGGTGTGCATCCGGACCGTTCACATCTATTTTCGAGAACATGGGAAAGGTTACGCCGTAATTCAACACACAGCCTTCGGCAATGCTTTTTTCATCACCGGGTTCCTGGTTGGCAAACTGATTGCAAGGAAAACCGAGAATGATCAGTCCCTGCTCTTTATATTTTCTGTAAAGCGTCTCAAGCCCTTCAAACTGCGGTGTAAAACCGCATTTACTGGCGGTATTGACGACCAATACCGTTTTCCCAAGATATTCACGCATGCTGATTTCTTTCCCCTGGAGACTTACGGCATTGAACGAATAGAATGAAGTATCCATTTATGGCTCCTTTCTATTCGCTGATCAGGTGAAGGTTTACATTTATATTCCCCTCAATGGCTTTGGAGTAAGGGCAGGTATGATGTGCTTTTTCCATCAGTTCCGCCGCTTTGCTGTGTTCGACTCCGGGGACATGGACATCAAGGTCCACAATGAGGCTAAAACCTTCGGTCTCCGAAAAATTCAATCCGACTTTTGCCGTTACCTTTGAATTGCGCAGGGCGATCTTTTCCTGCCGGGCTACAAGATTAAGAGCCCCGTCAAAGCATGCGGCATAACCGGCGGCAAACAGTTGCTCGGGATTGGTATAAGGGCCTCCGCTGCCGCCCATTTCCTTTGGAGTACGTACTTCAAGTTCCAGTACGCGATCCTGACTTGTGACCTTTCCGTTCCTCCCCCCGACCGCCGTTACCTGTGTTCTGTATAATGTTTTCATTTTCTTCTCCTTATGTTTCGTTTGCGATAATATCGTGTGCGATTATAATATATGACATTATTTATTATGTCGCAAGCGATATTTATATTTTTTTATACAACCCTTGGGCAGATTTATTATCATATTTCTTGAAAAGGTCTCTTGAATCGTTTAGATTATTCCGTGATTATTTACAGATAAGTGAATAAATTAAACTAAAACAGCGGTCCTGCTCTGATGCAAATTGTAATAAAAACGAAAATGAAAGTAACTGTTATCTTCATCTTGTGTCTTTTACTTTCATATATAGCCTTTGCACAAGCACCGGAAAAGCAAAAGACAACTTTATTTACCGGTGTTGAACTGATCGAATTGGCTCAGAATAATTTTCGGAATTTGGGCAGGGACAATCATACTTTCTTTCTGGGTGCTTCTTTTGGTATCGACGAAAAGACGTCTTGGGGTGTACATTATACGGGTATGAACGTGGAGCTCAGTGAAGAACATCTGCAGGAACCTTCTCCCGCATATAAAGGTGATTTCACCGGTGTCACGGGTAATTTGAATGTTCAGCGCCTGTATCTGGATTATTATTACAATTGGGATCTGAATTTTCTGCGTATTCAACCTGTGGTTTCTTTCGGTCTCGGTTATAACAACTGGCAATTTCATAACCGCCTGATTGATGAAGATTACGACCTGAGAACCTTCTCCGCAGGTATTTCGGGCCGTTTCCGTTTTACTTTCTTTGAATACATCTTCGCGGAAATACCGGCTCTGGATGTTTTTCTGCATTTGCACAAGAACCGCTCCCCGGAAGCGTTTCTCGGGGACGCACACATCGCATTCAATGATTGGCTCGGGGTTTTCAACTGGATATTCATCGGTTGCTCGCTTCCGCTATAAGTGTTCATAGCCTGTTTTATTTGGGCTTTTATTTCTCGTCAATAATTTGTATAATTCCTCAAAATACGGGGTATTTATGATCGAACATGCCATACATCAAATCAAGCCTTATTTATTTCAGATAGGAAATTTTCAGCTTCGTTATTACGGACTTATGTATGTTATCGGGTTTGTCCTGTTTGCCCTTTGGATGAGGAAACAGATCAAAGATAAAACCATTGATCTGAACAAAGAGGAGTTCGATTCTCTGTTTTCCTGGCTGATCATTGCTTTGCTGATCGGTGCGCGCCTGGGATATGTTATTTTTTATAACCCGATCTACTATCTTCATAACCCTCTGGAGATCATCTGGCCGTTTCAGAACGGCAGATTGGTCGGGTTTTCAGGAATGTCCTTCCACGGCGGTCTGCTGGGCTGTGTTCTCGGAGGTTGGATCTGGACCCGGAAAAATAAAAAGGATTTCTTCGAGGTTGGCGGGCATGTTGTGACCATGGCCCCGCTGGGTCTGTTCTTTGGAAGGATCGGAAATTTTTTAAACGGTGAGCTCTGGGGCAGAATATCGGATGTCAAATGGGCCATGTATTTCCCCTCCGAGGCAGGTCTTGATCATTCGGCCCCGCTTTCCATGATCCGGCGCTACATTGAGGCCGGCTATATATCTCCCCGTCATCCTTCTCAATTATATGAAGCTTTCACAGAAGGTCTACTTCTTTTTCTTATCATGCTATGGCTTCACAAAAAAAATGTCCCCGGTGCGATCCGGATCGCTGTGCTGCTCATCGGTTACGCTGTGTTCAGAACATTCTGCGAATTTTTCCGTGAACCGGATGCACAATTAGGATTTCTCTTCGGCTGGGTGACCATGGGACAACTCCTGAGTTTCTTTATGATCATCGGTGGCGTTGCCCTGATCATTAGGCACTATAAAAATAAAAAAATGAAGTCATCTTGATCCATGTAACAAATCGCTTAGCTTAAGGAGCCATGGAATGAAATTTTTAAAAGTTTTCAGTCTTGTCTTGCTTGCCCTGGTCGTTCTTTACCTTGTCGTCGGCATCTTTCTGCCTAAAAGTGCAAGTCTTGAGCGAAACGTGGAGATCCATGCACCGGCCGGACTTGTTCGGGACAGCATTATTGAATTGTATAAAGATCACTTGTGGCCGATTTGGGAACATGGCGATACCAGCATCGTTTTCACTCCTCTTGAAACTGCGAACGGCTACCGCTGGGAAGGTCACAAAGTTGCGTACGGGGAATGTGAATATGTTATTGAGGCGGATAATGTCATTCGCGATGTGGTCCGTTTCCGGGGACAGGAAGTAGCTCAAACAATCTGGACCATTGAAGGCTCTTTCCCTGTGCTTCTACATCTGCAATTCACTATCCGGGCCGGTAACAATATCGGTACACGCTGGACGAATCTTTTCATTGAGCGCATGGCAGGGCTGGAGATCGACAATATTCTGATGCGCTTGCGCAAGAAGGTAGAGCCCGAAGGCATAATGAACCCTACGCCGTAAACGAACAATCTCTGATCGAAAAGGCTGTCCGAATGAAAAAGAACATTTTTCTGTCCCGCATAATTCCCAACGCGGGAATGTGTAAATTAAAACGCAGTGAATTCAAGGTTGATATCCATTATAAAGAGACCCCGCTATCGCCGGAGCAGCTTAGAAAACGCATAAGTGATGTACATGGCCTGATCTGTCTTCTCGATGACACGATTGACAAAGAACTGATTGATGCCGCTCCGCACTTGGAAGTGATCTCGAACATGGCGGTTGGATACAATAATATTGATATCGAATACGCAAGATCCAAAGGGATCGCGGTCTGCAATACACCGGGGATCCTTACTCAAAGCACCGCAGAACTTGCCTGGGCGCTGCTTTTTGCCATAGCCCGGCGCATCCCCGAATCGGATAACTTCATGCGTGAAGGAAAATTTACCGGCTGGCAACCGCTGCTGATGCTCGGAGGAGATATCAGCGGTCAGACGCTGGGGGTGATCGGGACAGGACGTATCGGAACCGCCTTTGCCATGATGTCCAAAGGCTTCAATATGCGTGTGATCTATAGCGGAAAGACCAATCCCGAACTGGATCGGGAACTCGGCGCGGAAAATGTGGAGTTTGAAACCCTTCTCCGTGAAAGTGATTTTATTTCACTGCACATCCCGCTGCGTGAAAACAACCGACACCTCATCGGTAAAAAAGCATTCGACTTGATGAAACCCACCGCTTACCTGATCAATACCGCGCGCGGTCCGGTGGTGGATGAAGCCGAACTGATCAAAGCACTTAAGGCAAAACGTATCGCCGGTGCCGCTCTGGATGTCTATGAAGACGAACCCCGTCTTAAAGAAGGACTCACGGAACTGGATAATGTTGTGTTGACCCCGCACACCGGCTCCGCGACCGTACCGGTCCGCAACCGGCTCGCCGTAATGGCGGTTGACAACTGTCTTAACATCCTTCGTGGTGAACACTGCGAAAATCGCATCGTTTAACATATTTATTGAATTGCTTTTTCTGAATTGAACGATGGGAATAATCTCTTTTTATTTGTTTAAGCAAAATGTAAATTAGCCTATGGTTAAAATTCCCGAATTGACGATCGAAAAGATCAAGGACTCAAACGACATCGTTGATGTTATCAACACCTACCTTCCTTTAAAAAGAAAAGGTGCCAATTACTGGGCACGCTGCCCCTTCCATAATGAAAAAACAGCCTCCTTCAGTGTAAGTCCCTCCAAGCAGATCTACCACTGTTTCGGATGCAGTGCCGGCGGGAATGTCCTGAATTTCGTGATGGAATACGAAAAACTGACTTTCATGGAAGCCCTTAAAATGCTTGCGGAACGTGCGAATATTCCCCTGGAACTTGAGCCGGTCTCCCCGCGCGAACAAAGCGATACGGCAAAACTCCGGGAAATGCATATCAAAGCCATCGAGTATTATCATCAGCAACTGTTTTCGGATGCCGGAAAAACCGCACGGGAATATTTGACCTCACGCGGACTCAGTGATGAGACCATACGTGCTTTCATGTTGGGGTACGCTCCCGACACCTGGGATTCCCTTGTATCGAAACTTGCAGCGGATTATCCGGCGAATCTGATCTTTGACGGTGGCCTTGCGGTGCGTTCCGAGAAGGACGGCCGTCTTTTTGACCGCTTCCGGGATCGTATCATGTTCCCGGTCTTCGACGATCGCGGGCATGCCGTGGGGTTCGGCGGCCGCTTAATGACCGATAAAAAAGATGATGCAAAATATCTGAATTCACCCGAAACACCGCTTTATAATAAGCGCAAGATCCTCTACGGACTACATGTTACCCGTGATAATATCCGGAAAGAGAAGAAAGCGCTTGTGGTGGAAGGTTACATGGACTTTCTGCAGTTATACCAACATGGCTACGTTAATGCCGTAGCGGGCTCGGGAACCGCCTTCACGACCGATCATGCCAGACTGCTGAGGCGTTTTGCCGACCTGGCGGTTTTATGCTACGACAGCGATTCTGCCGGACAGCAGGCCGCGGTACGTACCGGCTTTGCCGTATCGGCCCAAAAGCTGGATTGTAAGGTCCTCACCCTCCCTGCCGGCGAAGACCCGGACAGTTTTCTGCGCCGGGAAGGCACAGAAGCCTTTTTTAAAAAAGAAGCGGCAGCGCTTCCCTTTATCGATTTTCTGCGTACCCATTACCGGCCCGAGAAGATGTCACCCAAAGAAAAATCGGAAACCGTTTCCTATTTATTGGAAGAGATCCGCAATTTTCCGGACCCGGTATACCGGGAAATGTTCGCGCGGGAGATCGCAAAGATCTTTCTGGTTGAAGAACAAACACTTTTACGTCAACTGAACCGGCCGGGGGCTCCGCGTTCCAGGGAGTCCGAATCTGCCTTCGGGGGAGAAAAAACCAAACATTTTAAAAATCAGGGCGAGGCTGCCGAATACTTTCTGCTGCAACTTTTGGTCAACGGAGAAATTCGCATCCGCAAAGCCGGACTGCGTTACCTCTCGCCCGTTCTTTTTAAACATGCCTTCTTAAAGGATGTGCTGAAAGACCTGCTTGATATTCTTGATAAAAATGTCCGGATCACACCCGGTCATATACCCGATAAGATCGAAGATACTAAATCAAGAAATTTCGTGATCAAATTACTGATGGAAGAACAAAGTCCCGAAAACCGTGAGCGTTTGTTCCTTGAAAGCCTTAAAAAAATTGAACTTCAAGCCCTGAAGGATGAGTATGATCGCCTGACGGAACAGTTGAAAGAGGCCATGCCGGATGATGTTTCCGATATCATGAAGAAACAAATGGATAATCTCAACGCCCGTAAACGTATTCCCCTAACGTATACCGAAGAGATTTTCAAGGAACCGGAGGCATGAAAAGAATAGCCGGCGTATTATTGCTGTTTTTTGTGTTTTTTTATCTTAACGCGGAAGAACCTTCCGGTTTCAAGGGTATTCATCAGATCGAGTCCGAAAATTATGCTCCCTTTCATGAGAGGGCACCACTCCTCTCCAAACCCGCCAATATCGATATTTCTCCCTTAGCGGAACGTGATCCCGGGGGACCGGATCTCAGTCATGTTGTCTTCGGCTATCTCCCTTACTGGAAACGTAGCAGTGCGCCGCAGCACCTGCAGCTTGAACTCCTGTCGCATCTTGCCATATTTGACTTCAACGTAGACACGAATGGCAATATATCAACCCCGCCCGGCTGGCCAAATGACTGGATCAACACCATGAACAGCGCACATGAAAATGGTGTAAAGCTTATCCTGTGTGTGACGCTCTTTAACCGGGACAATATCAAAGCCCTGATCCGCAGCACAAGCGCTTCTCAAAACTTTTACGAACAACTTGCCGATGTTATTGCCGAATATGATCTGGACGGTGTCAATATTGACTTTGAGGGACCTTATGTCGAAGATCGCGGTACCGCTATGAATAACTTTATGCAGGGTTTGACCAATTACATTAAGACGCATGTCGGCGCGGAACAGGAAATATCCTTTGCGGGACCCGCGGTAAATTGGAGTGGCTGGGATCTTCCCGGACTGGCGGATGCCTGCGATTACATTTTTATCATGGGTTATAATTACTGGTACAGTGGCTCGACGACGACCGGACCCTGTGCTCCGATAGAAGGCGCTACATATAATCTTGTACACTCGCTGGTCAGCACCGACCGCGGATACGGGGGCTGCGATCCGGACAAACTGATCCTGGGACTTCCTTACTACGGATTGCGCTGGAAAGTGAGTTACGCAAACCGTGCCACTGAAGGTGCTTCTGTCCTGTCAAGCGGGTCCTCCGTGATCTATTATTCCGCAAAAGTGCTCTATAATACCTACGGCAGGCAGTGGTCGGAACGCTATTCGGATCCCTGGACATTTTATCAGTCCTCCGGCGATTGGTACCAGGTCTGGTGTGACGACGGACAAAGCCTTGACCCGAAGGAAAAACTGGTCTTCGATCACGACCTGTTGGGAACCGGAATGTGGGCGCTGTGCTATGACGAAGGATACCAGGAATTATGGGATGTGCTGAGGAATAATTTTTACCGCCTTCCGGATACACTGATGATGGATAATTTCGAGGACGGACCCGGTCGCTTTTATCGCGCGCCTGCCTACAGCGGTTCCACGCAGGGTATTTCATCCGCTTCTTATATTGACACGACATCGGAAACATCCTATGAGGGTGATCATGCTTTAAAGATACACCTTATGGACGATACGGGATCAAGTGCCGACTGGAAGGTGCGCCTGCTCTCCGGAAGCGGGAGCCCCCGGAACAATATTCGTCTCGGCCGGGAACGTGAGATACGATTTGCCCTGAAGACCGATCAGGCGGGTGCCGAGATCGCGGTCCTGATCGATGATCCGGCGGACGGTATGGAAATGTCACTGCGGAAAGCTGTCATCGCCGACGATCAATGGCATGAATATGCTTTTGATCTCCGTCCGGCAGCGGCATGGCATAATTATTCCGGAGGGAACGGAAGTATCGACGGGGATTTTGTTACGCTGGACGGACTTTTATTCTTGTCGCCGGATCAGGCGGAGGACCGGGTCTTCTTTCTTGATGCCCTGCAAAGCATTGCTCTTTACGATACGCTTCGCTACACGATCGGTGTCTATGTAAAAGAAGGAGATCAGGGCATAGAGGATGTTGCAGTCATGGGTGAACTTACCAATTCGAACGGTTTTGCGGAAAAAACATTTAACTACGGAGAATCCCTTGTCCTGATGCCGCAAAAAACCGGAATGGCATTCTCACCGGAACAAATAGTTGTCCCCCTTGTAAACAAAGATACAAGCTATTATTTTGAAACCGCACCGGTGCATGTTATATCGATGCCCGAAAAATATGTTCTTTATTCAAATTATCCCAATCCTTTTAATCCCCAGACCACCCTCACATATCATATTCCCGAACAGGCAGCGATACGCCTTAACGTTTACGATATTCGCGGCAAGTATATGTGCACGCTGGCGGACCAATGGCATTCTGCCGGCGACTACAAAGTTAACTGGTATGCTGGTGAACACGCCGGGGGCATCTATATTGCTGTGCTGTATGTGAACGAAAAATTACAGGGCACACAAAAAATGATCCTGCTCAAATAGATCATTTCCATTACTTATATTATCTGTTTTTTTTATTTATCGCACAAAACGTACGGTCCGCTGATCGGAAAAAGACATAGACGTAAAAGCGCCAAGGGCATTATTGATATTGATCCGAAAATCATTGATCGTCGGATAGCGGATAAACCCGGTGGTAAATTGCATATTCATTAAACTGGTATAATCCAGATAGGATTCGGAATATGCGATGACCGTAACAAATACTTCCAGCGTGTCGATTTCCCAATAATCATTATATAATATGTTTTTGAAAGGATCCGGATTAAAGAGGAAATCATAATCGCTCGAATCGTATGCCCAAAATGGATCCCGAAGATCACGCTCTTCAATGGTGTATCTATATTCGTACACATATTCATAATAATCGTAGCGGACAACGCGTTCAAAAATGATCTTATAAGCTCCTCCGATATTGCTCCAGGAGATAGTGTCAACCGGATCTGACAGGGAGATCAGTATGGTATCGCTCGCGGGATGATCCCAACTGATCGGGTTGAGCGCCGTTTCCGTGGCGATAGCTATTCCGTAGTCCTCAGTCTCAACATGCAGCTCATAGTCCCGGCCGGATATGATCTGTACGGAGGTATCCTCCGGGAAATAGGTCCCCTGAGTTCTTTCATAAAAGCGGATGGTGTCTGCGCCATGCAGAAAATAAACATTTGCCCCCTTCACGGTAAAAGAGGTATCGATATAAAGGGTTTGATACGTAATGGTATCACCGGAGGAGGGATTATAAAATTCATGATAGATGATACTGTCAATTTCGTAGCGATCCGGCTCGCCGTATCCGGTTGTACGGAATACATGTACAAAATTCCGCTCATATTCATCGGCGCTTACATTCGCATAAATATTAAGATGCGGTTCATGATGGATTATTACATCTTCAACGTAATCACATCCGAAGAGAAAGAGCAGAAGCAAGGACATCAATGTTGTATATATCGTTTTCATCAGAACGCAAACTCCACGCCGAAGGTCGGCAGGATCGGGAACATGCTGATCGGCCGGCGGTAAATGGTTGAGGTGTTCGTTTCCGGGTCAAATTCCCCGCTGTATGAATCATAAATATACAAGAACACATTTCGATGATTGGTCACATTGATCACATGGAAATAATACGTGGCTTTTTGTCTGAACAATTCGCCGCGACGGTTAATACCAATATCCCATCGGAAATAGGGCGGATAGCGTTCGGCATTGCGTTCGCCGTAGATCTCCATTCTCTGGATATAACCGCTGATCGGGTCCGTATAATGAAAATTACCGTAGATCTGTGAATAGGGATTCCCGCTGCTCCACACCAGCGATGAACTGAAATACCATCTTTGGTCGATATCGTACTGCGCAACGACGTTCAGGTTGTGCGTGCGGTCATACTTCGGCGGATACCAGTCCTCCGAACCGATCTCCCGCTTGCGGGTATGCATATAGGAATACCCGATCCAGCCGGTGAGATTGCCGGAGGTTTTCTTGGCCATGAGTTCGATACCGTACGAATAGCCTTCCGCTTCAAGAAACGATATAAGCGATGCACCCCCGATATCTTCATTCATTGTCAGCAGATTCTCATATTTTTTATAGTAGCCTTCCAGTGTGAACTGAATATTGTTCTGCCAGTATTCGACCCCGGCATTGAAATGAACGGCACGGCTGGGTTTCTGGTCCCATTGCGTCGGGAACCAGATATCAATAAAACGTATTAATTCATTTTCAAAATTGGCGGTCTGCAGAAATTGATGTACGGTACCGCCGGCAAGTGTAAAGGCAAGGTTTTCTCTTGCAAGATATTTCGCTTTCAAGCGGTAATCCGGGTACCACGATGTCGTATTGCGGTATCGGGTCAGACGAATACCCGGCTGAAAAATAAAAAGCGGCGATGGACGGTATTTTTCCTGAATATAAAAACCCCATTCATTGGAAAAATTAACACTGTCCAGTAATGTAAGGGTATTGAAACCCGCTCCGAGACTGAAATCAATATCCTTATGGAACACGCCAAATTGCAGTGTATGCTGCGGATTGATCATCCATGTCAGGTCCAATCCCTGAGACCAGTCGGAGATATAGTCATAGATATTCAATTTTTGGCTTTCTTTAATATCCGTCGTATCTTCATCTTCAATGTTATAATATTCGTACTTGTTCAGCAGATCAACATCGAAATTGAATCGGCTGCGGGCTACAAAGAACTTGGCGATCAGGTCCGGCCGGATCAGCCAGCGATGCCGCAGGCTGGTTGTATTATTACCCCAGGTCCAGTCCAGCCCGTAATGTTCCAGACGATACCCGGATTCACCCGGTGTTCCTTCTTTGAATTCTTCCTTGAACCAGAGAACATCGTTCCCGTAAAAACCGCTCAATGTTGTCCGGTGTTTATCGGTAATATCAACATTGACCTTTGCCTGAAAATCATAAAAATAATAGGGGAAATTAAAGTCAACGGGATAATCTGAAGTAAGATTATAGACTGATCTTACCGCTTCCCAGATGGCATCGAAATACGTGCGTCTGCCGGAGATCATGAATGATCCGCGCGGTATGGGTCCTTCGAACAATAATTTGGTGGAAAGCAGGGAAACATTGCCACTGCCGTGGAATTCCTTTGAATTTCCCTCGCGGTTCTGAATATCCAGAACAGAACTCATCCTCCCGCCATACTCCGCCGAAAATCCGCCGGCGATGAATTCCGCCTCCTTGATCGCGTCCGTATTGAAAGTAGAGAATAAACCGCCGAAATGATAAGGATTATAAAGTGTGATGCCATCCATCAGGATCAGATTCTGGTCGGGAGAACCGCCGCGCACATAGAGAGCACTGGAAAAATCGCCGCCGGTACTTACGCTGGGAAGCATCTGAATGGCGCGGAACAGGTCCGCTTCCACAAGGACCGGAACCGTACGAAGCTGGGTCTGGTCCATTGTAATGGAGCTGATCTTAATCTCCTGGCGAAATCTTTCGCGTTCGGCGGAAACAATAACCTCATCCAGAACAATATCCTCGGGCTGCATATCAAAATTTACCCGCACGCGTTCACCCGAACCAACCGTGATCTCCCGCTTTTCAAGTCTGTAGCCGATCACGGAAGCAACCAGGGTATAGGTTCCTTCCGGGACATTCAGAATGATATAGTATCCGTCCGAATTCGTTATGGCACCCTGTATGGTATTTTCAAGAAAAACGTTCGCATAGTTAATGGGTTCACCGTCACTGATGTTTTTTATAAAACCTGAGATATTTCCGGGGACTGCGGTAAGCGGGATGCATAATATGAAGAGGAAGAGAATAATAAGATGTTTTTTCACAGTCTATCCCGCTTTTTATTGAAAAGTAATATAATGAAAACGTTGTAAAAAGTAAGCTTTTTAATTATTTTAATTGCATATTTACCAAGGGGAAACATGAAAAATATATCCCGATCGTTCATTTTGCCTTTTGTCCTCATGATATTCCTTTCCTGCGACCCGCCGGTCACGGAAGAAGACAATATATTTGTAGAGGTACTTGGCCTTTTTCCTTCCGGGCCGCACACCGTTACTGCCCTTGCTTTAAAAACCGTATACCTTTCCGGCTCTTATGCGAATACGGATTCTCTGCTTTTTATTCACATGGATTCCAGCGGGAACATCAGCGGACGGGAAGCTCTTTTACTTGACTACCGGCCATATGTTGAATACATTTTTCCCATCGACAATAACCGGATAATACTCAGCGGGGAAATGTATCACTATTCCTATGTTAATGCCTTCTGGGAACTTTCACTCGACGGCAGCATACTGGGTGAAACAGAAATGCCTCAAAGGGCAACCGGCATAGCGCCTGCCGCGGACGGGAATCTCTTCTTTTTCGGAAAAAGATACGGGGGAAATGACGAGAACGATGAGTTGGTCTATATGAAAATCGGCACGTCCGGAGATACGCTCTGGTCAAAAGAATTTGAAATAAGCACAACGTTCAATATCACTTTTGGCCTTGGCACACAAGATAACGGCTGCCTCGCTTTGGGAACCATATGGTCAGCGAAAAAAAGCGATGATATTTTCGCATTACGCATAGATGCGAACGGCGACACGCTCTGGACAGGGACCTTTGGCGGTGATAGCAGGGATTATGTTGACTTTGCCATGGAAAACCCCGATGGTTCCTTTCTGATAACCGGCAGACTGAATGTATACGATACCACCAATGTCAACTGGTCTTTGAATTCCGGGCAGCAGGTTTATCTGATCAAGCTCACTGTCGATGGGGAAAAAGAATGGACCCGCGCTCTGGGAAACACCCTGCGTGAAGAAGCCAATGCCGTGATTGGATCCGATAATGGAGATTATATTGTTCTTGGGACACGCAGTGAAAGTTATGTATATCTTTTTGATGAAACCACCGGTTGGATCGCCCGGGTTGGTGCGGACGGACATGAGCAATGGCTCCGGGAATTTGAATCTTCTCTCCCGATGGGTGTTGTGGAATTGCCTTCCGGAAATCTGCTTTCTGTCGCGTCCAATCTGAACAGCAGCTCTTATGGATATCATAGTTACGGGTCCGATATGCGTATTATCAAACTCTCATCTTCCGGAACTGTGATCAAAAATTCCCTCATAATACCCTGACAAATGGAGAATGTATGGTTTATCTGATAGCTACTATCATTGTTTTAAGTATACTTGTATTTGTTCACGAACTCGGACATTTTTTGGCCGCAAAGTCCGTGGGGATCAGAGTGGAAACCTTTTCCATCGGATTTCCCCCGACCATATTCAAACGTAAAAAAGGCGATACAGAATACGCTATCGGCGCTATCCCCTTCGGAGGGTATGTGCGCATGTCCGGCATGATCGATGAAAGCATGGATGCTTCTTACGAAGGTGCGGCTCCGCAGCCCTGGGAATATCGCTCTAAAAACACGTTTCAGAAGATCTTTGTGACCATCTCGGGAATCCTGATGAACCTGCTGCTTGCTATACTTATCTTTTCTGTTATGACGGGCATTCAGGGTATTTCGGTCAGCAGTAATGAACCCGTATTGGATAGTATTTACGAAAACACACCTGCGGCGGAAGCAGGACTGCAATCGGGGGACCGCATCGTTCGCATTGACAATACCCCCATTCACTCCTGGGAGGAGATGGCTGCCTATGTCCGGTCAGCCGGGGATCACGAAATCCGCATCAACTACCTGCGGGGAGATATGGAGTACGCGGTGGCGATCACTCCAATGCTTCAGAAAACCATTATCGACGGTAATCTCAAGGAAGTCGGTATGATCGGTGTCTCTCCGGCCGTATCGCAGGAAAAAGCGGGATTTTTCAGATCGGTCGGTCAAGGTATTAAAACTACGGGGTACTGGCTGAACATGACCTTTGTTTCTCTGAAGCTGCTTGTTACGGGTCAGGAAAGCTTTAAGAACGTCGGAGGGGTCATTTTTATCGGTCAGCTTGCGGGCGAATCGGCAAAAGCCGGTATTCTTCCTTTTATCGGTCTCATCGGTATCTTAAGCGTCAACCTCGCGCTGTTGAATATTCTCCCGATTCCCGGCCTGGACGGCGGACATATTATTATTGCGATCATTGAAGGCATCATGCGCCGTGAAATGAAGATCAAAACGAAGATGGCCATACAGCAGGCGGGGATGTTCCTTTTATTCGGACTTATTATCCTGGCGGTTGTAAATGACGTGCTTCGCTTGTTCCGATAGAACACCCACACTGGATACCGGAAACCGGTATTGCGGCATACTTAAAATATATGGCCGTTCGTTTGTTTTCCGAACGATCTCTTTCTCCTTCTTTCTCTGATATTTTTATGCCGGTTTTCCATTTTTTCGGATTTAAGAATAATCGGATGATCCGACCATTTAATTAACTATTTTTTATATTTATACCCTTTTTATGATACTTCTTCGACCTTTGGAGTGCTTTATTTACGCTTGTAAAAAGATGCCAGAGCTGCTTCCCCGTCATTAATTTCCTTTTTTGTGCTTTAACTTTTTTGTAGATTGTTTTGTAATGGAATAGTCACATTTGCGGTACGTACATTTTTAATTGCAACACGTTTTGTTTTAAGGAGAAAATATGGCAAGCAATCGCGTTTTGATACGGGTTGACGATTGTAAGGGCTGCGGTTTGTGTATCGATGCCTGTCCTGTCCATGTTCTTGATTTTGCCGGGGAGCTCAATGCTATGGGTTACCGGCCCGCCCATTATAAAGAAGAAGGCTGCACGGGTTGTGGTACATGTTTTTATGCCTGTCCGGAACCGATGGCCATAACCGTTATCCGGAATATCGAGGGACTTGAGGAAATGCACTGTCCGGTATGCGGACATACCGTGAAATGCATTCCTGCTTATCGCGGCGGTCCGGAAAAGATATGCATCGAATGTCTGAACCCCTGTAATTCCGAAAATGCGTGAGGTCAAAAAATGTCAAAAGTTCTTATAAAGGGAAATGAGGCGGTCGTGCGCGGTGCCCTGCTGGCCGGCTGCAAAAATTTCTTCGGATACCCTATCACTCCCGCCAGTGAGATCGCGGAAGCGGCAGCGTATTATTTCCCGCTTCTTGGCGGTTCGTTCCTTCAGGCGGAAAGCGAGATCGGCGCGATCAACATGGTGTATGGTGCCGCGGGTTCCGATGTGCGCTGTATGACCGCCAGTTCCAGTCCCGGTATCAGTCTGAAAATGGAAGGTATTTCCTATCTTGCGGGCGCCGAACTTCCCTGTGTGATCATTGATATCATGCGGGGTGGCCCCGGTTTGGGTAATATTGCACCCGAACAGGCGGATTATAACCAGATCGTCAAGGGGGGTGGTCATGGGAATTACCGTTTGATCACACTTGCTCCGAACAGTGCCCAGGAAATGTGCGACCTCACCATGCTAGCCTTTGAACTGTCTGATAAATACCGTAATCCCGCTGTCGTACTTGCGGACGGGATCATCGGACAGATGATGGAGCCGGTTGAATTCCCCGGGCCGGTCCGGATGCTGCCGGAACGCCCATGGGCATTAAAGGCAACCGCAGAATCACACAAACTGATCTGTTCCATTGAGCTTGATCCTGATCGTCTGGAAGAGCATAACCGGCATCTTCAACGCAAATATACGGAAATTGAAAAGAACGAGATCCGTTATGAAGCGATCCGTTGCGATGATGCCGAACATATATTTATTGGTTACGGAATTGTCAGTCGTATTCTGCATTCCGTGGTGGAACATCTTCGCGCTGAGGGCATTAAGGCCGGACTTTTCAGGCCGATCACCCTGTTTCCTTTTCCCACACCGCAATTTTCCGCTTTTGCGGATGAAAAACGTATCCGCTCGCTTTTTGTCTGTGAATTGAGCGCCGGACAAATGGTGGATGATGTACGTTTGGCGGTGAACGGCAGGAAGCCTGTAAATCTGCATACCCGCATGGGCGGAAATGTTCCGACCGTCAAAGAGATCATTGATACGTTCAACGCAAGTATCCCGAGGCAGAAATGAAAACATCCATATTACAAAAGCCTGCTAGTTTCTATGACATCTTTGTGCGCAAAGGCGGACCGCAAATGGGCAATACACATTATTGTCCCGGCTGCGGACATGGGATCCTGCATAAACTGATCGCGGAAGCGATCAGTGATTTCGGTATTCAGGACCGCACGGTGCTGGTTTCACCGGTAGGTTGCTCCGTATTTGCATATTATTATTTCGATGTCGGCAATATTCAAGCTGCTCACGGACGCGCGCCGGCTGTCGCGACCGGATATAAACGTGCAAACCCGAATGCGATCATGATCTCTTATCAGGGAGATGGTGATCTGGCGGCCATCGGTGCGAACGAGATACTTCAGGCAGCAAATCGTGGCGAACATATGACGGTATTTTTCGTCAATAATGCCATTTACGGTATGACGGGCGGACAAATGGCGCCCACCACACTGATCGGTCAGAAGAGCACGACCTCTCCGTACGGACGCTCGGCGCAAAATGAAGGATACCCACTGCATATGTCCGAGATCATTGCCACACTCGAAGCACCTGTCTATGTGGAAAGGGTCATGCTGACGGATGCAAAGAATATCGCGCGGACACGAAAAGCGGTTCGGAAAGCGCTGAACATACAGATCGAAAAAAAGGGATTCTCTTTTGTCGAGGTGCTTTCAGCCTGTCCAACCGGATGGAAGATGTCAGCGGTCAACGCAAAAAAATGGATCGGCGATGTTCTGTCAAAGCAGTTCGAACCGGGTGTTAAAAAAGATGAATCCGAAAACCGCAATCCTCTGATCACAATGCGCACACAACCGCACTTTGAAGAATATCACAGACTGCTGGATATAAAAAGCCTCACCGATATGATCCGCAATGTGCCTGTCCCGGATCTAAGGAAAACGCTTGATGAGATCAAGATCGCCGGTTTCGGCGGACAGGGTGTACTGAGTATGGGTTACGCGCTGGCCAATATTGCCATGGGACACCAATATCAGGTCAGCTGGCTGCCAAGTTACGGACCTGAGATGCGCGGCGGTACGGCGAATTGCAGTGTCAAGATCTCCGATGAACGCATCGGCTCACCGATCATAGATAACCCAAACATACTGATCGCGATGAACAAACCCTCGTTAAAGCGCTTTGAGAACGAGGTCATGCCCGGCGGTATGATCCTCTATGACAGCGGATTGATCGATACCCCGCCCGCCCGGGACGATATTCGGATCATCCCGGTAAACGCGACGGATGAAGCCGATAAACTGGGATCCACCCGTGCCGCGAACATGATCATGCTGGGTGCATATGTTCAACTGCGCGGATATCTCTCCGAAGCATATATATCGAAAGCACTGCCCCTGATCATTAAGAACAAGGTTTTTCATGAACTGAATGACCGTGCCTTTAAGAGGGGTATGGAAATGGTCCAAACCTGAAAAGAGGGGTACGCTGTGTGCCGGATCCCATGACAGCGGATCTTTCACTACTTAACAACCGCATGGTTCTTTGTTTATTTTCCGCTGTTTTTTTCCGATAATTTTCATCATATTTTAATTATGACAGCAAAGAGTACAAATACGAACCGTATTGTTTCCATTGATGTTTTTCGCGGATTGACCATTCTCCTGATGATCTTCGTGAACGATGTCGCCGGTGTACTCGAGATCCCTTTATGGTTAAAACATGCGGCCCCCGGTTCACCCGGTATGACCCTCGTGGATGTGGTTTTCCCCGCTTTTTTATTTATTGTCGGCTTGGCCATTCCCTTTGCCATTGCCCGGCGGGAAGCCCAATTCCCGGAAAAGTCCGTATTGCTTCACATTGTTATTCGTACTGCCGGATTATTGGCGATCGGTCTGCTGATGCTTAACGGACCTGCAGTCACCTCCATGAACAAGGCATGGTGGAATGTACTGATGTATACCGGTGCGATCCTTTTCTGGTCCGCGCCACCCCGAACAAAAAAATACATATCCCTTCACAGGATTCTAAAAGGACTGGGGTTCGTTCTTCTGCTTATCCTGCTTATCATCTTCCGTCGTGAGGCCGGAGACACAACAAGCTGGATCCGCACCGGCTGGTGGGGCATCCTGGGCGAGATCGGTTTCGCCTATCTGATCGCATCGCTGCTGTGGCTTTATCTGCGAAAAAAACCCTATCTTTTATTTTTTGCACCCGTTGTTTTACTGCTGCTGTATATTGCCGACCGTTCCGGACAGCTGGATTTTCTGGGGAAAATAAAAGATATCTTCTACATCGGTTCACATCTTGGCATACATCCCCTGATCGCGGTATGTGGATTGATCTGCGGGCGCTGGATCTTCGAAAATCAAGAGCCTTCTAAACTGATGAAACATATGGGTATTTTTGCCGTTATTCTTACACTTTCAGGATATCTGCTTTACGGACTTTATGGCATCGACAAGGTCGCCGCTACTCCATCATGGGCCTTATACAGTTCAGCGATCTGTGTATTGCTGTTCATGCTGATCTACTGGATCATGGATGTAAAAAACAAAGCGTCTGCTTACGGTTTTTTTAAACCGGTAGCCGCCAATCCCCTGCTGGCTTATTTGCTCCATGTCCAGTTCATCTATTTTTTTCAGATCATCGGGATCGCCGGTTTCTACGGCTCCGAACCGGGCGCCGGTATCATCGGGATCTTACGGGCGATCGTGTATACGGGATTCATTTATATACTAACTCGTTTACTTTCCCGCGCGGGTATAAGGCTGAAGCTATAAGATAGAATTTGATAAAAGAAAAATCAATGTATCTGTTTGTCCGGCTTTTTATTATGATTCGGAATTGAGGGTTTCTTTTTTGGTATCCTCACAATTGCAGGTGTTCTTTTCTGCGCCGCGCGGAAAACCGCCAAATAGTATCCGGGCAAGAATGGTCAGTCCCACCGCCTGCCAGTAGGTCAATTCCGTCAATCCGAAAATATCCGGCATCAGAGCATTCCAGAGCCACTTAATGAAAAGCCCGAACAAAAATGCCAGTCC
>CAZHTR010000007.1:0-75564 GCA_964535585.1 uncultured bacterium | reverse complement strand
ATCTTGTTCCTTTAGTTTAATGCTTTTTGCGGTTTTGCGCAATATACAATGACATTGGTGTGGTCCAGGATGACATTGGTGTGGTTACTAAGGATGATTCTACGGCTCAAACCGTTGCCCGCAGATCGACATATGCCACGCGCCTGCCTTCTTTTCTACTAAATTCTAACTACTAAATTCTAACTACTAACTTCTAAATTCTCTCCCGCACTGAGAATCAAAATTGCGCGCTGATTATCAGGGTGTCCGGAAGGATACGGATATCAATGCGTTCTTCCAGAGGATAGCCGTTCGTATAATAGCCGAAGCTTTTCTGAAAAACGGAATCATTGTCAAAACGGATATAGAGCGCATACGCGCCGTCGGCGGTCAGAACGGACATATCCAGTGTGCTGAGCAGCGTATCGTTCACCGCGATCATGGAATGAGTGTTCACCGTTGCGTGATCGTGACTGCCGATACGCAGCGTGTCGATACTGTACGACGTGTGATTCATAATGCGGAAGTCCATGGAAGGTCCATTGAAATTGAAACAGGCTGTTAGTAAAAGTACCATAAGAATGGCGGTCGCGATGCTTTTCATGCATTCTCCTTGCCCGGTTTTTTTAAATTGATATATTCACGTATGATCTCCGCCGTAATACCCCAGATCACTCCGGCTTCGTAAGGATAGACAAAAACGGGATGGCTGCGTCCTCCCCAAGGTTGCTCGTAACGCGCGGGCAGGGCATAATCCTTTACCGGCAGCAGGTGCTCTTTTTCGTTCTTATCGTTGTAACGGAAAGGATGGACTTCCAGATAAAGCTGGTGTTCTTTCGGGGGATTCTCCCTGAACCATGTGAGGGGAACGGTAAAAACTTTCGCCACTTCAGCCTTGTCGATCGTCAGTTCGTCGAGACTGCCGATGCGCAGGATCCCGGTAAAGGCACGTACCATCACACCGACCGGTGCGATCAGGGTGCCAAGATCACCGGTAACGCGTACTTTATTTCTTGATATTCCCAGTTCTTCGCAGGTTTCGCGGATCGCGGTATGTTTCAGGGAACGGTCCTTCGCGGCATCAAAGCGTCCACCGGGAAAACAGATCTCACTGCCCTGGATGATATCCGCGCTGCGTTCCTGGAAAAGCAGATGTTTTTCTCCTCCGATCGTGATCTCGGGGATCAGAACGGCGGTATGGAGATATTTATGGTCTGCTCCGATTATAAGAGGGGCTTTTTTATTGAATATATTCATCTTGATTTTTCTTCATTTTTCAGTTTGCTGTAAACCGCCAGGTCAGTAAAAACATTGCCGGAAAGCAATTCGCCCTGGCGTTCGATACCTTCGAGTCGGAAACCCAGCCGCTCGGGGATCCCCCTGCTTGCTGTGTTTTTGCACGCGCACTTGATCACGATACGATTCATATTGCGTTCTTCAAAGGCGATCTCACAAAGTTTTTTTACACAGCGGGTCATGATACCCTGTTTCTGGAATTTCTCCGATATCCAGTATCCGATCTCTGTTTTACGATTGCGAAGATCACTGTTCACAAATCCGATCAGTCCCAGGAATTCGCCTTTTTTACGTATGGAATAAACCGGTTCAAAGCGATCTTCGGGCATTGCAAGAACGGATTCAACAAATTTCTCGGAATCCGTTACATTTTTCGTATGTTCGACAAAAGACAGCCATTTGCCCAGATAGTCCCGCTGACTGTCGATCGTACGAAAAATATCCTTTGCGTCCGAACGGCATAAGGGTTCCAGGCTGATCTCATTATCAAGATGATATTTCTTGTCTTTATTAAAGCTCATATTTGCATACCCCGTATATTTACGCGAAAAATGCTGTTGCCAGTTCACGGATACGCTCGAGGTCTTTCGCGCGGTTCATTTCGAAACGCATGTGCGCGGCGCCGTCCATACCGCGGATATACGCACTTGCGTGGGTTTTGAACAGATTTCCTGCCTGCATCAGGGGATAATGTGACTTCTGCAGTTCCAGGTGTCTGAAAAAGGTTTCTGCGATCAGAGCGTTGTCCGGAGACGGCAGTAGTTCGCCGTCCCGCAGAAAACGAAGCACATCACGGAATATCCAAGGCCGGCCCGTTGCGGCGCGTCCGATCATAATCCCGTCACACTGTGTTTCTTCCAGCATGCGTTTGGCGTCTTCGGGCGAACGGATATCCCCGTTGCCGATCACCGGAATGTTCACAGCCTGTTTCACTTCCGCGATGATCCGCCAGTCCGCCGTACCGCCGTACTGCTGTTTGGCCGTGCGCGGATGCACGGTGACCAGCGAAACGCCCGCACCCTCCAGTCGGCGTGCGGCTTCGGCGGCGACGATATGACCCTTGTCCCAGCCGGCGCGGATCTTGGCTGTTACCGGAGTGGAGACCGCACGCGCGACCCATTTGGCGATCTTTTCCAGTTGGTCAAGGTCCTTCATCACGGCTGCGCCGGCACCGCGTTTCACCACTTTTGCCACCGGGCAGCCGAAATTCAGATCGATGATATCCGGTTTCAGGTTCTCCTCGATGAAGCGCGCCGAGCGTGCCAGCACTTCCGGATCGTGTCCGAAGATCTGCACACCGATCGGCCGTTCCTTATCGTCAAAACGCATATAATCCAGGGTGCGGTCGTTCTCGCGCACGATGCCTTCCGAGGACACGAATTCCGTATACACCACACCCGCGCCGAAGGATTTGCAGACCTGGCGGAACGGTTTATCGGTCAGACCCGCCATCGGCGCCAGAAAAACCGGCGTTTCAATATTCAAACCATCAAGTCGGATCGTTTTTAACATGCGGGAATATATAAAAAAAGTGTTGATTGTGCATGGGAAATCGGTAGACAGTAGTCAGTAGACAGTAGACAGTAGACAGTAGACGGTAGTCAGTAGACAGAAGTCAGTAGACAGAAGTCAGGAGCGATCACTCCCATACTCCCATACTCCCATACTCCTAAACTCCTAAACTCCTAAACTCCTAAACTCCTAAACTCCTAAACTCCTAAACTCCTTAAACTTCCCACTCTTTTTCACAACATCCCTTCAGAATAACCCTTATGCAGGTGCCTTTGCCGGGTTTGGAGGATTTGACAAAGATCTTACCGTTGTGATATTCCTCGATGATACGTTTGGTCAGTGAAAGTCCCATGCCCCAACCGCGTTTCTTGGTGCTGTAACCGGGTTTGAAAATGGTTTTCCACTGTTTTTCGGGTATGCCTTTACCGCTGTCCTCGACATCGATAAAAATGTTCTCGCCGGACTGTTTGAAGCTGACCCTGATCGTTCCGGCATTTCCTTCCAGGGCATCCACGCCATTCTTGATCAGATTCTCAAGCGCCCATTCCAGCAGCTCGCTGTTGGCATTTACACCCGAACGCACATCCATCTCAAAAATAAGCCGGACAGCCTTGTTTTTCTGAGGGATGCGCCGTTCGATATAGTTTTTGACATTTTCAAAAAGTGCGGACGCGGCAATGGGTTTGCGTTTGACACGGGCTCCGATCTGGGAAAAACGGTTGGACACTTTTTCCAGTCGCCGGATATCCACGTCCATTTCCCGCACGATCTCGGAATCGTCTCCTAGTTTGAGCTTTGCCATCTCCAGCCATCCCATCAGCGAGGAGATAGGCGTCCCCAATTGATGGGCGGTCTCTTTTGCCAGTCCCACCCAGATGAATTTCTTTTCGCTGCTGCGAATATACTGGAAACCCATAAAACCCGCCAGAATGATCACAAAGGCACCCAGGATCTCGATAAAAGGTAAACGGGTCAGCCGGCGGATGCTCTCGCTGTCCCCGTAATGGATCATCCCTACGATCTGTTCATCGATGCGCAAAGGTACCGGCGCGTTGCTCTCGTCCATTTTCATTGCAAGATGCTGCAGTTTTTCCCTTATTTCGGCTGACATGGTCATCGTATCGGGGATCCCCGGAATGTTTTTCCAGGCATTGATCTCCCGGGTCTCCGGTACGGTAATGATGACCGGAAAGGATATGCGCGGGATCATCTGTTCAAAGAAAAAGGCATAATCCGAAAAATTCGCATCCCCGGCCAAACGCGCGTACATTTCGGTATAGAAGATCAGGGACTGTTTCGACTCATCCCGCAGATCGCGGACAATGGACTGGGAATAGAACAGCACTCCGCCGGCGAAAAGCAGTGCGACGGCGATCAGGACGAATTTGATGCGGGAAGTATTGAACATACATGATTCCTTGTAGTTTAGTGAAAATAAAAATATATTCAGGAAGGAGCAACGGTTAAATGAAAGAAGAAAATCATCCAAAGGACGGGACAATTCCGTGGCATCGCGTAGAAGTCCCTTATCCGGAACGTGTTATCCATGTATAAAGATCTCGATATTCCCGTTATAGAACTTCCGCTGATCGGACCTAAACGCCGTGAAGCGCTGGCGTCCGCAGGGGTGCATACCCTGGAAGATCTGCTGTACTATGTACCGCGGGATTATCTGGACCGCAGTTCGGTCAAACCCATCGGCCGCCTGGTGGTGGGTGAGGAGTGTACGGTGATCGGCGAGGTACGGCGTATCCGTGTGGTACCCGCGCGTAAACGCAAAATACTCAAGATCGAGATCTCGGACGAATCGGGTCTTCTTACACTGAACTGGTTCCGCGGCAGCGAATGGGTGCAAAAAGTCTTTAAACCCGGTGATATCGTATCCGTTTACGGAAAGGTGGAATTCTATCGCGGAAATGTCATGATCCATCCGGATTTTGACTTTCTCGACAGCGGGAACAGCACCCTGAACACCGGCGGTGTGATACCGGTCTATCCGCTTACTGCCGAACTGCGGGCGGCGGGCCTCAGCAGTCGCGCCTTCCGCAAATTATTTGGCGTGATCCTGACCGATCTGGATCCCCAGGTACCCGATTGCATCCCGGACAGTGTCCGGCTGGCACATTCCCTGATGGAATTTCAGGAAGCCGTGCGCCAGATCCATTTTCCCGAATCGGCCAAAAAACTGCAGGCCGCACGCTATCGTTTCAAATTTCAGGAAAGTCTTATGCTGCAAACGGTTATGGCATTACGGAAAAAAAAGATCGAGCATGTAAAAAGCGGTGCACCTTGTACAATGGCCGGTGACCTTTTGCATAAACTTTATCATCAGCTGCCCTTCGAACCTACCGATGCACAGAAGCGCGTGCTGAAGGAGATCTATGCCGATCTGAAAGGCGGTACGCCGATGCACCGCCTGCTGCAGGGCGATGTGGGCTGCGGCAAGACCCTGGTTGCCGCCATGGCAGCCGCGATTGTGGTGGCCAACGGATACCAGACCGCCATTATGGCTCCGACGGATATTCTTGCCAACCAGCATTACACGCACTTCAAGAAAGAGTTCGACCGTCTGGGGGTCGCCTGCTGTCTGATGACCTCACGTATCACGAAAAAGGAACGCGAAAAACGGCTCGCGGGAATCGCTTCCGGTGAAATACCCATAGTTATCGGCACCCACGCGCTGATACAGGAAACGGTGAACTTTGCCGCGCTGGGACTGGTCGTGATCGACGAGCAGCACCGTTTCGGTGTGGATCAGCGGGGGAGTCTGATCAAAAAAGGACTGCATCCGCACGTGCTGGCCATGACCGCCACACCCATCCCGCGGACGCTGAGCATGACGCTCTACGGAGATATGGATGTTTCCGTGATCGATGAAATGCCGCCGGGACGTAAACCGGTCAAAACCAAAGTGGTTCTGCCGGACCGGCTGTCGAGCGTATACGATTTTCTGAAAAAAGAAATGAACGGCGGGCGGCAGGTCTATGTGGTCTATCCCCTGATCGAGGAATCGGAAAAGTCCGACCTGCTGGCAGTTGAAAAAGGATATGAAGAACTTAAAGAAACCTTCAGCGCTTTCAATGTCGCCATGTTGCACGGCCGCAGTAAAAAAGACGATAAAGAACATATCATGGACGATTTTAAGTCCAACAAAATACATTTGCTGATCAGCACCACCGTGATCGAAGTGGGGGTCGATAATCCCAATGCCAGCGTCATGCTCATCGAGAATGCCGAACGTTTCGGACTTAGTCAGTTGCACCAGCTTCGCGGACGGGTCGGACGCGGTTCGGACGCCGCCTGGTGTATCCTGGTGCGCCGTAGTCCGGCGCAAAACGCCGCGGAACGTCTTGCCGTAATGGAAACAACCAATGACGGTTTCAAAATATCCGAGGAGGACCTGCGCCAGCGCGGACAGGGGGATATATTCGGTGCCCGTCAGCACGGACTGCCGCCCTTTCAATTCATTGATATTTATACCGACCGCCCCATCCTGGAAAAGGCACGCGATACCGCTTTCCGTCTGATCGCTACGGATCCCCAGTTACTGCACGCATCCCATCAGGCTTTCCGCCATTATTTCCTGTCGCATTATACGGGAAAATTGGATTATGCGGGAATCGGATGAAAAGAAGTAAACAGTAGTCAGTAGTCAGTAGCCAGTAGTCAGTAGTCAGTAGGCAGTAGGCAGTAGTCAGTAGTCAGTAGTCAGTAGTCAGTAGCCAGTAGGCAGTAGGCAGTAGGCAGTAGTTGGAAGTCAACAGTCGATTTTTTTTGTTTGGTTTTCCAGCTTGTAACTATGCAGGGTAAAGTGTTACCTATGTCTTGATACAAAACTGTTACCTATGTAATGACACATCCGCACTCCCTAAACCCTAAACCCTAACCTGCTTCACATTTCCAGGAACACCTTTGTCCGGATAGGCATATACGGCATGAACTTGTTTTAAGTGATGTTTTTATTGTTAAATATCATAAATGGGATTAAATTTATTTTCTGAAATAAATGATGGAGGCAGAATATGACAAATAAGGTTTCCGGCGGACAATTGTTTATGGGTCTTGTCTACAGTCTGACACAGTCCGCGTTTATTGCATTGGGAAAACTTCCCGATCCCTTTAGCGGCAAGATCGAGCGGGACCTTGATCAGGCCTCGCAGACCATCGATCTGCTGGCTGCTTTGCATGAAAAGACGAACGGCAATCTGGAGGCGGAAGAAGAGAAATTCCTTGCCCGGACCATCAGCGATCTGCGTCTGAACTACGTGGATGAGGTGAACAAAGCCCGTTCTGAGAAAAACAAGGGAACCGAAGAAGAACACCCTGAAACCAAAACGGAAAAAACCGCGCCCGAACAATCCGAAACCGGTGAGAAGACAGTCAAAGAAAACAAATCCGGTAAAAAAGCGGAATAATACTATAAGGATCATTATGCTTATTGACAAAATCAAGCAATCAAATAAGCTGGAATGGGGTTTCGGACTTGCATCCCTCCTTGTTTCGTTTATTGTTTACCTGTTGACCATTGCACCGACCGTTTCCTTCTGGGACTGCGGTGAATTTATCGCTTGCGCATATACCATGGGTGTGCCGCACCCACCGGGAGCACCGATGTTTCTCTTACTTGCGCGGATATTTACCATGATCCCTTTTAGCAGCGACATTGCGTTCAGGGCCAATATGCTGTCCGTGGTCTCATCCGCTTTTTCCATTCTGTTCCTGTATTATGTCATTGTGCTTCTGATCGAGCGCTTTCGCGGACGTACGGAAGATAATAAAGAAAGATTCATGGTCTATTTTGCGGCATTTGTCGGTTCTCTGGCCTTTGCTTTCTCCGACAGCCAGTGGTTCAATGCGGTAGAAACGGAAGTTTACGGTGTAAGTACCCTTCTTACCGCTATGACGGTTTGGCTGATCCTAAAATGGGATGCCTCCGATCTGCGCGGAGAACACGGAGAAAAATATCTGCTGTTCCTCTTTTATGTGATCGGCTTCGGTATTGGTGTGCATTTGCTCAATATTCTGGCAATTCCCTATATTGCGCTGATCATCTATTTCCGCTATTCAAAATTCCAGATAAAAAGTTTTTTGGGTATCACGGTCCTGGCGGGGGCAATATACCTGATCATACATAAAATTATCATTGACGGAACGCCGATGATCGCCAGAATGATCAATATCAATCCGGCAGCAGTCTCATTCCCGCTTGCACTGATGGTTCTGATAGTGATCATTACAGGATTCTTCTTCCTGTTCAATAAAATTCTGAAAGCGCGTCCGGTTGCATTAAAATGGACCCGCTTGGTTTGTATCGGACTGATACTGGTAACGATCGGATACTCAAGCTACGAAATGATCTTCATCCGTTCCACAAAGAATCCCCGTATTGATGAAAATGACCCGCAAACCGTGGAAATGGCTGTTTACTATCTGCACCGTGAACAGTACGGCGCCCATTCCTGGAGCCGTGAAGATGCCATGCGGCAGAGCAGGACCACGATGCATTACCGCGGCCCGATGGATTTTTTCTGGCGCTATCAGTTCAAACAGATGTACGTCCGTTATTTCAACTGGCAATATATCGGCCGGGCGGAAGGGGGCGGTGTCGGCTGGTCCGGTGCCGGTGTGGACATACGTCAGTTATGGGCACTGCCTTTCCTGATAGGTATGCTGGGAGCATTTTATCATTTTAAGAAAGATCCCAAACATGCATTCGCCATCCTGGCCCTTTTCATTATGACCGGGGTCGCGATCGCCATTTTTGTCAACAATCCCGATCCGCAGCCGCGAGAGCGGGACTATTCTTATGTGGGCAGTTTTTTCACCTTTGCCATCTGGATCGGTATCGGGGCGATGTCCCTGTTCGACCTTGCCGGGAAGTTGTTCAAAAAGAAGAAACTGAAACAATATCTCACCGGACTGACCGCCCTGGTCCTGCTGCTGGCACTGCCGGTGAATATGCTGGTGGGCAATTATGAATCGCACGACCGTACGGGGAACTATGTTGCGTCGGATTATGCATACAATCTGCTGAATTCCTGTGACGAGAATGCCATCCTGTTCACGAACGGGGATAACGATACATTCCCGCTCTGGTATATGCAGGAAGTGGAAAAATTCCGTCTGGATGTAAAAGTGGTCAATTTAAGTTTGCTCAATACACCCTGGTATATCAAACAACTGAAAAATATTGAACCGAAAATACCGCTGGTGTGGAGCGATGAACAGATCGATCGTATCCGTCCCATTCCCTGGGAAGAACGGGAGATCAATGTCGGCGGAATCCAGTTGACCCTCAAACCCACGATGGGGAATCAATTCCTGCGCGTACAGGACCTGATGATCCTGGAATTGATCAAGGTCAATAACTGGGAACGGCCGATCTATTTTGCAACGACCGTCGCCACCTCGGGCCGTATCGGACTCGATGACTATCTGGCCATGGAGGGACAGGTCATGCGTTTGTATCCCCACAAAGTGAAAAGCATCGATTCGGATAAAATATTCTACAATATCACCTCCAATTACCGTTTCCGGAACCTGAATAATCCGGACGTATATTTCGAACCGAATGTTAAACGTCTGATGCAGAACTATCGTACTGCAGCCTTACAGGCGGCGCTGGACTTTATCAACGACGATGAACTCGAAAAAGCACGGACACTGATGGATGCGATCAGTGAAAAGATCCCCGAAGAAGTGATACCGCAGTTCCATCCGGAACTGAGTCTGCAGACCGGCCGGATGTATTTCCATCTGGGTGATACTGCCGAGTATATGAAACGGATCGATCATCTGCTGGATGGGATGGAGGAGATTGACGAACGTACCTTAATGCTGATTTCACAAGAACTGATCTTTACCATACAGGACTATGCCAAAGCCGAAGCCATTCTGCTTCCGATGTATCAGCGGGACCCCTACAATAACTGGGTTGCCGGCAGTTTGGTACGTATGTACCGTGAACAGGCTGAATATGCCAAGGCGCTGAATATTCTCGACCGCTGGCTGAGTTTCGCTCCGGGTGACCAACAGGCGCGGGCATTGAAAATGCAGATTGAAAAATTGGCAGATGAATGATATACGCTTGCCGGGATAAACCGAACATTCAGGTCGAAGAGAAGGTGGTCATTGTTCTGTTAAGCTATAACAGCAGGATGTATCTTGAACAATTTCTCCCGGCCGTACTGCGAACGGATTATCCTTCTTTTCGTCTTGTCATTGTCGATAATGCATCCACCGACGACACTCAAGCGTTCCTGAGTGAGCATTATCCCGACGTTGATATCCTGAAGATCGATGTGAACCGCGGGTTTACGAACGGTTTTGTTGAATCCCTCGCTTGCATCCGGGCTGAATATTATGCCTTGCTGACCTCGGATGTCGAACTTCCTTCAGGCTGGTTAAAACCCCTGATGGAGGCGATGGAAACGGATGAAAAACTCGGAGCCTGCCAGCCCAAGATCAAAGCATTTAAAGAACGTCAATATTTTGAATATGCGGGTGCCTGCGGCGGATTGATCGATGCGTTCGGCTATCCTTTCTGTCGCGGCAGGATCTTTGACCGTGTTGAACAGGACAAAGGTCAGTATGAGCAGGAAATGGATATCTTCTGGGCAAGCGGTGCGGTTTTTCTGGTCCGCTCCGAAGCATATCACCGTTCGGGCGGTTTTGACAACGATTTTTATGCGCACATGGAAGAGATCGATATGTGCTGGCGGATGCAGCGACTCGGTTACAAGGTCCGTGTTATTCCGGCTTCGGAGGTCTTCCATGTTGGAGGCAGTGTGATCCTTTACGGCAGCACGGAGAAGATATTCTACAATTACAGGAATAATCTGATCATGCTGACAAAGAACCTGCCTGCCGGAAGGCTTTGGTGGATGTTGCCATGGCGAATTTTACTGGATATCGTATCCGGTTTACAGGCACTGCTTTGCGGCCGGCCCGCCGATTGCGGAGCCATGCTGAAAGCACACTGGCATTTTTGGAAGGACCTGGGGAAATGGACCCGGAAACGCAAGGACATCAGATCGCACGTGCCATATAAGGAACTGAAGGGCATATATCCCAAAAGCATTGTGTGGCAGTTTTTTATAAAGTCCAGAAAACACTATTCAGATCTGCCGGGCATCGGATACCGGCAGGGAGGAGACGAAGCAATATGAAGGTCGTCATTTTTGCCGGTGGAAAAGGCAGCCGGATCTCGGAGGAATCCATTCTCCGGCCAAAACCCATGATCGAGATCGGCGGGAAACCGATCCTGTGGCATATCATGAAGTATTATGCGGCTTACGGTCATCGTGAATTCATTCTTTGCCTCGGTTACAAGGGTGAATTGATCAAGGAATACTTTCTGAACTATTTTTCCCATAATTCCGACCTGACCGTGGATATGAAGAACAATAAGATACAGATATGTAATACCTGCTGTGAGGATTTCAGCGTGTCGCTTATTGATACGGGACTGGAAACCATGACCGCCGGGCGCCTGAAGCGTGTCCGGAAATATATCGGAAATGAACCCTTTATGCTGACCTACGGTGACGGGGTTGCGGATATAGACCTTGATGCACTGGTCGCATTTCATAAAAGTAAAAAATGTCTGGCGACGATGACGGGTGTGCAGCCGCAGAGCCGCTTCGGTATCCTGGATATCGACGAGAACGATATGGTCGTAACCTTTCAGGAAAAACCGAAAACCGAGAATGTCTGGATCAACGGCGGATTCTTTGTCCTCGAACCGGGGATCTTTGATCATTTGCATGAAGATGCCGATGAAGTGATGTGGGAACGTCAGCCGCTGGAAGATATCTGCAGAAATAAACAACTTGCCGTCTACCGCCACCGGGGATTCTGGAAATGTATGGATACGCTGCGGGATAAGATCGAACTCAATGAACAGTGGGAAAAACATCCGAAATGGAAAATATGGGAATGATCGACGAACTGCGAAAGAACTATGCCGGGAAAAAGGTTCTGTTGACCGGTCATACCGGCTTCAAAGGCTCCTGGATGCTGGTGCTGTTGAACACCCTCGGTGCGGAGGTGTACGGTTATGCCCTTGCACCCGAAGGTCCCGATGCCCTTTACTGCGCCATTGACGGAGACAGTCTCTGCCGGTCGCAGATCGCGGATATCCGTGATAAAGATACTCTGATCAGATCGGTAGAAGAAATTCAGCCCGACTTTATTTTCCATTTTGCCGCCCAGGCGATCGTACGGGAATCGTACCGAATTCCCGTGGAAACCTTCGATACGAACATCATGGGCACCGTTCATATGCTGGAGGCATTACGCAAATTACAGCGGGATTGTACGGCGGTCATGATCACCACCGATAAGGTCTATGAGAACATGGAATGGGAATTCCATTACAAGGAAACGGACCGTCTCGGGGGTTTTGATCCCTACAGCTCCAGTAAAGCGGCAGCAGAGATCGCCATCGCATCCTATCAGAAAGCGTTCTTTGATGTACGGGAGCATCCGGAATACCGTAAAGCGGTGGCAGCTGCACGCGGGGGGAACGTTATCGGCGGCGGTGACCGTGCGGAACACCGTATTATACCCGATCTGGTGCGTGCCTTGAGCAAAGGAGAAAAACTGGAGATCCGTAATCCTTATGCGATCCGTCCCTGGCAGCATGTCCTGGAATTGCTTTACGGATACCTGCTGCTGGCTGTCCGCCTGAAGAACGCACCCGAAAAAATGCAGGGTGCATGGAATTTCGGTCCCGAACCCGATGATGAAATGACCGTGGAAGAATTGGTCAAATGCGCTATCGGGGTCTGGGGAAGCGGTTCGTATACATATGTACCCGATAAAGAAAAATTACACGAAGCAGGTATTCTGCGACTGAGCATTGACAAAGCCAAACGAATGCTGGACTGGCATCCCCGCTGGAACTCCGGAAAAGCGATCGAGAAGACCATGGACTGGTACCGCGCAACCGCGGACGGAAAAGATGCCCGTCACATGTGCATTGACCAGATCAAAGACTATTTCAGCGAAAACGCAGAGAGTAAAGGATGAAAATTATAAAGACCCTGTTTGGGGCGGTAAAATGTGTTGAACTGCCGCGCTTTGACGACCGTCGCGGTGCGTTCACGAAATATTTTGCCGAAAAAGAAATGCGCGGACAAGGAATGGAAATGCAGGTGCGGGAAGTGTATTTCTCTCTGTCAGATAAGAATGTCATTCGCGGCATGCATTTTCAGGTGCCGCCGGCACATCATGCCAAATTTGTCTGTGTATCACATGGTGCGGTACGTGACGTGATCCTTGACTTGCGGAAGGACAGTCCCGACTACGGAAAAGCGAAGGATATCATACTCACTGCGGAGGATCATCTTGCTCTTTACATACCACCGGGATTTGCGCACGGTTTTCTGAGTCTGGAAAACAATACCGTCATGCACTATCTGGTATCATCCGAACACAGTCCGGAACATGATGCGGGTATCCGCTGGGATTCCTTTGCCTATGACTGGGGGATCACGGACCCGGTATTATCGGACCGTGATAAAACCATGCCGCCCTTCGGTGCATTTAAAAGTCCTTTTTAATAAAAAAGTTAATATTATGCGGATCTTTATTATCGGCGCGTCGGGACTGGTTGGAAGCAATACGATGCATTGTATGCGAAGGCATGCCGGAATGGATGTCATCGGGACCCACTATTCGTTCGCGACGAACGATACAGAGTATTTCAATGTGTTCGAACCAAGGTCCTGTACCTTTGATCTTGATGCTTTCCGGCCGGATGTGATCGTTCATACGGGGGCAATGACCCACGTGGATCGTTGCGAAACGCATCCGGACGAGAGTTACCGGCATACCGTCGGTTCCACCGAAGCGGTCCTGGCACTGGCAAAGCATTTCAGATCAACATTGGTCTATATTTCCACAGATTATATATTTGACGGTAAGCGCGGACCCTATGCCGAGGAGGATACCCCGAATCCTCTGAGTGTTTATGGTAAACACAAACTCGAAGCTGAGAATTTGATCCGCGATAGTCTGAAAGATCATCTTATTCTACGCATTACGAATGTATACGGTGATGAGATCAGAGGAAAGAATTTTGTTTCTTTTCTGATCAGGACCGCAATGAACAGGGAAGACAATATCCTGCGCTTGCCCTCGGATCAATTTGCCACTCCCGTCAATGCCGCAGATGTCGGACATATGATCTGTGAGCTTATCAAGGACGGACAAAAGGGCGTTTTTCATCTTGCTTCGGACGAATATCTCAGCCGGGTGGAACTTGCGCGAAAGGTATTGTCCTATTTTCCGGAGTCGAAATGCAGTATTGCGCCCGTTCTCACGAAAGATCTGGGACAGGCTGCGCCGCGTCCCCTGCGCGGAGGATTGAGAACGGATAAAATACGGAGTTTGTATCCGGATTTTCATTTTGGAACGATAGACGATTATATGGAGAAACAACATGGAATATAAGAACCTCAACCAACAATTAAGACGTCAACTCGCGGACATTGCCGCTAAAAAGGTAAGACGCGATATCGTTCCGGGAAAAGATTATATACCCGCTTCCGGGAAGGTCATGCACGAGGAGGACCTGCTTTACGCGGTGGATGCCGTTCTCGACGGGTGGCTGACCGGCGGGCGCTTTAACGATGAATTTGAGGTTAAACTGGCGGAATTCACGGGTAGCATGAAGGCCTTGAGCGTAAATTCGGGTTCCTCCGCGAACCTGCTTGCCCTGGCCACGCTTACATCCGAAAAATTAGGAGACCGCGCGTTGAAGCCGGGTGATGAGGTCATTACCGTCGCATCCGGATTTCCGACCACCATTAATCCCATTTTACAATATCACTGCGTTCCGGTGTTGCTGGATGTGAGTATCCCGGGATACAATATTGATCCGGCACAGCTTGAAAATGCGATATCTTCCAGAACAAAAGCTATCATGCTGGCGCATACCCTGGGAAATCCCTTTGATCTGGATGCCGTCATGGAAGTGGCAGAAAAATACGGTCTTTGGGTCATAGAAGATAATTGCGACGCACTGGGTGCCGAATTCGGGGACAGAAAGACAGGCGGGATCGCTCATCTTGGAACCTGTTCTTTCTATCCGGCACACCATATCACCATGGGGGAGGGCGGTGCGCTGCTGATCAATGATCCCGAGTTGATCCGGATCGCCGAAAGTCTGCGGGACTGGGGGCGGGACTGCTGGTGCAAGACCGGTCATGACAATACCTGCGGCAGACGTTTCAGCGGTCAGCACGGTAAACTGCCTTTCGGATACGATCATAAATATGTCTATTCCGAACGTGGGTATAATTTCAAGATCACCGATATTCAGGCGGCGATCGGATTGAGCCAGTTGAATAGCCTGAATAGTTTTATAGAAAAACGCAGAGAGAACCATCGGTATCTTACGGCAAAACTGAATGATCTGCTCGGAGACCGCATCATTACCGATAAAGCCCATCCGAAAGCGAAACCCAGCTGGTTCGGATGTACGGTAACCCTGGATGGTCCCCTGCGCGGTAAACGGCACGAGCTCTTACAGTACCTGGAAGCCCGGAATGTCGGTTCCAGACTCCTCTTTGCCGGGAATATCCTGAAACAACCGGGTTATCTGAACATGCCGCATCGCTTGATCGGAGAACTGAACAATACCGACCGCATCATGCTGGATACGTTCTGGGTCGGTATCTGGCCGGGTCTCGAGACTCACCATCTGGACCATATCGCCGAAGTGATCGCTTCCTTTTGTCAGAAATAAAAATACCTATTCTTATGTGATAAAAAAACGAGGCAGGTTATTAATAATACCTGTTGACAATAATCGCTCTTTATCCTAAATTTTTTCATTCAATAAAAACAAGGCGGCAAATACCCGATAGCGTTTAAGAACATCAATGTTTTTCAGCGGTTCGCGGAACGGAGTCATTCCCGTTCCCGGGAAGGCGGTGAAAGATGAAAAAGAGATCTATGTCCATTGTATTTATGGTGTCAGTCTTACTGATACTGGCGCAATGTGATATTTTCCGAACAATTACCGAAACGAAAGTCCGCATTCGCGGCAGCATTCCCGTTTCCGCAATGAGCAAGTCCGCAACATTGAGCGCAGAGGACACACTGCACCTTGAGGCGGCAAAATACGTGCTGTTGTTCAGCGGGAACGAATATGCACTCGCTAATATTCAGGATGGGACATTCGCTATCTCCACATCCGCCGGCGGAGCCGTGGTACTGGCCTTTCTGGACAGCGTTTACCGGTACATCGGCAATCTGTTCTGCGGCGGCCTGAATGTGCTTCCCCTGGTAGGGCTTTCGGGGGGACTGAATATACTGATCGATCTCGGAGACCTGAGCCTTAACGAATATGCCGTTATTCCGACGCATGATCCCTTCGGGAACGAGATCCTTCTGGGTGAGAATGAGATCGCTTTTCTTCAGCAGTTGGGACGTTATTACGCGTCGATCGCGGGGAATATCGACAGCGATCACGACAATATTCCCGATATCCTGAATGAAAAGCAGATCCTTTTGTCCGGCATGTTCTTTATCCGGAGCGGTCTTTATGGAAAAAACGCGAGCGAAGCCGTCATTTTTAATAGTACCGGCACGGACATCCGCTATTCGCTGCGCGCGGAAGGAGGTAAGAATATCAGTCCGGAACAGGAAGATATCCGGCTCAGCGGTCCGCTGGAAGATCCCTATGAAGAGATCATAACCTGGCAACAGCTGTATCTGGACGGTGGAGATTTTATCGCCGGCTTTAAGGTCGAGACCCCCAATGATACGCATATGTTTGCCGGTCTCAGTTCTCCCGCTCCTTTTAAAATGGGGACCTACCTCTTGACCGTCGGGGACCAACCCGGCCGCAGTCTGGAATATTCCAGCGAGGGCGTGCTGCCTTACCTGATCATACCGGTACCGACCATTCATACGAACAATGAGGGAAAATTGAGCTCCGTCAGTCTGAATTACCGCTTCGCCGACGGCAGTGAAGCGGATCCCGGACTGTTATTCAATGACCTTTCGCTGCAGTTTGACGGAACATACGGGGATGCCGGGGAAGGTGGCCGTATGTTCACGATCGGCAATCTTTATGACGAATCAATGCGGGATGTCGATTTTTACGAGATCCGCGTGTCACCACCGCGTGATATTAACGGTCTTCTAAGGGTTTCGGTGTGCTGTACCGACCTGTTAGGCAACGGATATGAATTTACCTGGTTCAACGAGATTGGTTCCTGAGACGCAGCAGATACAGGAACAGCATCGTTCAGGCAGGGCTTTTACCTGCACACATCCGTTCATGTACCCAAATATTTTCAGTATAAATAGCTGTTGACAAACAAAGAAATATTATTCATATTGTTTTATAACTATTTGACGGAGGAACTTTTTAAAGATCATTCAATTGCATACATTCAAGGGTTGTCTTATTTACCCTTGGAAATGATTTCTAAAAAACCAAAGGAGAAAGAATGAAAAAGTTATACGTGTTTATCCTGATCTTCCTTCTCGCTGCCTGTTCAAAAGAATTCCAGGGCATCAATTACAAGTTCCGGCGCGCCGGTGGAGGACTGGCTAAGGCAGCGTATGTCCAGCGTTATACATCTGCGTTAATGCCCGCCCCTCAAGACGCCTCGAATTATATCAGTCCCGACGAGGCGATCGTAGCCTGTTCCCGGATCGTTTTTCCATCACTGGAAGACGCGCAGGCGATCTTTGACGCCAATTCCGATATGCCGGAACGCACCCAGGATATCCATATCAGCCAAACGGAGTTCGATTCGCTGCTGCCCCGTGCCATAATCGCATACAATGCTTCAACGCACAATCCTAAAATCATTGCGCTTGACGAAGCGGCCGTGATGTACCTGGATACTTTGGATATTGCCGATGAGGACCGTTTCTGGGGAATGATCCTGCAGACCGTGTATTTTGAATTTGCTTTCCAGGATTTCCGCTTGCGCTGGTATTGTAACGACAGCGATCCTTACCGGACGAATGACGTTCTGCTGAAACGCAGCAGTGAAAACAACTGGAAATTTGCCTACAATCATTGCGCAGTGGACACAGCGCTGGAGAATTGGAATGAGACCTATACGCTCTTTCTTTCCGACTCCCGGCGCGAAAATATATATTATTGGGTTACCGGCCATGAACCATCCAAACCCACACGCGATACGCTGACGCATCTTGTCTACCGCTATGACCAGGATCTGGAAAATGCCTTCTTTCTGAACGGGGCAACCTCGATGATCATCTTCGGCAAGACATCCACGGAAGACGCAGGCGGCGGCTTTGGAAGACTGAAGCGTGATATTATCGGTTTTTCCATTAATGTGATCTATAATCTGGAACCGGGCGCATCGGGGACCTTCGGCCTGATGTATAATTTTTCAACCGCAGAGGAAGGCGTTCTGCGTTTTTCCGATCTTCAGCAGGAAACCTTATTACCTAAACAGCTCACACCTATTAAAAGCATTGAATTTGAGGTCGAATACGTGATCGCTGAGTTTAATCCCGGGGAATAAATAAACCAATAAGCTTTTTATATTTCTTTTTTTAAGAATTATTATTTGCTGTAAGCACACTTCTTTTCCGTTGTTCGGCGGAATAGGTGAATATCCGGCATTGATCTTTTTCTATAATATCTTCTTTCCGCTATTTCATTTTTTACTTATACTTGGGGGTTATGAAAAACCAGCCTTTACAAGTCGGGATCGTGGGTGTGGGTCGCTTCGGGACACGCCATCTGGAAAAGTGGCTTCAGATAGCCAATGTGAACGTTTGTGGTTTTCACGATATTGATCCCGGTGTCGTAAAACGGGTAAGCGATCATCACAATATCCCGTTTTTTTCGCTGGATGATCTGATCGTCTGCAGCGATGTGCTCGATATCGTTGTGCCCGCCTCATCCCATTATGCAATTGCTAAGTCCGCGCTCAAAGCCGGAAAACATGTTTTTATCGAAAAACCTTTTGCGGAGAAGCCGGAACAGGCACAGGAACTGTGTACTCTTGCAAACGCTAAAGGCAGTCGTGTGGGAATAGGTTATATAGAGCGTTTTAATCCGGTTTATTCCGCGCTCAAGGCACAGCTTCAGGGTGTTCCGGAATATATCGAAGCTTACCGGCAGGGACCCTTTCTCCCGGGCGTGGGTGTGGATGTTTCCATCGTTCTGGAACTTATGATCCATGATATTGATATTGTCCGGCAGCTGATCCCGTATCCTCTTGAGTCGGTGTCGGCTAAAGGTGAAATGATCCATACGGACAAAATCGACCGTGCTTACGCGGAACTCATTTTCGGGAACGGATCCAGAGTGTTGCTTCATGCCAGCCGTGCGGAGAATGAGCGGCGACGTGAAGTGATCTGCTTGCAGAACGGAAAGAAGATCGTTGCGAATTTCATGCAGTGTATGCTTCAGGTTCAGGAGGAGGATCCCCTTGTTTTTGGAAAATATGATGCCATGTTTGATGAACTATCCTGCTTTATTGAGGCCGTCCGGAATGACCACCCCTATCATATCAATGAGCAGGATGGATTGACTGCCGTAGAGATCGCGGCGGCCATCGAAAACGAAATAATCAGCAACATATAAATAAGAACCCAACCCTCTGGATCTAAGCCTGAAATACGGCTTATGCGATCCTATATAAAAGAAATACGCGCGTTGACTTCTTGTACGATGAAACAAAATACACGCAAGCTCGTATCATGAAATCACTTGTTTTTGCGCAGGTGAGAGAATAAATTCCGGTCAATGACATGAAAGGAAGACGATGAAAAATTCAAATAAAGTATTATTAATGATATTGGACGGTTACGGATTACGCGAGGAAACCGAGAACAATGCGGTCAGACAGGCCAATACGCCTTTCCTGAAGAAACTGTTCCGCGAAGAACCCCACACTGCCCTGAAGTGTCATGGTCATGCCGTGGGACTTCCGGAAGGAGTGATGGGGAATTCCGAGGTTGGTCATCTCAACATCGGTGCCGGACGGGTCGTGATGCAGGATCTTGTACGCATCGATCTTGCACTGAAAGAAGGCACTTGTCAGGAATTGCCGGAATTCAAACAGTTGATCGAAGATGCAAAGAAGAACGGGAATAAGGTCCATCTTATGGGACTTCTGTCCGATGCCGGTGTGCATTCGGATTACAGGCATCTGATGAAAATGCTGTCCGCTCTGAAGAAAGCAGGAGTTGGCAAAGCTTATGTTCATGCCCTGATGGACGGTCGCGATACCCCACCCAACAGCGGCGCCGGATATGTAAAGAAATTGCAGGATTTCATGGAGAAAGAACAGTACGGACAAGTCGCCACGGTGATCGGCCGCTATTATGCAATGGATCGTGATAAACGCTGGGACCGGGTGGAACGCGCGTACCGGGCACTGGTCCGCGGTGAAGGTATAAAAAGCGATGATCCTGTCGCTGAGATCAGATCTTATTATAAAAAAGATATTAGCGACGAATTCATGGAACCGATCATTATTGGCGATGAAAGTCGTATAGGTACGGAAGATACCGTGCTTACCTTTAATTTTCGTGCCGATCGTATGCGCGAGATCGCCGTGGCGCTGAACGATAAGGATTTCAAGGAATTCGAAACCGAGCAGCTGGACCTGAAATACTATACGCTTACGGAATATCAGGCCGATTTTCCCTATCCGGTGCTTTTCAAGCCGGAACAAATGAACAATATTCTCGGAGAGGTGGTCAGCAAGGCGGGCTTGACGCAATTACGTATCGCCGAAACGGAAAAATATGCGCATGTTACCTATTTTTTCAACGGAGGTGAAGAAAAGCAGTATCCGGGTGAAGACCGTATCCTGGTCCCTTCCCCGAAAGTTGCGACCTATGACCTTCAACCCGAAATGAGCGCTCCGGAGGTCACGGAAAAACTGCTGGAGGCTATAGAAACGGACAAGTACAATGTTATCATTCTGAATTTTGCAAATGGTGACATGGTGGGACATACCGGTATTCTCAAAGCCGCGATCGCCGCACTTGAATATCTGGATACGGCGGTTGAAAAGATCGTTAAGGCATTTACAGACAGGGGCGGGACAGTGTTTATCACTGCCGATCACGGTAATTGCGAACACATGTGGGACGGTAAAAATGAACAGCCGCATACCCAGCACACACTTAATCCCGTACCTTTTATTGCGATCGACCCGAATAAAAAAATCGAATCATTACGAACAGGCGGAAAACTGGCGGATATCGCGCCCACCATTCTGGAAGTGCTTGGACTGAAACAGCCCGATGAGATGAGCGGAAAAAGTCTGATCGACCCCCGATCGTGAAAAGTTAAGAAATCATAACTCTTAGTCATAAAAAAGCAAAATAAATTGCTGAATTTTGCGAGAATTCCGGGAATACTGTCCGGAATAAGCATAATTGTTAATCTCTTGTAAACACAATAATACCGCATATATAAGCGCTAATGCACACATTATCACTAAGGAAAACACGGAAGAGAACAAAAAGTAAAGAAAAAGTTAATATTTTATTAAAAAAAGCTTGCATCATTGTATACGCTTCTTTATATTCATGCCGAGAGTTGAGTTTGAAACGAGAGAAGAGAGAGAGAAAATGAAACGAAACAACACAATGAAGAAGATATCACTGATAGCACTGGCGATCGTATTAAGCGCAAACCTTGTTTATGCCCAGGAGATGCGCACCAATTTACGGAATGCGACTTTTGAAGGCAGCACCCCCGGTTTTGGTGTTATACCCGCTACCGATCCTTATCTGGGTGAAATTACCGTTAGCGGTTCGCTCCCCGAAAATATGGTTGACTGGGTTCTGGTCGAACTGCGTGAAACTGCCAACGGTGCCACGGTTGCTCAGGCTGTCGGATGCCTGCTTTCCGACGGAAGTGTTACCGATACCACTGGTACGAACGGTCTGACCTTTGAAGGACTCGAATCCAGCACGGCTTACTATATTGTTGTCAGACACCGCAATCATCTTGATATCATGAGTGCTTCGGCCGTACAGATCGATGAAGAGAACGGTGATTATGATTATGATTTTACATCCAGTAATGGATATGGTGCCCCTCTTGCAATGAAACAAATCAATTCGGTATGGGCAATGATTGCTGGTGATGGTGATGCTAACGGACATATTCAAACAACAGATAAAAATAGTATTTGGAGTGTTCAAACTGGACTTACTGGGTATAATGAAGCAGATTATGATTTAAATGGTTTTGTTCAGACCGTAGATAATAATGCTTTCTTTCGAAATAATGTTGGTTTATCAACCCAGGTGCCGGCACAATAAACTATATAAAAGATATTTGATATTTGTAAACATGAATAAAAGCACTGATGGGGGTGCTTTTATATTATGAACTCAAGACTTGCGTATTTGAAAAAAGTATATTACATTTTAAAAATGTATTGAGAGAGAAAGAGAGAAAAAAATGAAAAAAATTATGATGGTATTGATAGTTGCGGTCAATGTTTTGTTTGCTGCGACAACGCCCGGAATAATGCATATCGTTTTCGATAACGGTGAGGTTGTAACATCCGGAAGTGACACTTTCTTTGAATTTGATATCCTTGCATATATAAGTAATACTGTAAATGAAGATGATCTCAAATTTGGGAGTGCTACTTTTTATGTTCAGTATGATACAACTTTGTTTGGTTCCTTAATAGCTGGCAAGACCACATTGGAATATGAAAAAACTGGTCTTCTTGCAGGCGAGTTATTCCCCGGCTTTCAATTATATAGATTGTTTCAATCTAACAACACCTTTCCAGATGTTTTTTCTTTTACAATTGAAGCTGTATTTACTGAACCTGAATATTCTAATTATTACAGCTCCCTTTCAACAGATCCTTTAAATCCATCAGAATTATTTCATATCAGAATGAAAGCAAAAGCATCAGGTAGTGGAGAAGTTATTTTTCCTGACTCAAGGATTGCAGGTTCAGATGGCTTATTTTGGTCTCTGGAAAATAAGCAATATGCTGGACCTGTTGATTATAGTTTAGCTCATGAGTCAGTTTACATTGAGGGTCCCATTCCGGGTGATCCCTATACATCCATCGAACTGCTTTCCTTGGAAGCAGAATATAAGGGTGGCATGGTACGTATGAAATGGCAAACCGCCAGTGAAACCGAGAACCGGGGTTTTATCATTAAACGGGCCGTGATGTTAAATGAACAAGAAACGGGTATCTATGAGAAGATAGCTTCCTACATTGAGGACAGGTCGCTGGAAGGTGCCGGAACCACAAACAGGAAAAACACCTATCTCTATTTTAACAGATCTGTCAGACCCGGTGTGACCTATTCCTATGTGCTTCAGGATGTGGATTACAGTGGACATATCCGCGAAAGTGAACCACTCATTGTACATGTTCCTGAGAACAAGATCGCCATGAGTGAGCAGTTCGCGTTATCTGCCAGTTATCCCAATCCCTTCAATCCGAGCTTTGTTGTTCCCTTCGAACTGTATGCCAGTACCGTGATTGATATCCGGCTTTATGATATGTCCGGCCGCCTGATCCAGGTGGTGGCCGACCGCGAGTTCATGCCGGGAACTTATAACCTTCTGGTTGACGGCAGTCACCTTGCCAGCGGGGTATATTTGCTCACCACGCGCGTTGAGAACACGGTAAAAACTCAAAAAATGCTTTTAGTAAAATAAAAGCGGAACTTTTATTATCACAGGTTTTATAAGATTGAATGTCCCGGATAATTGAAAAAAAAGATGTAAAATGAAAAAGATCGTTCTGACATTGCTGTTGACCTTCTCTCTGCTGATACCATTGTCTGCAACTGACGGGACTGTTAATATTATTTTTTCGAACGGAACGGTTTCTTATACCGATACACAGACATTTTATGAATTTGATGTTTTAGCATATATTGATGGTGGAAGTGGATCAAATATTTTTAAAAATGGTATGGTTTATGTTGAATATGATACTATGATATTTGGTTCCTACCTGATGACTAATAGTAAAGCTTCTTTTACATTTAAAGGGCCACTGGCTGAAAAAGTAGGCCCCGTACCACTTTATCAGAAATTGAATCAGGGTAATGACAGCGGTTCAAATAAGGTGGCTTTTTCTTTTGAAGGCCATCAGGATTTTCAATTTTATGGAAGTGAAACCTATATTTCAAATCAATCAAACTCTCCAGATACGATCATGACAATAAAAATGGAAGTAAAAAGAACGGGTACTTCAACGGTGATATATCCTGCTGATATTGATAAACTGAACGAAATATTTACAGAATATATTGATGATAATAACTTGGAAATATATGACGGTATTTCAATAGCATCAGCCACCGAAACCACCTACATCCTGTATTCCGATTCCGGCGATCCGGCAACACCTATTACACTCAAGGAATTTGCCGGCGGCTATGATGAGGGTGCCGTAACCCTGAACTGGACCACTGCCAGTGAATCGCAGAACATGGGCTTTATCCTGAAACGCGCTGTTCTGGACGGCGGTCCGCTTTTCTATCAAGTGATCGCGTCCTATCTGAATAATGATGATCTGCTGGGTGCCGGTACCACCGCTCAAGAGAACAACTATAGCTTTACCGATACCAGGGTCAGACCCGGTCTTACCTATTCCTATATGCTTGAAGATGTGGACTACAGCAACAATGTGGTTCAGCATGCACCGCTGACCGTAAGTATCCCGGAAAATATCCTTTTTGCGAACGCGGATTTCCGTCTGGAACCTGTCTATCCGAATCCGTTCAATCCGGCCTTTACGCTGCCTTTCGAACTGAACCGGGCTATGGATGTTCGTATCAATATGTACGATATCAGCGGCAGGCAGGTACGGACCATCGCTAACGGTCACATGCAGGCCGGCCGCTACGATACGAGAGTGGATGCTTCGCATCTGAACAGCGGAATTTACTTCGTGCGCGCGGTTATCGGTGATCAGGTGCTGACACAGAAGGTCCTTCTGGTCAAGTAAGAAAACAATAAAAAGATAATAATATTTGAGCCGGCCTTTGAGTCGGCTTTTTAGCAAATAAGCAAATAAGCAAATAAGCTGGTAAGCAAACAAGCAAACAAGCAAAGAAGCCGGGAGGCGGAAGTCAGCAGGCAGTAGAAAGAATGGAGAATTTAGCATTCGGAAGGGAATTGCGAACAGGAGAAGTACTGTCAAAACAAGGGATTATTATATCAGTCTTTTTTATCCAGTTTTTTCAGGTCCTTGAAATGTAAATTGGTTTCCATAAAATGGATAAACCCGAACAGGCAAATGGGGATCAGTCCGATCAGATGCTGAAGAAAAGCATAGGAGGCAGCCGTATTCTTATCGATACCGAGCAGTACCAGTGCACCGACCATGGCGGCATGGAAGGTACCGATAAACCCGGGTGCCGCTGGAATGGCAATAGCGATCATGGCGGTGGCCATTAAGATATAACTTTCGACGAATCCAAGTTGTATATTGCATGCTTTAATGCCCGCCCAGTAGGTCAGACCGGTCACGAACCACAGAAAAAAACTGTAAAAAATGATCTTAAAAGGATGGCGCACATCAAATAAAGCCAGCATGCCGTGATGCAGGTCCTCCAGGAAATTCCCAAGCCGTCCTTTCTTTGTCTCCAGATAGGCACTGATGCGATGCCGGAGACGGGAATAAATAAATAGAACTATCCCGAATCCGAGCAGGAGTGCGATGAGCAGAATCCGTACGATGAATAGTTGTTTATCGCTTAGGGGAAGTTCCACAAAAAGTGAAAATACCACCACAAAAAGAAAGAAAGTGACGCCGTCCGTGAAACGTTCGATAATGATCGATGGAAAAAGCAGGGTCCCTTTTCTATTGATGAATTTGCCGCTTGTGTACGCGCGCACAACCTCTCCCATGCGGAAAGGAAGCACGTAATTGGTAAAAAATCCCGCGATCGTGCCTTTATAGAGATCAAAGATCCGGAACCGGCCGATAGGCAGTAAAAAGATCTGCCAGCGGATGGCACGGATCAGAATGACCGCGATCATCCCAAGCATTCCGGCGATATACCACAACAGATCGATCGTGCGCAGTTCACGAAGGAACATCTGCCACTCGATACCGCGAAATGCGATGAAAAGTCCGCCGACGGAAAGAAGAATACCGATTATAAGCCGAATGTTGTTATGTTTCATGGCGTCTCGGAATAAAGGATATTGATGATCTTTTGAAGATCCGGCGACCCGGAGGATAATTCTTTCATCACTTCAAGCTGCCTTGATAGCGGCGCTTCTTTAAATCGTGTTGTTAATTCCTCAATAAAAGCTCCATCCACGCCTTCGATATCGGAAAGTTCATCTTCAAAATCCGTACTCAGGTTCAACATATCCGACGGAGGAGATAACAGGGAATCCAGCCGGTCCCGGGTATTTCCTTCACGGAGATAGGGTTGCACCAGTTTCTCGTATAAAGAGGGAGCAAACCCGCCCAGCATCCGGTAGGTAAAGGATTTATCCTGTAGATCACGTCCCAGCGTATCTGAGGGAATGGCCAGAAGCAACCAAAAAATGAGGCTCATGATAATGGCTGCTTTCAGGGCTCCGAACAATATACCGCCGACACGATCCAGCCAGCCCAATTTAATAGCATGAATAATGGTCTTTAAAAAATGTCCCGCCACTTGCGCCAGCAGGATAACGATGAGAAAAATAAGAATGTAACCGACGATGTCCGAGACCTGACGGGACAGATTCAAGGTGAGTGACAGCATATCGCTGGCCCAGGCTCCCAGATTGGCCGCAATGATAATACCCAGGATCAACCCGATGATGCGAAAGGCACTGCTCAGCAAACCATGATGATATGATTTGTAGATCAGAACCAGCGCAACAACGATCGTAACGATATCGATCCAATACATGTTTTATACCCCTAAGGTTTTTTTAACGATGGTTTGTACACGCTTTCCGTCTGCGCGTCCGGCAACAGCATTCATGGCAGCTCCCATGACACGCCCCATATCTGCGGGAGAAGTTGCCCCCGTTTCCCGGACGATCTTCGTGATCAGTTTCACAAGGTCCTCATCACCCATTTCCTCGGGGAGATAGGTTTGGATGAGTTCCAGTTCCTGTTTTTCTTGTTCCGCAAGATCATGACGACCGGCACGGAGATAGGTCTCAATGGAGTCCTGACGTTCTTTTGCCTCTTTTTTCAGAACGGCGATCTCATCCTTCTCTTCAGGTTCACTTTTCAATTCGATCTTTTTCTCACGGAGTTTCGCGATCAGCATCCGCAAGGTGCGCACGTTATCGCTTTCTTTACTGAGCATGGCTTTTTTAAGATCGGTTTGAATACGTTCAATATAACTCATGATAAACCTCATTATGAATAATTGGTTATTTTACAAATGAATTATTTTATTAAAAAGGTTTTTATCGTATTTTGTCAATACCATTCGGCAGGGATAAAGATGCACACAGCTGCTTTAGAATTATTTAAAAAAGAGAGCATAACAATACTCGGACTGATGTCCGGCACATCCGCGGACGGACTTGATATCTGTCTGGTACGGTTCAGCGGACGGGACCGCTATCCGAAGTATAGGGTATTGAAAAAAGATTTTATTGCTTACCCGGAAGCGTTTTCAAGTGCTTTTAAAAATCCGTTGCAGCTGACAGGTCATGAAATAGCCTTCTGGCATATGGAATGGGGCAGATGGGTCGGATCTGTCATTAAAAAAACTGCGGAGCCGTATGATCTCATAGCCAGTCACGGTCAGACCCTGTTGCATAAACCGCCGGAATATACTCTGCAGATCGGTGAAGCGCTCTGTATCGCACAGTTATGCATGAAGCCCGTGATATATGATTTTCGCACAGCGGATGTATGTCTGGGCGGACAGGGAGCCCCGCTGATCCCCATTGTTGATGATTACCTTCTCCGCGGAGATAAAAAAAGTGTTGTTGCGCTTAATCTGGGCGGGATAGCCAATCTCACCTATCTGCCGCCCCGTAAAGCATCGATCCCGATCCTGGCATGGGATACGGGACCGGCAAATACGCTGATCGATAAAGCTGTAAAAGATTTTACGAAGGGTAAAGAAAATTATGATAACGAGGGTCGCTATGCCCGTTCCGGTAAAGTGAATAGTGAACTATTGAACAGATTATTAACACATCCGTATTTTAAACGCAACATACCGAAATCCGCGGGACAGGAACAATTCGGGTTGGCATATTATAATGGCATCAGAGATGATGTCAATCCACAAAGCAAAAGGGATTGGCATGATCTTATATGCACCTTGACCGAACTTACGGCGTGTACCATCGCGGGGGATATACAGGAGCGCTTGCCCGCAAAACCTTCTATTGACAGATTATATGCCAGTGGCGGTGGCGCGGAAAATGTATTTTTAATGGAACGATTACAAAAACTTTTATCCGGAATTGCGATAGAGAAATTCGAACTCCCTGGTATCGACAGCTCTTCGAAAGAAGCCTTCGGTTTTGCGTATCTCGGATATCTTTTTATGCGTGGGTTAAGCGGGAATATTCCTTCCGTTACGGGAGCGTCACACGAAACGGTTTTAGGTAAGATCGTCTGGTAAAAATATTTTACATGATAAATAATATCAGAGCATGCATTATTGGAGAGGGGAAGCTATTGCAGTGTTTAGTCCAAATGCCGCAGAAGTTCATATAACATGATGCCTGCAGCAACAGCAACATTGAGGGATTGTTTCATTCCGAACATAGGTATCTCAACGGCGGTATCGCAATAGCTCAGCGTTTCTTCCGGAATCCCGTCCACTTCATTACCGACAATAAGGCATAGCGGAAAAACATAGTCCGTTTCCTGAAATGGCAGGGAAACGCTGGTATGTTCAAGTGCAATGATAGGAATTTTCATTGATCTGAAATATTCAAGTACGGGTAATATATCGGAATGATATTCCCAGGGGACATTGTTTTCCGCTCCGATCGCCGTTTTACTTATCTCCTTGCGCGGTGGTTTTCCGCTGATCCCGGTAAGATAGAGTTTCTCGATCCCGGCAGCTTCTGCGGTCCTGAATATGGAACCGACATTATGCAATGAACGGATATTGTCTGCGATAAGATAAATGGGTCTGCGCCGGGCGCTTATCAGCGATATTTCACTTGGCCGGGAGCGTTTAATTTGCAGATGCGAGCTTTTCTTCATGTTCATTGCCATGTTCTTTTTGCCATGCCAGAGCATGTTCCAGCCGTTCGCCGATCGGGGGATGCGAATAGTACATCCACTTGATGAAGGGCAGGGGATAGGCGTTGGAAAGATTTCGGTTAGCCAACCCGGCCATAGCACGCTGAAAAGCTTCAGGTGAACCGGCCGCCTTCAGAGCATAACGGTCCGCCTGTTTTTCATGGAAACGCGATAAAGCGTTGGCGAGCGGTGCGATCAGAAGCATATTCAGGATACCGAAACAGAGCAGAAAAACGGGAAATGCGGCAAGCATCCTGTCAAATGATACCAGAAAATCCGGAACAAGACGCAGCATGATATGATGGGTCAGAAAAAAAATGATCAACTGAAAAACGGCGGACAGAAATATATTTTTAAGCATATGTTTGTAATGATAATGACCGACTTCATGTGCGATCACGTTTTCCAGCTCATCTATTTCCATGTTATTGATGATGTTATCGCTAAGTACTACACGCCGTGTCTTTCCCAGTCCTCCCAAAAAAGCATTTTCTTTTTTAGTTTGCCGGCTCATATCCTGGATAAAGAAACCCTTTATTTTCAATCCCCCCTTATTCAGGATAGCTCCGAGACGCCGGGTCAGTTCTTCATCTTCGATCGGAGTATATTTATTGAATAATGGAAGAATGACGACCGGATAAAGGGTCGCGAAGATCCCGTTGACGAGGATCATGGCTATAGCAGCCCATAACCACCAGAATGAAGGCGAAAAGTGAAAGGTCAGAAAAAGGACCAGGGCGAGAAGCGGACTAATGATCAAATTAACAGCAATACCTTTTGCTTCATCCGCAAAGAACTGAAGCCGGTTTTGATTAGAGAAGCCGAAACGGTGTTCCATCCGGAATCCGGAAAGATAGGAAAAAAGGAGATCGACCGGTAAAGAAAAGAGGGTCAGCACCCAGATGAATAAAAGGAAGCGCAGTGCCACGGAAGATGGAAGATGCATCAGTAAAGGTCGGCTGATCAAAAAAATAAAAAGGAAGGTCAATATGAAACCGCTGATCAGTTGGATAAAAGAAAGTACGCGTTTTTGTGTCTCATATTCACGGGCGCGCTCCTGTTTAACGGGATCAAGCAGAGGATGCATGTCTATCGTTCCAATATGAAAACATGGGGAATATCCGGACGAAGTACATGATAACAACGCAAGGCTTCTTCGTAACTTGTAAAGTTACCGATAATAAGCCGATAGAGTAAGGCCTCCCCGGTCTGGACCCGCTCAAGATAACCCAGATAATCAAAATGTTGTTGTATCCGTCTTGAGAGGGACAGCGCATCCGTTTGCACGGTGGAGGCATAAACCTGCACGCCGTAATACTTTTTTACGTTCTCCTTCCCGCCTGCCGGAGTGGGTAAGCGCGGATCGTTAGGAGGTGATTCCATATTGGGAGAAAGCGATTCAAACAATTGCCGATATAAGGGACTTGTTTCCTGTGAAGGGGTGTCGGGGTCCTGAATGATAAACAGAACATCAACGGGATAGATGGAATGCAGATCAAGTTCCCGTGCAGCCGCTTTTGATATCCAGAACAGACCGGGTGCATTGCTGATACGATCATTGACAGTTACCGATACCCGTTTATCGGTTGTGACATACAATATCTCTACCCGAGTTCCCAAAGGCAGGGAGTCGTGTGCGGCAGTAAATGCCTCCTGTGAAAAAATCTCGCCGCTTGCCGTCAGTTTTCCCTCGAAAGCATCATCATAGACAGATACTTTTGATTTCGTCTGACCATAGATGAACAAGGCGGTTAAGAAACAGACAATAAGCAGGATTGATTTTTTCATTGATCATTCCTTTGATCTAAAAAGCATACCCGATATTGACCCCGGCTTGCAGGATCATTTTATCATGGATCAATTTATTTAACGGGATAATATACGAAAGTTTTGGGATCATGTGCCAATTTTTTAACGCAAGATAACTTGCGGCACCAAGAGAAAGATCGGAAAAACCCGCAGGAATATCTTTTGCGAACCGGGTGTGGGAGAGCAGATTCATACCCGTTGAAAGGGAGAAATGGACCGGCAGAAAAACATCGAGGGTGTAGCTGCCGCTTATTTTTGCGTATAAACTGCCGAACAGGGGATCAAAATGCGTTTCGATATAATAAGGGAACAGACCCTGCATATCCGAGAAGGTCAGACTGAGCTCCAGTCCGAATGCGCGATCCGGCTGTCCCGGGAAAAGATACGCGCATAAACCTCCGGAGAGTACCCTATTATCTCCAAAGAAATAATGATAGTTCAGCAGGGTCCCGGATTCATGAAACGCGGAAAGATCTCCGAGAGAATTCACATACCATTGTGACAGCTGAATGTCACAGGATGAAAAGTACAGGGACGCATTTATCGTGGCAGCGGATCGCGGTCCGGCAGGCACCTGTCCACGGAAGACATAACAGGAAAGGACCTCCGAACCGATATTCGCGTATATGTCTCCCCGCATTGGAGCGACGCATGCAATACAACATAAAAATGCGATAATACGGCGTGATCTTATCATAGGTCAAAATACTACTTTCGGGGAGATAAATCAACAGACAATCATTTAAATCGTTTGGCAACAGAAAATAATTATCCGGGTGAATGCGAAAAATGCCGACACTTGGGGTCGTGTCGGCATTTTTCTACACAGGAGGGAACTTGAAATATATAATCAAGTTGTAGCACGTTGTTCCACTCGATATGATAAATATCAAATCTCAATACGAAAATACGATAATAAATTTCGCATGTCAAATGAAAAAACACTTTGTTTGAACTTTTTTAGGGCTTAAATTCACACGCTTTTTTAAATGAAGGGAAGGTATCGAATATCTATGATCATTGCTATTGACGGACCTTCCGGATCCGGTAAAAGTTCCACCGCAAAACAGATAGCAAACTTATTGGGGTTTGTTTACCTCGATACGGGTGCTATGTACCGTGCAGTATCTGTCGGAGTATTACGATCCGGGATCGATCCATTTGACAATAAGGCGGTTGCCGCAGCGGTTAAGAACATGTCCGTTCGTTTTGAAGGAGGCAGGGTGTTCCTTGATGGCAGGGATGTAACGCTTGCCATCCGTGAGGATGCGGCAAACAAAGCCGTAACGCCGGTGAGTGCCAATCCGGAGGTGAGGTCCCTGCTGGTTGAGAAACAACGTGCATATGCTGCCGATCATGATGTGGTCATGGAAGGGCGTGATATCGGTACGGTCGTTTTTCCGGATGCGGATTACAAATTCTATCTGGTAGCCGACCTTGATATACGAGCGGCACGCAGATTGAAGGAATCCCCCGATCATCTGAGCCTGGAAGCGGTAAAGGCGGATCTTCGCCGACGCGACGAGCATGATGCCGCCCGCACCCACTCACCCTTGCGAAAAGCCGACGATGCAATTGAAATAGATACGACGACATTGACATTTGATGAACAGATAAAAAAAATATTGTTTTATATCAAAGAGCCAAAACATGGAGGAAAATGAATGGCTGAAGAGTTGAAGAACGTAGAACCCGTAAACCCTCAGGAAGACATCGAAACAACATCGGAAGAAGTTGTAAATGAAGATGTAAATGTACCGGAAGACTTCGGATCACTTGAAGAAGAACCCGGTGAAGAAGAAGCACCCGAAATGACCGGAAAAATCGAAGAAGAAACCGAAGAAGAGACGGTCGTTGAAAATGATGGTGCGGAAGCGGCAGCTGAGGCTGATAAAGAACCTGCCGAACCCAAAGATGAAGAAGTCATGCCGGAACCCGTATCCGAAGAAGAAAACCGGCAAGAAGCAGCAGCAGAAACTGAGACAGAAGAGCCGGTCGTTAAGACACAAAAGAAGATGTCCGGTGATATTTATGATCAGATCCGCGTTGTGAAACGTGAAGAAGTTCTGTCCGACAGTAAATCGCTGCTGAACCCCGAACTTGAAAAAATGTATGAAAAGACATTGAACAAGTTCAGCAGTAACGAACGCGTGAACGGACATGTGATCCGTATCACCGAAAAAGAAGTGGTTGTTGATATCGGTTTTAAATCCGAAGGTCTGATCCCCGTTGAAGAATTCGGGAACAACATTCCCGAGCTTGGCGATGAGATCGAGATCTATGTAGATAAAATAGAGGACCGCAAAGGTCAATTGATCCTTTCAAAGAAGAAGGCCGATTTCCTGCGTTCCTGGGAACGTCTCAAAGAGGTCTATGAAGGTGACGGGATCATTGAGGGTTATATCGCAAAACGGATCAAAGGCGGTATGGTCGTTGATCTGGGCGGTGTGGAAGGTTTTCTGCCCGGTTCACAGATCGATGTGCGCCCCGTTATCGATTTTGATTCCTTCGTCGGAAAAAACATGGAATTGAAGATCGTTAAACTGAATGAAGCCCGCAAGAATATCGTGGTCAGCCGGAAAGAGATCCTTGAAGAAGCCATGAAGGAAAAACGCGAGGAACTGCTCAGTCAGATCCAGGTCGATCAGGTCCTGAAAGGCCGCGTTAAGAATATTACCGATTTCGGTGCATTTATCGATCTTGGCGGTGTTGACGGCCTGCTGCATATCACCGATATGTCCTGGGGCCGCATCAAACATCCTTCCGAGATGCTCTCGATCGATGATGTCGTCGAAGTGAAAGTGATCGATTATAATACGGAAAAACAACGTGTTTCTCTGGGTATCAAGCAACTTGAATCTCACCCCTGGGAAGATATCGAGCAGAAATACCCGATCGATGCCGTTGTAAAAGGACGTATTGTTTCCATTACGAACTACGGAGTGTTTGTTGAACTGGAGAAAGGCGTTGAAGGATTGATCCATATCAGTGAAATGAGCTGGACCCAGCACATCAAACATCCTTCCGAGATCTATCAGATCAATGATGAGATCGAAGCGAAGGTACTGGCAATCGATTCTCATGACCGTAAGATATCCCTGGGTGTAAAACAGTTGCAACCCGATCCATGGGATGAACTCGGAATGAAATACACGCCGGGCATGAAGGTCAAGGGTATCGTGCGTAATCTGACCCAGTTCGGTGCTTTTGTTGAGATCGAAGAAGGTATTGACGGACTGATCCATGTTTCGGATCTGTCCTGGATCAAAGTGATCCGCCATCCCAAGGAAGTCCTGCAGAAAGGACAAAGCATTGATGTTGTCATCCTCGAGATCAATAACGAAACGCGTAAGATCTCACTCGGTTACAAACAACTTGAAGATAATCCCTGGGAAAAGCTGGCGTCAAAATATAAACCGGGCAAAATGGTAAAAGCGAAAGTTCTGAAGGTCCTCGATAAGGGGATAATCATGACCCTGGATGAAGAAGAAGTGGAAGCCATTGTCCCGCTCGGCAATATGTCCAAGAAAGACAAACGCGATTTTACACACGATATCAAGGTCGGAGACGAACTTGAACTTCGGGTTGTTGAGGTACGCCAGGATGAACGGAAAGTCGTTCTTGCCGGTGAAGATCTGGGCTTGTCCGAAGATGATAAAGATATCGCGCGCGTTATGGCGAAACAGGAAGAGGTCACCCAGAAGATAGAGATCCCTGAAGAAGTGTTGTCGAAATTGAAGAAAAAAGATGCAAAACCGGAAGCCGCCAAGAAAACGGTGAAAGACACTGAAAAAGCGGAAGAAAAGACGGATAAAGCATCCAAAGATGAAGAACCTGCGGAAGAGGAAACACCTGCCGAAGAAAAGCCCGTGAAAAAAGCGGCGAAAAAAACCGCTTCAAAAGTCGAAAAGGTTAAAACAGAGGTAAGTGAAGATGCGGTTTCCGAAGAAGAAGAACCTTCTGAAGAAGAAAAAGCATAAGTCCCTTCCTATAATCTAATAATGAAAAAGCCGCTTTTTTAAGCGGCTTTTTTTTTATCCGGAAAGCAGGGTAAAGTATAAAGCTGTCGGAATATTCATCTTATCTTTGATAAATCCACGGTAATACAGATTAGTGGGATTGAATTTTTAAATTAAATTGTGAAATTGAAATATTATTTATAAATTTACTTAATTTTCGAGATTTTATGATGAAAAACCTATTACCGAAAATCCTGGTCGCTGTCAGTGCCGTCGTACTCTGGCTGCTTATCGTTACTGGTCAGCAGAATATTAGCGTGATCGACATTCCCATGAGTATTTACGAACCGCGTCCGGATAAGATCCTCGGCGAACCGCTGCCGAAAAAGATCAAGGTCAGGGTGGAGGGAACGGTCAGATCTTTTTATTTTCATAAATGGATCGAATCATCTTCGCTGATCCTGGATGTCGGTACCATTAATGATATTCAGCGTTTATCACTGAAAAGCTATTTCCGCGAACGTCCGAACCAGGTGCATATTAAATCGGATATGCGCTTTCTTGAAGTCGTTTACCCGGATAGCATCGAAATATTTATAGACAATAAAGTCTCGAAAGAAGTGCCGGTACGGATCATATCGGATATTCGTGTCCGACCGGGATATATTCTGGTCGGCGAAGCCAAGACCTCCCCGGTACGGATCCAGGGGCCTGAACACTATATAAAGACCATTGACCATATTGTTACCCGTCCGATAAAGCGGGAACAGGCCGACATGACATTCACCGTCAATGTGCCGCTTGTTAATCCAAATCCGGAACTTGTAACATTGGAGCCGGAATTTGCGGATATCCGTTTTGATATCGAAATGATCGGAGAACGCACTATTCTGAATGTTCCCGTAACGGTAAAAAACCAACCGGGGGATCTGGAAATACAATTCATTCCCAATACGGTCAGTCTCCGTATTACGGGAGGGAACAGTCAGATCCAGTCCCTGACAAACCACGATTTCAATGTCCATTTTGATTATCTGACGCAATGGCTTCCGAATAAGAACCATTATACCGTAAAGATCAATAAGCCCCCCGAAGTACTTGACATTATCCGGGTCGTTCCCGATCAGGTTGAAGTGGTTGTCGTAAGAAAGAGTCCAAGATGAGGGGAAAAGAACTGAACAATCCGACCATTTTAGGGATAGAATCATCCTGTGATGAGACCAGCGCAGCCATTCTGCAGGGATTCAATGTGCGTTCGCACATCGTCTATTCTCAGATGGTCCATAAAAAATACGGCGGGGTTGTTCCGGAACTTGCAAGTCGCGCGCATGAACATGCGATCTCGCAGGTCGTTGATTCTGCATTTGCTGACGTGGATATAAAACCGGAAGATATTGATGCGATCGCCGTTACCAGCGGTCCCGGTCTGATGGGTGCTTTATTGGTGGGACTGAATTACGCTAAAGGTTTTGCGCTGGCGAGGGATATCCCCTTTATCGCAGTGAACCATGTCGAAGCGCATCTTTACGCTCCCATGCTGGAGTTCAATGATCTGGAACCCCCGTTTCTCTGTCTGCTTGTTTCCGGCGGACATACCATGCTGGTAGATGTGCGTGGAATACGGGATTTTGTTATTCTCGGTACCACGCGGGACGATGCAGCAGGGGAATCGTTTGACAAGACGGCGCGGTTACTGAAGATCGGTTATCCCGGGGGTCCCGTCATTGATACTTTATCGGATAACGGAGATGCACGTGCGATCCGTTTTCCGCGTTCCTTGCTGGACCCGGACAGTCTTGACTTCAGTTTCAGCGGGATGAAGACTGCCGTATTGAATTATGTGAAAAAGAAAGGCGAGCTCAGCGATAAGGAAAAAGCGGATATTGCTGCCAGTTTTCAGGAAGCGGTTATCGATGTACTGAAAGAAAAGGTCAAACGTGCGGTCCGCTTTACGGGTCACAAACAGGTTGTTATCGCCGGGGGTGTTGCCGCGAACCGCCGACTTAGAAGTGAAATGAAGCGAACGGCGGAGGCTCTCGGTTTCGAACTCTATTATCCGCCGCTTGAATATTGTACAGATAATGCCGCAATGATCGCGGCAACAGGTGTTATGTATTACCGGCAGGGACGGTTCTCCAGTCTGGAAACCGCCGCTGTTCCAAATTTAAAATTATTAGAAGGGAGTAAGACATGATCATTGTATTCAAAAAGGATGCAAGCAAAAAGCAGATGCAGACAGTTGAAGATTATTTGCTCCGGCATGGATTTACGATCCATCCCAGCCAGGGCGAAGAAAGGACCTTGTTTGGAGTTATCGGAGAGACACAGAAACTGACCCCCGAAGACTTTAAGAATTTTGAAGGCGTTGCAGACGTCTTTCGCGTCCTTGAGTCCTATAAGATCTGCTCTCGTGCTTTTCATCCCAGGGATACAAAGGTCAAGATCGGAAACCTGACCGTTGGCGGAGATGAACTGGCTGTTATAGCCGGTCCCTGTTCGATAGAAAGCCGGGAGATGTTATTGGAGATCTCGAAGAATATTATAAAGAGTGGTGCCAACATGATCCGCGGCGGTGCTTTCAAGCCCCGCTCCTCACCCTATGCGTTTCAGGGGTTGGGAGAAGAGGGACTGAAGTATCTCCGGGAAGCCGGCGATATCAACGGATGTCCGATCGTTTCGGAGATCATGGCTATCAAAGATATACCGCTCTTTGAAAAGTATGTTGACGTGATACAGATCGGTGCCCGGAACATGCAGAATTTCTCATTGCTCAAAGAACTGGCGCATGTGCATAAGCCCGTGCTGCTAAAACGCGGGATCTCCGCAACCATTGAAGAATGGTTGAATTCTGCCGAATATCTCGCCAGTGAAGGGAACAATAAGATCATTTTATGTGAGCGCGGTATCCGAACATTTGAACGTTCGACCCGCTTCACGCTGGATCTTTCCTCGGTTCCCGTGATACGGAAAAAATCGCACCTGCCAATCGTGGTTGACCCGAGTCATGCCATGGGGCAGCGTGACCTGGTCATTCCTATGGCACGTGCCGCCGTTGCGGCCGGAGCCCACGGGATCATGGTTGAGGTCCATCATAAACCGCAGGAAGCATTGTCCGATGGCCCGCAGGCGCTTTCGTTCAAACAGTTCAATGATCTGATGTCGGAGATCACAAAGATCGCGGAAGCCATTAAATAAGAAAGTGACACATGGCCCAGGATAAAAACAAGGAATATTCGGTCATCGGATACGGCCGTTTCGGAAAATTATGGGCGGATATACTCTCGGAACACGCATCTGTTTCGGTATATGAGAACGATCCGCTCATACTCGAACGGGAAAAGGGAAAGATCGATTTTGTTGATCTGAAAACCGCACTTAGCCGGCAGGTGGTCTTTCTATGCATCCCGATTTCCGCGATGGAAGCATTCCTGACAAAAAATGCACGGCTTTTTTCAAATGACACGACCGTTATCGATACGGCTTCCGTTAAAGTACTTCCGCTCAAATGGATGGATCAGGCGATCCCAAAGATCAAACACATCGGAGTGCATCCGCTATTCGGACCCGACAGTTATGTGGCGAATCAGAATAACCTTCTGATCATCACGCCTTCGGAGCAATATCCCGAACTGGGGCGAATTTGGTCCGAGATATTTGCATCCTGGCGCTTCTTTACAAAGACGATCCCGGCCGAAGAACATGATCGCAGTATCGCATATTCCCAGGGCGTGACGCATTTTGTGGGGAATGTCCTTCAGCGGATGGCACTGCCGAAGACGAACACTCCCACATTGGGATATACCATGCTGCAGGATGTGGAACGCTTTTGCAGGAACGATACACCGCAGCTTTTCCGGGATATGTTGACTTACAATCCCGAAAGTCTGAATATGTTCAGAGAGTTCATGAAAGCGACACATGAGGTTTCCGGGTATTTCAGAAAGGATGTCAGGCAGATCGTCGGCGAGACCATGATCCTGGGTGTTATGGGCGCGGAAGGCAGTTTTTCGCAGGAAGCCGGAGAAATGTGGGTAAAAAGCAAACAATTGAGAGATGCAAAAATATCCTGTTTAACCACAGCGGAAAAAGTATACGAAGCATTGAATTTCGGACTTATCCATGTCGGTCTGCTTCCGATCCAGAATGCGGTCGGCGGTATGGTGCTTGAAACCGTACAGGGACTGGCGAAACACAGCTGCAAAATAACAGGCTTCTTTCCTTTTCTGGTCAATCAGTGCCTGATGCGCCGAAAAGACATGAAAGAGGACAGACCGGTATCCATCCACTCGCATCCTCAGGCCTTACGTCAATGTAAAACCTTTCTGAATGCACATTTTCCCGATGTACCTCTGGTCGAAGAGGAAGATACGGCCGTTTCGGCATACAAACTTTCTGTGGGCGAACTGCCGGAAAATGCCTGGGTCATTGCAGCCGAAACATGCATTAAACTGTATCAGTTAAAAGTCGTTCATAAAAAGATCCAGGACCTGGCCTATAATGTGACCGATTTTGTTACGGTCATTAAAGAATAGCGTATGACAGATCACAACATAAAATCCATTCATCCGGTTGAAAGCATCCGTGGGCAGATCACCCTTCCGGGCGACAAGTCCCTCAGTCACAGGGCACTGATCTTTGCCGCCATTGCCAAAGGAAGTTCAAAGATCCGGCATCTCAATATCGGTGCCGACGCATTATCCACGATCGCATGTTTGCAGAAACTCGGTGTGAGCTTTCAACTTGGAAAATTTACCGTGGATGTGGAGAGTCCGGGTCTGGCGGGACTGAAAAATCCTTCCGACGGGATCCTAAACTGCGGGAATTCCGGAACAACCGTGCGTTTGATGGCGGGATTGCTTGCCGGATGCGAACAGATGAACCTGAGCATGATCGGCGATGCATCTTTAAGTAAACGTCCCATGCGTCGCATTATCGATCCCTTAAAAAAGATGGGAGCGGATATATCGTCCGAGAACGGTACGCTGCCGCTTGTGATCCGCGGAACCAAATTGAAAGGCATCCAATATCAACTGCCGGTCGCGAGCGCGCAGGTCAAATCCTGTGTTCTGCTTGCCGGTCTTTCCGCACAGGGAAAAACCTTTGTGGAAGAGACCCTGCCGTCGCGCAATCACACCGAGACCATGATGAAAATGTTCCGTATTCCGATATTCAGGAATAAGAACATCATTTCCGTACATACGCTTCGGCGTCCCATTCCCGGTTTTGAGTATTCCGTTCCGGGTGATCCATCCTCCGCCGCATATTGGGTTGCAGCAGCTTTAATGATCCCCAAGAGCAGATTATTGTTACGGAAGGTATCCCTGAATCCGACACGGACGGGATATATAAAACTATTGCGGTCCTGCGGTGCCGATATCCAGATCGCAGATGAGAAAAAAGGTCTGGAACCGAGCGGGGATCTGATCGTACGTTCCTCGACCCTGAAGGCATTTCATATTCGCAGCAAACAGGTGCCGAACCTTATTGACGAGATACCGCTTCTGGCTTTGATCGCTGCGGTGTGCAAAGGAAAGAGTACGATCCGCGGAGCGAAGGAATTACGATATAAGGAATGTGACCGCATCAGCGCAACGGTTGAAATGCTGCGCAATATCGGTGTTGAAGTCGAAGAGTTTGATGACGGAATGGATATTGTCGGCGGGAACCCCGTTGCGGGGGGAGATGTGTACGCGCATGGTGATCATCGCATTGCCATGACAGCGTCCATAGCGGGTTTGGTCGCGCAATCACCGGTCCGGGTACGCGGATGGAGCACCGTTGATATATCCTATCCGGACTTTTATAATATTTTGGAGAGAATTAGCAAATCATGACGTACGGATTATTAGGTTACAAAATAGGGTATTCTTTAAGTCCGGTGATCCATAAACTGATCGCCTGTGCGGACCTGGATTACCGTTTATTCGATTATGCCCCCGAAGAACTGGAGTCGGCCCTTTCGGGACCCATGGCCCGATTGTCGGGATTCAACGTAACGATACCCTATAAAGAACGGATCATGCAGTATTGCGATATCCTGGAAGAAAGTGCCGAAAAGATCGGTGCTGTTAACACGATCGATATCAAGGATGGTCTGCGCACCGGGTATAATACCGATTATACCGGCTTTATACGGGTCATAAAAGAGAACATACCGGATTATCTGTCATACCATCCCATGATCCTTGGATATGGCGGGGCTGCCCGGGCTGTGATATTCGCTCTGGAAACACTGGGTTTCTTTTCGGCCAGTGTGCTCGGCGGAGAGAATAAACACGACCGCAAGAGGTTCACCTGCTCAGTAGCACCCCTGCTGCGTCTTCAGGTGAGCGATATGAACCCGGACATTCCCCGGCTTTGGATCAACTGCACACCGGTGGGCAGCGTAAAAGCCCCTGAGGTCCCTGCGGATTTTATTAATTTCGGGAAGGAAGATATATTGTGCGATCTGAACTATTCGCCATGTCCCACGCATCTGGAACAGATCGCTCAGAAGATGGGGATAAAGACTATAAATGGTTTGCAGATGCTGATCTATCAGGCAGTGGGTGCGCAAAAGATATGGATGGGTGAGGATGCCCCGTCAGAGGTGAATATTCAGGCGATCAAACAAGCGATCAAATCCTGATACCCAATGGAGTATTTTTAAGCCGAAGGGAAGAATATGAACGAAACCATCACGTATGTGACCGCGGGAGAAAGTCATGGACCGGCAATGACCACCATCATCAAGGGGTTGCCGGCAGGTTTTGAACTGAACATTGATCAGCTGAACGAACAGTTGCGGCGTCGTCAGCAGGGATACGGACGCGGTGAGCGCATGAAGATCGAAAGCGATACGGTGAAGGTTCTGAGCGGTCTGCGTATGCGTATGACCCTTGCGTCACCCCTGACCCTGATGATCGAAAATAAAGATCATGTCAACTGGAAAGACAGTATGGATCCCATCGGCAGCGGTTCCTGCGAAAAACTTACCGTACCCCGTCCGGGACATGCGGACTATGCGGGTCTGATTAAATACGGATTCGATGATATCCGCAACGTACTGGAACGTGCCTCCGCGCGTGAAACCGCGGTACGTATCTTACCGGGTGCCGTTTGCCGGCAATTCCTGGAAGCTCTCGGCATTCGACTTTATTCTCATGTCATACAATTGGGTACCGTTAAGATTAAAGAACACAACGTCACTGAGGAGCGGCTCAAGCAAGCCGATCTGTCCGATGTACGCTGCACCGATGAGGAAGCTGCCGTTGCCATGCGTTCCGCCATCGATGCCGCAAAGGCCGAGGGCGATTCTCTGGGCGGCATTTTTCAGGTCCGCGTGTACGGACTACCGGTCGGACTCGGCAGTTATGTTCATTGGGATGACAAACTCAGTTCCATGATCGCATCCGAGATCATGGGTATACAGGCGATCAAGGGTATCGAATTCGGTGAAGGATTTTCCGGCGCCGATCTGCCGGGAAGCCGGTATCATGACCCCTTTTATCTGTCCGGTAAGGATGTTAAACGTACATCCAATCATGCCGGCGGCCTTGAGGGCGGTGTAAGCAACGGTGAAGTCCTCGTTTTCAATGCGGTCATGAAACCCATTCCAACACTCATGAAACCTCTGCAGAGTTTTGATATCGGCAGCGGAAAAGAAGTGGCGGCACATAAAGAACGAACGGATTCCTGCGCCCTTCCGGCTGCCGCGGTAGTGGCTGAAAATGTAACCGCACGGCCGCTTCTGAACGCGATCCTCGCCCGTTACGGGGGTGACCGTTGGGATGTGATCCGTGAACGGATAGCAGCTTCATGAAGCAACCTGTCAGGCATATATTCCTCATCGGTATGATGGGGTCCGGCAAATCACGTGTCGGGTCGCTGCTGGCAAAGCGTCTGACATATACCTTTATTGATCTGGACAGACAGATTGAAATTACGGCCGGGAAAAGCATACCGGAAATATTCGGGGAAGACGGAGAAAGTGCTTTTCGTGAACTTGAAACAAGGGTGGCAAAAGACACGGATCTTTCAAAATCGGCAGTGATCGCTACCGGGGGAGGCTTCCCCCTAAAGGAAGCGAACCGGATCTGGATGCGTCAGCAAGGAGATATCGTCTGGCTGAAAGCCGATCCGCGGACGATCCTGGAACGGATACAAGATGAGGATCGTCCCTTACTGCCGAAACCGGTGACCACAGAGAAGATCGAAGCCATCCTCAAGGACCGGTTACCGGTCTACGAAAAGGCGCACCTTCAGCTTGATACCGACCAACGCGATCCGAATGAGATCGCCGAACAAATCGCGAAATGGATATTATGCAAAAGACCGTAGATGTACATATTAAAGAACGTCCCTACCGGATCACGATCGAACCCGGAATGCTGGCGCACAGCGCGGATCATGTACGCGCCCTTATCCCGCCGCCGGCGCGGATCGCTCTGATGAGCTCAAAAACGGTCGCACATAATTATCGCGAACCCGTAGAACGTTCGCTGAAGAATGCTGGATATGATGTTCTGTTCATTCCCATGCCCACGGGTGAGGACAAGAAGAATTTAACGACGATCTCAGAATTATACGATACAATGATAGAAGCATCCATGGACCGTGCCGGTCTGGTCATTACCATGGGCGGCGGTGTGGTGGGCGATATCGGTGGCTTTGCCGCCGCAACCCTCTATCGCGGCATTCCGTTTATCCAGATACCGACAACCCTGCTGGCGCAGGTAGATTCCTCGGTCGGCGGAAAAGTGGGTGTCAATCATCCTTTTGGCAAGAACCTTATTGGATCTTTCTATCAACCGAAGGCCGTACTGATCGACCCGGAGGTATTAAGCACTCTGGAAATGCGCGAACGGATATCGGGTTTCGGAGAAATTTTGAAATACGGTTTTATCCGGGATGCGGCGCTGTTGAACGATTGCCTGCAGCATGCGGATGATATTCTTCATCTTCGTAAAATGGATAAAGTCGCGGAAATTATAGAACGTTCGCTTATGATCAAAGCGGAGATCGTTACATTGGATGAACATGAAAGCGGTCTGCGTATGCTCCTGAATTTCGGCCATACCATTGGTCATGCCATCGAGCAGGCCATGGGATACGGCGTCTGCCGGCATGGCGAAGGCGTGATCCTGGGTATGTGTGCGGCTTTAAGGATCAGCATGCTCACCCGCGGATTGCCGGGGGAAGTATTTCATTCCCATATCGCGCAAATGAAGGCTATTCCGCTTGGCTGCGATCTGCAGAACCTGGATATCGAAAGAGCAGTGAAAGCCGTTTCGCATGATAAAAAGATCAGGGACGGCCGTTTACGCATGGTGCTTTTACAGGACATCGGAAAACCCGTGATCGCGGATGATATTTCCACCGGGATGCTCCGTGAAACCTTAACCTGGCTGAAAACCGGGTACAAATAGAGGACAGGACCTATGAGCGCTGCAGAGGAAAAAAGTCTGAGAATTCTTATTATACACGGACCCAATCTGAACATGCTGGGCCACCGTGACAGAGCACTGTACGGACGATTGACCCTGGATAAACTGAATACCCTGATCCGGCGTTCGGCTGCCGATATGGGTATGGAGCTTCGTATCTATCAGTTCAATTCCGAAGAAAAGATCATCCGCACTCTGCACCGACAGCGCAACAGCTGCGACGGGGTCATTATCAATCCTGCCGCTTATACACACTACAGTTACGCTATCCGGGATGCCATCGAACTGCTCACGATACCCGTGGTTGAAGTGCATCTGTCCGATATCTATCAGCGGGAGGATTTCCGGAAGATATCCGTGACAAAAGATGTATGCGTACATCAGATCTATGGAAAAAAAGAACAAAGCTATATCGAGGCGCTTGCCTTTTTAAAAGAATATTTAAACAAACAATGACCGGGAATATGCCGGAACGCGATTTTTTTCTCCAGAACGTACAGAATATTGCCCGCAGCTTGTTGGGTATGCAGTTTGTCCGTATTGACGGGAACGGTCAGCGGCTGTCCGGCAGGATCGTCGAAACGGAGGCATATGCGGGCAAGCATGATCCGGCCTCACACAGCCATCGCGGTAAAACGCCCCGGAATGCCGTAATGTTCAAACCCGGGGGACATTTATATGTTTATTTCACCTACGGCATGCATTACTGCTGCAATGTTGTCACCGGTCCCGAAGGAGAGGGTGAAGCCGTTCTGATCCGTGCGCTGGAACCGTTGGAAGGGCTTGATATTATGATCCGGCAACGCTATAAGAAAGTCGCGATCACACCGCAGCAATTTAAAAATCTGACCAACGGACCCGCAAAATTGTGTGCAGCCATGGGTATCGATAAAAATATGAACGGGATGGATCTCTTAACCGGTGAATGCCGGATCGAAGCCGGGATCGTTATACCTGACAAGGATGTCATTGCCGCATCCCGTATCGGTATCCGCCAGGGAGCGGATTTGCTGTGGCGTTACTATATCAGAGGAAATGAATGGGTAAGTAAAAGGGGAGAAGAGTAAAAAAGATGAAACACGATCCCTTCAATGAGAACAAATTGAATATCCGGCCCGAACACTTGTGGAATGCCCATTCGATGATCCAGCAAGGTGTGATGGTAATGATCATGGGCATGATCTATTCGCTGGTCCGCGTTATGGTCTTCTCATCCCCGGGGCGTTATGCCGGTCTGGAACATTGGCTGGAACAGCTTCACGCGCTTTTTCAGCTGAACACCCTTCCTGCCGATATCCTTTTGGGAGCGGCCGGCGGATTTCTGCTTGCGTTTGTCTTATTCCTTCTGGATGCAGGGGTTGCACTGGTCCGGCGAAAAAATATCACACTCTGGCTGCATCGCTCGGATTACATTCTGCCGGAAAACAAACTCCAGCGAAAATGGGCTCTGACGATAACGCTTGTCGGATCGGCAGTGGAAGAACTGATGTTCCGCGGGTTCATTTTTTTGGCGATCCTGCCGCTCTGGAACACATGGATATGGTCCGCACTCCTGCTTTCTGCCGTTTTCAGTCTTTTACATGCCGCCGTGCAGGGTTTTTGGTCCACGATCTGGATCTTTATCGCCAGTCTTCTGCTTTGCTTCTTTGTGATCTGCGGTAAAAGCATATATTTTATTTTTTTGCTGCATGCCATGCTGAACATCAGCAACCTCTTTATTCTGCCGCATGTATTGAAGCGGAGAACTTCTTAAATATCCGATAGTGCTTTTAACATTGCAGAGAAGAAAAGAATTTATGTATATTCTTCCTTGAACAGAGAGATGAAATATGAGTAAATACAAATCTTTAATACGCGACATCATCGATTTTACTTTTGACAGACACCATTATATCATGGTATCCATCTTTGTGCTTTTTGTCATTATTCTCGTTATCGTGCTGGGTGTGAATTCCGGCAGTTCACCGTTCCCGAAATAAATATGAAAACATCCTTTCGCCGACAAGCTTATAACGTATTCTTTCGTCTGTCGCCGCTTTTGATCCTGGTGCTGCTGGAGCTTGCCTTGCGTTTTTTGGGTATAGGTGAGTCCTATGACATGTTCCTGCGAACCGAAGACAAGCAATACTATACATTAAATCCGAATTATTATCTGCGTTTTGTCAATGCAAAACAATTTCCCGATATACCCATACTGGATCAGCGTTTCAGTATTGAAAAACCCGAAAATACGCGTCGCATATTTCTGATCGGTGATCAAAGTCTTTGTTCACTGTTCCCGGATGCGAACACCCGGAAGATCTTAGCGGATTTCTATGACAGTTCGGGATATTATTATGAGATCATTCAACTGGCGGTGCCCCTTAGCAACAGTTTCAGTATTACGTCCATGTCAAGGAATTTGAAAGCTTATGACCCCGATGCCTGTATCGTGATCAGCGGTTCAAATGAACATTACGGCCTTCCCCGTAAAAGCAACTGGATGCAGGATATCAATAATTACTGGGGTATAGCTGCCTACGTTACATTCAAAAAATATCGTTTTTTACAGGTGCTGGACCGTTATGTCTATATACGCAAAGACGATGTGTCAACCTTTCCCCCGGGTGATCTGGACGAATGGTCCGTACCTTACAGGTCCCGGGAATATGAAGAAGCGCTTTCCCATTTTGACCGGAATATCCGGCGAATGGCCAAAAAAGCCGATTTTCCGCTATTCATGGTAAGTTTACCCGAACATATCAAGGTCCATCCGTACCGTTCGCTCTTTGACGACAAGGAACTTTCCGACGCGGATATCGCAAAAGAATGCGCGGTATTGGTGCATAATACCGACCGTTTTTCCATTGAACGCTGGATCAATGATCTGAAGGCATGGGAGCCGGAAACCGCGATCTATTACTATTGTCTCGGGATGATCGAAGAACGGGCGGGTCAGTCCGAAACCGCGCTCAAACATTACAGACGCGCACTCGAACTTGACGTTTTTCGCGTGCGCAGCGATCCGAACATGAATGATCTTATTGTAAAATACAGCGAAACGCTGCCCGGTCTGAATATGATCGATGTCCGGGGAGAAATGATGCGGACCTCTTCGGACGGTCTGAGGATCAACAGGTATTTTCAAAATAATCTGACCTTGAATGCATCCGGCCGGGAATTTTTTATAAAAGAAATCAGGAATACCCTGACCGATCATTTCCGGTCCGACAAATAATAAAGGATATCCAATGGCAAGCTTATCATTTCTTGGGGCAACCGGAACGGTAACCGGGTCCAAATATTTATTCAAACATGAGAATAGCAGTATTCTGGTCGATTGCGGCCTTTTCCAGGGACTGAAAGAACTGCGATTGAGGAACTGGTCACCCTTAAAGATCGACCTTAATAGTCTCGATGCCGTTGTCCTGACCCATGCGCATATCGATCACAGCGGTTTTTTACCGCGTCTTGTGCGGCAAGGGTTCAATAAAACGGTCTATTGTACGGAACCCACACGCGACCTGCTTGAGATCATGTTGCTCGATTCGGCCCATCTGCAGGAAGAAGACGCCCGTTATGCGAATAAAAAAGGGAGCAGTAAACATAAACCCGCATTACCCCTCTATACCATTGAAGACGCACAGCAGGCTATCAAACTGCTTAAAGGTATTCCCTATGACACAACCTTTCAGGCAGCTCCCGGTATCCGCGTATCATTCCTGGATGCCGGTCATATTATGGGTTCATCCTTTGTCGTTGCCGAATGGAAAGCATCGGATGGCGACAGAAAGATCGTTTTTTCCGGTGATCTCGGGCGATATAAGCGACCGATACTGAAAGATCCCACAACCGTTAAAAATGCGGATTATCTGCTTGTTGAATCAACCTATGGCGACCGTCTGCACGAACAGAAAGATCCGGCGGATGAACTGAAACGTATCATCAAACAAACCATCAGTCGTAAAGGAGTGGTTTTGATCCCGGCTTTTGCAGTGGGACGTACACAGGAACTTCTGTACAGGATCCGTGAGCTTGAAGACAAGGGTGAGATACCGGTCCTTCCCGTTTATGTCGACAGTCCCATGGCAATACGGACAACAAAATTATACGAACGGTACTCGGAATTCTATGACAATAAAGCTTCGCTGCTGCATGAAAAAGGAACCGACATTTTACAGACCACCCGCATGGAATTCACCGAAAGTGTTGAAGATTCAAAACGCATTAATGCGTTGGACGAACCCTGCATTATTATTTCCGCCAGCGGCATGCTGACAGGAGGACGTATCCTGCATCATCTTATCCAGCGTTTACCGCGCACGAAACATACGGTCGTCTTCGTCGGATATCAGGCCGAAGGTACCCGCGGACGGGCTTTGCAGAGCGGTAAGGACTCGATCAAGATCCACGGTATGCAGATCAAGGCTGCGGCAAAGATCGAGACCATCAGCGATCTCTCTGCACATGCGGATTATAATGAGATCCTGAGTTGGCTGGGTCAATTTGAAAAACCGCCGAAACGAACCTTTATCGTCCATGGCGAACCCGATGCCAGTCGCGCATTGCAGGAACGTATCGGAGAAACGCTTGCCTGGGACACACATGTGCCACAATATGAAGAAGTCGTTACCCTGGAATAGATCAGTCTAAAAAATAATATTATTTTTCTGCGGTTAAAGCCTTATACGTTGCTATCATAATGCATTTACTGCTGAAGGTCGCACCGGTCACAACATCCACCTCCGCCTGCTGTTTTTTGATGATGCGGTCCATCGTTTCACGCGCGTCATAACCGGGTCCGGATGATTGTTCGTTCATCGTTATACCGGTGATAACGTGATCTTTCACATGAACGCTGAGATCCGCGTAGACCGGTATTTTTCCAAAGCGGTAGGAGTACACCCCGTCCGGGATCGCGGAAAGATCCACCTTAGCCAAAGCAGCATATTCCCGGTCAATATCCACAAGCAAGCTTTCGAACTGCTGTTTAAAACCGAAAATACCCGCTATAACAACAACGATTAATATGATCAGTGTGCTGAAAAGTATGATCACCCCTTTTTTCATAAAACCCTCCGTGTAAAGGAATTATATTAAAAATATGACATATTTTAATAAACCCGACATTCATTTCAAAATAATCATTTACAGTCCATATATTTTTTGCCGTGTGACATGCTTCTAACCGGAAACCAGCAGCAGCAAACGCGCACAAAGCAGGGCCGCATAGGTTCCCAGTACATAGCCTGCAATTCCCAGCATCACGCCTACGGAAGCCAGCGCCGGGTGGAACGCCGAAGCCACGATCGGAGCGGAAGCCGCACCACCCACGTTGGCCTGAGACCCGACGGCCATAAAGAAAAGCGGGGCTTTGATGAGTTTCATGACAATAAAGAGCAAGAGTAAATGTATACCCAGCCAGGTCAGGGACATGGCGAAGAGTGCGGGATACTCCATGACCGCACGCAGGTTTGCGCTGGCGCCGATCACACCGATCAACAGATAGAGCATCACGGTTCCCAGTTTGGATGCACCGGCACCCTCATAGTTCTTAATGCGCGTAAAGGAGAGTCCCACACCGATACTGGTAATAATGATCACTTTCCAGGTTGAATGGGAGATGATATCCCCGACATTCGGGAGCAGATTGCCCAGAAGATAGGCGATATAGGAAAATCCGAATGCCATAGCAAGCAGAACAAAATAATCCGTTACCGAAGCGACCCGGTTGGTCTTTTTCTGAAAGGTCATGACCTTGTTCTGGAGTTCAACGATCGCCGAATTATCGGCGCCCAGGCGTTTGTCGATCCTGTCGGATCGGCCGGCGAGAAAGAACAGGATCCCGGTAAGGATATTCGCGGCGAGCACATCCACGATGACCATCACGCTCAGCATGGAATCCGTAGCTCCGACGGATTGCCCGATGGCAATAAAATTCGCACCGCCGCCGATCCAGGAACCCGCCAGTGCCGCCATACCCTGCCAGACATCCGGGGGCAATGCGTTCTTGTATATTAGAAGTACGATCGGTCCGCCGATAACGATACCCAGCGTTCCGGTCAGGAACATAATGAGCGCCTTGCTGCCTAATTTCAGAATGCCCCTGATATCAACGGAGAGCGTCAGCAGCAAAAGGGAAGCCGGCAGAACAAAGGTTTTTATCTGTGTATAGAGAGGATTACTGTCCGGAATGACGCCCAGTGAGGTAAGAATGGTGGGTATGAAATAAGCGAATACAAGCGGCGGGACCACTCCAAAAAAACGTTTCCCCCATGCGGTATGATGATTGATGACATAGATAACGGCCGGAATGATCAGCAGAATGGCAAGTAACCCGAATTGATCCTTAATAAGTACGCCTTCCATAAGCTCCCTTTTTATCGTTTGTGAATATATCCGGTATCTTCAATGACCAGTACGGAATCCATTTCCGGGAAATCCGTTCTTGTTAAATATTGCAGTTCCCTGATCGCCCTTCCGTCCGGGTCCGGGACCGGATATCCGGGATAATACTGGCGAATGGGTATTGCCTGTGCGTATAAGAATGCTCCTTCGGCGTCCGTAAATACCTTCAGGATGGGTGCAACACCGCGCGAGCCTTCCAGATTGAAACGCTTATAGGTGCAAAAATTACCGAGACTGTACGCGATCAGGCGGTCCTTGTAGAGTTCAATGGCACGGGTAACGTGCGGACCGCTGCCGAAGACAATATCCGCGCCGGCATCGACCGCGGTGTGAGCGAAGCGGTAGACATCTCCACGGATCTCTCCCTTATAGTTCTCGTTCCCGCGGGGTGTGTGGGCGTATTCGGCACCTTCGCCGCCGCCATGGAACATGACCACCACAATGTCGCTTTCGGCCTTCAGTGCGCTGACGATCTTTTCCACTTTATCATATTCATACATTCTTGCCGTCGCCCAATGTGGTGAAAAAGCGGCAAAACCGAAGCGGATCCCGTTCTTTGTGAATACCGTGGAAGGATGTGAATATATGCCCGCATGATGCAAACCCACGCTGTCGCAGACCGCCATGGTCCGGCGGTAACTTTCGTAGCCCATGTCACGAACATGGTTGTTCGCCAGGCAGACCGCATCGAAACCGGCATCCATGATGTGATGGACATAGGCTTCGGGCATGCGGAAAATAAAACAGCGGTCCGTTTTCTCCCAGCAATCTTTGGGCGTACCGCCCGAATCCATCAGGCAGCCTTCCAGGTTGGCAACCGCCAGATCTGCCGATCCAATAATGTCTTTTACATGCGATAACAGGTTTTCGGGCTTGACCGGCAGATATGAACTGTCCGGAAAGGAGGTGCCCAGCATCATGTCGCCGACACCGATAACGGAAACGGTATCCGGAAGGGCATATGAGAAACTGAAGCATATCAGCAGGATCAGGAGGAGGCTATAGGTATTCTTTTTTCTCATGTTTATTCCAAATATTCTGTGAATATAATACTATTTCGCCCTTACGGCAACCGTGAAACGCAGATCGGATACATGAGTGTGTGCGATTCTGTATATTAAGGGTTCGAAATGAAAAATTTCTAATGATTTAGCTGTTTTATATACGTGGCTTCCATTGTAAATTACTGGGTAAACATGATCCGAAATGAAAGACGAGGAAAATATGATTCGATTGGTATTATTGGGCGGACCCGGAAGCGGAAAAGGAACACAGGCCGATATTTTGAAAAAGGAACTTGAAATGGTCAAACTTTCCACCGGCGACCTTCTTCGCAGAGAGATCCAGGAGGATTCCGGACTGGGAATAGAGGCGAAATCCTATATGGACAGAGGAGAACTGGTTCCCGACAGCGTGATGATCGGTATCCTTGAAAAGATCACGGCGGATTTTGAAAAAGAACAGCAGTCCTACATCCTGGATGGATTCCCACGTACCATTCCCCAGGCCGAAGCGCTGCTGAAAATGATGGAAAAGCAGGGTGTTGCACTGACAATGGCCTTGCTGATCGATGTCCCGGAAGAAGAACTCGTCCGCCGTCTTTCAAGTCGCTGGACCTGCATGAGCTGTTCCGCAACGGTCGGATACCCGGAAGGAAAGCCCGACAACGCAGTCTGCCCCCAGTGCGGGGGAGAACTCTATCAGCGGGATGACGATAAACGGGAGACAATTCTGAACCGCATGAGCGTATATAAAAAGAACACCGAACCCCTGATCGCATATTTTGAGAAGAAAGGCCTTCTTGAAAAAGTTGCAGGCACGGGAGGTCCGGTAGCCGTTAGCGAACGGATCAAAACACTTTTTAAAGAAAAAGGGATCGTGTAGAGGTATGGGGAAGCAACAATCATTTTACATTACCACACCGCTGTATTATGTGAATGACCGCCCGCATATCGGCAGCGCATATACAACGCTCATTACGGATATCATATCCAAATATCACCGTATGCTGGGAGACGATGTTTTCTTTCTGACCGGTACCGATGAGCACGGACAGAAAGTCCAGCAGGCTGCGGATAAGAACGGGATCAGTCCGGCGGAACATTGCGATATCTACGCCAAGCGTTTTCAGGAACTGTGGTCCTATTTCAATCTGAGTTACGATGATTTTATCCGTACGACCGAAGAACGTCATATCAAGGTCGTGCAGCATGTCCTTCAGATGCTCTACGATAAGGGCGAGATCTATAAAGACAGTTATGAAGGATGGTACAGCGTAGCGGATGAGCTTTTTATTTCGGACAAGGACTATGAGGAAGGGAAGTACCGGGATGTCCGCCGTATCAGTGAAAGCAATTATTATTTCAAAATGAGCGCCTATCAGGATCGTCTCATAAAATACATTCATGAACATCCGGATTATATCCAGCCCGAGAACCGTAAGAACGAGATCCTGGGATTCCTGAAACATCCGCTGAAGGATCTGTGTATCAGCCGGCCCAAAGAACGGCTTTCCTGGGGAATAGAGCTGCCTTTCGATAAGGATTATGTAACCTATGTGTGGTTCGATGCCCTTTTGAACTACATCACCGCGGCAGGCTACTTGTCTGACGAGAAGAAATTCCGGACCTACTGGCCGGCGGTGCATCTTATCGGTAAGGACATCCTGACGACCCATTGCGTGTACTGGCCCACCATGCTGATGGCAGCGGATCTGCCGTTACCGCGTACGGTCTTTGCACACGGCTGGTGGACCAGCGAAGGTCAGAAGATGAGCAAATCGCTGGGAAATTTTGTCGATCTGGAGACCATCCAAATGCATTGCGAAAATGTGGGAAAGGACATGTACCGTTACTTCATGGCCAAAGAAGGTCCTCTGTTCAGCGATTCCGATTTTTCCAAAGAACGTTTTTATCAGACCTATAATACGGACCTTGCAAATGATTTCGGGAATCTGGTGAACCGCATTTTTAAACTGGTCGGCAAGTTCTACGAAGGCAAGATCCCTTCGCCGGGCGTATTTTCTGCAGATGAAAAGGACATGAAGGAAGCGGCGGAAGCCTGTCGCAAGAATGCATTCGAGCATTTGAGTGACCTGAATATCAATGCGCTTTGTGCCGCAGTGATCCAATATGTGACTTCCATCAATCGCTATCTGGAAAAGAAAGAACCCTGGAAAACGGCCAAGACCGATCCCGATACGGCCGCTACCGTTCTTTATACCGCACTGGCGAGTCTGCGTTTCTCCGCATCGCTGCTTTATCCTCTGCTGCCGGAAAAAATGACGGAGTTCTTTACCATGCTGAACTGCGGGGATGAACCGGGTAAGATCGCGGAATGGCGGGATCTGCCGACGGGCGTTCGTCTGGGCGAAATGAAAGCCCTGTTCCCGCGATTCGACATGACACAGCTGGAAAACATGTAATACTCTTATTCCGTATAACTCTAAAACGGAACATCCATGTATATCGATACCCATGCACATCTGAATCTGGATCCTTTTTGCAAGGATCCGGAACCGTATATCGAACGTGCCGTACATGCCGGTGTCCGTTGTATTATCGTGCCCGGAATTGATCTTAACACCTCCGAAAAAGCCATCGCACTTTCGGAAATGTTCGAAATTGTCTATGCCGCGGTCGGGATCCATCCCCAGGACAGTACAAAAGTACAAAAGGGATATGTTAAGAATATCGAATCGTTCTTACGGCATCCGAAGGTTGTGGCGATCGGGGAGGTGGGTATGGACCATTTTCGCGACTATGCGCCGCGGGACATCCAATTGCGCGTGTTCCGCGAACAGGCGGAACTTGCAAAAGCCCTGAACTATCCGCTGATCGTACATAACCGCGCGGCGGATGATGATACGTTCTCGGTCCTTGACGAAACGGATCATTTCAATGCTCAATTCCATTGCTACGGTTCCGATACGGCTTATGCGAAAAAGATCCTCGAAAGAGGAGCGTATATCTCCTTTACGGGTGTGATCACCTTCTCCGCGGAAGCCCGGGACATACTCAAAGATATTCCCATGGACAGGGTTTTGACGGAAACGGATTGCCCCTGGATGGCACCGGTCCCGTATCGCGGAAAACAGAACGAACCGGCCTATGTTGTCGAAGTGCTGCGTGCTTACGCGAAAATATTTGATAGAACACCGGAAGAAACCGCGGAAACGGTGCTGCAAACCGCACAGAACTTTTTCAATATTCCCTTATTATGACCCCCTATGCAAAAAAATCGCTGGGTCAGCATTTTATGAGCGATACCAACATGATTCGCAAGATCATGGATGTGATCGCGCCGGACGCTAAGGAGCACATTATCGAGATCGGACCCGGGAGAGGTGCGCTGACCGGTCCTCTTTTGGAAAGCGGTTGCCGGTTAACGGTCTTCGAACTGGATACCGTACTGGCGGCCGGGTGGAAGAAAAAAGAACATCCCGGTTTCAGGTGTATCGAAGAGAATATTCTTCAAAGCGATTGGAGCGCCTATTTCCCGGTCGACAAACTTGTCGGGAATATCCCTTACAATATTTCACGTCCACTCATGTATAAATTATACGCGCATCGCAAAGATATCCCGGAAGCCGTTTTCGTGGTACAGAAAGAATTCGCCGAAAAACTCATCGCTTCACCCGGGGAGCCCGCCTACAATATCCTCTCGGTGCTGACGCAGATCTTTGCTGAAACGGAATATCTTTTCACGATACCGCCCGACGTGTTCTCACCGCCGCCGAAGGTCGATTCGGCATGCATTCGCCTGCGTTTTAAAAACACGGAGACCGATGACGCTTTACTGGTTGATTGCGTAAAAGGGGCTTTCCGGCAGAGACGAAAAAAACTGCGGAACAGTCTGAAAGAATTTTATAAAGCTGAATACGAACACATCTTTCCCTGGGACAGCCGCGCGGACGGTATCGCTCCCGGGGAATATCTGCGGCTTATTGATCTGCTGAAAAACGATCAATAAAGATCCCTTATTTATCCTTCGTCATATTTTTATTTTTTCTTCAGCCAGACCTGACGTTTGTTCTTCAGCACATGTTTCGGGGATTTGATGAAGAAATAGATCGTACACCCGACCAGATACAGACAGCAGAGTCCGAAGAACATCCAGAAATACATCCAGTTTCCTGTAAGAAATGTCCGGACCGGCCAGGTCATGAACAGGATCAGCGGAATGGCAAAGATAAACACGATGCCCGCACCGAATGTATAATCTTCCACGACCGGTGACTTGAAATCCGGATCGACCACCCTCAGCAGAGCCAGCGCGGTGGAGAGTGTGCCCGTTGACACACCGAAAATCATCAGGGTACGGAAGAAACGGTGTGTTCTATAGAGACGTGAACCGATATAAATGACCGACCAGGTCGAAATGATACCGCCGACCACGCTCACGATAAGGATGGGCAGCCAGTATTCCATCACCACGGCAATGGAGATCGCGGCGATCGCGGCCGTGACCATGATATCCACCAGCAGTCCGGAGACGCGGTTCATGGTATGATTGTCGATCACATGGTCCGCCTTGACGGCTACAATAAATTTCCGCATGATCATTCCCGTAAAGGCCGCAAAGATAAAGTTGATACCCCAGAGGCTGTCACCCAGGTCCACGCCTGCCTACCCGATCAGCGCCAAAAGACTAGTAAGTCCCAGCAGCAGAAGAAAGGACAGAAAATAGGTAAAGATCACCAGTCCCGTGTGCAGGGTCATCGTATCGATGGCCTCGCTTTCGGTGGTCAGATAGGAGCCCACCGGCAGGTCCTTACGCAGATTGGAGAAAATACCGCGGCGGGTACCGGGATCGCCCATATAACTTAATTCCTCGGGTGTGACCCATTTGTTCCGGATCGCGAAATTGATCAGATAGATACCGCCGAAACAACAGAAAATGAACCCGATGGCCGCAAAGGTCAGTCCGACGGACCCCAGTCCCTCCATGCTCATCATCACACTCCAGGATTCCCCGATGGAAAGCGCCTGACCCGGGCCGAGCACGAAACCCAGCGGCATGAACACACCAAAACTGTGAAAGAGGTCGGGACGGAAGGTATAGATAATAAATATCGTAAGCAGTAATCCCACGACCAGCTGAATGGCATACTGATACAGGATGCCGACCGCCATCGGACCCGCACCGTCATTATCCTTGCCCTTTGGTTGTTTGTTCCGCAGGGTGAGGACCACAAAGGACATACCCAAAAAGTGATATGCCAGGTCCTTCAGCGAACCGGTCTCAAATCCCAGAAAGGGAAAGACATAATTATACAGCGGTAAAAGCAGAAATCCCGCCGTCAGTGCGTTCGGGATCAGATATTTTTGAAAGAATTTGACCTTGGAACGGATAAACGTTGCAATTAGCATGGCAACGGAAATTATCCCAAGATTGATGAATACATCCCAGTGAAAGTGCATATTCCCTCCTTGTTTAACCCGGATCCTATTTTAATTTATCGATCGGTTTCTTATAATATAAATAAAACGAATCGTCATCCAGGGAAAACCCCATCTGATAACGCCATCCTTCAAGGCTCAATGATTCATATTCATACTGCAGATCATCGATCAGGATGTGGTTTATCTTTTCTTTCGGCCGGACTGTGAGCGTATTGGTATTCAGCGTATCATCTTTGACGATACGAAGGATCTTATGTCCCCAGGTTGCCGGAATGTGCTGCTTGTTGTTCTCTTTCAATCGTTGCCTCTTTCGTCCAAAAATTACGGACTTAATTAAAAAATGGCAATCATTATTATTGTAAAAAGAAATATTAAAAAAGCGTAAGGACCCAAAAAAGCGTTTCAATATATTGCCGAATCACCTATATTTTCGCGGTGTTGCAATGTTTTCGTCCGTTTTAATCAGCGTTTGAAAAAAAGGAGTGATAGACGATTTATGGATATTATCACAACTGTTCAAAACATCGTTTGGGGTCCCGTTCTGATGATCCTTTTGGTCGGTACGGGTCTGTATCTCACAATACGCAATAAGTTCATCCAGTTACGCGGTTTCGGTCACAGTATCGGGATCGTGTCCGGGAAATTCAGTAAAGACGAGGATCCGGGGGAGATCAGTCACTTCCAGGCACTGATGGCGGCGCTGTCCGCCACGGTGGGAACGGGTAATATCGTCGGTGTGGCCACGGCGATTCTTATGGGTGGACCCGGTGCCTTGTTCTGGATGTGGGTCACCGCATTTGTCGGTATGGCCACCAAATTCACTTCCTGTACCTTGTCCGTCCGTTACCGCCAGATCGATGAGAACGGCGTGACGCACGGCGGTCCCATGCATTTTATCGAGCAGGGGATGGGTAAGAAATTCAAATGGCTGGCCGTGCTGTACGCGAGTTTTACCGTGATCGCGAGTTTCGGGATCGGGAACATGTTCCAGATCAACAATATTGCCACCAGTCTGAATTTTCTGATCCGTGGTGACCAGGCGCCCAGTTTTGCGTTCAACCTGATCGCCGGTATCATTATCGCCATTCTGGTCGGCGCCGTGATCCTGGGCGGGATCAAAAGCATCGGAAAGGTCGCCGGAAAGATCGTACCGATCATGTCGATCTTTTACATCGGTGCCGGTCTGATCATTCTTTTCAAACATTTCAATCTTGTCCCGGGTGCCTTTCAGCAGATATTTTATTATGCCTTCAATACACCCGAAGCCCTTGCCGGCGGTTTGCTGGGTACGGTGATCCGCAACGGTGTGGCACGGGGACTGTTCTCCAATGAGGCGGGACTGGGATCCAGCGCCATCGCGCACGGTGCGGCGAAGACCAAGGAACCCGTTCGCGAAGGTCTGGTCGCCATGCTGGAGCCTTTTATCGATACCCTTATGATCTGCACCATTACGGGACTGATCATTGTTGTGACCGGCGCGCATGAGATGTTCGATGTGAAGGGTGAGCTGACATCCAGAGCGTTCGAGATCGGACTCGGAAGCGCCCTGGGCGGGAAGATCGTGGCGCTGGGAATTGTCTTTTTTGCCTTCTCTACGCTGATCTCCTGGTCGTATTACGGCGACCGTGCCAGCGATTACCTCTTTGGCGAAAAGGCGGTAAACCGCTATCGCTGGGTGTTCCTGGCATTCCTGGTCTTCGGAGCGGTGATCCAGCTTGAATCGGTGATCGGATTCAGCGATATTGCCAATGCCCTCATGGCATTGCCCAACCTGGTCGCATTGATCGCTCTGTCCCCGGTGGTTGCCATGCTGAGCAAAGATTATTTTAAAAGGATGAAAAATAAGTTATAAGATATGTTTAAGATCAACATCTGTTCGGAAAATCCGGAAACAAGGAAAGGAGTCGCTCCTTTTCTTGTTAGCAACAAAAAAACGAGAGGAGTTTTTGCGTGTATTTAAGAAAAATATTGTCCCGACCGACCCGTGTATTTGCCGTTGTTTGCTGTCTGCTGATATCGGCGGGTCTTTGTTATGGCAGTGAAGGATGGCAGCAGCTTGTGTCGAATTACCGGATCACGGCGATCGAACCCTATGAGGGCGGATATTGGTTTTCCGCCGACGGTGCCGGGGCATTGCGATATGAGAGCGCGACAGGGAAGTGGTATCGTTACAACAAAAGCACGGGGCATATGAACCAAAGTCAGAATGTCAACGCCCTCAGGATCATGATGGGAAAGGTCTGGTTCGCTACCGATTACGGTATGTACAGCTGCGACCTCAATGGCAGTAACTGGCAGCAGCATATTTTGCCGGGAGATTATTTCGCGAACTGGGTCCGTGACTTTGACGCCAATTCCGATGCCATCTGGGTTGCTTCTTTCTCGGGATTATATACCCGTCCGGCATCCGGCGGTTCCTTTACCTATCAGGATATTTCCGTTACGGGACAGTCCGGCAGCAAGATCGGTTACAGTATTTCCGCCAGCGATTCACTGGTATGGATCGGTACGGATAACGGACTGATACGCTACGACACATCCCTGCCGCTCAGCGATCCGTCTTCACGGACCTATTTTGGGAAAGATAACGGGTTCAATACCGGTTCGCTGTATGTTTCCTGCCGTGCGGTCAAACATACGGAGTCCGGCCTCTGGATCGGACTGGAAGAATATACCCCCGCTACCAACCCCACGTATTGTCTCGGCGGGCTTTTTCATAAGCGGGGGAATGGCTGGTCAAAATACGATCAGAATGACGGTCTGCCGGCCGCGGGAATCCATTTTATCCATGAATATGGCAACAAGATCTACGCCGGTCTCTTCCATTATGTGAACGGTGTCGATTTCAACGGAGCGGGATTGCTGGAAATGGACCTGCAGGACAGCTCCCTGCGGGTGCTCACCGCCGATAACTGGCATATCGGCAACAATGATGTCCGTGCCTTCTATGTCAATGGTACCGATACGCTGGTAGGTACGGAGCAAGGTCTGTACGCGAATATCACCGGCATGAAGGACATGACGCCCTATGATGCGCCGGAGTGGTTTTCTCTGCGCAATACAGGCAACGGAGAGATTTTGATCAATGTCGCACCTGTCGGACTGACGAACGGCTACAGGGTTTATTACTCCACCGACCATACCGCTTTTAACGACAGTCTCGAGATCGGTACGGCAAGAGATACGATCAGAGGACTTTCAAACGATCAGCTGTATTATTTCCGGGTCGCGGGGGTCAACAACGCCGGGGCGGGTCCAACATGTGTAGATGTACTGGCCGCGTATGTTTCCGATGAGAGCAACCGGATACTGATCGTCCAGGCTTTTAACAGGAAGACCGTCCAAAATACATATGATTTTGTTCATCAGCACGGTACGGCCTTGCTGGCTCATGGCCATGGTTTTGATTCCGCCTCGGACGATGCTCTCAGTGCCGGCGGTACAGAGCTCGGAGGCTACGAGATGGTGGACTGGATCGCCGGAACGGATGAGACCAATCTGAATGCAGCGGCGAAACAGGCGATTGGTACCTATCTGATGGGCGGCGGTAAACTTTTCATTTCCGGTTCCAATCTGCAGGAAAATCTCTCCGGAACCGGCGGTGACCCCTATTTCTATAAAACGTTCTTAAAAGCGGAATCCAAAAAAGCCAATACCGGCACTTTTTCACTCATGCCGCTGCAGGAAGGTGCTTTTGACGGATTTGCTCAGATACCCTTCGGAGTTGAGGGGACAGCCGTTTACCGGGTGTACCGGCCCGACGGTTTTATTCCCTCGGGCGGTGCCGTGGCCAATCTGATCTATACGGATCTCGATACCGCAGCCAACGGTGTGGCCGGTCTGCAGTACAGGGGAACATTTGCCACATCGTCGCAAGAAGGAGCATTGCTCTATCTTGGTTTTCCTTTTGAGACCATTCACGGCGACTCCCTACGCAGCGCGTTTATGGGAAGTGTTCTTGATTATTTTGGTTTTGACGCGACACTTAGTTCTGCGGAAGAGATCGCGCTGGCGCCTGCATTTGTCTTGCATCAGAACTATCCGAACCCTTTCAATGCCGAGACCCGGATCTCCTATGTTATAGCGGAGGATGCCGAGGTATCGCTGGATCTCTATGATATTTCCGGGAGAAAGATCCGGGAACTGGCCCGCTCGTTCCATCATGCCGGTGAACATACGCTCCGGTTCCGTGCCGATGACCTTCCCGCCGGTGTCTATATATATACGCTTCGTTCCGGCAACTACCGCTCGGTCCGGAAAATGGTGTTTTTGAAATAGGGAAGCATATTCCTATATTGACAGACGTTTATAAGGAGATAAAAGAAATGAGTGACAAGAAGTTGCGTATTGACCAAAAGGTTTCCTGGAAACGGGTGATCTGGTTCGTGGGACTGACATACCTCATAAGCTTCCTTTTATGCGGATTTGTCTATCAGCAGGGGAAAAAGCTCGATCCCGAACGGCCGGCGATCAAACAGTTCAGCGACATCGTTCAAATGAAAAGCGAGGCGGTCGAACGCTATCTGGAAGTGCATCCCGATGTGACGGAAAAGGATCTTCCCACCGTGGTTCCCTCCGGGAGTACGGTGATCGAACTTAAAAGTCTGGAAGAACGTGTGGCCGTGTATGTTTCTCAAAAACACATGCCGATCCAGGCCTTCGGTATCATGATGATCTTTCCGGCTCTGATCGCGATCATTTTACGACTGGTTTTCGCGGACGGATTTCGCAACAGCGGTTTCCGCTTCGGAAAGGCAAAGAACTATTTTGTGGCCCTGGGATTTATCGTAGGCTTTATTGTTCTAAGCATTGTACTGAATGTGCTGATCTTTAAAGGACGTCCGGACTGGCAGCTGGAGAACATGGGGATGCATGCCCTCACCCTGCTCGGCAAGCCCGTTTCCACGGCAGTGTTCTGGACTTTCCAGTTCTTCGTGATCGGACTCATCGCCAATCTGACCTTTCCCATTATTATGATGTTCGGTGAGGAATACGGCTGGCGTTCGTATCTTTTGCAACATTTGCTGCCGCTGGGATTCTGGAAGGCCAATATCATTACGGGCGCGATCTGGGGACTCTGGCATGCGCCGGTCATCCTCATGGGCTATAATTACGGATATTACAACGTGATCGGTGTGTTGCTCTTTGTGCTGGTCTGCATTCTGCTGGGAACCTTCTTCAACTATATGTACGTTCGCGGCAATTCCGTGATCCTGGTCTCCGTTATGCACGGGTGGTTCAACGGCATGGTGCCTTCGGTGGTGCTCCTGACCGGCTTCATGGGTAAAGATATCCTCACGGCACCGCTGGGACTGACTGGTATGGCCATTATGCTGGTCCTGGTCCTGATCGGGTATAAGATCACGAACGGATATGATATCAGTGATTATGTCGAGGTGAAGGCAGGAGACAGTAGACGGTAGGACGGATCGCATATTTGAATTTCTGTCATATCGCCCGGTTTGAGGATTTTTGTGATTCTGCTAACGGCCTGCACTCAAGACGTGCCAGAGCTTACAGGTGGCTGTAAGCCTTAGTGACACTTCGACTTAAGTTTGTAGTCACCGCCTTGGTTAGCGAAGGCATGTGGTTGCTGGCTACCGTTTTTCTATTATACCCCTCCCAATAAAAGCCAGCAACCTTTACTTGCGTGCTTTGTTATCTATTGTGCCACGACTCCTTGTTCAGAGGGTGCCATGGACGGCACTCTATTAAAATTATGCTAATATATATTTAATATGTTAATAGAAAATATATACCTATATTATATCATCAAGTATCTTTTCAAAGATACTTGCGAAAAACCATTCCATGGGACTTCTTCATACCAAATCTTTCATAAAAACCTTGTAGTTGAATATCACATGTTAAATCAATGCATGTCATAGGTTTAAGTAATTCAAAGATCTCCTTAAGTAAATTGGTTCCAATTCCTTTATGTTGATATTCAGGGAGTACTTCAATCATTGGAATAAATGCAAAATGAACACTGTCACATAATGCATTGACAAAACCAACAACTTTATCATTTTCATTGTCATATGCCAATACAAAAAAACTACTATTTTTAAGTATGGTGTAGTGCTGTTCTTTTGTTAGTGTATTTTTCCAACCAACAAAAAAACCGTCTAAATGTTTTGGATTTATTCCTTTAAGTGTAGTTCTGTATTCAACCATAAAAAACCCTCATTCATTTTATTATTATAAAAACATTAAACTACAAAGCCTTACCCTATCAGATCCCGCCACGGATGGCGGGCTGTGGCATTCTTAAGTCCGGTAGGAGTTATTCTTTCCAGCCGTGCGGGTTTCCGATTGGATATATACCTGTAACAGGCTGCAAATTCCATTTCTTCGGAACGACAGGCTGGTCGTCATTCGTTTTCATCACACAAATTCCTATCGCCCCAAGATCAATACTATGTGAGAACTCAATCCTTTCTGACAAACTGTCCCAGGCTTCCCGCATGTCGTACGACCAGGATACATCATCAAAGATTACCAGAGCTCCTTCTTTTAAGTAAGGAATTAAACGGTTGAAATAGTGGATCGTTGCCACTTTCTCATGATGTCCGTCAATGTACGCAAAATCGAAACGTTCCGTTGCGGATGCTATTTCATTATCTATCGCTTCATCAAATAATGCATTGACTACTTGTACGTGCGGCCTGTGTTTAAGGCTTGTTTCTGCGATTTTTGAGAGTTCGGCTGATCCCTCCACCGTTATTAATTTCCTGACAGATGGAACGGACGACAAGTACATAGCGGATATCCCGGCGCAGGACCCCAACTCAACACCACGTTCACAACGGAACTCCCGGATAAGCAGATGAAGAAATGTTCCCCACTTCCGGGACTTTCCGGTGCGTGCAATTTTTTCCATGGTAAACTCTAATACCTTTCCCGGGGATGGCTTGACGTTCTCCGTTACGTCCTTGCCTGCGCTGCCGGGCTTAGGCGAATACCAGATGGGGACTTTCTTTTTGCCTTCGGAGGCGATCTGTGCCCTTCGGGTCTCGACCTCATTCGCGGCGAGACGTGCTGTTTCATCCCTCTCTCCCGTGATCAGATATTTCAGACCGGGGGAAAGAGCAACAGGAAGACCCTCCTGAAAGAACTTCTCCAAAAGCGCGAGTCTCTTTTGGACCGTCATTGCATCGATTAGTTTTTTACATGCTTTCTTCAATTTGTTTAAAAGAATCATTGTTGTCCCTTTGCTTATCGAACATATAAATTACGTGCGTAAATGGAAAACAATGGTTGCTCTCCAAAATCACGGGCTATATGTTGCTTATTAATTGTTAATTGCAGGCTGAATGTCAATATACGCGTCATTTTTTTAGTTGCTGTCTTCAGTATTGTTTGAATGTAAGGAAGATGTATGTCCTTAACAAGTGAAATATAGCCGGTAGACAGTAGACGGTAGACGGAAGCCGGGAGTCAGAAGTCAGAAGTCAGAAGCCGGAAGTCGATGACCGAAAGGACAATATAGAATGCATGACCGTTTTCCCGATAAAAAGCTTTATTATCAATTGTAAATTCTATAAATTAAAATTGTCGGTTCTAAACACGGAATGATTTTCAGGATAAAATAATTAATCGTGTATTTGATCAAAAAAATCCCGGAGTATAATATGAAGAAGACCTTGCTGCTTTTCCTGGCTTTTACTACGGCCTTATTTTCATCCAACCATCCGCTCATTCAGCCACAGGGACTGCCGGAGGGGATCAGGACGGCCGGATCGCAAAAAGACCAAAGCGTATACGCGGTACGGGATGCCGCGGATATCGTCATGGCGCCGCTCAATCCGGATTATATTCAATACCTGGAAGAATTGCGAACGGGGAAGCGAGGGCAGTTTACGGAAAGCGGTCATGCGCTCGGTTATATTCCCTCGCCGGTGAAATATCACATCGAATCCCTTCCGCGAACGCTAAAAAGCACAACGCTTCCCGCCGTCTATGATCTGCGCGATGAGGGAGGTGTCACATCCGTGAAAAATCAGGGTAGCTGCGGTTCCTGCTGGGCTTTCGGTACCTATGCTTCCATCGAATCGATGTGGCTGATGCAGGATCTGGGTGTGTTTGACCTTTCGGAAAATAATCTCAAGCACGGACACGGATTTGAATGGGGACCCTGTTCGGGAGGGAATGCGGACCTGTCAACCGCCTATCTTTCCCGCGGTGCCGGACCGGTATCCGAGGCCGACGATCCTTATTCGGATACCGGCGGGAGTTATATAGATAGTCTGACACCGGTGGCCTATGTATCTCAGGCGCGCTGGTTGCCGAAAGACAATACTCTGATCAAACAGGCTGTCCATGAACACGGCGCGGTGTATACCACCCTGCACGTGGCGGATCCCTATTCCGGGGAGTCCATGGATGATTATATGAACCCGGATTACACTTTCTATTACGACGGCAATTTGAGTCCGAACCATGCCGTGACCATCGTGGGTTGGGATGATAATAAGACTGTCGCCCGCGCACCGGGGAACGGTGCATGGATCATCAAGAACAGTTGGGGACCCTCCTGGGGTGAGGACGGCTATTTTTATGTTTCCTATTATGACACAAAGATCAATTCAAGTGTTGCTTACTGGCCGGAAAGACTCGATCATCATGCGGGAACAAGGATCCATTATTACGATAAACTGGGTATGATCGGCTCTTTCGGTTACGGCAGCATCAATACGGCATATGCCATGGTCAAGTTCACGATCGATGAGGATCAGCAGATCTTAAAGGTTGGTACATACTCGGTTACCAGCGGGAATATCAGTATCGAGATCTACGATGATTTCAACGGTTCATCACATTCCGGACTTCTGGCATCCTCGGGTAGCCAGTCTTGTTCCCACAGCGGATATTATACCTTTGATCTGTCGTCTCCTCTTGCGGTGAGCAGCGGGGACGATGTTTATGTGAAGGTCATGTACCAGACCCCCGGTTACAATTATCCCGTTCCTCTGGAATACGCCTACTCGGGTTACAGTAACCCCGTCATCGAATCGGGGATCGCATGGTTAAGTTCATCGGGTACCGGCGGATCATGGACCGCGCTGGGAAGCGGTACATCATATCCCTATGATCCCTGCGTCAAATTATATGGAGAAACGGCACCGCTCCCGTTACAGGCCGAATTCAGTTCCAACCGCACAAGCGGGGCGGTTCCTCTGACGGTCCAGTTCAGCGACCTTTCCACCGGAGGTGCCATAAGCTGGTCCTGGGATTTCGGTGACGGTAACGGCAGTACGGACCGGCATCCGTCGCATGTCTATACCGAGCCCGGTACCTACACCGTGTCGCTGACCGTCTCGGACGGCAGCGAGTCCGATACGGAAACGAAGATCGATCTTATCAGCGTTTTGGAACCTTCGCTCATCGATACCGTGTTCTTCGAAGGATTCGAGGAAGGCGCAGCGGGATGGCTCACCTATGATCTGGACGCGGACGGGAAATCCTGGGGCTTGTACTTAATTGCTCACAGCGGGGAGAGAGGAGCCGGAGTGGAATTTAACGCCGCGGGAAATAACGACTGGCTGGTCAGTCCGCGCATCGGTCTGCCGGATGATGCTGCTGCGATCACCTTCTCTTTCTGGGCTAAATCATTCGACGCAGATTATCTGGAAGATTTTAATGTCAGGTTGTCAACGACGGGATATGCGACGACCGATTTCAGTACCTTGCTTGGTTCCGTGACCGCTACTCCGACGGACTGGACGGAATACAGCTATGATCTGAGCGGCTTTGCGGGCGATTCCGTTTATTTTACCATTCAGTGCGTATCGGTCGATAAATGGTATTTGTTCGCGGATGATTTTTTGATCCTTGCGGAACGGGCAGCCGATCCCGTACCGGGGGGCGACGGATCGGAAAGCGATCCCTACCGCATCGCGAACCTGGACCATCTGAAGTGGATCAGCGACAACCCGGATGAATGGGACAAGCATTTTATTCAGACCGCGGATATCAACGCCTTCGGCACAAGCACCTGGAACGACGGTGCGGGCTGGCTGCCGATAGGAAATAACAGTACCCGATTCCAGGGGCATTATAATGGGAACGGACTTACTATCTCCGGGCTTTATATCGATCGCGACTCAAGTGATTATCAGGGTCTGTTCGGATATATACGTTCAGGGGCCGTAATAAGCAATGTGGGACTGATCAATGCCGATATTACCGGTAAAAATTTTGTCGGCGGACTGGCAGGATCCACTTATCAGCAGGACAACGTATCGCACTGCTATGTTACCGGATCGGTTACCGGGACGGGCTACGTCGGCGGTCTGATCGGTTATAATCGCAACAGCAGCGTATCGAATTGCTACGTCGACGTGACGCTTACCGGGGCATCCCGCGTGGGCGGTCTGATCGGCGATAATGAGGGCGGCAGTGTAACGCATTGCTACGCCGACGCAACGGTGACCGGGCTGAACGGTGTCGGCGGCCTGGCGGGATATAATACCGGTGGCAGCATAACAGACTGCTATGCCGGCGGGACGGTTTCCGCGTCGGGTTTTGCCGGCGGCCTGATAGGATATAATTCCGGCAGCGTAGCCAATTGCTATGTCAGCGGATCGATTGCCCAATCGGGAAGCTTTCTCGGCGGCTTTTTGGGCTATTATGAGGCCGGCGAGATACGTGCCTGCTTTTGGGACCAAACGGTCAACGCCGGCTTAAGTAGTACGGGTAGCGAATACAGCGGTGATCAAATTACCGGAAAGACAACTGTGGAGTTGAAAACAAAGAGCACCTATACCGATTCCGGCTGGAATTTTACGGATATCTGGGGTATCGCGCCGAACTATAACGAGGGATATCCTTTCCTGCTGTGGCAGACGGATGTCCTTGCGCCGCTGGTGGAAACCGATTCCATCGGAGATGTGACGGTAAGCGGTGCGCTGGTGCATTGTACGCTGATCTCTCCCGGCATACCCGCCGCCACACAGTACGGTGTCTGCTGGAATATGGAAGGTGATCCGACTACGGCGAACAATACGATTGACTATGATGAGATCGATTCTGCTGTGGTCTATACATCCGCGATCAGCGGTCTTGCTCCCAATACCAGCTATTTTGTCCGCGCCTATGCCATCAATGCTGCCGCAACGGCATACGGCCGGACGCTGAGTTTCACCACACTGGGTCCGGCGATCGTCGGCGAACTGTCGGTGAGTGATATCGATACGGTTTCCGCCAGGGCAGAGGCCACGGTCACCGCACTGGGCAACCCCGCGCCCACGCAGCACGGATTCTGCTGGAATACGGAAGGGACCCCGACCCTGGACGATCATAAGGTCGAACTGGGTGCCGTCGATTCTGCCGGGACCTTCACGTCCCTTATCGGCGGACTGACCCCCGACACGGAGTATCATATCCGCGCCTACGCGGTCAATGCGACGGATACGGTCTACTCCGGTGAAACGACCTTCAAAACGCTGGGCCGGCCTTCGCTGAGCGCCATGGCGGTTTCGGATATCGACTCGGTGAGCGCGAACGCCAGCGCGGAGATCACTGTTTTGGGTCATCCCGCTCCCACGCAGCACGGGTTCTGCTGGAACACCGGCGGCAACCCGACCACCGGGGACGCGAAGGTCGAACTGGGACCCGTGACATCCGCGGGAGAATTCTCTTCGGCGATCAGCGGTCTGACGCAGAACACGCAGTACCATATCCGCGCGTATGTCACCAACAGTCTGGGAACGGTTTACGGCGAGGAGCTTATATTCTCCACCATTGAGACCTCGCTTGCCGAGGGTCTGCCGGAAAACTACGTGCTGGCGCAGAACTATCCGAATCCCTTCAATCCCGCAACCACCCTGCAATACGGACTGCCGGAAGCATGCGATGTGGATCTGATGATCTTCGATATCACGGGCCGGAAGATCCGGAGCTGGCATATCGGCAGCCAGCAGGCCGGCTGGCATAAGATCGTCTGGAACGGCACAAATCAGTCGGGTCAGCAGGTCTCGACCGGTGTCTATATTTATATCATGCGGGCGGGAGAGTTTGTTGAAACGAAAAAGATGGTGTTTATGAAATAAGCAAATAAGTAGGGAATAGGCATGCCTATTCCACACATGAAGTAAAATCAAAAGAGCTCTCGTCTTCGGAGGGGAGCTCTTTTAAATTGACAATGGAAAATTGACAATGGAAAATGCAAAGATCAATGAGTAATGGACAATGGAATGAACGATGAACTATGAACGCCTGCCGGCCATAGCCCGAGGGCAGGAAGGCGAAGGCCGGATAAATGATAAATACAATGTTATCATTTCGAACCTAACGCGTTTCATCCTGAACTTGTTTCAGGATCTCATTGACATTGTGACATAGATCACCCATTAATATTTGTCGGCATGTTTATTCGGACCCAAGGAATATTACAGAGAATCGTGATACTCGCAGAGATCCCGGATAAATGATCCGCCGGATCATTTTCCGGGATGACAAGGGTGGTTGGCTGAGGGATTAGGTCCGGGATGATAAGGGTGGGTGTGTTTATCGGATCCATACTTCGCCACCTATCGGTGGCTGCGTCCGGCAGGCAAGTCCGGGATGACAAGGGTGGTTGGCCGGCGGAACATTATTCCGATTAACTGACACACAAAGAACCAGATACTAGTCATCCTGGAAAACCTGCCGGCGGCAGGTTTATTCAGGATCTCATTGAGATTATGACGAGGATCATCCATTAATATTCGTCGGTATGTTTATTCGGACCCAGGGAATATTACAGAGAATCGTGATACTCGCAGAGATCCCGGGTCAAGCCCGGGATGACGCGGGTGGGTGTGTTTATCGGATCCAGACTACGCCACCTATCGGTGGCTACGTCCGGCAGGCAAGTCCGGGATGACAAAGGTGGTTGGCTGAGGGATTAGGTCTGGGATGACAAGCCATTCGGACAAGGCATGCCTTGTCCCTACACCATCATCTTTATTCATTCCTCAGACCAATCTTCTCATTCTCCCAAGCTCCGAACTTCCCTCTTTTGCCTTCGTCCTGCTACGCCAACGCTTCGAGGGACTTCGGCGGACAAGTATCGTTTATAGTTCATGGTTCAAGTCGGGCAAAGCACGTACAAACTCATAAAAATCTTCATAGCTGCCCCTGTGATCGGCTTTGATCTCAACATGATGCATATTGAGCAAATGATCCTCGATCAAATACGTTGTGATGCCCAGCCCGGCGGCCGCCATATCTTCCAGCGCGTCGTTCCCCACCATCATGCATGCTTCCGGCGTTTTGCCGATCGCCGACAGGACTTCCCGGTAATATGCCGCGTGCGGCTTGCAGTACCTGTTGCTTTCGAACGAAGAGATGTAGGAAAAATCCTCGGGCCTCAGTCCCGCCCAGCGAATGCGGTGATGGTTCGCCTTCATGGGAAAAAGCGGGTTGGTCGCCAGCACCGCATCGTAGCCTTTATCCTTTACATGCTTTATTGCCCGTATCATTGCGGGATTTTGATGCGTTGTGTGCCGGACGTTCAGGAACAGCGTGTCGTAAAACGCATCGAAGCGCTTACGGTATGTGCCGGGGTCCCCGTCGATCAGTTCCGAAAAGCGTGCCATGAATTTATCTTCATTTGTGCGGTCGTCCGTATTATTCACCATGTACCTTGTGCTCTCCAGCACGTATTTCGCCAGTAATTCACCGTCGATCAGGTCATGGAACATCGTTCCCATTTCATGAAAATAGCGCTGCATGAACGCATGGAAGTCCATTGGCAGCACTGTGCCGTCCAGATCGAATAAGATGGTGTTGATCATGATCGTTCGTACCTTTCACATGCCTGTCCTGTCGGTTGCGCGGCGTTCCGTGCTCCCCGCCCTTATGAAGTGCACAATTTACCCTTCGGGACAGGTATTGTCAAGGCGTTTACACTAAGCACAGGGAACTTTATTATTATTCGCTATAAAATATACAAATTATTGCGAGTATCGCTCATTTTTCGTTGGTATGCTTGCGGGAAGCATTGGGTATTGTGCCAGTAATGAGTGAGTTATTAAACTAATATTTGAATTGTCCAATTTTTGGGGGAAAGGTCAATCCTGAACTTGTTTTGTATCTAAGTCAGGTAATGAGATAATTAATTTTTTAGCATTTTCATGTTCAAGTTTTGAATAAGTAAATCCTGTTGTGCCTAAATCCTTAATAGATGCACCAAAATGATATACTTCTTTATCATCAATAATTAGATATCTATCATGGGAATCATTATATTTCTCAACATGAATTTTACCATATTGCTGTTCGAATCTTTGAATATCAAGCTGAAGATGTGTTGAAATATTTTTGGTAAATATCCTAATCCGAACATTTTTACTGTTCTTTGATAGCATAGTTAATACAGTATCGTCTATATAATTATCAATTAAAGTTATTGATTGAGTAGCCTGCTTTATTATTTTTATAATATCTACATATGGATCAAATATCTCTCCTTTGTTATATGTTTTCTGGTTATTTATATTATCTTCTTTTGTAGATGTTAGTTCTTCTAAATATTCCCATCCAGCTGATGTGATTTGAATTAAATTGATACTAAATATCTTTATATATCCTTTATCACTTCCAAGTAATTCATATACAATATATTTCCATTCATTAAAGTTGGAAATATAACTCTTCCCAATAACCATCAAATATTCTGGATCATTTTTACTGGTATTTATCAAATCACCTGGAATTTTTGTTAATTCCTCAAATGCTAATAAAGCTTTATCAGCCTTTTTATTTGGCTTGGGCATTCTAGTTGAAGATATAATTGTTTTATAATTTTCGCTATTTAGTGTAATATTTTGATTTTCTCTTATATAACCTGATAAAAGGACAATGTCCTTTTCTTCAAGTTTCCTTGAATTTCTAATTATTGATTCTAAGGTTCCCGTTATTGTAAAATTACCACATCTTAGACAATTAACAATACTTCCATCTATTGTTGTTGGTTTAAATTCTGCTTGGTTCCCACATATTGGACACTTATCATTCATACCACACCTCTCTCTTATGTTCGCTTTTATAAAGATAAGTAAACAAATCACCAAAATAAACCATTATTTCTTATGGATTTCCCGTATCTCATGATTACAGAGGTTCTGAACAAACAATCAGCTGGATTGTTTGTTGTTTGACTATCCGGTGATCTTAATAATTCTTAAACGTTAAATCTTAAATTATATTCACCACATTCCACGCATATTCTCGCGAATTCTCCGCGACTTACTTTTCAGCCTTGATTATATAAAAACTCACTTCCCCTTCAGCACCCCATCCGCCGCCAGTTTGCCGGTCATGACGGAGATGGGAAGTCCTGCGGGACTGTAGGTCCACTGCCCGGCCTGATGCACGTGGGGCAGGGGCGCGTCCGCCGAATAGAACATCTTGGTCAGTTTATTGACCACCGGGATCCGGGGATTGGTAAAGGCCCAGCCCGTGATCGCGCCGTCGGTATTTCCGGTATAGCGTTCCAGACTGAGCGGTGTGGACGAGAACCGGTCTTCGATATCCTTTTCGAGACCCGAAAAGATGCTGTTTTCCAGTGTCCGGATCATGCAGTCTTCCGCGTAGGTCTTGAATTCCTCATACCAGCCCGCGTCGGAGATATGCTTTGCCAGCGCATGATCAAAGAGCGTACTGATGATCAGTCCGGTCTTGCCCGCGGGTGCCAGGTCCGCGTCACGCAGGACGGGAATGGATATTTCATAGGTGTTGTAACGGAAATAATCATCCAGATAAGCTTTAACGATCTTCTTTGATTCCTCCAAGGGAAAGGAGGAGGGATCTTTTAACAGAAGATCGACCTTACTGCCGTCGGCGCGGGAAAGTCCCGACCGGTCCGGCGTGTAGAAAAAATGCGCGGAACAGATATCTGAAAAATATTCTTTTTCGCGGTCGACTCCCAGATACAGGGTGAAGATGGAATCGCAGCCGTGCAAATCCTTCATGCTTTCCTGCTTTTCCATGACCGTCGTTTTGATCTTCGCATCCCGAATGCTTTCCGTCGCGATCATGGAATAAAAGCTTTTCAGGTCGGCCGCCCAGATCAGATCGGCGTAGGTATATTCGATACCTTTGTCATCGCGGAGGACCTGCTTCTCGGGGTCCACGGAAACGACGCGTGTGCCGGTTTTGATCATGCCGCCGTGCTCACGGATAAAGGCATCTATTTTTTCCGTAAGAACGCCCGTTCCGCCGCGCGGATACCGGTAATCGAGATACAGCGAAAAATAGCTCAGAGCAAAAAAGGTCGGTGTTTTTTTGAAAAAATGCTGAGCGATGATATCGTTCAGCGATTGATCGTCCGTGAATTTTTGAATGTATTCATCGACCGGCTTGTCCAGGCGCAGGATCTTCGGGATCGTGAACAAATACTTGAACAGCCAGGGCAGCATGGTCTTCATCAGGTATTTGCGGTCGTTTTTCAGGTCCAGAAACACCGGATTATCGATTCCGTACAACACATCCATGTATTTCATGATCTTCCGGATCTCCCGGATGATGGCGCGCACATCCTTTTCCAGCCCGGGGAATTGAGCGATCAGAAATGCTTCGTATTCGTTCACACTTTCTTTATCCCGCAGCCGGATAACGCTGTCGGCGATACCGATGGAAACCTGACTTTTGATCATCTCGATCTCAATGCCCAACTGACGCAGCATGGGGAAGATGATCCCGGAATCTTCGATCGCGCGGATACCGCCGTCGAAGACGTATCCCTTACGTTCAAATGAATTGACCAGGCCACCCGTTTTTTCCTCTTTTTCAAAGAGAATGACAGATTTTCCGGATCGCGCAATGTACGCTGCCGCCGTCAGTCCGGCGATTCCTCCGCCCACAACGATCACGGGGTTCTGCTGATGCATATATAAAGCTCCTTATCGATATGATTCCTTGTTTTTCCGGACAAATATATTCCTTAACCGAACTTACGTTTTAAAAAACGCCGGTACATCTTGTTCCAGTGTGGAATGTTATTGAAAATATCGCCCCACATGTCGTAATAATCCCGCTGACGGATGATCATGCCGTCCGTGTTCAGGGTCAGTTTGCTGGCACCGTACATCGGGGTGCTGGGATACTTTTTGAATGACATGGTCATGATCCAGTCGAACAGGATGACATTGCCGTTTTGGGCGATGGAAACGATCTCCATGTTCAGACTCTGGCAGCGGGTGGTCAGTCGGTTGCACACACCCAGAAAAGCTTCCTTGCCCCGGACTTCCTGAATGGAATCCTGAAAAACGATATCCTCATGATAATACGGGAAAATATGCGACCAGTCGGGCTCGCCTTCGGTGTTATAGGTTTTTGACCAGAGTTCCTTGACGCGTTCGATATCCAGCGGGGGTAGATCCAGGGGTTTGAGATCATCCTTTTCGTTCACTGCGCCCTCCTGTTGTTTCATATTAAATTATACGGATATAAAAATTAAATTCAAAAACTTTATTCAATTGACAATTGAATCAACTATAAACGATAAACGAAAAACGATGAACGCCTGCCGGACGCAGCCGCCGATAGGCGGCGAAGTCTGGATCCGATAAACACACCAACCCGCGTCATCCCGGGCTTGACCCGGGATCTCTGCGAGTGTCATGATTCTCTGTAATATTCCCTGGATCCGAATAAACATGCCGACAAATATTAATGGGTGATCTATGTCACAAAGTCAATGAGATCCTGAATAAACCTGCCGGCGGCAGGTTTATCCGGGACAGGCAGGATGATACATTTGGTATGTGATATGTGTCACTACGGAGGGCAGGCGCCTCAATCCTCCATCGTCAAGGCTTTCTTCTTCGCATACCGGGTGGCGGGCTTTGTAGGACAGGTCGATGGACAGGCATCTCAACATTAAAAAACTTCCATCCGAAAACAGGAGCTCTATTGGTCTTGCATATTTGCTTTTGTATGCCTGCTGGCCGTAGCCTATCTTAAATGCTTTTTTGCAAAAGCCCGCCCGGAACCTGATTTTATATATCTTTCAAATTTATGTGCTTTTGTTGAATCAGAAAATGCAATATACGTGATCAATTCCCAGGGTTTAAATTTTGAAGAATACGGTGAGAGTCCCGAATTATGATATTTTAGTCTTTTCTCGACATCCTTTGTAATACCGGTATAATATTCATCCTGATGATTTTTACTTTTGAGAATGTAAACGTATTTCATCTATCCGTCCCCACAGATATGATTGCTAACCGCCTTCGTCCGCCGGTTGGCGGGACTTCGGCGCTTGTCCTTCGCCAAGTCTCCTGGCCTGCTGGCCGTAGCCTGTCAGATGATGGATAAAAACTAACCGCCTTCGTCCGCCGGTTGGCGGGACTTCGGCGCTTGTCCTTCGCCAAGTCTCCTGGCCTGCTGGCCGTAGCCTGCCAGATGATGGATAAAAACTAACCGCCTTCGTCCGCCGGTTGGCGGTACTTCGGCGCTTGTCCTTCGCCAAGTCTCCTGGCCTGCTGGCCGTAGCCTGCCAGATGATGGATAAAAACTAACCGCCTTCGTCCGCCGGTTGGCGGGACTTCGGCGCTTGTCCTTCGCCAAGTCTCCTGGCCTGCTGGCCGTAGCCTGTCAG
>CAZHTR010000006.1:79828-83459 GCA_964535585.1 uncultured bacterium | reverse complement strand
ACGGAGGGCAGCCGTCAGGCGGCCGAACTGAAGCTGGATGATTTTACGATCTTCGGCGCATCCAACTCCGGAAAGACCAATGAGGTCATCTCACTCTTTAAAACAAAGCCTTCAGCCGGAAAGTTTGCCCTTACCGCGCATGCGGATACGCCGCTGGGCGCGATCAGTGACGATGAATTCATCCTCAGCTGCGGGAAAGAAGAAGCTGTCGCGGCCACCAAAAGCGTGGTGGAACAGGCGCTGTTCTATCAGCATCTTATTATTGCCTTCATGGGTGTGACTTGCGACCGCTCCCTGAACGAACTGGCGGATAAGGCCAAAGAAGTCCTGGAAATGCAGATCGATCCCAAATTGACCGAGACCATCGCGAAGGCAAAGGTCATCTATTTCGCCGGACGCAATGTGGGTGTTGCCGAGGAAGCAACCCTGAAGACCAATGAGATCACACGCAAAAAATCAGCGTATCTCGAAGGTACCTACGCCGTGCACGGCATCGAAGAAGTGATGAATGAAGACGAAGTGGTGATCGTGATCGATCCATTTAAGGATGAAGAAGAAAAATTCAAAGAAGTACTTGTTGACGGTGTCGGTATGCCGGTCATCGCCATTGCGGACCGCGAAACCCTTTTCCCCACCATCCGGATCCCTTCCCTGCCCTGCTACAATGCATATCTGCAGTTACTGGCATGCTGGAACATCCTGGTGGAAACGGGTATCGCATGCGGCGTGGACCCGGACCATCCCACACGGGCACGTAAGGTCGGAAACGAATTCAAAGGTTAATTAAACAGGAAGGACTATTTTATGAAGTATTATGCAGGTATTGATTTTGGCGGAACCGGTATTAAGGTCGGTATTATTGATGAGAACGGAAAGATCCTCATTAAGGATTCTTTTGACACTGATCCTGCGAAAAGCGGTGTGGAGATCGCGAAACATATCGCGGAATGCACCCGGAAGGTGATGAAAGATTCCGGACTTCCCATGGAAGATATTCTCGGTGTGGGTATCGGTTCGCCCGGACTGCTGAACCCCGAGACCGGGGAATTGAAGGTGGTTGTGAACGTTCAAAATCTGAACGGTGTACATATTACCAAAATTTTGTCCGAGGAACTCGGCAAACCCGCCTTTCTGGACAATGACGTGAATGTCATGTCCCTCGGCGAATTCTACTACGGTGCCGGAAAGGGACTGAAACACGTGATCGCACTGACCCTCGGCACGGGTGTGGGCGGCGGTATCATCCTGAACGGTGAGATCTATCGCGGCGCATCCTTTACCGCCGGCGAACTGGGTCACGTATCCATTTCCCGCGACGGCAAATACTGTCCCTGCGGCAATGCCGGCTGCCTGGAACGCTACGTCGGCCGCGACGGCATCATCGAACGTTTCATGATCTCCAAGAACAAGGGTGTCAAAACAAATATCGACGATCATCTGGATAACGGCAAGATCACACCCAAAGCCATCGCTATGGCGGCCGAATCCGGCGATGCCCTCGCTATCAAGGTCCTCGAAGAGACCGGCGAGATCCTGGGTTCCGTCCTGGCTACCCTGGTCAACGCCCTGAACCCCGAAGCCATCATCATCGGCGGCGGTGTGGCAAATGCCGGCGAACTCATCCTGGGTCCCGCACGGCGCACCATGTACAAACTGGCCTACTCCATCCCCGCAGATGTGGTTAAAGTGGTGAAAGCAAAACTCGGCAACGATGCCGGACTGGTGGGAGCCGCGTCACTGGTGGTCGCCAACCTGAAATAAATGTGATATATGTCATGAACAAAAAGGATGTCTCCGGACATCCTTTTTTTATTTTCAATTGTAAAATATTTTATGTAACATTGGACAAAATTAACGCAGACCGAAAGGAATTGAAAAATGACAAAAGATGACCGTATAAAGGCGCTGGAAATAGCCATTGCGCAAATTGACCGGCAATTCGGAAAAGGTTCCGTTATGTATATGGGCGACGAAACGCATCCGCAGCATATCGATGCCATCTCCACCGGTTCTCTGAGCCTGGATGCCGCGCTCGGTATCGGCGGGATCCCCCGCGGCAGGATCACGGAAATTTACGGACCCGAATCTTCGGGTAAGACCACCCTGGCCCTGCACTGCATCGCCGAAGCACAGAAAATCGGCGGAAATGCCGCGTTCATCGATGCCGAACACTCTCTGGACCTTAAATATGCTAAAAATCTGGGGATCGATACCAACCATCTTCTGGTCTCACAGCCCGATTGCGGCGAGCAGGCACTGGAGATCACCGAAACGCTGGTCCGCAGCAACGCCATTGACATCATCGTGATCGACTCCGTTGCCGCCCTGGTACCGCGCGCGGAGATCGAAGGTGACATGGGCGACAGCCACATGGGTCTGCAGGCCCGGCTTATGAGTCAGGCACTGCGTAAGTTGACAGGCCTGGTCAGTAAGTCAAATGTCGCAGTGGTGTTCATCAACCAGATCCGCGAAAAGATCGGTATCATGTTCGGCAATCCCGAAACCACTACCGGCGGACGCGCCTTGAAATTCTATACCACGGTCCGCATGGAAGTGCGCCGTTCTACAGCCATTAAGGAAGGTACCGACCAGACCGGGTGCCGTACCGTAGTAAAGGTCGTCAAGAACAAGGTCGCACCTCCTTTCAAATCCACCGAATTCGATATTATGTACGGCAAAGGCATCAGTTACATCGGAGATGTACTGGACCTTGCGGTTGTTTACGCCATTGTGGAAAAATCGGGTTCCTGGTACAGTTACAAGAACGAAAAGATCGGCCAGGGCCGCGAGAACAGCAAAATATTCCTTCAGGAAAACCCCGAAGTACTAAAGACCATCGCCGACGAGGTCAAGGAAGCCCTGGGCATCGCCGATAAAAAAGAATAGGACCTATGCCGCGTATCACACGCCTAACGGCACAAAAAAAACACCCGCATCGTTACAACTGTTTTCTGGACAACGATGAACGGATATCGATAACGGATGACATGATCATCCGTTTTCATTTGGCATCCGGAAGCGAACTGAGCGAAACGGAACTGCAGCATCTCCGCGATGAGGCGGATCTGGTATTTACCCGTGAAAAAGCCCTGGAACTCCTTTCACTGCGTGAACATGCCGCCGGTGAGCTCACGACCAAACTCCTGCAGAAAGGATATAAGAAAAAGCACATACAGGATGTGATAAACTATCTGCGGAAAAAAAATTATCTTAATGACGCGCGCTTTGCGGATATGTACGCGACAGAACTGATCGACAAAAAATACGAAGGGCCGGCCAAAGTGAAAGAGCGTTTGATCCGGCGTGGTGTCCCGGCGGAAACAATACGCGATATTATGGCAAACTATGACGATGCGCGACAGCTTGCCAACTGCCGCTATCTTTACGAAAAAAAGATCGGCAGTCTGAACGGCGGGGAACCTGGCGCCATCAAGCAGAAAATGATCCGCTTTCTGCAGGGAAAAGGATTTGGATGGCAGATCATTTCGGCAGTACTGGAGGAAAACCTTTAAAACTTATGCGTATGAACGAGCGTACTGCCGGGCGTCCCTGCTAAATTTTCAATTGTCCTCTGTTAATTGTCCTCTGTCAATTGTCCTCTGTCAATTGTCCTCTGTCAATTGTCCTCTGT
>CAZHTR010000006.1:38361-79728 GCA_964535585.1 uncultured bacterium | reverse complement strand
AATTGTCCTCTGTCAATTGTCCTCTGTCAATTGTCCTCTGTCAATTGTCCTCTGTTAATTGTCCTCTGTTAATTGTCCTTTGTCAATTGTCCTTTGTCAATTGTCCTTTGTCAATTCCCAATTATTATCCGATAGCTTTTTAATGGAATTTATATTAAACTACATGATGTTTTGGAGATATTGTAAATCATGACTAAAGCCTTAAAAGAGCCCGGAAAACTTCTGCCGACCGAGATCCGTATTCTGCCGCTTGACGGGGTTGTTGCCCTGCCTCACATCATTTTTCCGGTCATGATCCGAGAAGATGATCTGCATCAGCTCATTTCCGACGCGCTGAAAACCGATAAGATCGTCGGTGCCTTCACCCGCATCGAACCGGACAGTATGGACGACGATAAAGCCGAAAAGATCTATGAGACCGGTGTGGCCTGTACCATCCTGAAGATCATTCAGACCGGTGACGGGTCAACCCGGGTACTGCTGCGCGGTCTGCACCGCATCCGTATCGGAGAAGAAAAGGAAAGTTCCCTGCCCTACCGTATCGGTAAGGTAAAAAAACTGAAAGAGATCCCCGCACCCAAACTGAAAGCCGAAGCTTATATCCGTACTATCTCCGAACTCTTCCAGCGCATCATCAGTATTAATCCCATTTTCCCGGAGGAGATCCAGGATGTGATCTTTGCCATCAGCGATCCGTCCAAACTCTGTGATCTCATCGCGTCCGGTCTCAGCATTCAGGTAGAAGAAAAATATCGTTTTCTCCAGGAACTGAACATCGCCAAACGCCTGGAACTGCTGATCAAAGCACTAAAAAAAGAATACAAGATCATTGAGCTCAATGCCAAGATCAATGACCATATCAATGACGAGGTCAACCGTCAGCAGCGGGAATTCCTGCTGCGCGAACAGTTGGAGGCCATCAAGAAGGAACTGGGCGAATCGGATGACGACGATCCGGAGATCCAGGAGATCAATAAAAAGCTTGCAAAGATCAATCTCACCGAAGAGGCGCTTACGGCCGTGGAAAAGGAGATCGAACGGCTGTCCATGATGTCGCCTTATTCCTCGGAATATACCGTGAGCAAGAGCTATATCGACTGGATGCTGGAGCTCCCCTGGGGTATTTTTACCGAGGACAGTCTGGATATCAGCCGCGCGGCCGGCATTCTGGACCAGGACCATTACGGTCTCTGCGATGTCAAAGACCGTATACTGGAATTTCTATCCGTGCTCAAGCTCAAACAGGATGCCAAAAGTCCTATCCTCTGTCTGGTGGGTCCGCCGGGTGTGGGTAAGACCTCCCTGGGTAAAAGCATTGCCCGTTCCATGCAGCGTGAATTCCTGCGTTTCTCGGTCGGCGGCATGCGCGACGAAGCCGAGATCCGCGGTCACCGCAAGACCTATATCGGTTCCATGCCAGGACGCATTATCCAGTACATTAAAAAATGCGGTTCCCAGAATCCTGTGATCATGCTGGATGAGGTGGATAAGATCGGCAGCGATTTCCGCGGCGATCCTTCTTCCGCTTTGCTGGAGGTTCTGGATCCCGAACAGAACAAGGATTTCCGGGATAATTATCTGGAGGTGGCTTTTGACCTATCCAAGGTCTTTTTCATTGCCACCGCCAACAGCACGCACAGTATTCCGCACGCCCTGCTGGATCGTATGGAGATCATTACACTGCCCGGATATATCACACCCGAAAAGGTGCAGATCGCCCGGCAGTTCCTTATTCCCCGGCAATTGCAGCAGAACGGCCTCAGCAGCAAACAACTCCGTTTTTCGCCAAAATCCGTTGAGGCCATGATCGAGCATTATACCATGGAAGCCGGTGTACGCGCCCTGGAACGCGAGATCGCGCGGGTCTGCCGCAAGACGGCCCGTATCTTCGCCAAAGATCCGGAACATGAAAAGATCAGCTTTAGTCAGAAGAACATGGAGACATTCCTGGGTCCGAAAAAGATATTTAAAGATAATCTCCCCGTCCGGAACGAGTTGGGAATCGTAGTGGGACTCGCGTACACGCAGAGCGGAGGGGATGTGCTGCCCGTAGAAGCGACCCTGATGCCCGGTAAGGGTAATTTCAAGACTACCGGCCAGTTGGGCGAGGTCATGAAAGAATCCGTGGAAACCGCCATCAGTTATCTGCGCGCCTCGGCAAAACAGTACCACATAGAGCCTGTCGATTTTTTCAAATATGATATTCACATCCATTTTCCGGCAGCGGCCATTCCGAAAGATGGTCCTTCGGCCGGTATTTCCATCACCACGGCCGTACTGTCCTGCCTGACCGGTCGGAAAGTGCGCCATGATATTGCTATGACCGGCGAGATCTCGCTGCGCGGACGTATTCTGCCGATCGGCGGCGTGCGTGAGAAAGTAACGGCAGCCAAACGTATGAATATCAGGACGGTCATTCTGCCTAAGGCAAATCGCTCCGATCTGGAGAAAATACCTGCGATGGTCCGCGAGGGTATGCAATTCATTTTTGTTGAAGATTACCGTGAGATCGTTGATACGGTTTTAGAATAATATTGTAATTACTTAATTGGAGGTTTGTATGGAACAAACACGCGTCATCATTATGGGTGCCGCAGGTCGCGATTTCCATAATTTCAATACCTTCTTCAGGGACAACGAGGCTTTCCGGGTGGTCGCTTTTACCGCGACGCAGATCCCGGACATTGACGGTCGGAAATATCCGGCTGCACTGGCAGGCAGCCTCTATCCCGAAGGTATCATGATCTATGACGAATCGCAGTTGCAGCAGCTCATCGAAGAACATGATGTCGATCAGGTGGTGTTCTCATATAGCGACGTTCCTCACGAAGTAGTTATGCATAAAGCGGCATTGGTCAATGCCTGCGGCGCTGATTTCATCCTGATGGGCGGAAAACGGACCATGCTTGCATCGCGCAAGCCCGTGATCGCTATTAATGCAGTACGCACCGGATGCGGCAAATCGCAAACCACGCGCAGGGTGGTCAATATTCTTAAGGACATGGGTTTGAAGGTAGTTGCCATCCGGCATCCCATGCCCTATGGCGACTTGGCGGAACAGGCGGTCCAGCGCTTTGCATCGCTGGATGACCTGAAAAAACATAAATGCACCATCGAGGAAATGGAAGAATACGAACCGCATATTGCAATGGGTTCGGTGATCTATGCCGGTGTGGATTACGAGGCCATCCTGCGTGAAGCCGAAAAGGAAGCCGATATTATCCTCTGGGACGGCGGAAATAATGACACCTCTTTCTATAAAGCAGATATCATTATCACGGTAGCTGATCCCCATCGGGCAGGTCACGAGATCCGTTATTACCCCGGCGAGAACAATCTGCGCATGGCGGATATTGTAGTGATCAACAAGATCGATACCGCCGATAACGATGATATTGAAACCGTGCGGGAGAATATCCGCAACTATAATCCCGATGCGGTTATCATTGATGCCGCATCGCCCATCAGCGTGGAAGATCCTTCCCTGATCCATGGGAAAAAAGTACTGGTGATCGAAGACGGTCCCACGCTGACACATGGCGAGATGGCATACGGCGCCGGCACAGTGGCCGCGGTAAAATTCGGCGCGTATAAGCTGGTCGACCCCAGGCCCTATACGGTTGGTACGATCAGTAAGACCTTTAAGACCTATCCCGATATCGGCGTGTTGCTGCCGGCAATGGGTTACGGCGAACAACAGATGAAGGACCTGGAAAAGACGATTGCCCAGACCGAATGCGACACGGTGATCATCGGAACGCCCATTGATCTGCGACGGATCATTCGTATTGACAAACCCAGTGTCCGGGTCACTTATGAACTCCAGGAGATCGGCAAGCCCGATCTGGCGGATATCCTGAAAGACAAACTTACGAAGATCGGGAAATGACGAACATGAAAGAACAGACACTTGCGCTTATAAAACCGGATGCCGTTCAGAAACGCAGCTTCGGTCTGATCATACACGATATACTGGAAGCGGGATATGATATCCATGCGTTGAAAATGCTGCAACTGAGCCGTGACATGGCTGAGGCTTTTTACGCAGTACATAAGGAAAAGGAATTTTATGCACCGCTGGTCGATTTTATGATCAGCGGTCCGGTCATTGCTCTCGTACTCGAAAAGGAACATGCCGTTGCAGATCTAAGGGAACTGATGGGAAAGACCGATGCAAGATTGGCCGAAAAAGGCACTTTGAGGCAGAAATACGGTGAAAATAACCGTCGAAATGCCATACACGGTTCCGACAGTCCCGAGAATGCGAAAAAAGAGATTGCCTTTTTCTTTTAAAAACATGAAATTATCTTTAATGACGTATACCCGGAGGTTCTGATGAACAAATCCACCAAGCTTATTCTGCTGTGCATGGCACTTTTCATGTTAGGCGCTTGTACTTCAAAACAAAACGTGTTCGTTGGCGACCCCGTCGATATCGACAATTATAAACGTCCGGCCAATGTTCTCAAGTATCAGTGGTCCTTTGATACCAAACCTCCCTCATCGCGCCTGGATCCCAGAGATTTCATTCCTTCCAACTATCATCCGAACGTCACTTTCATCCCTGATACACGCGGACGCTATATAATACGACTGACCATGATCAGTACCGAAGGGAACGTACTGCATAAGAATTTCGTGTTCGATGCCGAAGCACAACCGGATTATTTGGCCGCTATTGAAAAGCCGAAAAAAGAAGAACCCAAACCTGAACCTGAGCCCAAACCGCTTCCTCCGCCAACACCAAGGATCGTGGAAGTCCCCAAGACCGTCGAAAAGGTCGTACTTCATAAAACAACCATTACTAAAACACCCAATGAGTGGATCGAAGCACCCAAACCGGGAGAAAAACTTGAAGATATCAAGCAGGAGCCGCCTTTCATCACCGAATCGGTAACAGAGGTGATCGAGGAAAGTAAAACACCTGTCGTAAAAACTTCCGCTCCGGTTGTCCGCGAGCAGAGTATTCCAAAAGATGCCATTTATACTCTCCAGGTGTCCAGCACTACCGTAGAGGCTTTTGCGATCGAGTTCAGGGATAAACTGCGTGCCCGGGGGTATGACGCCTTCATTCAAACGGCCGTTATCGACGGTTCGACCCGCTACCGCATCAGGACCGGTTACTTCAGCAGTTATGAAGATGCACGTCGTGCTCGGCAGCGCATGATCGACAATACCGAATACGAACCCTGGATCGACCGGTTAAAATGAATTCATAGAATATCGTTATTATAAACAGATCTATTTGCGCCTGATAGGGTGTGTATTGATTTAATGATGTTTTTTATCGGGATGCCGTGCTGTTTAACAGCAGCACACCGGATGATATCTTTAATTGTTTTTCGTACCCGTTGGCGAAAGGAATACTTGATTTTGCTGTTTACATCTTCTCAGTCCTCGCCCTTGAACTCAACCTGAAAAATATTGTCCTATCTTCCGTTTCAAATTACTTGACTAAAAGCATTTTCTATCATATCTTTGCAGGCTATGAAAATTTTGATATCTCACATTTCTGATGATATACGGTTCTTTGATTTTACATCCGAGAAAGATGATTTCGACATACCCGAACTCGCGGACGATGTCCGGCTTCATGTCTCCGCTTTTCGTTCCAGCGGCACCATTCATTGCAAAGGCATTGTATATACGGCCTTTCATCTTCAGTGTGACCGTTGTCTGGACTCTTACCGTATGGACATTGAGGAGTCGCTGGAGGTCCTTTTCACTGCGGACCCTGAAGCAGAGATGACGGAGGAGCAGCTGGTGCTGCTCGGTTCCCATGATGTTGAGATCGATCTGAAACCCTTTGTGCGGGAAACCCTGTTACTGGGTCTCCCCTTTAAAAAATTATGTTCGACTGCATGTAAAGGCTTATGTGTCCGCTGCGGCGCTAATCTGAACCACGAAAGCTGTTCCTGCAAGCATGATGAACGCGACCCGAGATGGGAAAAACTGAACGAATTGAAAAAAACGCTTGAAAGCGCGGAGGAATAATTAATGGCCAATCCAAAACACAGACATTCGCATACCCGGGGTGCAAAACGCAGAACCCACTACAAATTCAAAGCATCTACCGTTTGCACATGCGAACATTGCGGTCAGGCTAAAATGCCGCATCATGTTTGCCCCCATTGCGGTTACTACAAGAACCGTCCCGTTATTACACCGAAAGAAAAGTAATTCTCTGAAGGTTTTTGAACGGACGTATCCCCGTCCCGTCAACCGCCGATATGGCAAATATACTGAGTAAATTCAAGTCACTGTACTTATCCTTCTTTCCGAGCAAACCCCATTTGCTTGCCAAGAAGGTTTATAATGTATATCCCTATACTTTTGATGACGATTCCCTGTTACAGCAGGCTTTTACACATACCTCTGCTATTGATTACGAAACGCAGAGTAAAGTGGACTCCTACGAACGTCTTGAATTCCTTGGCGATGCGGTCATTGAAATGATCGTCACCCGCTTTTTATTCGAACAGTTTCCCGATGCGCCCGAAGGAGAACTCACCCAGATGCGGGCCAAACTGGTGAACCGAACGACGCTAGCCTCCATCGCGCGGGGACTGCATTTTGGTCAGCTGCTCATGCTGGGGAAAAGCGGCGAGAACGATAATCTCCGAAATTCCAGTTCTGTCCTCAGCGATGTCTATGAATCCTTTGTGGGCGCACTTTATCTTGACGGCGGATATAAAGCCGCCTATAATTTTACCTATCAGACACTGCTCTCAAAACATAAACGTCTTCTTCCGGCCGCAGAGATACAAAACTACAAGGGCAAATTGCTCGAATACTGCCAACAGAACAATCTTGATACCCCAAAATTCGTCACCACGCACGAAGAGGGTCCCGCACACGGCAAATATTTTGAGATCTCCGTGATGATCGGGAAAGAATGGCTTGGGATCGGCTCGGGAACGACCAAAAAGGCCGCGAGTCAACGTGCCGCCCGTCAGGCATTGGCCACCCTGTTTGATTCCGAGAAATAAATCCATATATAATACAAGCTTCCCTTACATGTTTATGTAAGGCATATTCTGATATACTGTTTACTTATTTTATCAGTTTATCCAAGTAATGGATGATCTCTTTACGGGTCTGCAGCTGCAGGACCGCATCAAGATGTTTCTGAAAATCCGCACGGCTGCTGTAGGTGATAAAGCGGCGAACCGAACCGATATAGCGTGGGGCAACACTGAGGCCATCCGCACCCATTGCCAGGAACAATGCTACAGCGCGTTCCTCGGAAGCCATTTCACCGCATATATACACCGGGATCCCCGCTTTGTGACCCGCATCGATGACTTTCCTGATCATTTTAATAATGGCCGGATCATAGTGATTGTAGATATGTGTCACTCGCTCGTTTCCGCGATCTACGGCAAGACTGTACTGCGTCAGATCATTGGTGCCGATCGAGAAATAATCAACCTTATCGGCAAAGGATTCGATATTTACGACCGCAGAGGGAGTTTCTACCATCATACCGATCCTGATGGATTCATCAAAAGGTGTCTTTTCTTTTCTGAGTTCTTTTTTGGCTTGTTCGACATACTCAAGACTTTCTGTCAGTTCCTCAAGATGTGTGATCATGGGTATCATCAGGGAAACCTTCCCGTAGGCCGAACTGCGCAGGATCGCGCGGATCTGTGTAAGGAAAACCGAAGGGTTGTCAAGGCACATACGCACGGCCCGGTATCCCATAAAGGGATTGGACTCACAACGCTGTTCGTCTTTATCCCAAAGCGCAGAGATCTTTTCCCCACCCAGATCAACAGTCCGGATCGTAACCGGATGATGCGCCATGGTCTTTACTACATGACGGTATTCATTGAACAATTCTTCTTCTTCGGGTATCCCCTGCTTCATCAGATACAAATATTCCGTGCGATAGAGACCGATACCTTCGGCACCGTACTGATTGACATCAACCACCTCAAAGGGCAGGCTGATATTGGCTGACAAACCTATATGAAAACCGTCCTTTGTTACCGGCGGTATTTTTTTTGCGGCAAGAAAGAGATGGTCCTCTTTTTTCATGATATCGATCTTTCGCAGATACTCGTCCAATAATTCCTGTATGGGCTGAACGATCACCTTGCCGGCATCTGCATCCAGGATAAGCGTTTGTCCCGATTCAATGTTCTGGCTGGCCTCTTTGACACCAACCAACATCGGTGCCTTCATGGTTCTGGCCATAATGGCGACATGCGATGTTTTTCCTCCCGAATCGGTCACAAAACCAACCACATGTTCCGATACCAGCATCATGATGTCCGTCGGATTCAGTTCCCTTGAAACAAATATGGTGGGATAACCGGTTCCCAGCTCGGACAAAACGGTCTTTTTTGCAATGAGGGCATGAAGTACACGGCGTCTGATATCACGGATATCCGCGACACGTTCCCTGAAGTACTCGGATTGGTTTTCCTCCATAAGTTCCGCATATTGATTGATAATAAGACGATAAGCAAATGCGGCATTGACATGGTGTTCCCGCATGTAGGCCTCAACTTCTTTCAATATATGAGTATCATGCAGGATCGCAAGTTGTGCGGTGATAATATCGCTGTAGACCGGTCCGAGATAATCCCTGATCCTCTGTCGCAGGACCTCCATTTCCTCAGACACCATCGCCTGCGCTTCTTTCAGTTCGCAGATCTCCCTGTCGATCTGTTCTTCGGGTATCAATGTGCGGTGAACGGCCAGTTCATTTTCTGTCTTGCGGACATAGGCTCTCCCGATAACGATACCGGGGGAAGCGCATTGACCGTGAAGGATATGTATGTCTTCATGCTGTGACATGGATCAGCTGTCCCGTCCCATTCCAAAATGATCGGTCACTAATTGTTCCAGTGCTTCGATGGCTTCCTGTTCATCGGACCCATCGGCTTCGATCGTAAGTGTCGCCCCGTATTCGGCGGCAAGGACCAACAATCCAAGGATGGATTTACCATTTACCTTTTTATTGTCCCGGCAAATAAAAATTTCCGATTTGAATTTTGAGGCCGTGTTGACCAGCGCGGTGGCCGGACGCGCATGCAGGCCTTGCTTATTTAAGATCGTTACCTGTTTTGAGATCATTACTTTTTCCTGTTCATAATAAACGAAAGCATAGTGTGGAACATTTCCCCGGCTCGGACAGGCAGTTCCCGGATCATCTGCTGAATGGTGTCGTGCCGTAATTTAATCATTTCACGTATTTTTTCAAATATAAAATTATCTTCGAGTAGCTTGCAAGCCGGTCCGATACCCGTTTCCCGTATTTGCTCCGCGCGACTCATGTCCATGAATTTTTCCCATAACCCCGGCTCTAATTCCTGTCTTGCATACAAATAAGGATATGTCTTCTTCCGTTTGATCAGATCGCTGCCCAGTGTTTTTCCCATATCCGCACTTACCGCGGTCAGTTCCAGGAGATCATCTTGTATCTGGAACATAACACCCGTCTCAAGAAGAATGGTTTCCACCAGGATCTGTTCGGTTTCGGAAGCATTTCCGAGCAATGCACCGATACGGCCGGATACCGCAAGCAGGCAGGCGGTTTTTTTCGTGACCATTTCAATATATTCATCAACGGACACGTTATCGCGCGTTTCGAATTCCATATCCATAGCCTGACCCTCGCACACGCGGATCACGGCATCCAGTATCAGCGGGAGAATAGCGGAATAGGTTTGCGGGGATGAAAGGAAAGGCTTGATCCTGTCAAGTGCGATCGCAAATAGTCCGTCACCGGCCAGAATTGCGCGGTTCGTATCCCATTGGGTATGTACGGTCGCTTTTCCGTGACGCAGTATATCCGCATCCATGATGTCGTCGTGGATCAGGGTAAAATTATGTATCATTTCGATACAGAGCGCGGCCGGTAAGCTCTGCTCCCTGATAATATGACCGAATGTTTCTGCGGTAGCGGCCAATATGGCCGGACGCAGCTGCTTGCCGCTATGCTGCAAAACATAGTGAATGGGTCCGTATAACGAAGCGGGGGTGTCCTGACGAACATCCTTGCGGAGTTGTTCAGCGAACCACGGGATGTATGCCTGATAATATTCCGGAAAGTTCACGCGATTATATTACTCTTCGTGTAATGTGCCGAATTCGGCCAGTTTGTTCATGACAAAGGTCTTGATACGTTGCAGGGCATCGGTATCATTTGCCTCGAAACGCGTAACGATCACCGGTTGGGTATTGGATGCCCGGACCAGTCCCCAGCCGTCCTCAAAGCGGATCCGCACACCGTCAACTGTAATGCAATCATAGTTTTTCGAGAAATAATCGAAGGCTTTCTCGGCGATCACGAATTTTTCATGGTCCGATTCAGCCATCAGACGGATCTCCGGTGTAGAAACAAAGACCGGCAGCGCGTCCAGATATTCATTCAGAGGTTTTTGAGCACGGGATACCATCTGGATCAGCCGGGCGGCAACATAAAGCGCGTCATCGTAGCCGTAATAATCATCGGCAAAGAAAATATGTCCGCTCATTTCCCCGCCGAAGGGACCGCCGAGTTCTTTCATTTTTTGTTTTAAGAGACTGTGCCCCGTCTTCCACATCACGGGTTTTCCGCCGTGTTTGAGGATCTCATCTTCGAGTACCTGACTGCATTTGACATCAAAAACGATGGGGGTATCTTTCTCCTTAATCACTTCCGGCAGGAAAAGTGCCATCAACTGATCGGCCCAGATGATACGTCCTTTATTATCGATCACTCCGACCCGGTCGGCATCCCCATCGAAAGCGACCCCGATATCGTATTTCCCGGTTTTCATAAGTTTGATAAGGTCCAGCATATTCTTTTCGACCGTAGGATCCGGATGATGGTTCGGGAAGGTCGGATCGATCTCGCTGAACAGCTCGGTCAGTTCGACATTTTTCATGGCAGCGAATAGTTCGGGGACCACCAGACCACCTGCGGCGTTCCCTGAATCCGCAACCACTTTAAGCGGTCGTTCAACATGTATTTTGGATAATACTTCCCTAAGATATTTATCTTTTATGGTATTATCTTCCGCAAAGTCCCCTTCTCCGGATTCAAAGTCACTTTTCAGGATCAGGTCCTTGATATCCTGGATCTGCTGACCAAAAAATGCCTGCCGGTCGTATGACAATTTAAACCCGTTGAATTCCGGCGGATTATGGCTTCCCGTGATCTGCACGGCCGCATCGGATTTGATGATGAACTGACTGTAGTAATTCAACGGTGTGGGCACGATACCGATATCGATCACATCGATCCCGGTCGAACGCGCGCCCTGTGTGAACATTTTCTTCAGATGCGGCGTTGTTGTACGTACATCCCCGCTGATGATCATGCGTTTCGCGCCTTTGCGGATCAGCCATGTACCGAAGCCTTTACCAAGGTTAACAACCACATCATCCGTAAAGTCCTTCTCAACCACCCCGCGGATATCATATTCCCTGAAAATAAACGGATTCATTTTTTTCCCTTTCTTTAAGTCATAAGCAATGGTAAATATACAATATATAAAACATAAATTAAACATTTTTCAGAATATAAAAAAGCCCTGTCCCGAAGACAGGGCTTATATTTCAACTTATTTTATATTAAATATCTGTCAGCTTAGAATTCGAATGCGTAGGATACACCCAGATTTATATAGGCAGATGCGAGAAAGGGTTTGGCATTCCCTGAAACATCGAAATCGAATGTTTCACCGAGAACCAGTTCGACACCAAGTCCTTCAAGGAGAAGATCACTGAGATCATAACCGACCATTGCCGCTAATTGTAAACCCAGTAAATGTGCCACATAGCGATCTTTGTAAATATGCGCGTCATATTTGATGCCAAGCAAAGGACTGACATCTACAAAAGGGATATCGATGATCTTATCCAAACAGTAAATGGCATCAATGTTCAACGTAAATGCCATCAAATCTCCGGCAATAAGACCTTTTGCCTTGTTCATCTGGAAACCCAGTGCGACTTGTGCGGTCAGAGGCAAGTATGAGGGTAATTCGAAAAAATCACCCAGGGGCTTACGTGCACCTAATTTGACATCAAAACCGGTCTTTACTGCATTGTGTGTATAGGAACCAGCTGATGTTCCGATGAGTCCGGGTTCAACCATTCCGCCGGCCACAAATGCTTTCATGCCAAAACCTTCAGCGAAAGCAAAGCCTGCGATGCAGAGTGCTAACAGTACAATAGCGATACGTTTCATTTTTAACTCCTCCATTTATTTACTAAAGTATTTCCTTTTGATAACAGCAAGTAAAATATACTCTTCCTTTTTTTTATTGTCAATGCATTTATTTTAATTTAATTACAAGTGATAATAATAAAAATCTGAGTTTATATTACAGTTTTAATGCAATGCCCAAACGCAAACCCACTTCGACATCCAGCGTTCTCAGAATGGGAAGGTCGGGACGTATACGTACGATGTCCCAGTTGTATGCGATATTCTGATAGAGTTTCAGGTCAAAGATATAGAAATAAATACCCTGGGCCAATCCGACACCGACCGAAAGGTGGTTTTGATCCCACAGACCGTTACCTGCGACAGAATATCGTCCGGTAAAACCATACGTGTGCACACCGAAGCGGAGACTTTCCACTAAATAAATCCCGACCCGCGGCCGGTCTTTCCGGCGGCCGGTAAGGTCATGCTGGAAGTTCAGACTGATACCGTAACGGAAAGCAGTGGTGTCGTTCCCGGTATATGTGGTATCTTTCGATGACCATTGGTCGTAAGCGGAATAATCGTAGGATACGCCAAACGAATTGCCGCTCCTCCCGGGTTTTCCATGCCACCCGTAGGGTTGCAGAGCAAATCCGGCCTCCCAGGTATAGGTGTTACCAAATAGGTTAAGCCCTTCATTGCGTTTTATCTTTCCAAGATTCCCGTACCAGCCCTGTGTCCCCGTAACACCCTCAGGCTCCATAATACCATATGATCCGTATAATTTAAACTTCCAGGGCTGCGGTTTTCTTTTCGTTGTCTCGCGGTCAAGAACGGCAGTCTGACTCGTAATGTAGCGGTTGATATATTCCGCAACATCTTCAAGGGTTCGGAATTTTGCTTTATCTTCGGCCGGAATAACGATATTGTATCGTTCTTCCATTTGTTTGATTACATCTTCCAGATCTTTCGTACCGATCGTGACCTCATGCTGCGGGATCTCAATATCCGTCGATTTGAGAAATGTACCATAAAATTCCCGGAAGAATTCCGAACGACTTTTTTCCTGAGCGGACACGGATGCGAAAATAAGGATCATTATCATCATACAGAAAATTTTACATCGCATCAAACTATCTCCAATTCACAATACTAACAATATTACAGAATACAACGTTTATAAGCTAACAAACAAAATCGAGGATGTCAAATCAATTATTCCCGCTAAATTGTATTCATAAATTCCCGCACATCCATTTTTTCACAACTGAATATGACTTTTTTCAAAAACTCGGTATCGAAGCGATCACCGCATAACGCCTTTACCTTTGCATCCAGATCGGCCTGGGTCATGGGTTCGCGCGGGTCGCCTTTCGGATATTCGAGATACATGCTGTATTCTTTACCGTTGGTCAGACGGATCGTAACACGCGAGGGTTGTTTTGCGGGAAACATTTTCTCGAATTCCTGGGAAGCTTCGCCATGGATCTTGTCGATCACTTCCCAGATGCGGGGATCACCGATCTTTTCATCGTCAAAACTTCTTGTGGTAACCTGTCTGTCCACCAGTGCGCATGCGATGCAGTAGGGTAAACTGTGGTCCGCGGTTTCCCGTGATGTGGGACGGTATTTATGCGGATCAAATAAAATATCGCAGGCCCTGGCAATTGTTGTAACGGTGACCCGTTCAATATCTCTATAATGAATATCCTGTACACTGACGATCTTGATCGTTGCGGAGATATGCGTATGCGTAAGGGCTTCGGTGGGAAATGCTTTCATGGAACATTCAAGGATCTTATAGGATTTCCCCAAATCTCCAATAAGCGCATCGAGATCCCAATCGGGACCGAACACATCCATCAGTCCTTCTTTTCCCTCGAAGACGGCTTCCGTACCGCTATATCCCTTTTCCGCCATCAGGGCCGCCATCACTCCGGATTGAGTCGCAAGTGGATCAACCGTATTCTTCATCATGGTCAGTTTCCCCGCGGTGGGACATCCGATGGTATGATTGTGACAGGCACTGATGCCGATGGCATTGACCATCTGATCGACATTCAGACCGAGTACCTTACCGGCTACAATGGGCGATACGAACTGTGTCAATGTTGCGTGGTGCCATTTCCGTTCCCGAACACCGGGTTTGGCAAATTCGCACATTCTCTGTTCAAATTCATATGCAAGTACGATCGCTACAATAACGTCCTTCATCGATGCGTTGACACGTTCACCCATGGCCAGTGCGGCTGGAATGATATCGGAAGGATGTGAAGGATCTTCTTTCCAGTAAATATCGTTGAAATCAAGCGCACGGATCATCAGGGCATTTAAAAAGCTGGCGTTGACGGCAGGCATTTTGGTCTTGAATCCGAAACTGGTTGCTTCTTCTCTGCCACCCGTTTCGTCATAGATCTCTTTAATAATATTTACATCCCGTGTATGCATGCTGCCTAAAGCACATCCGACGGAATCGTAAAGATAACGCTTAACCTCATGCACAACTTCTTCAGGAAGATCTTCGTACTTAAGACCTACCGCAAACTCAGCGATCCTGCGACTGATGGTTTTTTCCATAAACGGCCCTTTCTGATTAATAAAGTTACATTTGATAATTTAAAGGATACTTTTTTTAATATCCAATATATTTTCAGCGGGTTTTAAGTTTTTTGGACATGCTTCGTTGCAGTTGAACATACTGTGGCAACGAAATACGCCATTCTCCCCCTTAACAAGGTCCAAACGCTGTTCGCTAATAGCATCCCGTTCATCCTTTAAAAAACGATTCAGGGCCAGATAAGCGGCCGGTCCGTGAAATTCGGGATTCATTCCGGTCATAAGACAGGCGGAGAAACATGCGCCGCACAGGATGCAGTCGATCATTCCATCCATTTCCTGCCGGTTTTCATAACTTTGGCCCAGTTCATTATTTTTGCGCACAAGATAAGGTTTAATGGATTCGTATTTTTCCCAAAACCGGCTCATATCGACCATAAGATCTTTGATCACGGGCAGTTGTGCCAGCGGCCGTATGACATTCTTCCCTTTTTTCAGGGGCATCTCGCATGCCAGTCCGTAAGCTCCGTTGGCATGTACTGCGCACGACCCGCAGCGCCCCTGTTCGCAGGATGAACGAAAAGCCAGTGTACCATCCCGATTATCCCGTATGTAGATCAATGCATCGAGAATGGTGCGCAAGCCATTGACAGGAACCATAAATTGTTGAAAACTGTAGTCCTTATCTTTCAGGGGATCAAAGCGGAAAACAAGTATTTTATATTCTTTTTCTTTCATTTCCTGATCCACGGAGCCAGTACATGTAAGGGTTTAACGGGTTTTGCTTTTGATCTGACAGGTGTATAGCGAATATCCGGTTTGCCTTTCCGAAGTTTGCACATCGAGTGGCGCAAGCGTGTTGGACCCGCTGGAAAATCATTACGGAAATGCACACCGATGCTTTCATTGCGCTTCAGTGCCGTTTGAATGATAACATCCGCAATATCCAGGCTCCCTCTCAGCTCCAAAGCATCGATCAGTCCGTAATTCGCACGTGCAGAATCACCGTCAACATGAAGCGTGGTATTATATAATTGATTCAATTCTTTGATCGTCTTCGCGGCCTCAACAAGTCCCATACCGTCACGGAAAATACCGGCATATGCATCCATGGTCGCATTCAGTCTCTTTCTGATCTCGCTCACCCGTATTTCCCCATTGCCGGACAACAGGTTCCTGATCCTTTCTTCTTCGCCGGATAAAGCATATTCAAAAAATATTTCTTTAGGTGTTTTTGGTTTTTTTCGCTGAATGTATCGCGCGGCATATTCCGCTGCGCGATCGGCGAATACCAAGGTTTCCATCAAAGCATTGCCACCCATTCTGTTCGCACCATGTACGCCGGAACAGGCGCATTCGCCCGCGGCGAAAAAACCGTTGATTTCGGTTTCCGCATTTTCGTTCGTATAAATACCGCCAATGGTATAATGCTGACCCGGTGCCACGGGGATAAGATCCTTTTGAGGATCCAAGTTCAGGTGGGTCTTACACAATTCCCGGACACCGCTCATACGATCCCATATTTTTTTCTGTTTGATATGCCGCATGTCCAGATGAACATATTTTGCATCCACACCCCGACCGGAAAGAATTTCTCGCCGCATATTCCGACTGATCACATCGCGACCTGAAAATTCCTTCTCCGCACGTGAATCTTCATACGTTTCAAGAAAACGCTCCCCTTTACGATTGATCAAAAATCCGCCTTCGCCTCTTGCGGCTTCCGAGATCAGTATATTCGAATCCCATACCTGAGTAGGATGGAACTGGATGAATTCCATATCTTTCAGGGATGCGCCCGCATAGTACGGAACCGCCATGCCAAATCCGGAATGCGTACCCGGATTGGATGTCCTTCCGTAAATCCTGCCACTCCCACCGGTAGCCCATATAACGGTCTTGGCATAAAATATCTCCGGCTTCCCGCCTGCAATATCCATTGCGATGACACCGGCAACCGTATTATTCAGTACCAGCAGTTTTAAAACGATCCATTCTTCATAAATACGTAATTGATCGGGTTTGTTCTGTCGCAAACGTATACATTGCTCGTATAAGGTATTCATGATAACGCGTCCGGTCTTATCCGAAGCATAAAGGGTTCGGGCAAAACGCGCACCGCTCATGCGGCGCAATGCGAAATTTCCGCTCTCTTCACGGGAGAACAGGCAGCCCCATCGTTCCAGTTCGCGTATCATGGCCGGCGCACGGGAAACCAGCATTTCTACGGCATCCGTATCACAAAGATCGTATCCGCATTCGAGCGTATCATTGAAATGCAGTTCCTGTGAGTCCCGGAGAACGGTATTGTTCTCCGTTCTGAAAGTCCGATTGTCCAGTACCGCGTTTATTCCTCCCGATGCCGCAACGCTGTGCGAACGTAAAGGATGCACCTTGCTGATCAGTGCCGTGCGAAGATCATGTTTTACGCAACCGATCGCCGCACGCAGTCCGGCCATGCCGGCACCGACAATGATAACATCGTATGTTTTCATGCCGCGGCCCACCTTGAGACCATGAAAATATAATAGAATACCGTACAGGCAATAAAAAGTACTATGACCAGAACGGCAAGCAATCTCTGCAGATGCACCGCTTTGAAAAAGTCAATGATACAAAGCCTGATCCCGTTCAGTGCGTGCCAGATCAGTGCCACGACATAGAAGGAACCGATAATTCGGAACGTCAGATGATCAAAGAACAACATTACGGTATTGAAAAATTCAGACCCGAAGAGGATCGTGCTGAAGGCCAGAAGGTAAAGCACACCGAAAAACAGCAGTATAAGTCCGGTTGCCCTCTGGAGAATATAGCTGACCATCCCCAGACGAAAATTCATTTTATAGTGCAATAATGCGTGTGTCTTTTTCATCAGCGTGCCAGGAGTATCAGGCTCCATTCCGTCAGTACGATCAGTACCGTACCAAATGAAATCAGAATGATCCGGAGTACTTTTTTAAATGTCATGGAAGGATTGCGGTCCGTCATTATGACCCAAAAGGCCAGAAAACCATGGTAAACAGCAAGAATAATAAAGATCGAATAAAATATCAGCCATTCGGGGTGTGAAAGAAGGGCATTCAGTTCTTCATGGGATAGCGGTCGTCCCAATTTAAATAAGAATACCCACACATGGATCGCCATTGCAAGGATGAGGGCGATCCCGCTCACGCGTTGTGCCACCCACCGCTTTTTTTCCGTACTGTATTCAAAATAAGTCATAATTTTTTAATGTATAGATTATATTTAAAAGAATCAATGGTTTAATAGGATATCAGCACCGTATGATCAGCGATGCAGAAGAGCATCAAGACGCTGCAGGAAATCTTTCGGTCTCTCAAAGCCGTTCAGACGCAATTCCTCGCGCCGCACGCCGTTCATATCGTAAAACACGATCGTGGGAACACCCACGATATCATATGTTTCACGCAATAGCTCATGCGACGGTCGGGAGATGGTCATATCAACCTTTAAACGGGTAAAGGAACTCAGTATTTCAATGACCTCAGGATCAGCAAAGGTAATATGCTCCAACTCTTTGCAAGGGGCACACCAGTCCGCATAAAAATCGATGATAACCGGTTTACCGTTCGCGACCGCTTCTTCCAGGCGTTCCACGGAATAGTTATCCCATGAAAGCTGTTCTACGGTTCCGTCGGCCGGTTTGACCATCATGATCCCGGCGGCCAACACCGCCATGGCAAGTATAACCTTTAAACGCGAAAACCATCGGACCGAGATGCCGGAGCGGTCAACTACGCCATAATAGACTGCCGCAGTGATCATATACACCGGAAGGAGCATATCCGCGATCCTGCCCGAGAGTAACGGCAGCAAAAAGTAAATGGACATTCCGATCAAAGCAAGACCGAAAAAGATCCGTATCCCGTTCAGCCATTCCCCGGACCGTGGCAGATCGGCGATACGCGTTGAGAATATCCCGAGAAAGAGATACGGGAGTCCCAAACCCAGCGCCAGCACGAAAAAGGTAATAAATCCGGTGAACACACTGCCTTTTTGTGCTACATAGCCAAGAAGGCTTACCACAAAGGGACCGACGCAAGGTGCGGCGACAATACCCATGGTGAGACCCATTAGCAATGCACCCGGTGCACCGTTGCGGCTTCCGCCGCCGGCTTGTGTGAGTATACGGGGCAGTCTGAATTCATACAGACCGAACATGCTGAGCGAAAGCGCGAGCATAAGCAAGGAAAAGAAGATCAGCGTCACGGGATGGGCCAGCAGGGACCCCATCATACTCCCGCCGAATGCCGCAAGGGTTCCGATGATCGAATAAGTGATTGCCAGTCCTATAACATACATAAACGCGAGCAATACCGGAGAACGTGACTCTTTTTGTGCCAGGAAATACCCCATTGTAATGGGGATAAGAGGGTACACACAGGGCGTCAGGTTCAATGCCAGACCCATTACAAATACCAGCAGAAGCACGACGAACAACCCTTTATTCCCGAAGGGTCCGCTTCCCGTCGGATCTGTCTTTGTTTGTGACGCTTCCGTTTGTTCGGATATGTATACTGAGCGTTCCGAACCCGTCGTTGCGGCTATTTTTGAAGATGTGGCTGCGATATCAATGTTGAGAGACGCCGTTGCGGGCGGTAGACAGGTCAGATCGTTACATGCCTGATAGGTAAATTCCAGTCTGGCACGCGCAGTATTCCGATCCGCATCGATCCTGAAAGGGATCTTCAATTCACCTTCATATAGCGAGAGATCACCCCCCCAGCGGGTAGCCTTGACCTCTCCGGGCGGATAAGAAATGGATGTGATCGTTGCGGTTTCCGTATCCCTCAGGCCTAAAACCGCCGGGATGGAATAATCATCCAGCGGGTCGGCACTGTTGATATGCCATCCTTCTTTAATATGAACGAGTAACACATATTGACCGCTGCTGTCGGCTGTGCTGCTCTGCAATCCAATCCGTACGATATCTTCTTCCGCGATCAGACCGCCAGCAAGGACCAGGAGCAGCAGAGCAAGTGTTCGTTTCATGTATTTCCTTTTGTTTTCCAAGTAAATTAGAGAATTTTCGTTTCATATAACACATTTTTTTATTGCATATAAGGTTTTTTCGGCTTATAATTTTTGGCTTTTTCTTATGCGAGAGTAGCTCAGTGGTAGAGCCCCACGTTGCCAACGTGGCTGTCGCGAGTTCGAGTCTCGTCTCTCGCTCACCGACCCTGTCAAATGACAGGGTTTATTATTTCAACAGGAAAATTGAGCTTGAAGGCAGTAAATACATATATCGGACAGGGGAAATCAAATAAGTTTTGGGGGATGCCTATTTACCTTGACTTCCATGAATATATTTCATTAATTTTCACGTTTAAATCAAGAGGTTGTCATGCAAAAGATCCTTCCCGCTTCACGTGTTGAGAATATCCGATATGCGATCCGTGAGGTCGTTGGTCTGGCCAATCAGGTCAAAGCCACCGGCAAAGAAATGTGCTTTTTAAATATAGGTGACCCAAATGTGTTCGACTTTGCCCCGCCAAGGCATATGATCGATGCCGTATATCAGGCGATGATGGATAATCATAACGGTTACTCCCCTTCTCCCGGCACCGAGGAAGCCCGCAGTGCGGTCCGGCGCCAGGCGGAACGCAACGGCATCAGAGAGATCCGGGATATTATCATCACCCAAGGCGCCAGTGAGGGTATCGAACTGTGTCTGACCGGTCTGCTTGAAGAAGGTGAAAATGTTCTTATGCCGCAACCCGGTTATCCTTTATATTCTTCCATCATGGCGAAGCTCAATGCCGAGGTCAATCCGTATTATCTCAATGAAGAAGATGACTGGAACCTTGATATCGAAGATATCGAACGGCGTATCAATAAAAAAACCCGCGCGATTGTGGTTATCAACCCCAATAATCCGACGGGAGCAGTCTACCCAAAAGAGACACTTCTGCAGATCATCGAACTGGCGAAAAAACACAAACTACTCATATTCAGTGATGAAATTTATGACAAACTGCTGTTCGATGATGTGGAATATACCTCTATTGCGGCACTCTGTGATGATGTGCCCGTAATAACATTCAATGGTCTTTCCAAGTCCTATGTCGTACCCGGTTTCCGTGTCGGCTGGGCCATCTTCAGCGGTCCCGCTGATATCCTCGGCGATTATATCGAAGCCGTGAATAAAATGGCACGCGCCCGTTTATGCGCGAACCATCCGGTGCAATTTGCGGTCAAACCCGCATTGGAAGGCCCCCAGGACCACATACGCTCCATGCTGGACAAGCTGACCCTGCGCCGCGACCTGACGGTCAATATGCTGAACGATCTGGATGAATTCGACTGTAAGGTCCCGAAAGGCGCGTTTTACGCTTTCCCGACACTGAATATTCCGGATAAGGATGAGGATTTTGTGAAGGATCTGATCCGTGAAAGCGGCATCGTTACGGTGCATGGCAGCGGGTTCGGACAAAAACCCGGTACCAAGCATTTACGCATCGTTTTCCTCCCAAATGAGACCTTGCTGGAAGTAGCTTATGATAAGATCCGTGATTTTGTAAAGAAACGCTATCATTGATCTCATGAAATAAAACCCCTGCGGGTGTAGTTCAATGGCAGAACATTAGCTTCCCAAGCTAAATACGAGGGTCCGATTCCCTTCACCCGCTCACATCAGAATCGACTTTAGGTATATTTCGCAACATGTGATACGTTCTCTGTCCATATGTCTTTTTACCGTTGACCGGATTTTATATTTTTCATTAACACTTTCATAAAAATGCACCTATATTCGGCCGTTGAACGGAGAACGATAAAATGCGAAAAGAATCCATACGCAATATCGCAATTATTGCACATGTCGATCACGGGAAAACCACTCTGATAGACGGCATGCTTCAGCAGAGCGGAACATTCAGACTGAATCAGGAAGTGGAAACCCGGATCATGGATTCCATGGACCTTGAACGAGAGCGCGGTATTACCATTACCGCGAAAAATACCGCCATTCATTATCATGACACCAAGATCAATATCGTCGACACGCCGGGACATGCCGATTTTGGCGGCGAGGTGGAACGCAGCCTGAATATGATCGATGGTGTTCTACTTTTAGTCGATGCTTCGGAAGGTCCCTTACCGCAAACACGTTTCGTTTTGAAAAAAACACTGGAGCGATCGCTGCCGGTGATCCTGGTACTGAATAAGATCGACCGCAAGGACCGGCGTATCGACAGTGTACTCTCATCCGTTTATGATCTCTTCATCGATCTTGGTGCCGATGACAAGCAGCTGGACTTTCCGGTCATATATTCCAACGCCAAAGCCGGCATAGCACACAGGGAATTGGATGACGGTTCGGAAAGCCTGACACCTTTGTTCGAAACCATTCTGAGCGCCATCCCGGGTCCGGAAGCCGACGACACCGCAGCGGTCTCGTTCCTTGTTACCAATATTGCGTACGACAACTATGTCGGACAGATCGCCATCGGACGTTTGCTCAACGGCACGATCGAAATGAATAAGCCCTATGCCCATTGTAAAGAGAACAGTATCGTCAATAATATAAAATTTTCCGTTATCTATACCTTTCAGGGTTTGAAACGTATTCCGGTCGATAAAGTGGAAGCCGGCGATATTATTGCCCTTGCCGGTATGGATGAAGTGCATATCGGTGATTCCATTTCCGAAAACGACAACCCCCTCCCTCTGCCGCGTATCCACGTGGATGAACCGACCATTTCCATGATCTTTTATGTCAATAACGGACCGTTTTCTGGCATGGAGGGAAAGTTCCTTACTTCCCGCAAGATAAAAGAACGCCTGGAGCGGGAAATGCTGAGTAATGTTTCCATTCAGGTCAGACCGACCAACCGTGCAGATGCTTTTGAGGTCTGCGGACGTGGTGAGCTGCAAATGGCGATCCTGATCGAGACCATGCGCCGGGAAGGATATGAGCTTATGATCTCAAAACCCCGGGTCATCACCCGTGAGATCAACGGGCAAACGCATGAACCGGTTGAACATATCTATATTGAGGTACCCGAGGAATTTATAGGTATCGTCACAGAAAGCGTATCCAGACGTAAAGGCCGTCTCCAGATGATGACAAACCACGGTTTCGGTTATGCGCATCTGGAGTTCCGAATTCCCTCCCGGGGTATGATCGGATATCGTAGTCAGTTCCTGACAGAAACGAAAGGACGGGGCATCCTGAACAGCATTTTCCACGCATATGAACCATGGTTCGGTCCCATCCCCCAGCGTAATACCGGAGCTATTATTGCCGATCGTCCGGGAAGTGTCACCGCTTACGCCAGTCTGGCCATGGAAGACCGGGGTGAACTGATCGTATCGGTCGGGGACAAGGTCTATGAGGGCATGATCGTGGGTGAGCGGAATCTTCCCAACGATCTGATGGTAAATATTGTCCGGGAGAAAAAACTGACCAATATGCGCGCCTCCACTTCCGAATCCACCGTGACCCTGCATGCGCCGCGCCTGCTTACGCTTGATCAGGCGATCGAATTCATCGCCGAGGATGAAGTTGTTGAGGTAACACCTCAATCCATACGTTTACGAAAATTTTATCTCAACAGGCACGACCGCAAATAATAATCCCGGAGTGCGGGATGACAATGCAGTACGGAGTTACGATTTAAATTTTTGATCTATTCGGGATAGTTATAATACATCTCAACGTTTACATATTCCCATTTACCGTTCACTTCACGTTTCAGAATGGAAGCACCGTGTATTTCCAGAATGCGTCCGCTTTCTATGTCCGCGACATAAAACGATTTTCCCAGGAACCAACTGATAATGGGGTTCTGTGTACTCATTTCGGCAACCAACACACCCGGCCGTTCATACGGTGAATCTAGGATCCTTTGCGCGCGGAATTCGATCAAGCGGGTGAACTCCGGCGCCGGAGTATAAAGTCGTATGGTCTCCCCTTTCAGTAACTGTTCTTTTTGCTGGTACAGGAATTGTTGCTGCGTCGGTCCGAAAACAATGGGACTCTCCATATTCCGTGTTCTTGTCCTGGTCTTACCATCGCTGGAAAAAAGAAATTCGACTTTATCTCCTTTCCTTTCCATGACGGAATATTCATTTAACAACGGGAAGCTGGTCTTATGGGTATGCCAGTTTTCCTTCGTATCCAGAATAAGCTGATCGGTGGCAAAGAGGGTCCCGTCCGGCTGATAGTAGTATTGGGTCCGGATACGTTCGTTCCCGGAAACTTCTTCACTTTGCTTAAACATAAAAAGCAGAACGTCCCGATTGCTTCCCTGAAGATATACATTCGCTTCCGGGAGATCCTTCGCGGAAAGTGTAGCCGCAAACAGCAATATAAAGATCCATCCCCCTGATTTCGGCATGATAGATTTACCGTACATATTTTAGTCCTTCTAAAACATATTAGAGATCGTCGGTCTGCGGTTTCAGATCGAATATGGCTTCCATAACGGCATTGTGTACATCGCGCCGGATCGGATTGATGCCGACCTTATCGTTGGGATAAACACGATTGGTCAATATGATCATAAAAATATCATTTTCATGATCGATCCAGGCAGACGTGCCCGTATAACCGGTATGACCGATCGCTGTTTTGTTTAATCTATTGCCTGCGGTTGTATAGTGATCATTGATCGCCCAGCCATATGTTCTGCCCTTTGACTGGAGTGTTATAAATGGCATTATGGATTCTCTGCTGACATAGGTTCTGTTTTTATATGTACCATGGTTCAGCATCATCTGACAAAGTGCCGCCAGGTCGGACGCGGTAGAGAACAGTCCTGCATTCCCGGAATAGCCTTCCAATGCAAGTGCAAGCGGGTCATGAACAACACCCTGCCGGAGGATCTGTGTACCGCTGCTGTCGCCGATCGTGGGTAGACATTGTGCCTGCAATGCGTCGGGAGGTGAGAACATGCTGCTTTTCATACCCATCGGATCTGTGAATTCTTTCTTATAATATTCCCACATCATCATACCGGTCGCGGATTCCACCACACGCATCATCGTGATCATGTTCAGACAGCTGTAAGTATATTCCCCGACCTCCTTGTTCATTGGGATCTCCATGACATGGTCGAGCGTTGCTTCGCGCGAACCCTGCGGTCGGGTATAGGACGGCAGTCCACTGTTGTGCATCAGCAAATGCTTGACTTTGATCGCATCTTTTCCGGGTCCCCGGAATTCCGGCAGATACTTCACGACCGGATCTTCCGGATCGATGAGACCGCTATCGATACATTTCATTGCACACATAGAAGTTGCAAAGACCTTGGTCAGGGAGGCCAGGTCAAAAATGGAAGCAGGTGTCACCTTTTTCGCATCGGGTGCATAGGTGTAATTTCCGTAAGCCTTTTCGTAAATGATCCGTTCGCTGTTCCCCACGATCAGTACGGCACCCGGGAAATTCCTTTCGGAGATCGCATTATTCATGATCGCATCCACGGAATCAAAATTTCGCGAACCGCATCCGGTCAGTATTGCCATACCGATCAAAAGTAAAATGATTTTCTTCATGTTGTTTTCCTTGCTCCTTCTCTCATCTTTATTTATTCGTTAGAAAAATGTTTTCAGGTCCGACCAGGTGGCATCCGAGCTAAGTGCCATATCCTGCCAGTAATAGATCACCCAGTAATTATGATTGTTCCTGACCAGTTTGATATGACTCTGTCCGTTGAATATTTTATCGACACCCTGGCGGTTATGCCTGGCAATGATATTGTAATTGATCTGATAGGCGATCGAATCGCCCTCGTCACTGCCGGGGATCTCATCGTCTGTGATGGTCAGAGAAAGCAGGGAGTCCGAATGGCAGGCTGCAAGAAGCTGCTGGAAGTATTGTTCTTCGTCATTGACCGTCCAGCCGGGCGGGAAAACGACCGCTTTGACCATGGCCGGTTCAAAACGATAATTCTTCCCGGATGTCAGCGAATCGGCAAAGCAGCGATTATAGATCGTTGATTCACGATAATGAAAAGCGTTCTCAAGATTTTGGAACACAATACCCGGATTGGTTGGCGGAATAAAATGATCTCCCGCGGGATTGCGGGGTGTCTCTGCGTTGCGCATCAATCCCTCACAGGCGAAAAGCAGGGGCAAAAGGCACAACAGAAAAATGTTTTTTAAATATGGACGCATAATATAAGGTTAAAACAGCATTCCCACCGTGAACATCATCGGGTAACCCAGTCCGCGCTGATGGAAATACTGTCCGTATCCTATCCTGTAATTTTTCCATTTTATATCCGCACCCACATGGTGCATCAGGTTCAGATTATCATAGCTGTACGTAATATCGAATACGGGATGTATGTAGCGCAGCCCCAGCTTATAGTAGGGATCAAGGTCCCGGGTTAATCCGCCTTGAAGGGATAGCAGTATAAAATCGAACATGACATCGGCACCGAGATAATAGCGTGCCGGTGTTTTGGTTGGCATGTTCAGTAAGGGTGACATCACACCGAGATTCTCAAATCCCAGCATTGCACGGTAACGGAGATTTATTCTCCATATGACTTCGGCATCAAGCGAAGCACCCCAGGAAGTTGCATAGAACAAACGTTCCGTCAACACATTGGCAAGGGTCTTCAGTTGCAGGTGGTCACCCAGATCCCACATTTTTCCCGCATATAATGCGGAATTATAATAGGATGTGACGCCGATCGCTTCATCACTGGGAATTTCTCCGCGTATATCGATATTGCCGGAAATGAGACCTTTGAAGCCGAATGTATATGATCTGTAATTCACAGTGATCGCAGAATAATCGGTATCGTAATACCAGTTAGCATAAGAAAAATTGATCTGATCCTCTTTTTGAAAAGGAATGGACGGGAAATAACCATCCTGTGCTATGGACGGGAACAGAAGTACCGGCAGACCCTCTCCCGCAAACAGGCCGGATGATAAAGTGATGAGAAAAAATATCTTTTTGAACATGTGTCCTCCTAAAAATAGAACAGCCATGTAAACATATGACTGCTGCCTTCCCGTACACGCCCCGTTACAAAAGCATAATCCAGGCGGGTTGACATATTGTTCCGAAGTTTATAAGAAGTCCCGAAGCCGAACACCGGAGTCCCGTTATCCGCGCCGGCCCGGATATATAATGCTTCCCATACACGGGCTTCCGCTCCGATATGCCAGGTGGGTTCAATGTCGTTTGACATCTTGTATGTTCCGCTGATAAGATAGCGGTCAAGAAAATAATAACTGATACCAAGATGATACACGAGTGGATAATAGTCGACCCGGCGGGTCTGAAAATTGACAAATGATTCCGATGAGATATCCCAGGTCACTTTCCCGGTGATATCCTTCAGGACAAAACCGAGTTTAAGATTGTTCAGCGGTTCAAGCAGTATTCCGATATCGGCACTGAAGCCCGATGAAGAAGAATGCACCAGACGGTCCGAAAGGATCTTAGCGGATACACCGATCGATAATTGCCTGATCACACTCATTCCGAATGCCATGACAAAGGCATCCTGTGACCAGGAATAATCATAGGTCGGATCATTGGAATAATTCCGACCGGTAATATTATCCACTCCCGCATGGATCCAGGAAATGCACATTCCCGCATTCGGCGGCAGTCCGAGCCCGAAAGAGAGTGTTTGATACGAACGGTCAAGCGAAAGGAACTGAAAAGAGCTTGAAAACTGTTTGCTTTCGAGATAGGGCAGTATGGCAGGGTTCACTCCGGAGAGGCTGGCGTCACCGGCCATGGCGGATACGCCATTTCCCATAGCTGCGGAACGGGCATCGCCCGGCATCCGCAGGTATGCACCTGCGCGTCCGCCCGCTTCATCAGAGGCAAAGAGCATATTAAAAATGCTTCCGAAAATGATGGTAATAAGTATGATCTTTTTCATTGTTCCTCGTTAATCCAAAACGATCAGTTTTGTCCAGGCGATCCGGCTTGTACTGTCATTACTGAACCGGAAACGTATAAAGTAGACTCCGTTCGCAACGATATTGTTTAATCCGTTCCTGCCGTTCCAGGTGAATTCCACATTTTCCTTATCGATATAGACCTGATCGATGAGGTTTTTCACACGGGTCATACTGAAATCGTAGATCTCGATATCCACAAAACCGGGATCCGACAGATGACAGTGGATCCGCACATGTCCTTCGTCGTTCAGCACATTCATGCGCGAAGGCGAAAAAGGATTGGGATAGGCGGAGATCTCAAGTTCTTCGCGGTAGGCGGTGTTGACCCGGCGAAGTATATCCCAGTTCAATCCAAGGTCCGGCGATACAGCCACACCGTCGGCACTTCCCACCCACAGTACATCCTCTGAATCATAGAGCGCACAATACATTTTTTCGGTAAGGAGGTACTGCCCGTTGCGGTCCCGTATGCCGGGCATATCCAGCCAGTTCCAGCCGTCCGTGGAAAACTTGATACCCTGATTCCCGGCGGCAAAGATATACGACGGGTTCACGGCATATACCTGATACAGGCGCTGACGTTCAAGCTGGGTTTCCCAGTAAAGCATCCCATTGACATTCCGCTGTGAGACGGCCAGTCCCTGATATTCGGAGTCCTGGGTCGGCAATGCGACACCATAGATCGTTCCATCGGGCGCCATCGTCACATCAACAATGAAATTTCCGCATATACCGGAATTCTGCGCGGTGAATTTCTCCCATCGTGTTCCACCGTCATAGGATATATTGATCCCGTTGGCGGTCCCGACAATGATCGTATCACCGCTCACATGCAAAGAGAAAGCACGATGATTCAGGTTGCTCTCATATCCGAGTGCACCGCTTGTCGGACTCAGGTGGAAATCCCGGGGTGTTGTTTCATCCAGGATGTCATAACGGTCGGGAGGAAGGATCACGCGTTCCCAGGTTGCGCCTTTATCGCGGCTCCGCCGGCATCCGCCCGCGAAATTGGCTGCCCACAGGATCGTATCGCCACTGTCCGTTAACTGGACAGCAAGGTCATAGGTCAGGTTATTTATTCTTGAGGTAATGGGAAGCGCCGGGATCGTATCGCCCAAAAACAATTCATAATTCTCGTCATAACTGTCCACCGATTGCGGATAGCGCACCCAGTTCCGTCCGCCGTCCGCGGAATAACTGACTCCGTTGCCTTTCGGATAGTCGTTATAGTAACTGCCTTCGCGTACCGTTGTATCGTATGCGGTAGCTACCCAGATGTGCTCACCCAGAACAGCGATCCCGGTGACAGCACCGTATGCCACAGTGAAATTATTGGGATAATAGGTATAGATCGTCTCCCCGCGATCATAGCTTATGGACAGTCCGTTCCCCGTAGCAAAAAGAAAGGTACTGTCGTTGACCTGAACAATATCGGTCACACCGTTACTGCCCAGTCCGTCGTAAGCAAGCGTATCGGAAAGCTCATAACTTGTCGCCATGGGAAGAGCAAATGCAAGTGAGCACAGCATAAGGTTCAGTAAGAAAGCCGGTCGTATCATTATCACCTCACCACCACGGAATCCGGATACCATTCCGAAAAGTTAGCTGCCGAGTCTTTCACGCGGAAGCGAAAATAATTTGTTACCGGCTGCGCGGATGCCGAGATCGTCAATCCGGTCGAAAAAACCCCGTCCCCCGCTTTTTCATCGCCGTTCTGTCCGTTATCATATAAAGGATAGTCCTGTCCCCATGATCCGCCGGTATTATTGTAAACCTGAAAATATCCGCTGACCACATCGTGTATCCCATCCGGATCATCGACATGAACATATATGAACAGATCCCTGGTCCCGCTTTCGGGACGTATGAGCGTATCCGGCATAATGATCTCCGTAATGACCGGAGGTCTGTTCGCAACAATATCCAGAGTGTCGAAATAACTGTGGATAAGGGTTTCGATATCTTCAACCATATAATGGACCATGATCTTCCCGTCCAGGGAATCGATCCTGTTCAGGGGGATATTGCGTGAATAATAGTCGTCACCGGGCAGTGCGTCACCATACGAACCCGAATCGCTGAGCACAATAGTAAGCGTTTCTTCCTCAAATCCCAGAAGCGTGATATCCGCCATTACCTGTGTAAGGGGATGATCATACAGAACCTTTATTCCGCAATGCAGTTCTCCCCGTCCGCTGTGGTATCCCAGTTGCGCATTGCTGAATGCCGGTACGGGATGGTCCGTATTTCCGTTCGGATCTTCCGGGTAAACGGGTCCGCAATTCCACAGTATGAAAAGTGAAAAAAGCAGACCGAACATCCATGATCTATTTTTCATTTGAACTCCGTTTGACGGCGGCAATGGCGATCCAGTTGTTCAACTGCCGCACTTCGATCACATCATAGGCTTGTTTTTTTAAGGCAGATTCTATCTCTTGCCGGTGTTCGTTCAATAAGCCGGCTAAAATTACATGTTTTGGGGTCTCTTTTGCAATGCTAAAACGTTCTAAAAGCGGTAAAATGATATGTTTTTGGATATTTATGACCGCCAGATCGCAATTAAAATCGTTCATGAGAAGAACATCCCCGATTTCCATGTTGATCCCGTTGACCTTATTCAGTTCGATATTCTCGGACATATTTGTATGAATTTCAGGATCGTTATCCATCGCACAGACATGGAGCGCACCGAGTTTTATTGCCGCGATCGATAAGATACCGGAACCGCAGCCCAGGTCCCAAACGATGTCGCCTGCCCTTACCAGACGGGTCATGCATTCCAAAGCCAGGCGGGTGGACTCGTGTGTTCCCGTTCCAAAGGCGTTGCCGGGATTGATGATGATCGTTGTATTTCCGTCCGGAACACGATCCACATGCCAGGGCGGCGTGATCCAGACATTCTCCGTGATGGGAAGCGGCTGAAAACCTTCTATCCATTCGCGATTCCAGTCTTTTTCCTCCAGACCCAGTTCGGTCAGTGCTTCATCCGGGAAAGCCGTTCCGAGGCAGGAACGAAGCCGATGCCGGTGCTTCCAGGTATCCAGGATATAAAGTCCGTCAGCGCGTTCTTCCAACGAGGGTATCTCCCCCAGTTCCATCATGACATCCAGACGTTCCTTAATATCTTTTTTAAGCGGAAGTTTAATTTGTATATATGCTTTCTTCATGTTCTTTAGTATTGTCTTCCTGTCTTTTTCTCCAGTTTAAGGGCTTTTAATACACTGGCTTTGGCATATACCTTTATAAAAAAACTGTCTCCGGGATTCCAGTCCAGCGAAAGCGCCCAGCAGTGCATATCCCGCTGCAGACTTATACGCTGATCTGTGATCTTCTGTTCAAGTACATCAAAATCGATCTTATAGGTTCCTGACCATTTGGGTGTTAAATGTGCCTTAAGTGTCGTATTCACCAACAGACGATTCGTTACATTCAGGGGATTGCTTGCACTTGAAGTAAATGATAAACCGGCTGTTACACTCCAGCGTGAAAATCCTTCGTCCGCACCCGAAACCGCTTTGGCGGGAACATTATCCGAACCGTCACTGTCTGCCGGGACATCGTTCGCTGTTGCAGCAGACCGGATACTTGTTTTAGGCTGAAAATGAAAATCTGTTCCCATTCTGAAGTATGTTATTCTGGGAGTGGCCAATTGATCGATCCGGATAATACCGGTACCCGCTTCGTTGACCCTGTAAGCATAGGGGTCGAAATCGGCATCGATTTTCAGCGACATGCCACCGGGCAGATCCCTGATAGTCGATGTTGCCTTGATCAGACTGCTTCGTAAGGAATCGGCGAGGAAATTATAACTGTGCTGAATATTCATCAAACGTGTTTTTTTCTCCGTCCCGTCGCGGCGTACGGTTTTTGACTCAAGATCGTGATTGAAATTGAAGGTGAAGGTCTGGCTTTCCGCAGAGGGTGTCGCACCCAGGAGCGTGTTCTGAAAATAGTCGTATTTCACGTCTTCCCCGTTAATGTCAACTCCCCGGAAAACATATTCCGGGTTACCGGACTGATCCGGGCGGTACTGGTAGTTCAGACTCATATTCATGGTATGCCGGATGGCTTTCAGACTAAAAATATTTACATTGAAAACACCGTAAAGCGTTGTACTTGCTCTTGTACCCAGACTAAAGCGTCCGCGGCGTTTGAATCCGTCGACATCCTGCCACAATGTCTTACCGCTTGAATCGACAAGAACCGAATCGTTTCGCGTCTGCGGAGCTGTATAGAGGGTGGTCCAGTCTTCGTAATATTCCAGATTGGGCGATACCGTCAGAAAACCGAACAATTTATTGTTATACCGCACACCCACATTGGTCTGCAATTTATTCTTGAACTCATCACGGTACAGCGAGTCGGACGGAATCCAGGTATGCGTCATGCGGTTGTCCATTTCCGAACCGATACTGTAGGTGAATTTGTGATACCATTTGTCCGGATCGGTCATTTTCTTTTTTTTGAAGATACTTGCGGGCTGTTTAGAAATGCTGAAACGCGGGAAGTTGGTAGTGGTGCTTCCCGTCAGAAGATCTTCGTTACGGGAAGCGTTGATGGTGACGCTGAAAGGGCCAAGGGAGGTCCTGAAGTTAGCGCTGGATAACATCTGCTGCTGCAGCCGTTCGTCCTTGTCCAACTCACGTGTAAACTGTTGGGAGTCGTTTGTAAATGCCCCCGAGATATTCAGACTTGACTTTTGTCCGATGGTCTGAGAGTGGTCAAGAGATACGCGAAAACCCTGGTTGGGAGATGAGGAAAGGAAATTATTCCAGTATCTTAGAGTAAGGTCTCCTCTACTGATATGATAACGCCAGGCATAACGCTGACGCAATTCGGCACTGATACCGTAATTATCGTAAAAATCGAGAAGGATACGAGCATCGTAATAATCGCTGGGAGCCCAGTAATAACCCATCTTTTCAAGAGCCCACCCCTTTCTGTCGTAACGGCCGAAGCTTGGAAGGATCCAGCCGCTGCGACGGTCGCCTTCCTCGATGGGAACAAACATGGAGGGGATGTACATCAGCGGAATATCCGCGATTTTGAACACGATATCCTGGGCGAAAACACGGTCGCCGGGGATCACCTTCATACGTCTGGCTTCTATGCAAAAATGCGGTTCATCCAGATCACAGGTTGTAAAAATGCCGTGTGTGACATACAGCGGTTCATCCTCTGTCTTCAGGACACTGCGTCCGTGGTAATAACCCTCTTTGATATGGGTCCGTCCCCGTGTGATCTTTCCGCGTTTCGTATCCAGGTTGTATTCAAAAAGATTCCCGCGAACCGGAGGATCGCTCCCCTGTACGAACTCCGGCAAGTCTCCGCCCGGTGCTGAATAGGCATAGAGTATATTTGTGTCCCAGTCGATCTTCATCGTATCGGCCCGGAGGCTTATATCACCGTAACGCATGGTGGCATTGGGGTATACGAACATCAGATCGATCCCGAGATCGTAATGCGCGTACATGCCCTGGTAAAAAGCCGTCGTATCCATCTCTTTATAGGTGCTGTCGGGCATGAACTTGCCATCCACTTCAAAGACAGCGTAAATGTGACGGACATCACCTTCTTCAAACATGAGACGGACAGTGTCGGATTGCATGTGATTGATGCCCTTGTAGACCGAATCCTTGAACACATGATAATCGCTGATCACCATCCCCGCCATATCCATGCGTTCCGGATTGTCCTTTTCGTCAAAGATGAGGTGAAGCGATTTTCCTGTCATTTCGCTGACCTTTACTATACTTTCATCTCCTTTTTCCCTGAGATATCCCATTTCTTTGAGTGTAACCCGGGGATTGTTCCCGGCAGACAACTCACCGAGACGGTTCCTTTCAAATTGCAGGGTCATTTCCGGAGCGTACATATCAATGTCCTTGTATTGCACATGTGCGTTCCCGTAGAAATGTACCGTTTGGACCGAATCGAGATAGAACAGGGAATCGCAGCGGGCCGATGAGGAATCCTGCAGAACGAAAACACTATCAACCGCGATCAGCCATCCGTCTTTGATATCGCCTTCAAGATATTTTGCGAAGACCTCAAATCGTTTTGTGCCGTCCTTCAATGTTTCATAAACGGAAGCATCCTTGTAACCGTAAAAACGGTCTGTATCAAGATGATAAGCGATCTCGCTGCCCCGCATGACCATGTGATTGACCGTATCCGCCATCATGGCGTTCCCATATAAAAATGCCCGCTCGGCGTGCCGATCAAAAAACAGGGAATCCGCATAGGCATAGGAGGAACTGTCCGACACCTCTACCTCACCGTATGCGCGATAGAGATCACGGTCCAGATTCCCGGATAAGGAAAGCGCCGAAAAATTGCGGGTATCATAATGGATCCGGAGAGGTGTCGTAACAAGGATATCCTTTGTCTTTGTATTGTATTCACCCTCACTGAACCATATTTGCACACTATCGTCATCGATCATGACATTTCCCTTCAGCCTCAGCAGATCCAGGTCGGGGAACTGGTAGGCACGATCGGCATACAGGTGCACTTCCCCCTGTTTGATGTGCACATCTTTATCGAACATAATGTAGCTGTTTTCGGGAGAAACGTTTCCGTCTTCCGTTTTTACCGTTACCTTTTGCATGGTAGCGGCATGCAGCAACTCGATGGGTTTGTTTTCCGCATGCGCAAATGTAAGAATAAACAGCAGTGCGCCTTTGATGATATTCTGAATTTTCACTGTAGTAAGATGCATGTATTTATCAAATAGTTTCCACGTATACTAAATTTTAAAATATAATGCCTTTTGAATGAAAAAAGAAGTTCGTTATCACATTTATCCGTGAAGGTCCCCAGCAACATATCTGCGCTCAGATCGAATGTCCGAAAGTTCAAAAAGAACTGTCTTTTAAGAATAATTATCAATATTATTGGGCATGTTACTGACAGGCGCCAACATACTGCTCGTTGAACATGATCAGCGAACGATTGACAGCATCCGGCAGGTTGTAGGGACACGCTATACCCTGGATATTGAAGTCCGCGGAATACCGGCGATCAAAAAGGCGATGCAAACGGAATATGACCTTTATCTTATTGCATGTAAACTGCCGGATAAGACCGGACTTGATGTTCTGTCGATGATCCTGAAAAGTTTTCCCGAGGCGATCTGTGTTATGATGGATAATGATCCTGCGATCGACACCATTATGCGGGCAGCGCACCTTGGCGGATATGATTTCTTAAAAAAACCCATTAAACACGATAAATTGGAGCGTATCATCCCGCGGGCACTGGAACGCCGCTGGTACGTACAGGAAGCGCGCCGCCTTAAGGAAGAGAAGGACCGGAACCTCATTGCCATTTCGGAAGAACAATCCCGCCTTCGCTCGGTCATCCAGTCGATCGATGATGGTTTGATGATCACGAACATACGACGTGAGATCATTTTTTATAATCCGCGGTTCCTGAAACTGACCGGGATCAATCGCGAAATCCTGGTCGGTGAAAAGATCATTGAGATCCTCCCGGTCAAACTGCAGGAACAGATATCCGGGATCCTCGAAAGCAAACACAGTTACTGCTCCATCAAGGAGGAGATCGTGATCGAACCGCCGGCCAAGCTGGTGATCATGGCGAATTCAAACCCCATTCTCGATGACAAGGGACAATTGCTTGGGGTAGTGTCCGTACTGCGCGATATCAGCGAGATCAAGGCACTTGAGCTCTCAAAATCCGAATTCATCAATATGCTGGCACACGAATTGAAAGCTCCCCTGGGGGCCATCAGGGGTTATCTGGAAATGGTGATCGAACGGCAGATGGGAGATAATGAAGTCCTTTATCAGAACTATTTGAACCGCTCATTGACCCGCTGTGATGCGATGCTGGCACTTCTTCAGGATCTGCTGAATATTTTCCGGATGGATGCCATGACCGTACGCCGGGAGATCGAGCGCATCGATGCCGGTGACCTCCTGAGGGAAACGGTCGATTTTTTCTACAGCAACATCCGGGAACGTAAACTGACACTGGATATGCGGATTGACAATGAACTTTATATCAAGGCAGACCGTGAAGAGATACGCAGGATTTACACAAATTTATTATCCAATGCGATCAAATATAATAAAGAAAATGGCCGTATTAATATTCGTGCCACACGGGAAGACGCTTATGTCAAGATCATCGTTGAAGATACCGGCATCGGAATGAAAACGGAAGATAAGGAACGTATATTTGAAGAATTCTTCCGGGCCAAGAACATTCACACCCGGAATGTGAGCGGGACCGGTCTCGGTACGACCATTCTTAAAAAGATCCTGGATGAATATAACGGGAAGATCGAAGTTCATAGTGAATTCGAAAAAGGCAGTGCTTTCACGATTTATCTTCCACGCGCCAATTAACTTATTTACACGGTTTTTTCATACTTAATAAAACGGAAGCCGCATTTTCGACGGCTTCCTGATAAGTCATATGTTTTTCGATATTTAATACGCGGAGAGCAATTCCAGAATACTATCCGTGATCCGGTCGGTATCGCTGCCGGACAATATATGTCCGTTCACAAGAAATGAGTAAACGAGATTTTCTCCGCTTTGTGTCTGTATGTATCCACTCAATCCGCGTGAGTTGGCGATCGTTCCGGTCTTGCCCAGCGCACGTCCTTCCGCTGCCGTGCCTTTCATACGGTTGCGTAAGGTTCCGTCAACTCCGGCTATCGGGAAGGTCTCCATCCAGACATCTTTCAGTTCGCTTTGATACATTCCCTCAAGAATACTGACCAGGACCTGCGGACTGATATAGTTGTAACGTGTCAGACCGGAGCCGTCAGAATAGACCCATGAACCGGGTTCAATACCGAATTGCACGAACAGCGAATCCATGATACTCCGCCCGGTCCCAAGGGTGCCGAGCCCGGTCTCATTCCATGCAACAGCACGCGGTATGGTTTCGGCGTACATGTTCTGACTGCGTTTCATCAGTCGGGTAAGAACCTCGGATAAAGGCACCGAATAATAGTGCGCGAGTTCCCGGTATCCGATATCCAAAGGCGCATGGATCCAGTTCCCGATATCATCGCAATCCAAAGCCTTGCCTGTAACGGTAATGCCTTTTTCTTCCAGGACCTCTTTCAGGACATGCACGTAAAAAGCGGTGGGATTGTGGATGGTGGGGCTACGTTCAATTATCGACGAACCTGCACGCACCTGCCCGGAAATAATAATATCGTTGCTGAAGAAATCACGTTCCATGCTGATACGTGACGGACCCGATGAAACAACCTGTATCTGATTATGTATGGTATAATATGAGCTTGGACAATTGGGGATGATCTGAACTTTTCCGTTGATATCTGCGGGGGAAATGATCTTGATATCAACATAATTTTCATTGAACTGCAAGGCACCGAACTGTGCCGCGTACCAGATCTGTAAATAGTCCCAGGCCCAGCCGTTACCCAGATAAACATCGTCAAACGCATCGTCATCGCCGACGATATTGCCTTCGATGCGACGTATTCCCTGGGCTTTAAGTGTGTCCGCCCAGGCATAGAAAACTGCCCGGGAATCATCCAGGTAACGTTCATACATCGTGGGATCGCCGTTGCTCCACACCACAAGATCGCCGTGCAGCACTCCGTTCCGGATATTTCCCTTGCTGAGGACATGCGTCTCAAAGCGGAAATCCGGTCCCAGGGTCATAAATGCCAGGGCTGTAGTCGGTATTTTGTTGTTGGATGCCGGCATGAAAAGACGGTGCTCATTATGCGCATACCAGACTTCGTCCGTATCCAGGGATTTAATGAGCACACCCCAGTGTGCGTGATCGAACGCTTCATCGCGAACCAAGGCATCGATATCTTTCATCAGGGTGTTGAATTCCCTTGACCCCTTTTTTTTGATCGCCTGCGATGGGCCCGCACATGCCGTTAAAAGCAGTATCGAACAAAAGAAAAAAATGATCGTTTTTTTCATGTTTGCTCCCATTTGATTATTAATGCGTTTAACATTTTTAATAATAAGACTTTTTGCGTTTTTTTTGCAAGCTTTTTAAATATCCCCCGGAAAACATGTCCGATCCTGAATATCACTCATATTCTTTCATGACCGCACAGATAAAGACAAGGTCTTCCTTGTCGGACAGATTCCGGTATTGATGCTTCTCTCCCGGAAGGACCAGGCAGAAATCGCCCGCATTCACGGGATGGAGTTCCCCTTTCTCATCCTTGAGCGCACCCTGTCCCGAAATGATGTAATTGACATGTTCCGATGCATGGATATGATACGGGGTATGTCCGCCCGGTTTTAGGGTAAAGACACGGAACGAGATGTTCGGGGAATGCTCCGCCTTGCCCACGGGCACCTGACGCCATGCGTCCCGGACACCTTCCATTTTGACTTGCACTGCAGGTATATCAGATAAGGACCGGATGATCATGTTTTTTTCTCCTAATTGAAGTAATGTAACTAAAATGAAAATGACAGGCCAAGACCAAGCGTTTCCCTAAATTGGACCTTCGAACTGTAATCATGGTCGTATACCAGTTGCAGGCTCAGACTTGCCGCAAGGAATTTATTGATCTTCATGCTCAGCAATACATCCCAGTTCACATCAATATAATGGGGATTTTCAATGTAATTGCTGAATAACTCGCACTTTGTCTGGAAAACGACATTCTCGATGATCTCTTTGCGATACTGAAATTTTACGAAACCTCCGAATTCCGCCCGTGCTGTTTTTCCGGGGTCAACACCGTATTTAGTTGACAGTGAAGTATCTGCAACAAAGGTCATTTTCCCGCTGATCGGAGCGATCAGGATGCTCAGGTCATCTCCCGGCTTATATTCCATACCGGTAGCGACCTGAAGATAAGCCGGTGCCGCAAACGATGAGATAAGCAGCGTATCGGCATCATATCCGGGAGTCATCTGTGTCTTAAAACCAAGCAGACCGGAGAAGCCCCAGCTCTGGCTGATTTTATAAGTAAATTTCGAAGCAAGATCTATCTTATCGTCCGTCTTCTGCATCTCACTGCCTTGCCTTACGATACCATAAGCAAGATCAAGCATATTTTCCCAGGCGGCAGCATCTTTACGATAGTTGGCAAAAAGACTTACATAACTGTTAAGGGATATCGCGTTCATACCGCCGCCCGACCAATTGCTCAGTGCGGTCTGAGAAAAGTTCAATGCTCCCTGGCCGCCCTTTTTCCATATAGCGGACTCCTCCTCCTGTGCGAATAATGCGCCTGCGGCGACCAGAACCGTTACAATCATGATGATCTTTTTCATATCACATCTCCATTTTAAAAAAGTGAAAATCCCGTGATGTGTTTTTCACGGGATTTTATTGTTTAACGATCAAAAATGGAATACCCGGTTTTATTTACTCGGAGATCAGGGCTTCCATCTGTGTGACTATGTCATTGAACAGTTCAAGGGTTTTTGCGATGGGATCGGGTGTGGACATGTCAACACCGGCTTTTTTCAGCAGTTCGATAGGATAATCACTGGCACCGCTGTGTAAAAATGCCATATAGTCCTCCATCGCTCCTTCCTCTCCCTCCAGCACCTTCTTGCTCAATGCGGTGGAAGCGCTCAGGCTGGTGGCATATTTATAGACATAGAACTGACGGAAAAAATGGGGGATCCGGCTCCAGGTGAGACCATAGGCTTCATCCAACTCCAGAACACCTTCATAATATGAACTCAGAATATCAAAATATGTTTTGTTAAGTGTTGCAACGGTGAGGGGAACACCTTCTTCCGCCAAACGGTGTGCCTCGCGTTCAAATTCCGCAAACAGCACCTGTGTATAAAGTGTGCCCTGGATATTACCGGCCCACTGGTCCAGTAAGGACAGTTTTTCATTTTTGTCTTCGATGGTCTTCAGCATATAATCCATAAGAATGTTCTCAAGAAAGGTCGAAGCAACCTCCGCAACGAAGATCGTATATCCTGCCGTCGTATACGGCTGTCCCTGATTCGAATAATAGGAATGCAGCGCGTGACCGAGTTCGTGCATAAGTGTAAAGACATGGTCGCGGGTACCGTTGAAATTCATTAAAATATACGGATGGGTATCATATGCGCCCCATGAATAGGCGCCGGAACGTTTATTCCGGGTCTCAAACACATCCACCCAGCGCGAGTTAAGCGCTTTTTTCGCGTCCGCCTGGAATTGGGGTCCCATCACTTCCAGTGCATTGATGATCAGTTCTTTCGCTTCTTCATAGGTATATTTGACCTCCGATTCGGCTACGATGGGAACGCTGGTATCATACAGGTGCAGTTTGTCGACACCCATGATCTTTTTACGTAAATTCATGTAGCGATGCAAGGGATCCAGGTGATCATGTACCGTGGAGATAAGGTTGTCATAGACCTCAACCGGTACATTGTCGCCATCCAGGGCCATTTCAATACAGGAGTCGTAATTCCTCGCCCTTGCATAGAAAATATCCTTTTGCACCGATCCGCGGTATGTGGCGGCACTGGTGTTCTTGAATTTATCGAACGTTCCGTACATGGCTTCAAAGGCACCCCGTCGCACTTCGGGATCCCGGGACTGCAGTAACAGGGAATAGCGTCCGTACGAAAGTTCGATCTCGTTCCCGTCCTCATCCCTGACCATCGGGAATTCGATATCCGCCTGGGTCAGCGCCTCACGGATCTTGCTGAACTCACTGCCCATATTTCCCGACATTGCCAGCAGTTCCTCTTCTCTCTCGCTGAGAATATGCTTCTTCTGACGAAGCATATCATTGAAGGGATGACGGTATTGCTGCAGAAATTCCGATGAATTGACAAAGCGGTTCAACTTTCGTTCGGGAATCTCCTGAATTTCGGGCCACAGGAATGCGCGTTCCTGATAGTATCGCTGCGCCAGCATCGCAATACGGGTGGACATGGACTGACTGATCTCATTCCGCGTGTCCTGGTCTTTCATCAGATGGGCATATATGTACATTTTGTCCAGTTTACGTTCGATCATTTCGGAATCACGCAAACAATTCTCAAGATTTGACGCCGATCTTCCAAGCTTACCTCTGTATTTCTGCAGAATGTCAAGATTATCTTCGACATAGCTGAAATCCTGTTCCCAGGCTTCGTTATCGACATAAATATCCGCCAGATTCCAGCGATATTGCTCTTCGATCTGATCACGGGTGGGAATGCTTTTGGCTTCCTGTGCTGCGGCACCGGTAAAGGTTAGCACCAACAGAAGCAGAGTGGTCATACTGATGTTAAGGATACGCTTCATTTTCTTTCCTTCATATATTTTTTACTATTTTTCAAGAGATCAACTGTCATTATAAACATTTTACATGTTTTTTACCAATAATTTTTCATAAAACACTCTGGTCGGCAATGAAATAAAAAAAGTGCAACTCATTGACAAATGCATAGTATAAGTGTATATTGACCGGCTTTTTGACATGGGGGTGTAAAGGTTTCGACAGGGCGGGCAGGTCTTCCTGTAAGCGTGTCGTGGTGTTCAGGAATCCACGTTAATCAATCTGAGCTAAATGTAAATGCAGATAATTTTGCATACGCTGCGTAATTAAACACGTAGCCGTTCATCCGGGTTTTGCCTGCGGGTCCGGAATGAGCGCCGTTTCACAGGCTCGCATGATCCCATGATCACAGGGATCGTGTTAAACATCGTGATCTGCGTTGTTCCGGGTTTTGGTTTTTGAACCGGGACAACTAAGACCATTCAACTGCCTACACACGTAGAAAGCATGCTGGTCTCCGCTTTGGACCCGGGTTCGATTCCCGGCACCTCCACAC
>CAZHTR010000006.1:0-38261 GCA_964535585.1 uncultured bacterium | reverse complement strand
GAAAGCATGCTGGTCTCCGCTTTGGACCCGGGTTCGATTCCCGGCACCTCCACACTTCGCCCGAAGGGCGAAGTGTGCCCTGCGTAGTTCTTCGTCAGGAGAACGAAGCATGGGCATACAAACTCAATTTAAACAAAGAACTTCTTCGGGCTTCGCGTGGCACAGCCACACTATAATAATAATCAAATTTATAAGTCTGATGATAATCATTAACCTTCCATTATAAATATCTGATATTATCGCCCGAAGGGCGAAGTGTGCCCTGCGTAGTTCTTCGTCAGGAGAACGAAGCATGGGCATACAAACTCAATTTAAACAAAGAACTTCTTCGGGCTTCGCGTGGCACAGCCACAATCATTAGTATACCTATGATCATATCTTTGATTTATATCACATTAATAAATTTCAGATTGATTACAATACTTAAAAAACCTATTTTTTTGTTGATTTGGTATTCTATAATGTCTTGATAAAAAAATGTATTATGTCTATATTTTAAAAAGCGTCAAATTCCCTGATCGAACTTATATAGGATTTTCAAATGATCTCAAACGGCGATTTAATGATCATAATTCCGGAAAATGTTCATTTACATCAAAATATAAACCCTGGAAAATTAAATGGTATTGTGGTTTTCATGATAAGTATAAAGCGCTTCGCTTTGAAAAATACTTAAAAGGAAATTCCGGTCGTGCCTTCGCCCAAAAACATTTCTGATATAATTATTTCTCTGCCAGCCGTTTCAGCAGTTCGCGGACATTTTCCGTGCGATCCACACGGAACCGTGCACGGGAAACTCCGCTTCCGACCTTAATGGACCAGGCATCATCCGGAAGAATATTGAATATATCTTCATCGGTCCAGTCATCTCCGGCTGCAAAAATAAAATCCCATTCCTCGCGGTTCAGCCAGATAGATGCAGCGCGTCCCTTGTTCACACCGGTGTCCTTTATCTCTATTACCTTGTTCCCGCTTAACAATCCGATATTCAGATTCCCGATAAGATCATCCAGGGCATCTTTGAGTTCATTGACCCGCACAGCCGCCAGTTCCGGTTCACAGCGGCGGTAATGCCAGGCAAGGGAATATTCCTTTTCCTCCACCAGAGAACCGGGTGTGCGGGCGGTATGCATTTCAAGAATAGGACGGATGTTCTCTTTCCACTCATTGGAAAGGATCTCGATCCGCTCCCATTCTCTGCCCTCTTCCCGGACCCACATGCCGTGTGCCGCAACCAGATTTATCTTTAATTTCCCAAACCATTCCTCCAAAGTATTCCTGTCACGTCCGCTGATAATTACCACGGTGTTTTTTTTATCCTCAGCCAAACGGGTGATCAATTCAAGAAGCTCTTTGTCCGGAACGGCGTATTCGGGTTTGTCTTTGAACTGAACGAGCGTCCCGTCATAATCAAGCAGAAACAATCTCTTTCCGGCATCTTTTTTGGCTTTTATCAGATGTTCCGTGTTCTTTTTGTCCATTTTGATCAGCATATGTTCTTTCTGTCTGTCCTTCACCTCCGCCAGGTTCTGTAAAAAATCATTGGCCCAGAATTCAACGTCATAATGTTTCAGCCGCTGATGCATGATCTTGTTGCGGTTCATTTTTTCTTTTTCGGGCATTTCAAGCGCATTCCTAATACCTTCCGCAACCTCCCTGATATTGTTTGCATTCACAATGACAGCCTCTCCCAGTTCGCTGGCGGCACCCGCGGTCTCACTCAGCACGACCATACCCTTTGCATCCCTGCGTGCTGCAATATATTCTTTAACGACAAGATTCATACCGTCACGGAGCGGTGTGACCAGCAATACATCCGCCGCGGCATAGATGGCGGTAAGGTTCTCGAACCCGAATGAACGGTAAAAGAACCAGACCGGCACCCAACCGATAGTTCCATGCTCTCCGTTCGTATTACTTACAAGTTCCTGGATCTCTTTCAGCAGATCACTGTAAGTATCAACCTCTGTTCGCGAAGGAGCAACGATCAGGATCATGGTCACTTTTTCACGATACTGGGGATATATTCTCAGAAATTCGGCATAGGACTTTATCCGCTCCGGAATACCTTTTGTGTAATCCAGACGATCCACGGAGAGAATGAGTTTGGTCCCCTGTGCTTTTTTAAGAACATCGTCACTTTCTTCCCGTATCGCATCCGTATCAAGTGCATCATGATATCGCTTGTAATCGATCCCCATCGGGAAAGCATCCGCCTTGATACTGCGTTGCCCCATCTGCAGATATCCCAGATTGTGTTCGTAACCCAGAATACGCCGTACACTGCTGAGAAAATGACGCGTGTAGTCATACGTGTGAAATCCGATCAGATCGGAACCCAGCAGCCCTTTTAAAATTTCCTCCCGCCACGGCAACAGGCGAAATAATTCATATGAGGGGAACGGGATATGCAAAAAGAAACCGATCGTCGTGTCGGGATATTTCTCCCGTATCATTTCCGGCAGCAGCATCAACTGATAATCATGGACCCAGATCGTATCGCCATCTTCGATCACTTCTTCAAGTCGCTCAAAAAATTTTCGATTAACCCGGCGGTAAGCCTCCCAGTGACGGTGCTCGTATTCGATCTGCCCCATAAAATAATGGAACAGCGGCCATATCGTACGATTGCAGAATCCATAATAATAATCGTTAATATCCTCTTCCGAAAGAAAGACCGGCGCGCTGTTGTGTGCCGACAACAATTCCCTGTCAATTGTTTTCATTTCCGGATCGCTCAATGAATCCGAAGACAGTCCGCTCCAGCCCAGCCAGAGACTTTTTTTATCTTCATGAACACTTTTCAGACCGGTTGCCAGTCCGCCGATACTGGGTGTGAAAGCGACACCACTCTCCCCGATCGTGATAGTTACGGGAAGACGGTTGGATATGAAAATATTTTTACTCATTATGAACCTCCTCAAGATGAGGGTTATAGGGAAACTCGATGGTTTTTTGTATGATCTCATCCGCATCAACTTCCGTTTTACAAAGTGCAATGGCGGCATCGATCAGAGAGAGATGGGAATAACCCTGCGGAAAATTTCCCAGTAACCGTTTACTATCAAAATCCATATCCTCGCTGTAAAGTCCAAGGTGATTGGAATAAGAAAGCATTTTATCGAATATCTGTGTGGCTTCTTTTTGTTTGCCCGTTTGACAAAGCGCTTTGACCAGCCAAAAGCTGCAGAGCGTGAAAGCGGATCTTGGCTTCCCAAAATCATCTTCATTTTTGTAACGGTACATCAGGCCGTTATAACTGAGCGCTTTCCGGTTCTGTTCAACCGTTGATATGAATTTCGGATCTTTCGGGTCGATAAATTCATACGTTGCCAACAGTAAATTGGAAGCATCCATTGCCGTGCTGCCGTAACTTTGCGTAAATGAACCGATCTTCTCATTCCATCCCTTCTGAAAAATGTCTTTCCGGATCGCGTCACGGGTATGGGTCCATTTTTTAAGGTATTGCTCTTTCCCAAGCATTTTTGCGAGTTTGACCCCTCTGTCCATCGCAACCCAGGACAGTACTTTAGAAAAAACAAAGTGGCGGTTCTGACTGCGATATTCCCATATCCCCCGGTCAGGTTTTTTCCAGTTCTGTTCCACCGAGCGCACCAGCGTACGCGCAATGGTCCAGAGTTCCTCTCCGCGTTCAATATCGTTCGGAAATAATTTAAATGCCTTATGGATCACATCCAGCAGGACGCCGTAAATATCATTTTGTTTCTGATGATAGGCAGCATTCCCAACGCGCACGGGTTTTGAACCCTCATAACCTTCCAGCCAGGGCAGTTCGCGTTCGGTCAGCTTCTTCTCACCCCGGATACCATACATGATCTGTATTTTTTCATCTTTGTAAGGCACTACATCAATAATGAAACGTAAAAAACGTTCCGCAACGTTATAATGACCCGTATCGGTCAATACCGTGATGATCATGGAAGCGTCCCTGATCCAGCAAAAGCGATAATCCCAGTTGCGGTTCTCTCCGATACTCTCCGGCAGCGATGTGGTGATCGCCGCCAAAATGGCACCGCTTTCCTGAAAACTGAGCAGTTTGAGCGTTAATGCGGAACGTATGATCTCTTCGCGATAGCGGCTGAATCGCACGGTGCGCTGTACCCATTCCAGCCAGTACACCTTTGTCCGTTCAATTTCCAGCTGGACAAGTTCGATATTCTGTTGCAAAAGTTTCTGATTATAGGTCAGAACAAAAAAACAATCTTCCCCCAGTAAAAATTCTTCGCGGTTAAGGATATATTTGTGTGGAATATTGCTGTAAAGATATACCGATTCGTACTGTCCGTTTTTAGTGCGGCTTTTAATGAAACCGTCATACGATTCGGTATAGGTTGTGTTTCGCGCATACGCCAGTGCGGGTTTATAATCAAAACGGATCTTCGGCTTACCGGAAAGTGGCCTTAAATATCGGATCACATCAGCGGGACATACGTAATGACGCCTGTCATTTTTATATCGCGGCATAAGGTCCAGTATCTCAAATTCGCCTTCGGAAGTTTTAAAATGCGTGCGGAGAATACAGGTATGATGCAGATAGGATTGCGTGATCTCGGCATCTTCTCCGGCATCAATAGCAAAATGACCGCCGCGGTCCGGGTCGAGAATGGCGGCAAAGACCGAAGGAGAACTGAAATCGGGTAAACACATCCACTCCAGCGACCCGGTATCCGATACCAGTGCGGCTGTTTTGCAGTTGCCTATAATTCCGTAATTCATGTTATTTTTCATTTATATCCTGTCTTTTTTTTAATTAAGCACGATCTTATAATTGTTTTCCACATATATTGATCCATGCATTTCAGCGTAAATGTAGGGATTTATTTGCTTTATGTCAACTTATCCCCGGAAAATGCCTTTTTGAAAAGCATTCCATGATATGACATTTTTGTTTTTTAGTGCTATTATCTTGTATCTGCTGTTTTATTTAACAGATCGTCCGGGTTTCCGGACATATAAAAACGCCGGGTAGGCCCATCAACATTAAAAAGCTCCCATCCGAAGACAGGAGCTTTTTTTGATTTTGCCGTACATGTGTTGAGGCGTATCGCTATACACCCCAACGATTGAAATTTATTTCATCAATGCGATCTTCTGCACCTGCGGCGTACTGCGATACGCCCCAACATGCACAACAATATGCACAAAATAGATGCCTGTGCTCAGGTCCGTACCGTCGATCTTCAGATCGTGGGAACCGACATGCATTTGACCGCTATAAATGTTCCGGACCCTGCGTCCTGCGGTATCGTACAGTATCACTTTAACTTCCGCCGCTGCCACCAGGTTCAGCGGAACGATGGTCATCGGATTGAAAGGATTGGGATAGGCTGCACCGATATTAAAATCCCTGTCCGTACCATCCTCAATCTCAATCTCAACCTCAATCTCAGGATGTTTCGTTTCTTTTCCCTGCAAGTCCACGTCCGCCAGTACGTAGGTATAGGTCCTGCCCGGGATGACATAATTATCCGTCCATTGATAATCCTGCGGTGCCGTTGTTGTGCCGGCTCCTTCGAGTTCCGCGATCATCTCACCATTACGGTAGATCCGGAAAGCGAGGTTTTCGGTTTCGGAGGCAGTTTTCCATTTGAGGTGGACGGCTCCTTTCTTGTATAAACCGCTAAAAGCAGCAAGGCAAATGGGAAGGGGAACATCGGGAGGATTGTTCATTAGGTAGGGATACCCTTCATTCTGAGAAGTGTTGATATCCCATAAGGTTGCAAAATCCCAGCCGGAATAGGTGGATTGCATTTTCATTTCTATGCTTGTTTTGCCGGTCGCTCCATAATTGTCCGCACCGCTTGCATTTCCGTCTATACCGTCCGTATTTACATCCCAATAACAACTGCTGATTGTGCTTCCGGATGTCTTATATCCGGTAAAACCTCCGGTGGAAGAAGGTATGGTTCCGCTTACCGGACCTGCGCTGTAAGAATTCGTTATGTAAGAATTAAATGTTTCGGTCCCTATAACACCGATCAATCCGCCGATATAATATCCCGCACCGCTTACCGGACCGCTATTGTAACAATTGTCGATCGTGCCGGCGCCTATTCGCCCTACCAGTCCGCCGACATAAGCATATGTTACCTCATTGCTGCCACTGACGGATCCCGTATTGTAAGATGTATTGATCTGAACTGCCGGTACGGCACGCCCCAGCAAACCCCCGACGAATGAAGCCCCACTGACGGTTCCCGTGTTATAACAATTGAAAATTGCCCCATCAATGGCTCCGATCAAACCGCCAACATTTTCTCCGCTTCCATTAATATCCCCGTTGTTGAAGCTGTCGCTGATAAAACCCACAAGCGTACCCACAAGTCCACCCAATGAACCGGTTCCGTCAACCGAATTACTGCTATAGCAATTATCAATAATATGATCTCCTGGTGAATTGCTGGAAGAATATCCGATAAGTCCGCCTGCACTTGATATACCGGTCACCGAACCGGAGCTGTGACTTTCCGTGACCGGGCTGTTAACATTATATCCGATCAATCCACCAATATTTGACGTTCCGCTTACGGATCCGGTACTGTAACAGGCTCCGATCTCCGTGTTATTATTATAGCCGATCAGTCCTCCGGTATGTGCATCCCCGGTAAGCTGAACATTTGTCAGACCCACATTGCTGATCGCCGCCCCATCGGTATATCCGAAAAGGCCAATGTAAGAATTGCTATAGCGACTGCAATATAAATTGTCGATCCGGTATCCCTGTCCATTGTAGGAACCTGTAAATTTTGTTATCGCATTGCCGATCGGTTTCCAACCCGCCCGGTAAAACCAGGTTGCCGTTTCGGAGGCATCAATATTTGCAACCTGGATATAATGATATCCCCAGCGGGCGGTATTTTCGGTGATCCAATAAAGATTTTCCAGGCTTGATATTTCATAGGGATTCCCGGAGGAGCCGTCACCGAGTGCCGGACTTTGCGATACGGGAATGATCGCTTCCTCTTCCCACAACAGATGCGGATAAGCGTTATTGATCTCACTTAACATCCCCCAGATATACACAAAATCCCATCCGGCATCGGTAAAGGTACTCTGATCCTTCATCTCAAGCGTTGTTTTGCCGGTTCCCCCCGGGCTTTCATTCATGCCGGAAGTCTCCGTATCCCAGAACGACGCCGTGATCGTGGCACCCGGTTCTTCCATGAACGGATCTTCCTCGGCAGCATATCCGGCAAGTCCGCCGGCATTGCTGACACCGGTCACGGCACCCGTGGAATAACTTTTATTGATCGTACTTCCGCCCATAGCGCTTCCGACCAGACCGCCCGCGTTCGTGTTCCCTTCCACACTTCCCCGGGCGTAACAATTTTGAACAGATGATCCCAGAAGTCCAATCAATCCGCCGACATCCTGACCGCTACCCACGACCGATGCGGTGGAAAAGCTTTGAACGATCGATCCGTTGGCTATCTGACCTACGAGGCCACCGACATAATCCGTACCGCTCACCGAGCCGGATACGTAACAGTTGCTGACATTGCCCGATTCAATATTTCCGACCAATCCGCCGCTACTGTTGCTGCCGTTAATACTGACGTCAATAAGTCCCAGATCCGTGAGCGGTCCGCCATCCAGCTGACCGATAAAGCCGATAAAATTTTCAGACGCTCTGTCGACGGTCAAACCGGTAATGGTAAATCCGGCACCGTCATAAGACCCTAAGAAATTATTGGCGTTCGTCCCGATCGGCGAAAAGCCCGCACCGCCGTTCCAGTCCGCCGTGGGGGACGCATCAATATCCGCGACCTGCTCGAAATCGCTGTTCCAGGTACTGCTGTTGGTCGACACCCAGTACAGGTGGTTCAGACTTTTTATTTGGTATGGCGTTGTGCTGCCGTCGCCATTGGGGACCAAATGATCGCCGGTCCAATTGCTGTTGTCCATATTGACCAATGTTCCGGTATTACTCCCTTTGTTATCGCTGAGCGTGCTGCCGCTGCCGTCCGTCATCCGGTAATAAGCAAGCAGTCCGCTCTCACCGCTCACATCTTCACACATGAATTCCCGGATCTGGCTTTGTGTGCGTGCCGTGTTCCAGATGCGCAGTTCATCGATCTCGCCGTGAAAATACGGCATACCGCTCGTGCGGTTATCGGCACCAATGCGGTGAGTAAGGGAAATATTGATATCAGTACCTGCACCCGGATTTTCAATTTCAAGTACGCCGTCAACGTATACATATATTAAATTGTTGGATCTATCTCTGACAGCAGCGAGGTGGTGCCAACTTCCATCCCGCAAATCTTTTATTCCTTTCAGATCGTATTCGCCGTTATTCCAATAATATCTGACTTGTCCGGCCGCATGAACTTCTAAAGCCACATTTTCACTACCCTGCCCCCAGTTCCCGATCACGATCCCGACCCTTTCGTCCTCAGCCAGATTACCGTCTCCGACAACAGGAATTCTTACCCAGGTTTCAATGGTACTGCTGCTGCTGCCGATGTTCAGAACCTCTGAAAGCTGGACATATTCATCAATGCCGTTAAAACGCAGGGCATTGCCCGCCAACAAGCTCTGAATAGCAAATATAAATCCTAAAAATATTCCTGTGATCTTCCTCATCATCTTTCTCCTCGAATATAAATAACGCGTGTCCATAAAAGAACAAACTCCAACCTGTTTATGAACTGATTAACGTGAGGACTCTCTCATCCCGAAAATCAGACAAAATAAATATATAAAAAGGAAAAATGCCTTAAAAGAAAAAATTCCATTTCTTATTAGAACAATGAGGGTGTGTACAGTTTGCCAGGTTGTTGAATTTTGTTTCACACCGATGTGGATGGGGCGGCCTTTTTGGCAAACCATCCTTTGTTTTTCTTACAAAAGGCAACCAGCATCAGCATCACCGGTACTTCGATCAGTACGCCGACCACGGTGGCAAGGGCTGCACCGGAAGAAAGTCCGAACAGCATGACCGCCGTGGCTATAGCGACCTCAAAGTGGTTTGATGCCCCGATCATGGCGGCGGGCGCGGCATCTTCGTAGCGAAGTTTTAGCAACTTTGCCGCAAGGAAACCGATCGAAAAGATAAAAACGGTCTGAATAAACAGCGGCACGGCGATCCAGAGGATGGTCAACGGATTGGCAAGAATAACATCGCCTTTAAAACTGAAGAGCAGGATCAAAGTCAGTAACAATGCAGCAATCGTGACCGGAGTAAGCAGATGCAAAAATCTTTCCCGGAACCAGTTTTCCCCTTTCGCGGCAATAACTCCTTTCCGGGTAAAATATCCGGCGAACAGGGGCAATGCCACATACACGCCGACAGACAGTAACAGTGCCTGCCAGGGGACCGGCAGTTTGCCGACACCCAACAGAAAACCGCCCAGCAGTCCGTACAGCAATAACATGGTCAGTGAGTTGATCGCTACCATCACCAGGGTCAGTCCGTCATTGCCGCGCGCCAGGTAACTCCAGACCAGCACCATCGCCGTGCAGGGGGCAATGCCCAGCAGCACGCAGCCGGCAAAGTAACTCCGCCATAGCGGGATCTCCAGCATTTTGACGCCATCCTGCAGGATCACGGTCCCGGCTCCGTGAACGGCTCCGACCGGCAGGTCCAACCCGAAGGGCATTTTCACGATATCCATCGCTTCCGTACCGATAAATCCACGGAATAAAAAACCCAGAAACAGCATGGCAATGCCGTACATGGTAAAGGGTTTTATACACCAGTTGATGAACAAGGTCAGAAAGACGGGTTTACCGCTTTTCCCGGCCTTGACCACACTTCCAAAATCAATTTTGACCATGATGGGATACATCATTAGAAATAGACAGATCGCAATGGGAATGGAAACCACCGGCGCGCCGTTGACATTGATGGAAAAAGCATCCAGAGTCTTTGCAAAGTTCGGTGCCACTTTGCCCAGTAAAATACCCGCTACGATACAAAGTCCTACCCAGAGGGTCAGATAACGTTCGAAAACATTGGTCATTTTGCGTTCGTTCGTAATTTCCATTTTGCGTCCCAATCTTATTTTTCAGCGGATCTTTTCATCCACTCCTGTGCGGCCATCTGCACGGGATCCCAGGGACTTGACAGCGGCGGCGTGTAGCTCAGGTCAAGATGATCCAGCTCTTCCACCTTCATCTTATGATAGATAGCCGCCGCGACAATATCGATGCGTTTTGACACTTCCGTTCCGTAAGCGCCCACGATCTGTGCGCCCAGCAGCTGTCCGGTCTTGCGATCGCCGGTCATGCGGATATGCAGTTTTTCCGCACCCGGATAATAGACCTTGTGATCCCAGGTCTCAATATCCGTACTCAAAGGATCAAACCCTTCTTTGCGTGCTTCTTCATCCTTTAGACCGGTGCGGGCGGCAACTAAATCGAATATTTTTACCGACTGGGTACCCAAAGAACCCGCATATGCATGGGATCCGCCGGCCATGTTCTCTCCGGCAATACGTCCCTGTTTGTGCGCGGTGGTACCCAAAGGCAAATAACTGTTCTTTTCCAGCAGGCAGTGATAGGTTTCGGCACAGTCGCCTGCAGCATAAATATCGGGTTTGTTGGTTTCCATTTTGCGGTTGACCCTTATGGCGCCCCCGGCCCCGAGATCAATACCCGTGGTTTTGGCAAGACTGACCTCCGGACGGCTGCCGGTGGCGATCAGCACCATATCGCATGCCTTTGTAAAATCCTCTCCTCCATGAACCAGCAATTTGTCGTGTTGCTTTTCAATTTTTTTTACTGCCGTCGCGGTATGGACTTTCACACCCTTGCCTTCCAATTCCGAGCGAACGATCGCACCCAGCGGGGGATCAAGGGTCATCAATATGGAGGGAAAATATTCGATGACAGTAACATCAAGTCCCAGATGTCGCATGGCGTCCGCCATTTCCAGTCCGATATACCCGGCCCCGATAATGGCGATGGATTTGGGTTTACGTTCTTCGATGAATTTCTTTACCGCAAAGCTGTCGTCCATCCATCGCAGAAAAAAGACACCCGGAAGATCGCTGCCTTCGATGGGCGGGCGGGCGGATACCGCGCCGCTGCCGATGAGTAATTTATCATAGTGCAGAGATATTTTTTGATTTCCGTTCAGGTCCCGGACCAACACTGTCTTTGCGGATGGATCGATCGATTCGGCAAGATGCTTGTCCAGCACCTTGATGCCGGATGCCTCAATGTCCTCCCGGGTCCGGTGGGCCAGGTTACGCCAGTGTTTGACTTCCCCGCTGATATAGAAAGGCAAACCGCAGATGCTGAAATTCGGATATTTATCCGCCAGGATCATGGTTATTTCAATGGAACCGTCCATTTCCTTTGCCCGCAGCGCGGCGCTGATACCGGCATCGCTGCCGCCGATGATAACAAAGCGTTTCATAGGAGGACCTCCTTTGATCTTATCGTATCGTCACCAAACTTTGGTTCGATATTTTTTGATCATCAACATCCGCCAATATTCACTATTTGAAGCTTATCCCGTAAATATGGACAAATGTGTAATAAATGCCAACAAGAATAAACACCGCACCCGTGATCTTGCGAACCCAGACCTCGATATGTGTCAGGCTATTAAAAACTTTCCCAACGGACTTGGCGGCAAAGGCCAGTAAAAAGGCAAAAAGAATGACCGGCAGGGCGGTCCCGATCCCATAGACCAGAGGAAAGATCACCACGGCCCCTTCTTTGACAGCCAAGGGTACCAGTCCGCCGAAGAACAGACCCGCGGAAACGGGACAGAAGGTCAGCGCAAAAAGTGCCCCGATCGGCAGGGCAAGGAATACGCTGCCTTTTTCGGCTTTTTTTGTCAGGCCGTCGGTCTTAAAAGTAAAGGATACGCCCGCACCCAGCCAGTTGAGCAGCACCATGCCCAGCAGGATCAGCACCGGACCCAGGATCTCGTTCATGTGTTTCTGCAGGAACCGGGAGACTTCTGCATTTGCCAGCAGACCGGCAGCAATACCCGCGCCCAGCACCACATAGATCAGTGTACGTCCCAGTGCATATAATAATCCCGAAGCAAGAACATGATCTTTACGTCCGGCTTTACGTGCGATAAAGGAGATGGCGGCAATGTTCGTCGCCAGCGGACAGGGGCTCACGGCCGTCAGAATTCCCAGCCAGAGTGCTGTTAAGATGGCAAGTTCCGTCATGATATCTCCTCCGCGTTCAGATATGTCTCAATAGCGATACGGATATAGTTATCAAAAGCAGCCCGATCATTCAACAGGGTCCAGACATCATCCAGGCGCTGATAATCGTCAATATGACCGTTCCGGATACGGGCGACCACCACGCAGGAAGCAGCAACGTCAAATTGCTTCGCCATTGCTGTATTTTTCATAAAATCAATTTCCCGCCAATGTATGTCGCCGTTTTCCATTGCTGCACGATATTCCCGCTCAAGCAGATCCCTTGTCATAGCTTCGATCTGATTACAGGTTTCGCAGCGAAAAGTGGAATGCAGATAATAAACTGCAACATAATTATCTGTTGAGGATATTTCACTCTCGGAATCCCTACTTTCTGTGGCGTTCTTCCCGAGCATATAGCCCACACTGATCAATGTAAAACAAACAAGCAGGACTTTTAACAGATCCTTGATCTTTTTAAAATTTATTTTTTTCATTCGCAAACACGGCCCTCCGGCAGATCACCGCAACCCGTAGCACAATCCTGTATATCTTCCTGTTTTACGGGTTTAAGATCATAGCCAAGTTCTTTCCATTTTTTCAGAATATCTTCTTTGGACATAAAACCGGTATGCCGCCATAATTCATTTCCCTGTGGATCGAAAAATATTTGTGTGGGAATGGCCCGGATACCGTATTTGACAGCTTCCTGTTGATTCTCGGGTTTCCAGACATCAATGAACACGACATCCAGGGCTCCCCGGTACTCTTCCCGCAATTCATCGAGAATGGGCGCCATCATCTGGCAGGGTACGCAACTATCCGCTCCAAGGTCCAGCAGTTTCGGGACTCCTTGAGATCTTTTCCCGCAGGAAATGAGCATAAGTGCGCTAAAGATCAAGATCATAAAAATGACCGGTAATTTTTTATTGTTCCTTTTCAAGCCTAAACCTCCTCAGATCGTTGTTAAGCAGAAAACTTTTATTTCTGCAAAATGGTTTTCAGTTCTTCCACGCCCGGTACTCTGCCCACGAATTTCACCTCATTGTCAATGGCCAGCGCGGGTGTCATCATCACGCCAAAAGCCATGATGGCATTGATATCGGTCACTTTTTCGATCTCGTGTTCAATGCCGAGTTCCAAAGCCGCTTTTTCGGCATTATCCGTCAGTTTCTTACATTTCGGGCAACCCGTGCCCAGGATCTGGATCTTCATATTTCTCATCTCCTTTTTATGCAAATATGGCACCGTAGATCATCCCGCTGATCGTTGCCATCACGATCACCAGCGCAATGAATACGGCGGTTTTTTTATTTCCCAATACACTGCGTATGACCAGCATGTTCGGCAGACTCAGTGCGGGTCCGGCCAGAAGCAGCGCCAGTGCGGGTCCCTTCCCCATGCCGTTACCGATCAGTCCCTGCAGAATGGGCACCTCGGTCAGAGTCGCGAAATACATGAAGGCGCCCGCAAAAGAAGCAAAGAAGTTCGCCCATAGCGAATTGCCCCCGACCGCTTTGGACACCCATTCGGAAGGGATGAGTCCCTCATTGCCCGGGCGACCCAGCAAAGCGCCCGCGACCAGGACACCGATCAGCAGCAGCGGCATGATCTGTTTGGCAAAGCCCCATGCGGATTCGAACCATTCGGACGTTTCACCTTTATCCGTACTGGTAAATGCGGAGAGTCCGATCACACCGGCGGTAAAAGCGATGAGCGGCTGTTCCGGAAAAAAGATTGCCAACAGTGTCACGGGGATGGCAGTGATCACTATTTTCCACCATTTCATGCCGAACCAGAAGATGAGCATTAGTCCCAGACCGGCGGAGAACCCGGCGGTCAGGAACCATTTGGCGTTATAGATCGCAGCCCATGCACCGCCTGCCTGATCCGGTTTTCCCCAGTTGGCAAAGAGCAGAATTCCGACCAGCGATGCAAAATACAGTGCATTCTGCCAGAGCGGACGTTTGACCTCCGCTTCCGGCATGGCCATCTGCGCGGCAGCTTTTTCCGCTTCTTCTTTGCGAAACAGGAACTGCATGATCAAACCGATGATAATACTGAATACAATTGCCCCCACGGCTCTTGCAATACCCAGTTCCGGACCCAACACGCGGGCCGTTAGCACAATCGCGAGGATATTAATTGCCGGACCCGAATATAAAAAGGTCGTTGCGGGACCCAGTCCGGCGCCCATTTTATAGATACCGGAAAACAGCGGCAGGATCGTACAGGAGCAGACCGACAGGATCGATCCCGATACCGAGGCTACGCCGTAGGCGACGACTTTCTTTGCCTTGGCGCCCAGGTATTTCATGACCGAGGCCTGACTGACGAACACCGCGATCGCACCGGCGATAAAGAAGGCCGGGATCAGACAGAGCAGCACGTGTTCCTGTGCGTACCATCTGGCCAGATGCAAGGCTTCCATGATCGCGTTGTCAAAACGCGGGGTCCCGACCGGCAAATAAAAGAAAGCCAGGAAGACGGCTCCGATGGTTGCCAGTATTTTCCATTCGCTTTTCCAGTTGACCATTGACAATCTCCATTCAATATTGAATTAATATGTTATTTTAGCAAATCCATCTTTGATTGTAATTGTGAAGCCAGGACCGCTTCCACGCAAGTCATGGAATTCAGGATACAAGGCACTTTCAGTTTATAATAAACATTTTGTCCCCGCTTCTCGTCCTCCACGATCCCCGCCTGTTTCAGTATCAGTAAATGCTTGGAGATCGTGGAAAAATCCGCATCGATCTCGCGGACGAATTCACAGACACAGCGTTCGCCGTCTGCCAGTTGCTCCGCCATCCAGAGACGGGTAGGGTGTCCCAATGCTTTGAATACCACTGCTTTGGCTTCGTATAATGCCTTTGTATTTTTATCCATAAGCGCCTCCTTTGTTGTGGCGTATTTGGTATAATAGCCAAATACTATTTCATGTGCAATATTTTTTTATACCGGGATCGTACTTAATTAAAAGAATCAAAACTTGAGTCAAGTTTTTTTATAAATAAAAAAAGGCTGCCATACGACAGCCTTTTTGTTATTGGAACAAAATTATTATACTTTGTCCTTCTTCAAACACAGGAACCAATCCAGGCAGTACTTGCCTTCTTCCTTGCTTTCTACGCGTTCCTTTGCGGCACCGCAGGAACCGGGCGTCGGAATGATCACATCATCACCGGGTTGCCAGTTAGCCGGGGTTGCCACGCCGTCCTTGTCGGCTTTCTGCAAAGCCAGGATCAGGCGCTTGATCTCATCCATGTTACGTCCTGCCGAGAGCGGATAATAGAGCACCGCGCGCACTTTGGCTTTCGGGTCAATAATGAATACGGCACGTACCGCCTGTGTGCTGGAAGCGTTCGGCTGCAGCATTCCGTATTTTTTGGCGACGTCCATCTTGATGTCTTCAATGACCGGAAAGGTGACTTCCACATTTTTCATTCCCTTATACTCGATCTTTTCATTGATGGTCCGCAGCCAGGCAATGTGGGCGTACAGACTGTCGATGGACAGACCGATCAGTTCGGTATTCAGTTTTTTGAAATCATCCTGCATGCTGGCAAAGGTCATGAATTCCGTGGTGCAGACCGGCGTAAAATCAGCCGGATGGCTGAAAAGAATGACCCATTTCCCGCTGTAATCTTCTGGAAATTTGATCTTTCCTTGTGTGGTGACGGCCTCAAAAGCCGGCGCGTCATCGCCGATCAGCGGCATCGAATAGCTTTCTTTTACTTGTTCTTCCATGATAATCCCTTTCATCTTAATGATTGAAGAAACCCTTAGGGTTTTCTCCGGTTTATTCTTCAAAATTTCAATCGCTGCTCTCTCAAAGCAAAAGCCGCGGAAGACACTTAATTCAAGTGTTTTCCGTCTTCAAGGCAGGATGCGCAGACCCCGCGATATTCAATGAACACAGTTTCGATCATGTGACCCGAGTAATGGTCACCGGGTTTCAGGAACTGAAATTGATCGCTGCCTTTTATGTCGTACACATTACCGCATGAAAGGCAACGGAAGTGCGGATGGGGAACAACAACGGCATCGAACCGATCGAACGTACTGCCGGAGGCGATACGAACTACCAAACCCTGCTCTTGCAGAATACCAAGATTGCGATATACGGTTCCCAGACTCAGAGAAGGAAATTCGCTTCTCAGCTGATCATAGATCCAGTTCGCCGTGGGATGCCTGTCCGTTGAGCGAAGGACCTCCAGGACGCGCCGGCGCTGTTTGCTGTTCCTGTATGTGTTTGTTCTTTCCATCATCGTTTCACTTTAATTGTCTCATTGTTCATAATCGTTCCGATTACTATTTAAGTATAGTGCTTTATTTTCTATATGTCAAGCTTTTTATTTCATGAAAAACTTATCCGGGCTGCTGTGTCCGGAAAAGATTAATAATGACTTGACATATTGACTTCAGGCATATATCTTTCTATGCGAATGATTCGTGTACGAATATTATATAAAAGGAAAATATTACATGGATAAAGAACAAAACTATGAGCAGCGTATACTTCGGTCGCTACGGCGCATTACGCGTGCTGTGGACATTTATTCACGCAGGTTGAACCTGGAATTTGGGCTGACGACACCCCAAATGCTGTGTCTTGATATCCTCTCAAAATCAAATGACATGATACTGAAAGATCTGGCTCAAACCATTAATCTGGGCGAAAGTACCGTAAACGGGATAATAGACCGGCTGGAAGCAAAAAAATACGTGATCCGCGTACGTTCGGAAAAGGACCGCCGAAAAGTATATTTAAAGATCAGCTCCACGGGAAAGGATATACTTACGAAAGCACCCCTGCCTTTGGAAAATAAAGTATCGGATTCTCTGCTTCTGTTGCCCGTCTCCGAACAAATTACCATCCTCAATTCTCTGGAACGTATTACCGGATTGATCGAGATACATATAGAAAATATTTGCAAGAACAATACACGAATCACGGAGGGATCATGATATCAGAACAACAACAACACATCATTGACGAAATAGACGGTGCACAAAAAAGCAACTGGACCGACTGGAAATGGCAGATCCGCCATAGTATTCGCGATCTGGATACATTTGAACAATTGCTGGGCATCAAAGTACCGGAGAATATTCGTGAACAATATAAGATGATCACTTCAAAATTTCCGATGTCGATCACACCTTACTATCTTTCTCTCATCAATACGGACAATCTTGAATACGACCCGATCTTCAAACAGAGCTTTCCGGTCATAGATGAACTGAATGTGGTAAAAACCGACATGAACGATCCTCTGAGCGAAGATACCGACAGTCCCGTACCGGGCTTGACACACCGTTATCCCGACCGGGTCCTTTTTCTGGTCAGCAACACCTGCGCCATGTACTGCCGTCATTGCACGCGCAAACGCCAGGTGGGCGATAAGGACAGCATACCCGGAAAAAAGCAGATCCTCAGGGGGATTGAATATATCCGCAAAACACCGCGCATCCGGGATGTTCTGCTGAGCGGAGGCGACCCCTTTCTTCTCTCGGACGAGTATCTGGACTGGATCCTGACGGAATTACGCAAGATCGAACATGTGGAGATCATTCGCATCGGCACACGCACCCCGGTCGTTCTTCCCTACCGGATCACGGATGACCTGATCAATATGCTGAAAAAACATCAGCCGCTGTGGATCAATACGCATTTCAACCATCCGCGTGAGTTAACACAATCATCCAGAACCGCCTTGCAAAAAATGGCGGATGCCGGCTTCCCTCTGGGTAACCAGTCGGTCCTCCTGGCAGGTGTGAACGATTGCCCGCGCATCATGAAATCACTGGTCCATAAATTGGCTTATAACCGCGTCCGTCCCTATTACCTGTATCAATGCGATCTTTCCGAGGGACTCGGTCATTTCCGCACACCTGTCGGAAAAGGCATTGAGATATTGGAAAGTCTCATCGGTCACACCAGCGGTCTGTGCGTTCCTACCTATGTGATCGATGCACCCGGCGGCGGCGGTAAGATCCCGGTCATGCCGAATTACCTCATTTCCTGGTCGACCAATAAGGTCGTACTCCGTAACTATGAAGGTGTTATCTCGATCTATAAAGAACCCGATTCTTACGAACCCTATTTCTGTGACCGTAATTGTGACGGCTGTGATCTGGAATTGCTTTTGGATGATGCCGAAGAATACAAGGCGGTGGGAATTGAAAAATTGCTTGCAGATTATGACAAGACCATCTCCCTGGTACCTGCAAATAATGCCAGATACAAAAGGCGGAATGGAAACAATTCAAAAAAACAGTGACCATCCTATGACAACAAAAAAATACGATAAGATCGAAACACTCGAATGCGGCTCGAAGATACAACACGGTCCCTACAATGACCGCATCTATCTTATGAAAGCCGAAGAAAAAAACCTTCAAACACTTCCGCAGCGTCTGATCGCTTTCGGGAAAGATAAAGGATACGGTAAGATCTTTGCCAAATTACCGGCATCCCGGTCAAAGGTCTTTTTAGATGCAGACTTTACGATCGAAGCTGAAATACCGGATTTTTACAATAATAAAGAAAAAGGTCTTTTCCTTGCTTATTTTCTAAATGATCAGCGTAAGATCGAAGCGGATCTCAAAAATTACGAACGCAATATCGGATTGGCGCAAAGCAAGATCAATGCAAGCTTCTCACAACTTGATAAGAAACGCTTTCATCTTCGGGCATGTAATGAAAAAGACCTAGAAAGAATGGCCGAAATATATAAAACGGTCTTTCACTCCTATCCTTTTCCCATTCACGAACCGGATTACCTTAAAAAGACCATGCAGGGTCATGTCGATTATTTTGGTATTGAGACCGACGGACAGCTGATCGCTCTGGCTTCGGCAGAGAAGGATCCCGCAGCCGCGCATGCCGAAATGACGGATTTTGCCACCCTTCCGGAATGGCGGGGATATGGTTTTGCGGTACACCTGCTGAAACATATGGAAAAAATGATGATGAAGCAGTCCATTCCTTTGGTCTTTACTATTGCCAGGGCAGCATCTCCCGGCATGAATATCACCTTTGCCAAATGTGCTTATCAGTATGGCGGCAGACTGGTCAATAACACCAATATCTCCGGTAAAATCGAGAGTATGAACATATGGTATAAAAAACTGATCACGTGATCTTTGTCGTTCATTTTCGTATAATTTTCTATCCACAAGAATTGATATTCCATCTTGACAATATTTGATAATTTTTCGTACATTGAATTTATATAATAATTTGAAAGGACACCAGATGGATAATATCTCGTTCTCACTCTATTCACTGCTGATAGGATTGGCGATCGGTCTGCTGTTGTGCCTGGTTGTCTGGATACAGGCACGCATTAAAACAAAAATGCAGATAAAAAACTTTGTCGAAGAAAACGAACAACTAAAAAGTCACTTACATACACACATGAATATTTCGGCAAAGGGGAATGAGGCGGTACAGCAGGATCTTGCCATTCAGCGCAAAACCATCGAAAACCTCAGATCGACGATCGGCGTACTGAAAGAAAAGCCCGGACGTGACAAACTGCATGTATTATATGTATATGATAAAGCCATTCACCTTATGTTCGAAAAACATCCGGGATTTGCCACGATGTGGGCCGGGGTCCTCAAAGAAGCCGAAGCAGAGATCGAAAAAACCGAAAGCGGTTTTTTACCTATGATCAAGAGGGTATTCAAACCTTCACCTCCCCTGCTTTCGATCCGATCGACTCCTCCGGATGAAGAATAACTGAAACATTGTCAGATCTGTATTCTATAAACAAGAGACCCGCGTAACGCAGGTCTCTTATTTATTAAGCAAACAATAATGTCCGCTTCTCATTTTCTATTTTTTCCGTATTCGGTACGCTATTATTGGGTTTGCATATCGTAACCAAGTTCTTTCCATTTATTCAGGATATCCTGTTTGGAATAGAAACCCGTGTGCCGGAACAATTGTTTTCCGTCCGCATCATAGAAGATCTGCGTGGGAATATACTGGATGGAATGCTGCATCGCAAGACTGCGATTTTCTTGAAGTGATACATCCACGATCTCCAGTTTGAACTTATCGGCATATTCGACAGACAGTTCTTCGAGCAAGGGTTCCATCGCCCGGCAAGGGGGACAGGTCGGTGATTTAAAATTCTGCATTCTGGGCAAAGCTTCGGACGGTTTAGCGGAAGCCATTGATGCTGTGCCGGCCTTATCCGATTCTGCTTTGTCACCGGATGTACATGCAAAAAGCGTCATTGCGGAAGCAAATAAGAACAGGGCGATCAGCAGGGAAATTTTGCCTGATTTTCTGTTTTTAGTCATTTTTATATCCTTTCACTATTTTTAATTATCTTATATTTCCGATCTTTTCTTCCATGCAGCGAATGATATCCGTCATACAGTCGGCCCGCAGGGAGTAATAGACATGTTTCCCGCGTTTTTCATCTTCAATGATAAATGCCTGCTTCAAGATGGACAGATGATTGGAGACGGTCGAATGATCCAGTTTCAGCGCTACAACAAAATCACAGACGCTGTGTTCTTCACGGATCAATTGTTCTACCATCCACAGACGGGTTGGATGGGACATAGCCTTGAATTTTGCGGAAAGCGACTCCAGCCTGTCCTTGTTCATAGTATCCATGAATATACCTTTCGCGTTGTCATTTGGCAATATAACCACATATTGTAAAAAACACAAATTAAAAAAATACAAATAAAATTGTTTGATATTAAGCCTTGACAAAAAGGTAAAAACCTGCGAACTTTCATAAAAACAAGGAAGAAGCTATGCCGCAGCCCATCCGACGCTCCCGATGGATCCTGAAAGAACCCGATGACGATAAGCGTTTACATTTTAACCCTCTGCACCAAAAACGCCGTCCGCGACGCACATTGATCTGGCATATAATAGCTTTTTTAATACTGCTTTTTCTCTATTTCCACTTTCTTCATTAATAGTATATCGTGCCGTAATAATTATTCGGTGTGTACGTTCGAACTGCTGACCCGGAAAGTATTTGCTTCCACGATTCATTTTCAAATAAATATTTTTTGTTCAGATACAAAAAGGACCCGCCAATGGCAGATCCTTTGTACGCCCGAGAGGAGTCGAACCCCTAGCCTTCTGGTCCGTAGCCAGACGCTCTATCCAATTGAGCTACGGGCGCATCTTGTCAATTTGCGTAGCGCGTACGGGACTCGAACCCGTGTTACCGACGTGAGAGGCCAGCGTCCTAACCGCTAGACGAACGCGCCGTCTCTGGCTGGGTTGCAGGGATTCGAACCCCGATTCTACGGTCCAGAGCCGCATGTCCTGCCGTTGGACGACAACCCATTAAAAAGCCGTCAAATATAATAACATTTATGTTCAATGCAAATATTTTTTACTTTCTGTATCTTATGTGGTTTTCAGGTTTTTACGGGACCGTTTCATATCAGTATTATTCTTATGAACTTCCATCCCGAATCCTTGAATTTGTTCTTTTTTATTGATATATTCCGGCATTAGAAAAAGGAGTATGCTATGGGCAATACGGTACATGTGCAGCTGACAAGCTTGCAACAGGATCTGACATTTACGGCCGAATCATCCACCGGCAAGCGTTTGATGATCGACATATCCAAAGAGGCCGGCGGTAACGGTGACGGAACATCGCCGATGGAAATGGTACTGGAGGCACTTGGCGGCTGCACGGGCATGGACATCCTTTCCATATTAAAGAAAAAACGCACACCCTTTTCCCATCTCGATATCCGGATCGAAGGCAAAAAACGCGATGAACATCCGAAGTCTTTCACCGACATTCATCTGCATTTCATTCTGCATTCGGACGGAGGGGAGAAAGCCTTGCGTGACCTGGAGCACGCCGCATCCTTAAGTCATGAAAAATACTGCAGTGTCGCCAATATGCTAAAAGGGGCCGTCTCCATTACCTATGATGCCGAGATCAGCAATGTCTGAACATGCAGATAAAATAAAAAAACTGGCGCGAGAGATCAGCATTGTGGAAAATAATGCTTCCGGTGCAGAGCGACTGCTGGATGCGGCATGGAAAAAAGGGAATCATGCTTTTCGCATCGGTGTAACAGGTCCTCCTGGCGGCGGGAAAAGCACTTTGGTCAATTGCCTTGCAGCGGCATACAGCGATGCGGGCAAAAAAACAGCCGTTATATCGGTTGACCCCTCATCCCCTTTTACGGGTGGTGCTATTTTGGGCGACCGCATCCGCATGAACGAGCTCAGTGCAAGAGAAAATGTCTATATCCGCTCAATGGCTACCCGCGGCAGTCTCGGCGGCCTCAGCATGAAAACCCATGATGTCTGTGATATTCTCGATGGTCACGGTTTTGATATCATTCTTATTGAAACGGTCGGGGTCGGACAAATTGAACTTGATATAGCACAGGCTGCAGATGTTACCCTGACCGTTCTGGTACCCGATTCGGGCGATGATATACAAGCCATGAAGGCCGGTATCATGGAGATCAGTGATATTTTCGTCGTAAATAAATCCGACCGGCATGGAGTCGAAGCCATGGTGCTCAACTTGCGATCATTAATCGGTTTACGTAGAACTTACAGCACGCTGCCATGGGAGCAACCGGTGATAAAGACCATTGCTACCGAAGCGAAGGGTATTGATCTTGTGTTGGCATCACTGGAGGATTATAAGGCCATGCTGATCAAGCATAATAACTGGGATAACATTCGGAATGAACGTCTTAAGAACAAGGTCATTCAGCTTGTTGACGGCGCCGTTTCGGAAGCATTCTGGACACGGGAAAAACGTGATATTTTGCGTGATGCATTATTTTCGGAAACAAATAAACGTCAATCACCCTTTAAGATAGCAGAAATATTATTACATTCATTGAGAAATGCTTGACAATGGGGCGAATAAGATTTAACTTCGTCCGGTAATGAAAAAATTATTAGGAGAGAATATAATGAAACGCATCTTACCATTGGTCGCCATCGTTATAGCCATGTTCATGCTCATTGGCTGCGGTTCGAAAGAAGTTGTTGAAGACACCCCGCCTCCGGCACCCAGGGTAACGCCGGTTGTTGAAGATACGGCTCCGAAAGTAGTCGAAAAGGCTCCTAAAGTTGTTGAAAAAGAGGTTGTCGAAGAATTGCCGGAAGTATATGAACCCCTTCCTGAAAGTGTCTGGGTAAAATATATGATCCAGCCGAACGATTATCTCACCAAGATCGCTAAAAAAGAATACGGCGTTGTTACGATGTGGCGTTCGATCTGGGACTGGAACTATGAACTTATCGGTGACAATCCTGATCTGATCTACCCCTACGAAGAGCTCTCTCTGAAAAAAGAAGCGTCAAAGGCCGTTGAAGTATGTTACGAGTATGTAGACTATACGGTTGAGAAAGGTGAAAACCTTTGGTGCATCGCTGAAAAGGTCTATGGTAACTCCTATGCCTGGATCATCATTTTGCGAGACAACCTGGATGTTCTCGGAACCGACTATAACCGCATTAAACCGGGTATGGTTCTAAAACTTCGAACAGCTATTTAAAAGACAATTGTAAATATATAAACCCTCCTCCGCGGAGGGTTTTTTGTTTTTTGTGCTTTTTCCCGAAATACATTTAATTTAAGATCCGTGTTGCGTATATTTGAACATGAACGGTATGATCCTTATCCCCGCATTCAACAGTGCTTCATCACTTGCAACGGTTCTTAACGGACTGAGTCCTTATCCCCAACTTACGATCGTAGTTGTGGATGACGGTTCTACCGACGGAAGTGGGGATATCGCGCGTGATCTGGGTGTGACTGTGATCCGGCATGATAAAAACCGGGGAAAAGGTGCGGCACTTCAACGTGGTTTTGCATATGCCTCGGCGCAAAATATGGATTATGTCATTACCATGGATGCCGATGAACAGCACCCGCCGGAACATATTCGTGATTTTCTGGATATGCATCGGCGATCTCCGGATGCGGTATTGCTCGGCACCCGGAAACGCAGTAAGGAAATGCCTTTGCATCGCAAATTAAGTAACGCCATTTCCGCCTTTCTTATCTCCCTGCGTACGGGACGAAAGATCTACGATGCGCAGTGCGGTTTTCGTCTGATCCCACGCCCCTACTATTCCTGGCGATTGTCTTCTCTTCATGGGTTTATTTTTGAATCCGAATCCCTGATCGCACTGGCCGTGAACGGTGTGCCTTTCGCTTATATCCCAATCCCGACCCTCTATCCGGAAGCGCATCAAAGTAAAATGACATATTTTGATTCGACTTTCGGGTTCATTTTTATGTATATTGCTTCGTTTTTTAAAACTTATCGACAGGAAAAGCATGACAGCAAATGATATCCTTCAGGTCATACTGATCACTCTGATCCCCACACTTGAACTTCGCGCAAGCCTCCCCTATGCCATTTTGGTGCTGGGTATCCCCTGGTATACCGCATTTCTTATGGTTGTCATCATTAATATCATACTCGGACCGATTGTATATTTTGCCCTGCGTGCCTTTCTTCATCTTGCTATTAAAGTCCCTTTATTTAACAGGCTCTATGAACATTCACTCCGGAAAGTCCAGACAAAAGTACGCCCTAAGGTCGAAAAATACGGAGAACTCGGATTGGCTCTGTTCATTGGCATTCCCTTGCCAGGTTCCGGGGTATATACGGGAGCTTTGGCCGCTTTTATACTGGATATCCGTCCAAAACATTTTATGATAGCCACCGTTATCGGTGTGTTTATAGCGGCGGTGGTTGTATTACTTGTCGTTCTAACCGGTTCCGAAGTCTTTCAGTGGATCATCAAACAATAGGAATCCCTGCATTTCTTTGATGAATTCAGCGCCCTCAAATATCTTCTTCTTGTATTCTAAATCATGTATATAACGATGAGCATGCTTATCTGTTTTAACAAGGTACTATTAATATTTCGTAAATATTTTCCTTGCCACTGTCAGTTTTTCCTAATACTTTTCTATTAGTATAAATAACACGAAGACAAGGGAGGTCAATAATGAAAAAATTTCTGCTGTTTTTTGTAGGATTAACTTTCATTACCGGTCTGCTGGCCATTGCGCCGCAGGGTTTTGATATGTTGATCCTGAACCGTTATGATTTCTCACAGGAAGAGATCACCGCATCATTGGATAGTCAGCGAGCGGTCTACGAAGACTGGCTTACACATCCGGAATTGTACAGCAAGGGTCAGGCAGGCTTATTCGTTCTGGACCTGTTCGCAATGCGCGATACCGTGACCAATGCTGCAGAATTCCAGATGGAGATCATCCTGGATATGTTGTTCGAGGTCGCTTATCTGTCCAATTATATCGGAATATCTCTGGATTCGATCTTTATGGATGTGGAGAACCAGTATGACCTGATCGATAATCTCTATGCCTACATGACAGAAGGCATGGCCGATTCCCTGGTCCTTATGCTTAATGACATTCCCATTCATTTTGAAGAGCGGGTTGAACTGACCAAGGTACATCTGGAAGCCACTCTGAACAAAATGATGGAAATTGCCGGCATGGCAGGTACAAAGTTTGAAGACATTGTTGAAAACGGAGAAGCTTTTGAGTTTAGGATCGCACGCGTGGAAAGATGGTATGACGGATTTTCCGGTTATCACAATGATACATCCCTGGTTGCTGTCCTATATCATGATTCTTTCCTGTCCATCAATGCCGCGATCGGATATATGGAACACGCCCTCCATTATCTGGATATCGGCATGGGACATATCTTTGACTGGGGATATGGGAATGTCAACTATGGTATAGATACGCTGATCCTTGCCATGCAGAGCCTGCAATCCGTCTGTGACACTCTCGATAATTATTCGATATGGTCCATCGTTGATTCATCCTGGACAATACCGATCGATGAATATACGGAACTGGAGATCGGTTTTAAGGATATCGAAGCTGTTTTTGGCGAGATCGAAGCGATGCTGAGCGGAAAGGTCTATTCGATAGAGGATCTGGATATTCGTCCCGTCGGTATCATTGAGAATCTGCATTACGGTTTATACAGGACCTACATTGATGTATATTGGCAGGAAGATCCATACGTCTATACCTTCCGGGATATTTTCCCGAACGGTCTGCCGGCTGATTTTATCGGACAGATCCTTCCGGAGATGGTCATTGATCCGCGTTACGACCGTGCTCAATTGGAAAATTACTTTATGACCCTCGCCGGCGGTTATGCAGCAAGGCTCTTTTCAGATCCGAATGATGTAAAAGCCAACACCGGGATCGGTTATATTCTCCTTTCCGATATGCTGATGGATGTTGCCGATCAGGGTGAAATGATCGCCGCATTGGTTGACGGTGGCCGGGTAGATAGTCTGTTCATGAACTATGACTGGGATAACCTGGATTATTCGGATGAGATCGCACTCATACGCAATCATCTGGACCATCATTACAGAGCTTATAATGATAAGAATTATGTAGTATATACCGTATTGGTCAAAGACCCCAACCGATCCTCTCCCGGTACAACCGTAGCGGAAGGCGATCTTGTCTATCCGGTTTACATTATACCGCAGGTTACCAACGGGATCGTACAGGTCACCTATTTTGTCGAGAATGCTTTCGTCGCGATCAAGAACGGTCTTGAACATATCTATGATGAAGTGAGCAGGATGATCGACATTAGCCTTGACCCGAATTATCTTAATCTCTCCAACATCGAAGAACCGCTTGATCTTATCTATGCCCTTGAGGCTGCAAACCCGAATTTCCTTGCTTTCACTCCTGAAGGAAAACTCGCATTTGCGGAATTTGGCGACAGTCTGGCGGTCGGCATGTGGCATCTTGCGAATCTTGCAGATACCGTTGTAGCTACCATGGAATATGCTGAACTGCTGATGTATGAATTCGGTATGAGTGAAGAAGTGTACGACACCATGATGATGAATCTTTTTCAGGGCAGTTATATGATGCGCATGATGGCAAATGATCTTGCCATCCCGGATGCATACACGATCATCAACGAAGAGAATGTCAATCTCTCGGCATGGTTCGATAATGTACCCGACAACCTGCTTACGGTCATGAAAAACTATTTCGAAGGTACGGATCCATCCATGGCCGGATTTTTCCCGGACCGTCTGCCCCAAAATGTTTCCGATCCGGAAATATTACCTCAGACATTCGCACTTAAGGGGAATTATCCGAATCCCTTCAATCCTGTAACGCATATTAGCTTTGACCTGCCACATGAAGACATGGTAAGTCTGGCGATCTATAACATTACGGGACGGAAGGTCGCTGACCTTATCGACCGGAAGGTCATGTCCGCAGGATCCTACGATCTGACTTGGAATGCCGCGCATCATGCCACCGGACTCTACATTGTCCGTATGCAATATGGCAATACGCAGGCCTATCATAAAATGACATTATTGAAATAGTAAGTTTTAAATCACATTCCGATCAGCCGCCGTCCGCGGCGGCTGATCTTATTATGTATTATGCAAAAATATTTTTTTTTCTTATTGTTGATCCCCTTCTTCCATAATGTATCCGCATCCACGATAGATATTCTTCATAAAGAACTTTTTCCTTCCTTTCCGGATTCCGTGCACATGCTGTCTTCCCGTCTCGGATACGAATCCGTTCATCACGAACTTTTGCGCGAATCGTACACGGATTCACTATTTTCACGTTATACCCTGCGATCCCAGCGTGTTAGCACACATTTCAGCAATGGCTCCCATGCCGTATCCGCTTCCTGGGCCCGTTCGGTCTATACCATTGCAGATGCATTTTACACACCTTACACGTACACCGGTATCCGGCCGGTCGCGCATGATCTTCAATGTGCTTTCCATACCACCTTGAAAGGTGTGCATGTGGGACCGGCAATCCGCTACCGCTATTCCACATCCGCTGACACCCTGTTCGTCCGGGAATTCCCGAAAAGCGAAATAAGCGCGTACAATACCTATTTTTTCAATCTGCTCGAACCTACTTTCGGCGATACCCTTCCCTACCGGAATCAATATCATTTATACCATGCCACATTCCCCTTTGATGTGGGTTATGGTCCCGATCATCGCTTTTATTTCTCTATCGCATTTACGGGCAGCCGGAATGACCTTTCCGAATCGCATGTCAATACCGGACGTTTCGAGGTTCTGCAGGGACCGCGGGAAACCTTATGCCGCAGCCACTCCCTGTCCTGGGAATTATTTTCCGCCTGGCGCTTTCATACACATTCCATGTTTTGGCTCGCATACAGACATGACCGCGCATCGCTGGCCTGGAGACATATCCTTTTCCCGCATGAACCCGATACCGTAGAGATCATTGACCTGGCCGAAGGTGAAAGCACATACCGCTCGCTGCGTTTCGGTTACCGCATGCTATCCGCTCCCCTGGATCTGAAAGTACAGGGCAGCGGGGGCATATTACAGGGATACCTGTCTCTCAGCACACCCGTTCTGGGCTATTTTCTCCGATTTCTTCCCATTGCGCACCAGGGAACGGCAACAGGGTCCATGCGCTATATCCTTTTCAATGCCTACGCAGATTATCCGCTGCAAAAGGGAGGTTTTATCATTACCCCCCGCTTGGACCTGATAATCGCACGCGCCCGGACCGATCTTGAACTGGATGCCCGATTGCAATTCGGCCTGCAGGATATTCTAATTGAAAATTACTACATACATGATTTTTATATCCTGACACCCGGATGTAAGATGCTTATACCGCTATGGGATGAAGTGAGCCTGTCATTGGATATTGAACAGATCCTTCCCATAATAAAAACCGTCTATCCCGAACCGCCGCCCCTCCCGCCGGATATCAGACGCTACGGCGGACTGACAATATCTGCCGGTGTCCAAATGTCCTGGTGATATTATTTCTTGTTTTCCGAATGAATTCTCTGAATTTTCTCACCAAAAAGAATTATACTACAATATGCAAAAAACATATGATATCATCGTGATCGGTTCCGGTCTGGGCGGACTTACCGCAGGCGCGGAACTGGCAAGCAAAGGTCAACGCGTTCTGGTGCTGGAGCAGCATTTCCAGGTCGGCGGATCGGCAACATCTTTTAAGCGGAACGCTTATACCTATGAGGCAGGACTTCATATGACCGCAATGGTCGATGAAGACAGCGACCATTATGATTTTTTCAAAAAATGCGGTCTGCTGGAAAAACTGAATTTTGTTCCCGCACCCGAATTTTATTTTATAAAGGGATACGACTATGAATTCGTTTTCGGGAATGACATCGAAGATAATATCCGCCGTCTGAAAGAGATGTTCCCGCAGGAAAAACGCGGTATTGACAACTATTTCAAGACGATCTTCAAGGTACACGACAAGATCATGCAATTGGGCAAATATAACGATCTGGGCCGTCTTTTCGCATTGCTGATATCTCCCTTTTTCTATCCGAAGGTCCTGACCAGCATGCTGGGGAATGTGGGAAAATTCCTTGACCGCTGCTTTAATGACGAACGCCTCAAGTCCATCTTACTGGCAAACATCGGTTATTACGATGATGATCCCTATGATCTTTCTTTGGCCTTTTATGCGATAGCCCAGACCGGTTACTATCGCAAAGGCGGGTATTATATTCAGGGCGGGTCCCATCAACTGCCCTATGCGATGGCCGATTATATTTCCGGTCATGGGGGCGATGTGCTGACATCCAAACAGGTCACACGCATTCTGACTGAAAACGGAAAGGCCATAGGGGTGGAGTATCATTCCAAAAAGGGTAAAATCGCGGAGGCAACGACCGAACGCGCATACGCTCCGATCATCATAGCGAATACGGCAATCCCGAATGTCGCGAACGAACTGCTGGATGAAAAGACAGCAAAACCCTTAAAGAAAAAAATCGCGGGTATGGATGTCGGGCCCTCCATCATGACGGTCTATATTGCTATGGATAAGCCAATGAAAGCGCTTGGGAACACCTATTATTCGTGTAATTACTATGATTCCAAAAAATTCACACTGAAAGAAATGGCCGCGCTTCACGCTTCCGATTTTGATACCCGGCCCTTCATTATGTGCGACTACTCGCAGGTGGATTCAAAGCTTTTTCCCGAAGGCGCCGGTTATGTTGTGCTTTCCCTGTTCGATTACTACAAGGACTGGGAGGGACTTTCGGATGAAGAGTATAAGAAAAAGAAAGAACGTGCGACCAACTTGCTGGTCGATCGTCTGTGTGGTAAATTTCCCGGTCTGCGTGAGCACATTGTCCGGGTTGAGACCGCCACCGCAAAGACCATGAAACATTACCTGCAAACGCCCGAGGGAACGGCTTACGGATTTGCCCAATATCCGAAACAGGCGCTCATTTTCCGGCCTGGAGTGCGCTCACCCATAAAGAACCTTTATTTTGCTTCCGCGTGGACCATGCCAGGCGGCGGTTTCGGCGGAGCCATGGCCAGCGGTCACTTCTGCGCTGCGGAGATCAATAAAAAACTTCGGATCGATTGAGTACGACAATGCTGTTCGACGGGTTTTATCCGGAATCACTTACTTTTCTTCAAGACCTTGAAACACATAATCATAAAGCATGGTTCGAAAAAAACCGTTTACTTTATGACACATACATTTTAACTCCGCTGCGAAAACTGGTGATGGACCTCAGTCCCTATATGCATCATATTGATCCTTATCTGGAATTGCGGCCCGTAGTAAGCAAAACCATCTCCCGTATATACCGCGATATCCGCTTTTCGAATGATAAACGCATATTCCGTACGAACATGTGGATCAATTTCAAACGTACGGTCAATAACTGGCATGATATTCCGACCTGGTGGTTCGAAATAAAACCTGACGCTTATACCTTTGGAATGGGATATTATGAAGCATCCCCGAATACCATGCGGCTATTCCGCGAGAGCATCGAAACCCGGGAAAATGTATTCCGTAAAGCTATCGTATTCTATCCGGGGAATCCTCCGTTCTCGCTTGAAGGACGCCGCTACAAACGCTTAGCTCTGTCAAACGTACCCGATGATATCAGAACCTGGTACGAACGCAGGAATATGTATCTGATCTGTCGATGTAAACCGGATGATATGCTTTTCTCTAAGTCCCTCGTGCCGTTTTTAGGAAAACGTTTTGAAGCCATGGCACCCCTATACCATTTCTTAATGGATCTTAACGGTTCAATGTAAGACTCGTTTATTAATATCCGAAAGGACGAATGACGCGTTCGAGCAGTCCCTGGGTTTTAGAGATAAGGATACCGTAATTGGTGATCGGAACGCCCTGGGCCTGCGCGTGACGGATACGTCGCATGAATTCCAGTCCGGTGATCATGCAGCCGCCACAATGAATAATAAGCTTATAGGGTGTAAGATCATCGGGATAATCATGCCCGGCGGCAATATCAAAATCGATCTTTTTGCCCAGATATTGTTCGATCCAGTGCGGGATCTTATAACGTCCGATATCGTCACATTCCACATGGTGTGAACAGGCTTCGGCGATCAGAACTCTATCCCCTTCCTGCAGATCCTCAAGATGCTTCAGACCTTCCAGCAAAATGGGAAGATCCGCTTTATATCTTGCAAAGGCTGTTGAGAAGGTCGTAAAAGGAATATCGTCCGGGACATCGGCAGCAGCTTTCAATACTGCCTGGGAATCCGTAATGGCCAATGCGGGTTTTACGTTTAATTGTGACAGAAGGGTCTTGATCTCCGTTTCCTTGACCGTGATCGCAATGGCGCTGCGGTCGAGGATATCCCGGATCACCTGCACCTGCGGCAGAATGATGCGTCCCTTGGGTGCGGACAGATCGATGGGCACAATGCACAAGACGGTATCACCCGGTTGAATAATATCACCGATGATCACAGGATCTTTTCTGAAATACTCCGGTACCAGAGCGATCAGTTCCTTGCGCAAGGCAAGCATGTCATCGGTATTCTGCGAAGAAACGGATATATGTGACAACTTCTCGCTATCCAGTTCGGTGATCGCTGTCGCAGAAGGCTTATATGTGTCGGTCTTATTGAATACGATCAGAAAAGGGATATCCATGCCTTGCAGTTCCCGGATGGTATTACGGTCGTGTTCATCGGGCTCGGCCTTGTCCAATACCAGCATGACCACATCCGAACGCCAGAGCACTCTCCGGGTCGCTTTGACACGTTGTTCGCCCAATTCTCCGATATCATCGATACCGGCCGTGTCGTAAAAGGTGACCGGACCGACCGGGATCAGCTCGTAATGCTTTGCCACCGGATCGGTAGTGGTTCCGGGTGTTTCCGATACAATGGAGATATCCTGTCCCGTGATCCCGTTGATCAGGGAGGACTTGCCGACATTGCGCCGGCCCAGCAAGGTGATAATGAGTCGTTCTCCACGTGGTGCTGCCATGGCGGAAAAATACGCTAAACAACAATAAATACAAAAAGATTTATGCGTTGTTTTGAATATAATATGGAATAGTTTAGGGTTTAGAGTTTAAGAGTTTAATATAGGGATATACCGTTCCGGATTCAAATTCAATGTTCAGGGATCACGGATTATCATTGCTCCCTTAGTCACTCAGTCTCTTCGTCTCTCAGTCTTTATGGCGTTATTTAAGCAGAAGAATCTTGCGGGTGCCGGAGAAAGTCCCGCTTTCGATATGGAGCAGATACATACCGCTATGAAGGTCGTTCAGTTCCAGGGGTATCTCGTAATGACCGGCCGCATCGACCGAGCGGGTAATAGTCTGCTTCCTCTTTCCTCCGAGATCAAAGAGGGTCAGTGTGATCTGCGCCGCCGCGTCCAGCTGTATTGGCAGGACCATATTGGGATTTCCCGGATTCGGATACACATTGCCAATCGTAATATTTGCACCGGTATCCGGAATTCTTACCGTTTGAATTTGATCATAATGGGCGGTGACCGTTCCGTCGTAGGCAAGATCCACCAGAAGGTAATCGTACTGCCGGCCCGGCCGCACCGTGTTGTCGGTATACGCATACACATGGGGCACGGACGTCGTACCGGCACCGCTGACCGAAGTCAGGAATGCCTCGTTGCGGTAGATCTGAAATGCCGCGTTCTCCGTCTCGCTGGCGGTTGACCATTCCAGTACGACACTTCCGTCGATCAGTGTGGCGTTGAACGACGACAGACTGATGGCCAGCGGCGTATCATGTTCCACCTCATGCCAGCCGAGATAGTCAAAGGTATCTACCGGATAAGCATCCCAGTCGCCAAGATCGAACTCTACGCTCCCGCGATATACATCGGATTTACGGACCAGGGTAACATCCATGATCAGATTGGCGTCATTTCCATAATATCCAATAACATCGATCAGCGCATTATTATAATACAATTCATTATAATCGTTGCCATTGAAGTTTATTACCGTATTATTTTTAATATCAGCAACAGCAAGAATTTCAGCGTCAGCATTGTTGTGAGCGGCAACATACACCTGGCCCGCTAAAAGGCTTCCCGTAAGATCCATTGAACTATTGGGTGTCAAATTTCCATTTGAATAAAGTTTAATTGTGATCTTGCTGAGATCAATATCAGAACCGGTCCCATTATAAATCTCAAGAGCTTTATTGTAACTTGTCCCCTCAATATATTCTGAAAAAAAAACCTTTGTGCTGTCCACCCAGCCGGAGGGCGGTTCGGTCTGCACGGCAATGATACCGGAATAGCCGGTCTCTTCGCCGGGTTTGTAGGCTTTAAGCCGATAGTAATAGGTTTTTGAGGGAGCCAGACCCGTTACGGTTTCGCTTGTCTTATTCCCCACATCCTTGGGTCCGTACCCGCTGATATGACTTGTAAAACCGCTGTTCTCCGAAACATAGAGTTTATATCCGCTTGCTTCGGAGACGCCCAGCCAGTTGGCGGTAAAGGCATAGGTTTCTATATTACTTGCGGAACGCGCTTCCGGAGGCTCAAATCCCGAACTCGGGGCGTTCCATATCAGATCGGCATATTGTGGATGATCGATAAAGGGATTCCGGTTCCCCTGGATAGCGTAAACGGCTTCGTTGCGGTCGAGCTCTTTCTGACTGACCGGATCCAGTTCATGCCAATCCAGCAGCATTTCGATGGCCCAGAGTTTGAGCTCGCATCCGTCCGTCATGCCTGAACTGCCCCAGTCGCCGTCCTGGGTATAATAGCGGGTGGTCATATAGAAATAGGTCCGAGCAAAATCACCTTTGTATTCATCAATGGGTTCAAAGACCGTCCCCGTATATCCGAGTCCGGTCCGCGCATCTCCTTTCAGAGAACCGTTTTCCGTGGTGTAGCTGATCTTGGCGGGATCCACTTCCCCGAAGGGCAGGTTACTGCGGTGCGAGTTCGCCAGTGCCTGCACGGGATAGAGATGAAAGATATCCGTGTACATCGGATAGGTCTCGTTCGCCCAGCTTTTCGGCCAGGAATGTTCGCGGTTATAGCATTCGCTCATAACGCTGCCGGTCGTTTGCTGATCGTCACCATAGGTAAATTCGATATCCGTGTACATATCCCATATCTTGCCGTTCGCTTTCAGATCGGTTGTTGCAAAGGCGGTCCAGACATAGGCATAGGTTTTTTGCGTATGATCCTTGATGATCTGATGCAGGGCAAGCCGCAGATCACTGCCGTTCAGTCCGTCGGCATCGTCGTAATATCCCGAAGGAATGGCCGCGAACAGAAAGCTTCCGGTCAGAACGACTAGAAACAACATGCGCAACCGGGATTTCATTCGTTTATTCATATAATAAATTACGCAAAAAAAACCTGATTAAAAGAAAATCCTGCGTGTTAAACACAAAATTTATGGAAAACAGAACAAATCTTGATTCAATTTTTCCGTCTATAATCAAAAAGGCATCTGCGGATGCAGATGCCTCTGTATTTTTTAAAAGATATCACAACCGGATCATTTACCTTCCAGAAGGGATTTTGCAACCTCAAGCACGGCAACAGCCTTGCCGTAATCTCCGGGCCGCGGAGCCATGGCCGATCTTTTTGCTAGGGCCTGAGCCAGTTTTCCAAGACTTTCGGCTTCTTCCAGCATTTGCGCGCGCGTCTTTTCGGGTTTCTTTAATTTATCACCATATTCTTCTTTTTCAATAACGGCGCCGTCCTGTTTTGAGCTGGTTTTTCTCAACAATCCATTCATGCTGTAAAACACCAGCATGACGTTCTTATCTTTGCACAGTTCATTTAGCTTGTGTTCTTTTCCTTCATCATCATAAACAGAGACATCCGGAACTTCCCAGCCGACAATTCCGTCATTCTTTTTATCCATTTTTGCACCCCGGTAGGGTTCCAGTTCACCAATGGGTGTGGATTTAAGATAAACACGTTTACTTTCCGGAAGCGCTTTGGCATATTTTCCTTTTTGAACATCACTGAGATTTTTTCTCAGAGCCTTCATGCTTTTACTGTAAGCGGATGATCGCTCTCCGCCGTAATCATCATCAAAACCAAATAATGCATCGTAAAAGGAGGTCACGGTCGAATGACCGGCAATAATACCGTTTGCACCAACGATCATGATTTTAGGGAGACCCCACCCATAGTTGGGGGAAAGACCCATTTTTTCCGGCACTTCTCCGTAAAGACCGCTCAGATAGTTCGGATTCCCGAATCTGCTGCTCTGGTCTCCATACGAGAAACAACTGCCGTCCGTTGTGTAGAACTGGAATCCCGGATACTCTTCCCTGATCAGGACGGAAGCGTATTCCGGATTTCCCAGATGCACCGCAATGCAGGTGACATCATTCGCAAATAATAAGCCGGCAAATAAAGCGCTTATTATCAGCAGACCTGTCATCATCTTGCCTTTTTTCATAACACTGTTCTCCTCTTTAATTATTCTATCCTTATCATAAAATTATATCATTCAATAATGAAAACCAACTGAATAATATCAAAAAAACATAATTGAATATTCCTGTATCTTATTGTTATACAATTTATTATGAGAGATTCAGGAGAGACGCCGGCGTTTTTTGAGAAATTCCATCAGGGCGATGCGGCAGTCATGATCCGTAAGAATAAGCGTGTGATCAATATTATTTTCTCCGCATCTTCGGTTGATATCGTCAGTAAAATCCCGGATCTTGCGGTGATATTCATCCCGGATCTGGCGCACGTCCAGTTTAAGATGCTCCCCGCTTTCCATATCATCAAAGCGATGCTTTTGCGCCTGATCCAGTTCCCACTCACCGGGATCCAGCAACTGGATCACCATCACGTCATGCCCCAGATAACGCAGATGATTCAGTCCTTTCATCATTTCCTCGCTGTCATCGAGCAGGTCCGAGATCAGAACCGCCAGTCCCTTGCGTGACAATTTCTCGGTGATCTGATGCAGTGCCCCGCCAACCCGGGTGCGACTGGAACATTGCGTGTTCTGTAATCCTGCAAGCAATTCATTCAGATAGCTCATGACGGATCGCGGCGGATACAGCGCCTCTATTTTTTCATTGAACACGGCCATACCGACCGCATCATTCTGATGGATCAGCAGCCAGATCAATGCCCCGGCAATGAGTTGCGCGTACTGATATTTTGTGACCGGCGCACTTCCCTTAAAATCCATGGACTTACTGTTGTCGATCAGGATATAGGTATTCAGGTTGGTCTCTTCTTCATACTGACGAATATAGTGCCGGTCGGTCTTTCCGTATACCTGCCAGTCGACATGCCGGATATCATCTCCCGGCATGTACGGCCGGTGCTGGGAGAATTCAACCGAAAAACCGTGATAGGGCGAATCATGCAGACCCAGCATAAGTCCTTCCACAATGGTTTTTGCCAGAAATCGCAGATTACCCAGGTGAATGATATCACCCGGATGATAATTAAGTTTTTTCATGTGTGACCCGGGTTAATTCACGGATCATATCATCCACGGATATACCATCGGCTTCCGCTTTGAAATTCCGCAAAATACGATGGCGCAGCACCAGCGGTGCAACGGCATTGATATCCGATTCGTCGGGTGTCACCTTGCCGTGTAAAGCCGCACGGGTCTTGGCTCCGATGATCAGGTATTGCGAAGCACGCGGACCCGCACCCCATTTAACGTAATCACGAATGATATCGAGGGGAGTGTCATCGGGACGTGTGGAGCGCGCCATGGCAACGGCATAATCCACAATATGCTCCGCCACCGGCAAGGTTGTAACGGTCTTTTGGATCCCTAACAGTTCTGCACGATCGATCACTGTTCTCAATTCAACGCGCTCCGGACCGGTGGTCCTGCGAACGATCTCTTTTTCTTCCTCGCCGGACGGATAACCCACATGCAACTGGAACATGAAACGGTCCAGCTGGGCTTCGGGAAGCGGATAGGTCCCTTCCTGTTCTATCGGATTCTGCGTGGCAAGAACAAAGAAGGGTTCTTCCAGTTTATAGGTATTCCCCGCTGCGGTCACCTGTCGCTCCTGCATCGCTTCCAGCAAAGCCGATTGTGTTTTCGGCGGGGTCCGGTTGATCTCGTCCGCCAGAATGATATTGCCGAACAAAGGACCCTTGATAAAACGGAAACTGCGACGTCCGGTCTGCATATCCTCTTCGATCACTTCGGTCCCGGTTATGTCCGAGGGCATCAGGTCCGGCGTGAACTGAATACGCTTGAAATGGAGGTCCATCACATCCGCCAGCGACTGGATCATCATGGTCTTTGCCAGTCCCGGCACACCGACCAGCTGAGCATGGCCGTTGGAAAAGAAAGAGATCAGCAACGCTTCCAGGACATCGTCCTGACCGATAATACGTTTTGCCATTTCGCCGCGAATGCTCTGATAATGTGTATGTACCGCTTTGAGTGCTTCAATATTGTCCATATGTATCATTTTCCTTTTTGGCAAATTTACGGATAGACGGAAAAGATAACAAGTGTTTAGACGGGATGGCTTTATATTTTGACAGGATCGCTTTTAGACAGGATAACAGGATTTACAGGATAGTATTATATTTTGACGGGATCGCTTTCAGACAGGATAACCCTCCTACGCTCCGACATTTCGGAGCTTCGGCGGGCACAGCAGTATCTACAGGATGGTATTTTTTGTGGATCTCGACAACTTTTAATCTCCGAAGCACCGTAGCGTGCGAAGGAGATCGACAACTCAACATTCTTATAAGTTTGTAGCGAAGCAGGGATTCGAACCCCGGACAC
>CAZHTR010000005.1:0-85557 GCA_964535585.1 uncultured bacterium | reverse complement strand
TTGAGCCGGGGATGCAGTTGAATGGCATTGACCGGACAGACCGTAACACAGGGATTGCAGGGGATCTCCTGCACACAGTGAATGACCGGCTGGAACGTATCGGTCAGGACCGGAGTCTGTTTGGGATAGCTTTTCCCGGGCGGACTTTTGAGTACGGCGGCTTTTTCATAAAAGGAGGGATCGATCTTAATATCCTTTCCCAGCAGAGCGGCTATTTTCAGACCCGCAATACGTCCACCGAACATTGCGGAGGATGCTTCGGCGATCTCATCGGCATCGCCGGTCTTTACGACCGGAAAACCGAAGGCCTTTGCCGTATCATAGAACGCATCTACCGGTGACAGACCGACCGCGACCAGCAGGGTATCGACATCAAATGTTCTGGCGGTGTTCAGTATCGGATGGAGACTGTCATTCGTTTCCGCGATCGTAATGCGTTCGAGTTTTTCTTTCCCTTCGGCGCTGAGGATCGTGTGCCGTAAATAGAGCGGTACCCCCATGCGCTTGATCTTATCCGCGTGGACACGGTATCCGCCGGGTCCCGGCAGAATGTCGCAGATACCCTTTACCGTAATGCCCGCTTGCAAAGCGTGATAGGCAGCGATCAGTCCGACATTGCCGCTGCCGACAATAAAGATCTGGTCCGAGGCTTTGATCATATCACGGTTGACCAGTGTCTGAAAAGCTCCGGCGCCGTAGATGCCGGGCAGATGGTTTCCCGGAAAGACCAGAGAACGTTCACGCGCACCTGCGGAAACGATAAGTCCCTTAAAATCAATGAGTGCGTAATGCCTGTTGCCCAAAAGTACACCGGCCCTGCGGTCCTTATAAATGCCCGCGATCATGGCGGAGGTCAATATGCTGATATTTTTGTGGACACGGACCTTTTGTTCCAGCAGTTTAGCGATCTCATGACCGCGGGTGCCGGCATAACAGTCGGCAGTGGAACCGAAGAACTTATGGGTCTGCAAAACAAGTTTCCCCCCAAGCTCCGACTTGTCGTCCGCGATCAGTACCGAGAGACCGGCATCGGCAAGCTCCAGCGCGGCGGTGAGTCCCGAGGGTCCGCCACCGGCCACAAGCACATCGCAGTCATACAGGATGCGCTGTGTTTTACCTGCCGGCGTTCCCGGGTCGGGGAGTTCTGGCAATCCATCCAGAGTACGGATGTCCATCCCTTCCGCAAGCGGGGTAACACAGGACTTTTGCGGGTAGCCGTTGATCAGGACGGTACAATGGGAGCACTGACCGTTGGCGCAGAAGATACCCTGCGCGGCATGATTTTTATGATGATAGGAAAAAATGCGGATACCGTTCGCGATAAGGGCCGATGAAACGGCATCGCCGGCAAAGCCCGAATATTCTTTGCCATTAAAAAAAAAGCGGACCCGATCTTTTACTTTGATCGTCAGAATAGGATGCTGGGTCAAATTACGCACTGCTAACTCCCGGATTCAATTAAAAATGTAGTAAAAAAATGGATAAAAAACATGTAAAATTGATATTAAAAGGACATTCTTACGGATGTATAAAAAAATCCTTATTGTATAAAGCATTATTTTCGTATACTTTCTAATAAATAAATAAAATTTATATACCGAGGTGTCTCATATGCCATCAACTCAAAAAGAACTTCTGATTGTTGAACAGCACCTTGAACACGCAGAAGATATTTATCAGGATATCAGTCAATACTTTGATCATTATCATATTGCGCTTTCTTTAAGCGAAGCGCATTCATTTATTGCCGAACATGATTTCGATATGATCATTGTCAATCCCTTTTTTCCGGACGGGAGCGGAAGGGAGTTCATTGCTGAATTAATGAACAATAAAAAACTCTATACAACTCCACTGATCGTTGTCAGTAATCTTCCGGAAAAAAAAGCGAAACTGGATTTTTATTCCTATGGTGCGGACGCCTATTTTGAGATTCCGTATGACAAGGAATATTTCCGTAAAACAATAGAAGAAAAGCTAAAAAGACATATTCGATTACTGATCCATAAGGGAAATGATCGGGATATGGGCGTTGGTTCCCGTTTAAATTTCGAAGAAAACTTCAAAAATACAAGTCAGCTTATTTCCGATAATAAAGTAAACGGTTTTCTGGGTCTGATCGCACCGGCAGCCATAGATTTTGTCATTCGTGATTTCGGGCTGGAAGCCGGAGATAGGTTAATTAAAACAACGATCGATCTGATGCGGAAAATGTGCGATAAGGATATGAAAGTCGCTATGTGGACACAAAAATCGATCGTGTTTGGCATTGTTAACAAAAAAGAAACCGATATTCTGAAAGGTCTTGAGCAAATCCGTTTGAATTATCTTGGTGAAATGAAAAGAATCTGCAAATTGCAAGAAAGTCCGGGATTACGTGCCGTAATCAAACCGATATCGGCTAAAAAAACACTGGAAGAACAAATGAAACAGCTCCTTTCACATTTGGTCACTATATCTAAAGATGAAAATGCTGTTCCGATACAAGTATTTTCCGACCAAGCCATTAAAAAACACCATGTGATTTTAGTTGATAATGATCCGGTATCTGTCAATATAATTTCCCATCGTCTGAGAAAAGAGGGATTTAGTACGGATTCTTTTTACGATCTTCGGGATATTTTAAATTATCCGTATAAAAAGGATCTTTCGGCGATCCTGGTTGACAGTATGATCCCGTCCGGAGGCATTGATTTCCTGCGTGAGATCAATAAGGATCCCGAACTGTCAAAAATTCCTGCCATACTCTTAAGTCGTTATGGTCATGAAGACGAGATCGCCGAGGCATTCGAGGCCGGAGCCGAAGATTATCTTATGAAACCGATCTCTTTGGTGGAATTGTCTGCACGGGTTAAACGATTGGTCACTATATCTAAAGATGAAAATGCTGTTCCGATACAAGTATTTTCCGACCAAGCCATTAAAAAACACCATGTGATTTTAGTTGATAATGATCCGGTATCTGTCAATATAATTTCCCATCGTCTGAGAAAAGAGGGATTTAGTACGGATTCTTTTTACGATCTTCGGGATATTTTAAATTATCCGTATAAAAAGGATCTTTCGGCGATCCTGGTTGACAGTATGATCCCGTCCGGAGGCATTGATTTCCTGCGTGAGATCAATAAGGATCCCGAACTGTCAAAAATTCCTGCCATACTCTTAAGTCGTTATGGTCATGAAGACGAGATCGCCGAGGCATTCGAGGCCGGAGCCGAAGATTATCTTATGAAACCGATCTCTTTGGTGGAATTGTCTGCACGGGTTAAACGATTTGCACAGTAGTGAACATGTTTGAAAGCATCAACATATTTATTAAGGAGTTCCTGGGTCAGGGTGACGACCGGATTATTTTATTCATACTGATCATAATGATCACCTTTTTTTTCCTTATAACGGTGATCCTATTCATTATTGCCGTTTACTTAAGGATACTAAACAGATCCAGAAAGCAATGGGAAAATAAGAAACACTCAATATGGTCGCCCATTATTCTTGGGGTTATGGATGGCAGTCTGAATCCCCGGGATGCTTTCTCTCAAATAAAAGAAAAGCATTCATTATCATATTTGCTATACCTTGAACATTATATCGACTTGCTTAAAGGGAAGGAGAAAGATCGCCTAATCGCGCTCGGACGCTTATCGATAAAGAAACTTCGAAAACTGCTGAACTGTCTAAGCCGGGAAAAACGTATCGTTGCCATGCATATGATCAGTCTGTTGCACAGCGAGGAAGAATTTATTAGATCAAAGGATGACAAAAAAAAACCAAGTCTCATTCATTTGAGGGAAATGCGTTTTATTAAAGATCTGAAGGGGAAGAACCGGATCTTCAATGCACTTTTTTCATTCCCTTTTGTGAGTCCCGTTTATATCTCTAATATTCTTGCGGATATGGGGACAGATATTATTCCCTGGCTGCGCAAGGTACTTAGAAACAAGCAATATGGTTCTTACATCCATTTAATCACGATCGAAACGCTTCGCCGTTTGCATGATGCCGGAAGTCTTAAGGTCACTGATGATATATTGAATACGCGGAAGGATCCTGTCATCCTTTCAGCTTGGTTAAGATTTATCGAAGTTATGGGAGATAAAAATTTCATGAATGCTGTTTATCCTTTTATAGGTCATCCTAGTCCGATGGTGCGACTTGCTGCCGTACAGGCATATATAGAAATATCTGATATACTTACCCCGGGCGAAGTAGCGGCATTCTTTAATGATCCTTATGTTATGGTGGCCGTACAGGCATCGAAAAAGATACGTTCAAATATTATACTTCCACATATTCCAATAGATGATATAAACGACTACAGGTGGCAGGAAATATTCAGAAGGATGGTATATTAATGACTGAATTCATTTTTCGTTCTATTACCGTTTTTAATTATATCGTATTCATTTACTTTATCACCCTGAATTTATGGTATTTTGTTTTAAATATCATTGCATACAGGGGACTAAAAAAACACATGTTGCGTCTGAAGATAACCAAATCCGATGATCAGCTTCTGATGAAAAGTGCGCCGCCGGTAACGCTATTAACTCCAGCCTTTAATGAATCGGAAAATTGCATTACATCCATTCAGAGCTTGCTTAAAATTCAATATCCGGATATGCGTATTTTATTTATCAACGACGGAAGCACGGACGATACCCTGGAAAAAATGATCGACACGTTTCAGATGGAAAAAGCCTTTCTCCCTCAAACATCCAATCTTGAAACGAAACCGGTCAAAGAAATATACCGCAGTAAAACGCATCCGGACCTGTGGCTTATTGATAAGGAAAACGGGAAAAAGGCGGACGCTCTGAATGTCGGGATCAATTATTGCCAGACACCATTATTCTGCGCGATCGATAATGATTCCATGCTGGAACAGGATTCGATAGCGCGTGTAGTCATTCCTTTTATTGAAGATACCCGAACGGTTGTGAGCGGAGGTATTATCCGCATTGCGAACGACTGTACTTTTGAGAACGGGCATATCACGAAGGTAGATATCCCAAAGAACCTTCTGGCCAAATTTCAGGTCATGGAATATTTGCGGGCATTTTACAGCGGACGTCTGGCTTGGGATATCCTGAACGCTTCTCTCATTATTTCCGGGGCTTTCGGTCTGTTCCGGCATTCCGTGGTAGTGGCCGCGGGCGGCTATTTGCACAAGACCATCGGTGAAGATATGGAACTGATCGTCCGCTTACACAAATATTGTGCAGACAATAAAATACCCTATAAAATAAGGTTCATACCGGATCCCATCGCATGGACCGAAGGTCCCGAAACATTGAAAACCCTTGGCCGGCAACGTGATCGCTGGCAAAGAGGCTTGTTAGATTCGATTTTAACGCATATCAATATGCTGTTTAAACCGCGATATGGCGCCGTGGGCTTGCTGGCTATGCCGTATTTCTTTATATATGAAATGATCGGACCCTTAATAGAAATAATGGGGTATCTGATCTTCTTTTTCTTGATCATTATCGGCTATGCTACCTGGACCTATGTTCTGGCTTTTCTATTGGTTGCGGTTATACTGGGTGTTTGTTTGTCGGTGTTTTCCATTATTTTGGAAGAACTCAGCTTCCACCGATACCCAAAGTTCCGGCATCTTCTGCAATTGATCGCCGTTGCTATCATAGAAAATATTGGTTACCGGCAATTGAATAGCTGGTGGCGAATAAAAGGGACATGGTCGTTTATGAAGAAAAAACAAAACTGGTATTAAATTATGAAAAATCCCTCAATTTTATCCTTTAAACGATTTGTATTTGCTTTTGCCTGTATCATGATGTTTTTACCGGGTTGCCTTTTGGCTCAGGACACATATGAAGCATTACATGAACAAGGCAAGGTGCTTTATAGGAGCAATCAGGATCTGGATGCTTTGAAGATCTACATGCAAATACTGGATACTTATCCGGATGATGCGGATGCCCTGTTGTTTCGCGGCAGGTTGTATGCAAGACTCAAATTATACGATGCCGCGGAAAATGATCTATTACGGGTCATCGAACTGGCTCCCGATTATCTGGATGCTTATCATGCGCTTGCATCCGTTTATTTTTGGCGGGGGGATCCGGAACAGGCGAGGATCATTCTAAGCAGATGGATGAAATTGGATCTTGAGAATCCCGAGGTTTATGTCATGTCCGCCCAACTTGCAATCGAAGGCAGACGCTATGCGGCAGCACGTACTTTTCTGGAAGAAGCCGCTTATTACGGGGCCCAACAAGAAAGGATAGAATCGCTTCTGCGCATTATAAATACGCCCAACACAGAAACACGATGGTCTGCCGGCGTTCAATATGAGTACGTTTTCCTTGATACAAGCAGATCAAACTGGCAGCAGCTTCAGGCACATCTCACACATGATTTCGGTAAGGTCCTGGTGCGTTCCGAGATCAACCGGTATCAGCGTTATGGAGCAGATGATTATTCGGCGGTTATCGATGCATATATTGAAATTGGGAAGAAGTCCTATCTTAACAGCCGCATACAGGCCGGCATGACGGGTGCCTTTATGCCGGCAGTGGACCTTACGTTGGAAATGTTCGTGCCTGCAGGTACACGGAACGAGCCGGCATTTGCATATCGTCTAATGCATTTTGACAGTACGGCTGCGCATATTCCCTCGGTTGCCTGGGCGGCATATCCGGATAACTGGTATCTTCGGGATAAAGTCAGCTTGATCATTAATGATGGTATCAGCTGGCAAAACCAGCTGACAATTCGCTATCTGTTTGAAAATGTAGACACCTATATTCAGTTGATGAATGTTATTGGAACCGATATGAGCCTGTATGGCAATGAGTGGGTGCAAAGCATTTCATTTGCTCTCAGCACTTCTGTCCCGCTAAGCGATCACATCCTGATGGGTGCCGTGGTTTCCTGGACCCGGGACGAATTTAAGATCGATCGTATTGGAGCATCAGCCGGACTGACCTATAAATGGTGATTTCAGATCTTGTCCTAATGTCTTGCGCTCAAAAATATTCGCCTTTTATGCTTTGACCTTTTAAGGGGTTTTTCTAATAACAGTAAAATTTTTAATTACGATAACTTCTCATAATGACACTGCAGCAGATCGCCGGTTTTTTCGTCCCGTAAATGCAGTCCGTTCCCCTCGCACCACTTATAGACCTTGCAACTTGCGCATTTTCCGGTCTTTGTCCATCTGCGGTCCCGCATGATCTGAAAACGGTTTTCCCAGACATCCCAAAAATCATCTTTATAGATATTACCCTGAATATAATCCGCTCTCAGACTGGGGCAGGCCGAGATCGAACCGTCGACCAGGACGGATCCGATATGGATACCCGCGTGACAGAAGAAAGGATGATCGCGGGCTAGCAGTTCGTAATCTCCCAAAAAACCCTCACAGCCGGCATTGACGCGGATCTTCCCGGATTTGCGGGTTTCCGTTATAAAGTCATACACCGCGCGGAACTGCGCGTTATCCATATCAAGTTCCGGATTATCCTTTGCACGGCCTTTGGGAAAAATAATGAATATTCGCCATCTTTTGACACCGGTTGCGATCAGAAGATCACGCAAATTATGCAAAGTATTGATATTCCGCTGGTGGACACAGGTAACGACATCAAAGGTCAGTCCGGGTTCCGAAGTTGCAAGCCGGATCGCATTAATGGCGCGGTCAAAGGAACCTTTTTGACCCCGGAACCAGTCATGCGCCTCTTCCAGTCCGTCCAAACTTATCGTTAAAGAACGAAGACCCGCCTGCATTAAATGTGAAAAAAGATTTTCGTTAAGGGCAAAACCGTTGCTGACCATACCCCAGGGAAATCCGCGACGGGTGATCTCTCGACCTATCTCGGCAAGGTCCGCGCGCATGGTCGGCTCCCCGCCGGTCAATACGATTGTCGTATTCGGCGGATCCACATGCGGGGTGATCGTATCGAGCACATTCAGGAAATCGGCAAGCGGCATATCCGGGGTTTGCATTTCTTTGGAACAATCACTGCCGCAATGCATGCAATTCAAATTGCAGCGCAGGGTACATTCCCAGAATAAATAAGTTAAGGGATGCAAGCGCGCCTGATTCCGTTTGTACAGCGTGAAAAGATCAAAAAATAAACGTTTTTTAAGTTTCATTAAAACGAAGGGGAAAAGGATGTTATTTTATACCGAACTCGTTTGCTTTTAGCTGAAGATCGCTGACGGGTTTTACTATCAGCTCATCTTTGGTATTGTTCTGTTCTGAAGGATTGATTGCCGGGCGAAATGCCGCAGGCACACCATACATGGGGTATACCCCGTATTCCGGTTCCGGTTCATGTATGCAGGAAGCACCTAAAATTCCCATTATCAGGATCAGGATAGTATTCCAGCATTTATACAGTCTTTTCATAATAAACTCCTTTTATGGAACGATAAACGATTTTAATATAAAACCACAAAGATCAAAAGGAAAATATTTCCAATACCATTGTTCATATAATACTTTTTAAAAACAAATCATATTACCCGGAGTAAATTAAACATATTACTTTTATGATGCGGTATTAAAATTTGTTCCGTGTCTAATCATCTTGTTAAATTTGCCGGATTATATTAGTTTAGCCCGTGAAATTAATATTTTATTTTTGATCTGGAGCAAGAATGAGAAGCAAAGAAAAAGCACTCGCTTATCATGCCGGTCCGGTACCCGGGAAACTGGCTGTCCACAGTACAAAACCCTGTGAAACCCAGGAAGAACTGAGCATGGCATATACACCCGGTGTGGCGGAGCCCTGCCTGGAAATTGAAAAACATCCCGATGATGTTTACAAGTACACCAATAAAGGTAATCTTGTCGCGGTCATATCGAACGGGACCGCCGTGCTTGGACTTGGGGACATCGGCGCGGCTGCGGGTAAACCGGTGATGGAAGGGAAGGGCGTTCTATTCAAACGCTTCGCGGATGTGGATGTGTATGATATCGAACTGGACAACCGGGATCCGGATGAACTGATCCGTATCATAAAGGCGATGGAACCGACTTTTGGCGGGATCAATCTGGAAGACATCAAAGCTCCCGAGTGCTTTTATATTGAAGAAACACTGAAGCGAGAGATGAATATTCCGGTCTTTCACGATGACCAGCACGGCACGGCCATCATTTCCGGCGCGGCCCTGCTTAACGCTTGTGAGATACAGGGGAAGAAATTGTCCGAATGCAGGATCGTTATTTCCGGTGCCGGTGCTGCGGCGGTTTCGTGCGCTCTGCATTATGAACGACTGGGTGCAAAACATGAAAATATTTTCATGTGTGACCGGAAAGGGGTGTTGCATAGTAACCGTTCACATGAACTTGACAAGTATAAATCCCTGTTTATACAGGATTGCAGCGAAAGATCGCTTTCGGATGCTTTGGGCGGAGCCGATATTTTTGTCGGACTGTCGGTTGGAGGTCTTGTTACAGGTGATATGATCAATAACATGTCCGCACGCCCCATTCTTTTCCCGATGGCGAACCCGGTTCCCGAGATATCCTATGAACTGATCCGTGAGGTCCGCCCGGATGCCCTTGCAGGTACCGGCCGTTCCGATTATCCGAACCAGGTCAATAATGTCCTGGGTTTCCCGTTTATATTCCGGGGCGCTCTGGATGTGCACGCTTCCGCGATCAATGAGGAGATGAAAATTGCGGCTACCATGGCGCTGGCGGAACTGGCAAAAGAACCCTGTATTCCCGAGGTCTCGAAAGCCTATGGAGGTCAAACATTCGCATTCGGTCCCGATTACGTTATTCCGAAACCCTTTGACCCGCGCGTTTTTGTCCGGGAATCTTATGCGGTGGCACGTGCCGCGATCGAAAGCGGGGTTGCACGAAAAGAGATCTGTCTGGCAGACTATCGGACAGAACTGGAGACGCGTCTGTTCAATATGCGTGCAGGATGCTCTTGAAAATCTTTGGTTATTTATTCCGATCGATAAAAAACTGTTTTTTTAGGATAAGATTTGTTATAATTGATAATAAACGGTAACCCCGGTGCTAATAAGATCGAATATTATGCATTACACGAATAAAAAAAGAGATCCGCTTGTTATCGGCACATATCGTGTACTTTTATTTTTGTGTCTGTGCTTTTCCATCTTCATTCCGCGAATCCTTGCGGCTCAGACAGCTTCAGTCAATACACCGCGTGCTGAGGTCGTTCTTAATTTCAATGAATTTGACTATAACCTGCGTAAAAGTGTCCTGGTCATAAATTCCTATCATCAGGGACATCCGTGGACGGACGGTATCACCCGAGGTGTGCTCAGAACGTTTAGCAAACGTAACGCACATGTGGAGATCCATATCGAGAACCTTGACAGTAAACGTATTGTCAATCCCGAGTTATGGAATACGATCCTGATCCAAAAACTGGAATCATATCCTGCCGAATATCTTGATCTGATCATTGTGTCGGACGATAATGCGCTGAACGCACTGATAGATATCGGACACAAGTACCACAGTATCCCCATCGTTTTCTGCGGTATAAGTCATGCACCCGAAAAGATAACTGAGATATGTCACAGTTTCGTCGGTGTGAAGGAATATCTTCCGCATAAAGAAAATCTTGAATTGGGTATGCGCTTATTCCCGGAAACGGAAAACATCGTGGTCATTACCGATAATTCCGAAACCGGTATATCGCACCGTATTGCGGCTGAAAAAGCGATCGATGAAGTTCTTCCGGAAAATATCCGTGTGATATTGCTGGATGGGACAACCGGACTGACAACGCCGGAGATGGTAAGACAATTGAAAACGCTTCCCGAGAAGACATTGGTCCTTTTTTCGATCTGGCAGATCGACGGTGATGGCAATTACTGGGATCCGGAAAAATATTACCGACTCTACGCAGAAGCCTGTGACGTCCCCGTTTTTATAGTTACGGACGTGGGCCTTCGGGAGGGTTTTCTGGGCGGACACATATCGGTATCAGAGAATCAGGGAGAACTTGCTGCGGAACTGGGTTTAAAGATCCTTTATCGGGGATATCAACCGGACAAATTAATATATGACGATAATAATCAATGGTATTTTAACTGGAAGGAGTTAAGGCGCTGGAAGATCGCCAGACCTTCACTGCCTTCCGGAGCGATCGTCTTTAACCGTCCGATGGCTGTTTATCGTGAATATGCGTTTTTTTTTCTGGATCACGCTTGGATTGATCATTGCATTATTTGTTCTGCTGTGGTTAACTCTGATCTATCATTTTCGCTATCGCAGGAATGAGGATCTCCGGACACTATTGGCCCATGAGACCAAACGTCTGGCCGAACGATACAGTATCCTTTTTAATCAGGCATCCTACGGGATCGTAATATTTGAAATGGAATCCGGCCGAATAAGGGAAATTAATGACAAGGCTTCCGAGTTGTTCAGAATGCCCCGGGATATTTTTCTTTCATATTGCCTGAGGGATTATTTCAGTAATTATGATCAATTGAAAGATCGGGTCGGCACCTTGCTGGCCGAGCCATTTGAGCGACAGTTATGGCGTTATGGGGGAGAACCGTTCTACGCACAGGTGCTTCTGCACACAGTATCCGAAGAGGATGATGTTCTTATCCATGCATTGATCAGTGATATTTCTGCCCGAAAGGAACAGGAGACAAAGATCGCCGAAGGAATTGATCGCTTTAATAAATCGCTGCTGTTCAGCAAGAATGCATATGTGGAATGGGACACTGTAAATAAGAAGATCAGAAAAGACGATACATTCTGGTATGCACTGGATATTGATCCGGCCATGCTGACATCGGACCCGGACGATGCGGACTATTATTTGGACCATGTTCATCCCGATGAAGTCAAAGTATTGAAAAAAGAGATCAAAAAAGTAATGCTGGGGAAAAACGATGCCTTTCATACCGAATGCCGAATGTGTTTCTTTGGCCAGGAGATCTGGGTAGAGATCCGGGCTTCGGTATCGGGTCGTGATGAAAAGGGAAAAGTCTGCCGGATCAGCGGATTCATGATGAATATCGATCAGCGGAAAAGACAGGAAGAAGAGCTGATCCATGCAAAAGAACGCGCGGAAGAATCCGACCGACTCAAATCGGCCTTCATTTCAAATATCAGTCATGAGATCCGGACCCCGCTCAACGGTATTGTAGGTTTTTCAAATCTTCTCGGCAGAGAAAACCTCAGTATTGACGACAAGAGGAAATATCTGACTTTTATTAATGAAAACAATGATATGCTTCTGAAATTGATCAATGACATTCTGGAAATATCCAAAATTGAAACGGACACCCTTCCGGTCAAACTCGAGCAATGCAATGTGAGGGAACTATGCCGGGATGTTGTTTTGCAGGAGAACATCGATCTGCCTCCGACCCTCCAGATCCGTCTTGCGGAAGTGCAGGAAGTCACTGTCCGTCTTGATAAACTGAAATTGATCCAGGTTCTGAAGAGTCTGCTTTCAAATGCAAAGAAATTTACACCGAAAGGCATTATTACGCTCGGATATACCGTTCATGCCAATACGATCGAGTTTTTTGTGGAAGACACCGGGATCGGTATTCCCGAGGACATGCTGGATGCGGTCTTTGAACGCTTTGTTCAGGTAGATCCTTTTTCAAAGGGAACGGGACTCGGACTGGCAATATCGAAGGCGATCATTGATAAGATCGGCGGGAAGATCTGGATCGAATCCGTTGAGGGGAAAGGCACGGTTGTCCATTTTACATTCACCTATAAAAAAGCTGAGCTTGGTATTCGGGAGGTCGAGCAGGATGTCCTTCCCACGTCTGTCCGCGAAAGAAAAGAGATGTCCCCTAAGGTCGTATTGATAGCGGAACATGATGAAAGCAACTTTGTGCTCCTGAATGTTCTCCTGAGCAATAACTACCGGATCATACGCACAAAGACCTTCAATGAAACGCTGGAATATATTAAATCCTATAAACCTGATATTGTGCTGATGGAAACAGAACTGCCGGGTGTGCCGAAGAGATCTGCCATTACAAAGATCAGATCCGTTCGGGAAGGTATTCCCCTGATCGGTATCCGCTCCGGGGTGAGCAGTGGGGAAAAAACACCTCCGGCGCAGGAAGGATATGACGGTTATCTGAATAAACCGATCAATATCAGATATTTAAATGAGATCATCGAAGAACATCTGTAAGATATAAAAAGTAAAACACCATATCGTGTTAACGCGTGTTTTTACATGCCTGTCTCATCGGCAATGGAGGACATTGCCGTGATCGATACCTGTATAAAATCACTCAGTTCCATTCCCGCGTGCTCTGCGGCATCCAGAATATAGTCTCGCTTTACCTTTGCGGCAAAAGCGGGTGAAGTGAATTTTTTTCTGATGGATTTGACCTTGGTTCCCTCGATCTTTTTATCGGGCTTCAGAATGACGTATGCCGTGATCAGTCCGGTGATGTTTTCGGCGCCGGCAAGAATGAATTCCAGATCCGTTTTTCGTTTATGATCGGATCCTTCCATTCCTTCAACATGTGCAAGGATCGCGTTGAACAATACAGGGATCTCGTAACCCGCCTCGCGCAGCAATTCAACGCTTCTTTCTCCGTGCCGGCGCAGATCTTCGCCCAGATCATCGAGATCCAGGTCGTGTAAAAGACCGCAAATGCCCCAGAAGGTCGCGTCTTCACCCCGTGCGGCGGCGAGAGCACGCATGATGACCTCGGTTTCACGGCAATGATGCCGCAGATAAGGTGTGTTCATGTGCTTATCGAAAAGTTCAAGCGCTTCCGGATATGTAATAACAGATCGCATTTTGTTTTCCTCGCGTTATATTTTTTAAAATGTAGCGATTTTACGGGCATATAGAAAATAAAAAAACCGGCAATTTCCGCGTATTTGCAATCCAAAGGGTTATCATTAAAAATGCACGGAAAATTCTTATTTGTTTTTTGGTATTTATGGAAAATTTGTTTAGAATTCAGAGTAAAATACGGGTAATCATGTAAGGAGCTAAAACATGAATTTACATTGGTTGGATTTCAGTGTCATTCTCTTGTTTTTCGCGGTCATATTCGGGATAGCGGGTTACTATTCGCGTAAAGCAAGTCAGGGAACGGATCAGTTCTTTCTATCCGGCAGGAATTTACCCTGGTGGCTGGCGGGAACAGCGATGGTCGCAACGACCTTTGCGGCCGATACGCCGCTTGCCGTGACGGAATTGGTGGCAAAGAACGGGATCGCCGGGAACTGGCTATGGTGGAATATGGCTATCGGTGCCATGCTTACGGTGTTTTTCTTCGCGCGCCTCTGGCGGCGTTCCGGTGTCATGACCGATGTAGAATTTGTTGAATTCCGCTATTCGGGTAAAACAGCCGCGTTCTTGCGGGGCTTTCGTGCTATCTATCTGGGTTTGTTCATGAACGTGATCATTCTCGGCTGGGTCCATAAGGCCATGGAAAAGATCTTTGTTGTTACTGTGCCTCAGATCGACGCATTCATTTTGGTCGTGATCACAGCCATTATTATCGGCATCTACGCTTCGGCATCGGGTTTGATCGGAACTTCCAGAACGGACAGTTTTCAGTTCCTTTTTGCCATCAGCGGATGTATCGTTTTAGCGATCATTGTTATCAGGTTGCCGCAAATAGGCGGTCTGGCGATGCTGAAGACGCAATTAAGACCCGAATTGATCGAATTCGTACCTCGTATCGGAAGTGTGGGGGTTAAAGGAATTGCCGGAGGAGCAATGGCGCTGAGTGTGGGAGCGTTCATTGCGCATATTGCATTGCAATGGTGGGGAACCTGGTATCCCGGCGCCGATCCCGGCGGCGGAGGCTATATCGCGCAGCGCATGATGTCCGCAAAAGATGAGAAACACAGTCTGTTTGCAACACTTTGGTTTACGATCGCGCATTATTGTATCCGTCCCTGGCCCTGGATCCTGGTTGCCCTGTCCGCGTTGGTCCTCTTGCCGCGTTCGGAGAGTCCGGAGATCCTGCAGCAGAAAAACCCCGAAATGTATATTGTAGCCGAAAGGGCATTTAATTCACCCGCCCTATTGAAATCGGATGACGCGGTATACCAGAGCGAGGAATTCAAGGCCTATTATGAAGAATATGAAAATACGGTGGATCCGGGTCGTATGTACCCCAAACTAATGGTGCGCTATCTGCCCATAGGTCTGCTGGGTTTACTCATTGCCGTATTTCTTGCAGCATACATGTCCACAATTGCCTCACAGCTAAATTGGGGCACATCGTATATGATAAATGATTTTTATCGTCGATTTATCCGAAAGAAGGCCGATGAGCGGCACTATGTGAAAGCATCCCGCATCACGATGATGCTGATGATCATTATTTCACTTGTCGTTACGAGATATTTTCTGACAACGATCTCCGGTGCATGGGAATTCATTATCAATGCCAGTGCCGGTCTGGGTTTGGTCCTTATCCTCAGATGGTGGTGGTGGCGTGTGAACGCATGGTCCGAGATCGCTGCCATGATAGCACCGCTGATCATTTATCCTATCGCGCGGGCAGCCGGACTGGAGTCGCCGATCACGCTTTATCCGACCATTTTCGGGACGACCCTGGTTTGGGTAATTGTGACCTTGCTGACCAAACCCTCCGATGAGAAAACGTTAAAGGCTTTTTATAAGAAAGTTCATCCCGGCGGCTGGGGCTGGAAGAAGATATCCGCGCAAATGCCGGAAGTTAAGAGCGACAGCGGATTTGGCCGCATGTTCCTGTCCTGGGGCGCGGGAGTTGTACTGATCTATGCTTTCCTGTTCGGACTCGGTAAGCTTTTCTTCCTGGAATGGGGCTTGATGGTGCTCTACTTTGCTTTAGCGATTCTGGCGGGTGTCATAATCTATTTCAACATGAAAAAACAGGGATTCGAAACTCTTGCCAAATAGGGCAGAAAAAGGGAGATAAATATGCAGGGTCTAATTGTATATTACAGTACATACGGAACTACCCGCGATTATGCGGAAACGCTTGCTTTGAAAACGGGATGGAAGGCAATTCCGTATAAGAAAGCCGCAAAGTCTGATGTTCTGGCTGCAGACACCGTGGTGCTGGCCTCCAATGTTCGCGCCGGCAGAATGAAAACGGCTGCATGGGCAAAAAAAAACAAAGCCGTTCTCAGGAACAAAACGTGTATCTTTCTTGCCGTTGCCGGTGCTCCGCCCGAGAACAAAGCCTACTTTGATGAAACGGTAAAAAAGAATTATAACTTTCTGGAACCGAAGGAGAAATACATTTTCGGTCTGGGAGGAAGAAAGATCCTGGCCGAGATGAACAAAAAAGACAAATTTTTGTTTAAAATGCTGGATAAGATGATCAAAGATGAGAAAGAGAAAGAGGAGATCCTGCGGGATGTGGATCATTATGATCCGGCAAGGCTTGAACCGGTCATAGCCTGTCTGCAGGAACTCAGTAAAACATCCAAGGAGAAAGCATGAAACGTATTACGAGTATTCTGATACTGTTATTACTTATATCAACGGCCTTTGCCGCGACTGCCGGATCGCCGAAGCATGAATTTCGTGGCGTGTGGCTGTCAACGGTGGCAAATATCGATTGGCCGGTCAAGCGGACGGACTCCGAAGCAAAGAAACAGGCCGATCTTATCCGTTATCTCGATAAAATGCAGGAAACGGGTATCAATGCGGTCCTTTTTCAGGTTCGCCCTTCCTGCGATGCCATGTATAATTCACCCTTTGAACCCTGGTCGTACTGGTTCAGCGGCAGCCAGGGAGACGGTCCACCCGCCGATTCACTCTGGGACCCGCTGGCCTTCGCGGTTGAAGAAGCCCATAAGCGCGGTATGGAACTGCATGCATGGGTCAACCCCTATCGTGTGGTGGTACATCCCGCGATGATCGACAGTGCCGGTTATATTTCAGATCAGCATATTTCCAGGAAGCGACCCGACTGGCTGCTGAAGTTCAACAGTGTGTATATCCTGGATCCCGGAAAGGCGGAAGTGCGCGATTACATTACAAAGATATTCATGGATATTGTAAATCGTTACGATATTGACGGACTGCATATGGATGATTATTTTTATCCCTACAGTCCGATACAGAACGAAGATACCCTGACCTTTGTAGAAGAGAACCGCGGTTTTACGGATGTCCACGACTGGCGCCGTGATAATATCAACCAGCTGGTGGAAATGGTCGCGGACAGTATCAATAAGGTCAAACCCTGGGTCAAATGGGGCATCAGTCCTTTTGGTATTTACAAACCGGGCACCCCGGCGGGTATCGAAGGTTTTAACGCCTGGGCCGTATTATATTGCGATCCCCTCGCCTGGCTCGAGGCGGGTACGGTGGATTATATTACACCGCAGTTGTACTGGCCCTTCGGCGGGGGACAGGATTACGGCACGCTCATGCCATGGTGGGCAAAATTGTCCGACAAACACAAACGGCATTTTTATCCCGGACAAGCCATGTATCGTGCCGCCTCCGATCGTTTTCCCGAGGGAGAGATCCCGCGGCAGATCCGTCTGAACCGCGAAACCCGCGGTTGTCAGGGAAGTGTGTTCTTTACGGCAAACAATTTCTTTTCCAATCCCAAGGGCAGCATCGATTCCATGCGGCTTGACCTTTACAGTCAAAAAGCCCTTTGGCCGGTTTTTGAACATAAAAAGGGACGCAGTCTGCAGACACCCGCGGTGTACAGTGAAAAGAACGACGGTTTCGTTCATGTTTTCTGGAATCAGGTTCCGGGAGCCTGGGGATATGTTATCTATCGCTCGCCCGTAAAATCGGAATTGACCAAAGATGCCGCTTCCATCCTGGAGATTGTCAAGGATCCTGTTACGATGCATAAGGACCATACCGACGAAGAATGGTTCTATGCCGTTACCGCACTCAACGAGTATAAAGCGGAAAGCAGCGCCGGATTGGCAGCTTATGACTTTGTCGTTCCTCTTCGTCCGGAATATAACAGTACGGCCGGAAAACTTTTCCGGGTCCTGTTTAGATGGAAAGACTATCCCGGTGCCGAAGATTACCATATTCAGGTCTCCACGGACAGGGATTTCGATCTTATTGTTTATCAGGAACGTTTTCTTACAGGTACACGTTTACGGAAAGACCTGCAAAGCGGACATACTTATTACTGGCGTATAAAAGCGAGCAATAATGATGTCTGGTCGCCCGTCTGGACCTTTAACCGATGAATCGAAGATACATCTTAGCATGAAAGGCAGATCGTGAAAAAGATCGTCAAAATTTTACTATTAGTGACAATAATATTATCTGTATTGCCGGGACAGCTGCATTCTCCCAAACATGAATTTCGCGGGGTATGGCTGTCAACGGTAACAAATATCGACTGGCCGAAATCAAGATCAGATACCGATGTTAAGAAACAGAATGATCTGCGGAATTACTTCATCAAATTAAAGGACAGCGGATGTAATGCGGTCTTATTTCAGGTGCGGTGTGCCTGCGATGCCATGTATAAATCCGAGATCGAGCCATGGTCGTATTGGTTCAGCGGAAAACAGGGACAAGGTCCGTCGCTTGACTGGGATCCGCTGGAATTTGCGGTTGAAGAAGCACGAAAACTGGGTTTGGAACTCCATGCCTGGGTCAACCCCTACCGGGCGGTTGTTGCGCCAACATCAAGCAATCTCAGTAGCAGTAATTATATCAGTGACGAACATATTACCAAACGGCAGCCCGGCTGGATCCTGAAATTCTCGGATGTCCATATTCTGGATCCCGGCCTGCCCGAGGTGCGTGATTACATCAGAGATGTCCTGATGGATATTGTATCCCGTTATGATATCGACGGTCTGCATATGGATGATTATTTTTATCCCTACAGCGTGATCACGGACGAAGATCACGCAACATTCGCCGAGCATCATCGCGGTTTTACGGATATACAGGACTGGCGCCGCGATAACATCAATTTGCTCGTGGAAGCCGTTATGGACAGCATCAATAAGATCAAGCCCTGGGTTAAATGGGGGATCAGTCCTTTCGGCATCTACCGACCCGGAGTGCCGTCCGGCATCACGGGTCTTGATGCGTATAATGTTCTGTACTGCGATCCGATCGCCTGGCTGGAAGCCGGTACGGTGGATTATATTACACCGCAGTTGTATTGGCCTTTCGGCGGGGGACAGGATTACGGACTGCTTATGCCCTGGTGGGCGCAGCAGACGGCCCGCTACGGAAAACATTTTTATCCCGGACAAGCCATGTACCGCGCGGGAGCGGATAATTTTCCCCGTGGAGAGATCCCGCGGCAGATCCGCCTGAACCGCAATACAGCGAATTGCGACGGCAGCGTCTTTTTTACCGCCAATGATTTTTATGATAATCACAAGAACTCGATCGACAGTCTGAGACTGGATCTCTACCGCTATCCGGCTTTATGGCCGGTAATGACCTGGAAGGATAGTGTCCCTCCGGATGCACCACGGAATGTACAGCTTCAGATCGCGGGAGACGGTTCCAAAACTGTCACATGGGACCCGCCGCTCTACAGTGATCCGGCCGATTCTGCCTTTGCTTATGTTGTTTACCGTTCGCCTTTTCTGCAGGCGCAGCCCGAAGACATGTCCAAAGTCTGGGATATACAATTTCATCACAACCGTCATTTTGGCGACAGTGATCCTGCTATGTATTATTATATGGTTACTGCACTGGACCGCAATAAACTGGAAAGCACGGCAGGTCACATTGATTATCCATTCGTACATTTACAAAGTCCGCCTTATGCCGCCGACCGCATCAGCAAACATATCGAATTCCTATGGCGGAATTACAGCGGCGCCGGCGAATATCATCTGAGGATATCCGACAAGGAGGATATGTCCTCATCTTTATTCTCAATAGATTTAACGGACACTTTAAAAAACATGTCGCTTGAATATGATACGGAATATCACTGGCAGGTGAAGGCGGACAACGCGGTTTATTTTTCACCGGTCTGGAAATTTCTGACCGAATTGCCTCCGCCCGTTCGAACCTTATGGCCGCTGGCATTTTACGAAGGAACAGATCTGGATGCTACGCTCCGGTGGCGTTCTTATGAGGATGCCGATTCCTACCATTTGCGCATAGCAAGCGATGCGGATATGCAGGACCTGATCGTGCAACAGAGCAATATTCAGGATACGACCCATATTGTCGGCGGATTGGAATCTTCAAGCGGATATTACTGGCAGGTACGTTCCGACAAATATGATCGCTGGAACGCAGCGCAGTATTTTAAAACGCGCGATCCCTACATTGAACCCATGTGGCAGTATGCCTCAATTACGGACAGTTTACCTCTGTTCTTTCCGGAGGAGGGCGGGGTCTCCGGTCTGGCAGTGGGAAAGGTCAACAATTCGGACATTTTGTTCCTCATCGCTTCAGATTCGTCTTATGCCGCCGTGACCGTGCTTGATCCGGCAAATGGCGCAATGTTCGACATGACGCTCAACCTCACCGGTATCAGCGGAGGTACCTATCTGCTGCGGGATATTGCGATCACGGAAGATGGTGTTATATATGCTTCAAATTGTGCGCTGCCGGGTGAAGATTTTAAAATATACCAATGGACCGATCACTCACAGCCGCCGGTTTGCGTTTACCGGGCCGATCAGATCGCCTACCGTGTCGGGGATCGTATTACCGTCAGCGGTCGCTACTACAACGGTTCGGTCATGCTCTATGCCCCCGGTTCGGGATCGAAAAGAATGCTCAAACTGCAGTGGAATGTCGTCAGTCAGTGTTTTGATTCCGAACAGATCAATCTCATGCGTACGAATAAGTCTGCTGCAAGCATGGCATTCATACCCGGAAGTGATGATTTTTATATTAATTCCACCGGCGAATATCTGATCCGTTATTCAAATGCGGGCATGCTCCGCAGCTGGATGAGCGGGAATACCCATTTACCGGTCAATGCGAATGCTACGCTTGCTTTCTCCTATCAGGACAAACACTTTGTCGCGGCCTATTGCGCCGATACGGAATCCGCGCATATCATTGAAGTCAGTAATGGTTTGGCCAATGCTTTACCGGCAGGTTCCACATATCGGCTTGGCATACGCGAAAATTTGCATGCCACGGGTGATCTTGCCATGGTCGATAATGCGGACGGCAGCATTTCCCTTTTTGTACTGGGCGACCGGAACGGTTTGGGTGCTTACCGTTTCGATGCGGCTTCCGCTATGGTCAATGTTGCTGCCGCTCCCGATGCGATGCATTTCCGTCTTGAAGCGAATCTCCCGAATCCCTTTAATCCGGTCACGACCATTCCGTATACACTTGATAAAGGGTGCGACATAAGTATCGTGATCTATGATCTGAACGGAAGAATGGTGCAGACACTGTATGAAGGATATCAGATGGCCGGTTCATACCGGATACGGTTCGACGCTTCCGGACTCAGTTCGGGTGTTTATATTTATTCGATGCGATCGGGAAAACATGCTGTGAACAGAAAGCTCACACTTATAAAATAATACGAACTGATCCCCAGACGATCCATGAGGCAATAAAGTTACAATAGGATGTTACCTGAATTTTTAAGGTATGAGAACTCTGTGCCGCTTACCTGTCATTCTTCTGTTTTACGCATTTTTTCAAGGCGTTTCAGACCGTCCTGGCCACGGCGGATGATATCATCCTCGACCTGACGTGAAAACTCTTCGCGATCTTTCCATTTGGCAAGTTCTTCCGCTTCCAACTGGATAAATGCGATCTTTCCGACCTTGGTCAACGGTAGGTCCTTCCGGAATTCAATATATTTAGGACAACTCCAGGTATTGATCTTACCCTTGCAGTACTCCATGATCTCCTCTTCAAGCTCGGGAGAGGGCTCGAAACCTTCTTTGAGTACCACGAAGGCTTTGATCACATTGATCTTATAGGGGTCGGGAACGCCGATCGCGCAGGAGCGTTTTACGGCGGTATGGGAATCAATGCAATGTTCGATCTCCGGCGGGAAAACCCCGATCCCGGAAACCTTGACCATACGTTTCATACGGAGGCGGAAATACAGGAAACCGTCACGGTCCATGGAACCCATATCGCCCGTATGCAGCCATATGCGGCCGTCTTCATGTTCGCGTAAAGCCTGTGCGGTCTCTTCCGGTTCGTTCAGATAACCGAGCATCATACTCGGACCCGTAACACAGATCTCGCCGTCTTCACCGGGTGCCAGTTCGTGAACGGTGCCGGGTTCAACGATCTTCATGGACATACCGGGAAGCGGTACGCCCACAGATCCGTCGCGGGAGTTGCGTGCGGGAAGCAGGCAGTTCACACTTACCGTTTCCGTCAGACCGTAGCCTTCACGCATCTTTACCTTTGCACCACATTCTTTTAACATCTTATTGAAACGATCAAGAATGGGTTTTGGCATTTTATCCGCTCCAACGAATACGCCTTTTAAATTGGAAAGGTCGGCGCGGTACAAACGTTTATTTCGAAGAATGGCTTCATACAGGGTCGGTACGCCGGCAATAATGTTGGGGCAGTTACGTTGCAGCTGTTTGGCAATGATCGTACCGTCGAATTTCGGTACCAAACGACTGGTACCGCCATTCATCATCATGGCGTGAACACAGACCCCCAGTCCGAAACCGTGAAAAAGCGGAAGGATCGCGAGCATGACAAAACCGGGCTGCCAGGGTTCCTCCAGCTGGACAATGATCTGTTCTCCCAATGCATTGAAATTTCGACTGGAGAGCATGATGCCCTTGGATATCCCGGTCGTTCCGCCGCTATACAGGATCACCGACAATTCATCGGGATCAACGCTGACTTCCGGCGCGGGCGGTGTTTTGGTGTTCATGAAATCATTCCACCAGAGCACATAGCGATCGTTCGCAGGGACGCGCGGTATCTTGCGTCCGGTCGTCAGAATAAAAACACCTGCCTTGACTTCATTCAGGTAGTCCGGGATGCGGGTCAGCAGCAGGGTTTCGGTCTTGACCTTTTTCATTACGGGTGCAAAGCGTCCGTAAAATGCATCGAGTGCGATCGCCCATTTGCTTTTACTGATGGTCAGAAAATATTCGATCTCATCTGAAGTTGAAAGCGGGTGTATCTCACTGACGACAGCACCGATCTTATTCAGTGCATAAAAGGTGATCATTGCCTGCGGACAATTGGGCAGACAAATGGTTATACGATCTCCTTTGCGGATACCTCTTGCCCAAAAGGCGTCTGCACAGCGGTCAACTTCCTTTAAAAAATTCTTATAATTGCACTTTTCCCCGATAAATTCCCAGGCCGTGATCTTGGGGTTGTTATATGCCGAGCGGCGAAGGGCTTCGTACATCGATTCATCACGTATCGTGATCGTTGCCGGAACGCCCTTTGCGTATTGCTTTAACCAGGGTTGCTTACTGCTGATCTGCTTGCGGCTTTGTTTCAGAGTTGATTTGTCCTGCCCGTCGTCCCGTGCCTTTTCCGTCTTTTTCTTTTTGGATTGCTTATGACGGACCTGTTTTTGTTTGCTCATCCTTTACTCCCGTTCCTTTAACGAATATTCTGACCCCGTGATTGCTTAGTTCGATGAAAGATACATGTATCAGAAAATAACATGATTGACCAATAAAACCGCTCCGACCCCGATCATTGATCCGATAAACGCCCCCGCAAGGATATCACTTGGATAATGCACACCCACATATATGCGTGAAAGTCCCACCAAAGTGGCAAATAGAAAAAGAAATACTGCGGCAGCCGGAATAAAATGGCTGACGATCAGGGCGAACAGAAAAGCGGAGGAGGTGTGCCCCGACGGAAAACTGAATTCGTCAATAGGAAGAACCATGTTCTCGATCTCTTCGTGCGCGTTAAAAGGACGAATACGGCGTATTTTATTCTTTAACAAAAGGTAAAGGGGAAAATGCAGGCCAAATCCGATGATCATGACCAATAGAGCAGGTTTAAAGGCATCTTGCCGCATGAAGTACATATATACCAGAAATAAGAAATAGAAATAACCGTCCCCGATAAAGGAAGTAATACGGAAAAAATGCGGGAGTATGCTCTCCCGGCGATAGTTGAAGATCGCCATGAACACACGCAGGTCAAGTTGTGAAACATACGCTTTCATACCGGTTTCTCATCTCTCAAAGGGACAAATTGTACATCCGTAATGACCTTTCCTTTCCATTCTCCGTTTACCGACTCATATAATACTAATAATTGCTGGCTTCTTCCAACAGGTAAAATAAGTTTCCCGCCGGGTTTTAACTGTGACAAAAGATTCTCGGGAAGCGCATCGGGTGCCGCCGATAACAGAATGGCATTGTAGGGCGCTTTGGAGCGATAACCAAGGTAACCGTTCCCGTTTATCACTTCGGCATTTTCGATCTTCAGTTTTTTGAGCATATCACGGCTTTGCGTTACCAGTGCTTTTTCCAGTTCGATCCCCGTAACCCGTTTAACAAGCAAGGATAGTAAGGCCAGCACATAACCGGAACCCGATCCGATCTCCAGGACATGATCGCCGGGTGTCAAGTGTAGATTTTCGAGCATAAGCGCAACCACATAAGGCTGGGAAATAGTTTGCCCGTACCCGATTTGTACGGCCTGATCACGGTATGCTTTTTCCTGCTCGCTCTCGGGAATGAAGCAGTGCCGGGGAATGGTCAGAAAGGCATTTAAAACGGATTGGTTGCGAATGCCGTAATCCTTTAGGAGTTTAACCATTTTTTCGCGTTTAGTGTATTTGCCGAATTCTGCGTAACGGGATGTATTGATACGTTTCATTATAAAAAAATAGGGGAGGAGAACCTTTTTTATTTTTAAGATTTCTTAACGGATTTTTTACGGGTATCCGGTTTTCGCTGGTAGGTTTTTTCAACCCGGATAATATGTCCTTTATTCATGTTGAGCGTAATATCGATCAAGCGGTAACGGAGCAGAGATTGCGCGGAAGCGATCACCAGTGTCCGGTTTTCCTGCTTAACATCCTTTTTCAACATTTTAACATAGTTCTGAACAAAATGATCATCCAGCGATTCAAAACCCGGATCATCAAGGATGATCAATCGGGGTTTTTGCAAAAATACTTTCAATAATTCAATTTTTTTGCGGGTTCCGCTTGACAGGTCAAGCATTTTCCGGTTTGCGATCGATTGCAAACCGTATTCTTCAAGGACCCCCATTGCCGCGCGATACGATTGCGCGGAAGAAAGTTTTTGCGCCTTGGCGGCATCTAATAAGGTTGCCAGGGGTGTTTTCTTATAGTTCGCCGTGTCCTGCGCGATGTAGCAGATCTGTTGTTTTACGATCTTTGCTGAATACTGTTTTTTCGCACCGGATTTCCCTTCAAAATAGATCGTTCCTTCCCGGACCGGCAGCGTATGCGCAAAGACATCAAGCAACATTGTTTTGCCGGATCCGTTGGGACCCTGTATCTGATAAACCAATCCCGGAAAAAGGGTGGCACTATAGATCTCAAGAACCTGGTCTTTCTTTTTTGCTTTTATATGGTCGAGTTGCAGAAGCGGAGTTTGTTCGTTCATAATCATAACCTTTCGACGTATTCTCCTCCCTGTTTTTCAAAAAGCATCGGAAAATACATCTATTTATATCAAAATAAAACAGGTTTTTTACGGGAGCGGAACCATGCAGTCATCCAAAAAAATTACTGTTCCGGTTCTATGTTTTCCGTGAAATGTTCAAACTCCCGTTTTCTGCATCGACCCGATAGCTTGCACCGGCAATTAGCCTGCTGCAACGCTTCCCGGCTTTTTCCCGTAAATTAATTCATATTTAAATAACACGCGGAGATAATCTGCGTTCGTCTCCACTCCCGGAAGCGGCGAATAAATAATTGAGATTAATTCTCAATTATTTGCTTGTAAGAGGAAATGATTTTCTTTATAATGTGTCATGATGCATGAAAGACCGGAATCGGAAACATTGTTGCTAAGTGAGGCCCGGATCGGGGTCCCATACCGCGTTGTACGTATCAGCGCACAGGGAGTGATCCGCCAACGTATGCTGGATATGGGGCTGGTACCCGGTGTCCGTCTTATGGTGGTTCGCTTTGCGCCGCTCGGGGATCCGATCGAGATCCGCATCAACCGCTTTTTTATGAGTCTGCGCAAGGAAGAAGCTGGTCACATCCATATTGAGCCTGCAGGTCATTGTCATGCTCATCATCGGGGCCATGGTCGTTTCGGAAGGTTTTTTTATGGCAGATAACAAGACCATTTTTGTTGCCCTTGCCGGTAATCCGAATTCCGGAAAGACATCGGTTTTCAACTGTCTTGCAGGTGCGAATCAGAAAGTCGGCAATTTCAGCGGTGTGACAGTTGAAAAAGTCGAGGGCATTTTCAAACACCGGGGATATACCATCCGCCTGGTGGATCTTCCGGGGACTTACAGCCTGTCTCCCTACAGTCCCGAAGAAAAGGTCGCGCGTGACTTCATTCTTTTCCAAAAGCCCGATATGGTCATCAATGTTGTCGATGCCACTAATCTGGAACGGAATCTTGTGCTGACAACACAGTTGATGGATCTTCAGGTCGAACTTCTGCTGGTCATGAACATGTATGATGAAGTTGAAAAGCAGAAGATCTCGATCGATCTTGATCAATTCGAGTTGCTTTTCGGTACGCATGTCATCCCTGTTTCTGCGGTCACGAAATTCGGTATCAGCGATCTGTTGGATCATATTGTTGATATTAAATCCGGAAAGATCGAAACAAAGAAATACAAACATCGCTATTCACAGCAAACGGAAGCGTATATTGAAAAACTGACCGGACTTATTGAGCAGCAGTCATTATGGGAACACCTGCCGGCCCGCTGGATGGCGATCAAGGCAGTGGAGCGGGACCCGGATGTGCTCTCCATGCTGGAACCGACCACGCTGTGGTCGGAGATTAACGATATCCTGAATACGGCGAAGGAAGAGATACAAAAATATCATCAGACGGACAGCGATGTCTATCTTGCCGAAGAGCGTGCTGCCTTTATTCGCGGTGCTCTTCAGGAAACGGTCCACAGTCCCGAAGAACAGGCAGAAACCCTCAGTGAAAAGATCGATAATGTTTTGCTGCATCGTCTGTTGGGACTACCTTTGTTTTTATTGATCATGTACGGCATATTTCAGTTGACCTTCCGTCTCGGAGAATATCCGATGCTCTGGATAGACGAACTGTTCCGCTTTATTACCCGATCGCTGGACGGCATGATCCCCGACTCGATGCTCAAATCCATTCTGCTGGACGGTGTTATTGCCGGCGTGGGCGGGGTTCTCGTTTTTCTTCCGAATATCCTGATCCTCTTCTTCTGTATCTCCATACTTGAGGCAACGGGTTATATGGCGCGGGTAGCTTTCGTCATGGATAAATTAATGCATCGTATCGGTTTGCACGGCAAGTCCTTCATTCCTATGATCACCGGATTCGGATGCACCGTTCCCGCCCTGATGGCGGCACGAACTCTGAGGAACCGCGGGGATCGGATTACAACCATGATGGTTACACCGTTTTTCAGTTGCGGAGCAAAACTCCCGCTGTACACGGTGATCATATCCGCTTTCTTTTCACCGGGTTCAGCGGGAAATGTCCTTTTCGCCGTCTATCTTTTCGGTATCCTGATCGCGCTGATCAGTGCAAAATTGTTGAAATCCACATTGTTCAAGGATGAATCCGAACCCTTTGTAATGGAACTGCCGCCCTACCGTAAACCCTCCGGTCGCAGTATGCTGAACCAGACATGGATCCGCGCCATGATGTATATCAGAAAGGCCGGAACGGTTATCCTGCTGGCCAGTGTGATCATTTGGTTTGCAGGAAGCTTTCCGAAGGATCCTCAAATATATCAAAAATATATCCTATTGCGTCAGGCTGAAAATGCCGATATCAATAAGCTGGAACGACTGGAGAAAGCCGAACAGCTTCCATACAGTCTCGCCGGCAGGATCGGGAAATTTTTCGAACCGCTGTCGCGTCCGCTGGGTTTTGACTGGCGGCTGAATATCGCATTGGTGAACGGACTGGCAGCCAAAGAGATCGTGGTTTCCACCATGGGTACCATTTATGCGATAGGTGACACCGACAGCGACGCGCGTTCACTGGCAGAGTCCTTACGCAACGATCCCGGATATTCACAAGCAGTTGGTCTCTCCTTTATGATCTTTGTTCTGCTGTATGTTCCATGTATCGCTTCCGTGGCCGTCTTTTCGAGGGAAAGTCATTCAGCGCTATGGACCGTCGCATTCGTTGCCTATACCCTGATCGTTGCGTGGATCGCATCTTTCCTGGTCTATCAGACTGCCGTTCTCATGGGATTATAAGAAGGAGGGAACGATGGATAAACGACCTGCCGTTCGTCAATTGATCGATTTCCTTCATGTGGAGGGAATGAACGTTACCCGTGAACGCCTGGATATCCTGGATGAAGTGCTGCGCCAGAAAACACATTTCAGTATTGAAGATATCATCCGGAAAAAAAGCGAGGGAAAACAGCCGGTATCGCGGGCAACCATATACCGCACAATGAATACCTTTGAACAGGCGGGACTGATAAAGTCGATCCGGACGATCCGTGACGAAAAGATCTATGAGGTGGTGAAGGAACATCATGATCATATGATCTGTGAATCCTGCGGAAAGATCATTGAATTCCATGATCCCGAACTGGAAGCGCTGCAGGATCATATTTGTCTGACGCATCAATTTACCCCCACGCAACATACGATGAAGATCTTTGGTGTCTGTGCGGACTGTAAAAAGCACAGTTCATAAAAGATATCAAAGAAAGCGCGGTTCCGCTATTCCTTCCCGGTTGAGAGCCATTTATCATGATCGAATCTGATCGAACATCAAAAAATAAAAAAATTCTGTTTATCTTCCCGCTTCCTGCTTAATTTAAGCCCGTTGACGGAACTTTTGTTAATATCGGACGATCAATACGCATGAACCGGACACGTTTTTCTATCTTTGTTGCACTCTTGCTTTTAAGCGGAACACTCTTTGCGCAAAACAATATCTTTGTTCGCGCATGGAATGATATTAATGCCTATTTCAATACTTTTTATAATGCAAAGGTCTATTTTAAAGAAGCGCAGGAAATGTATAATGCGGAAGAAGATAAAAGTCAGATGATCGCCCGCACGCGTACCATGCTGAATAAAGCGGCCCGTCAGGCGGAACTGGTCATTGACAAATTTCCCAATTCTTCCTTTGTGGACGACGCAATGTTCTATTACAGTATCTGTCATTTCCAACTGGGACGTTTTGAGAATGCCTTGCAGCAACTTCAAACGCTGACCCTGCGGTATCCGGACAGTCCTTATTATTATGAAGCCCGTTTGTGGATATCCCGCTGTTATTTTGAAATGAACCAAAAGGCGATCGCTTATGATCTGCTTGAACAGTTCATGACCAACCCGCGCAACAGCGCTTATTTCAGCGATGCATATAACCTGATGGGGCAGCTGGCGCTTCAGGAAAGCGATTCCGCAAAAGCGCTGGACGCTTTCCTGCTTGCAGCGGACTATGCGTCCGAAAAAGGCATGCGTTGCAACATGTTCCTGGAAGCTATCAATATTCTGTTGACCAAAGGCAGATATGATGAGGCTTTGCGTTATACAGACCGTGCAATGAGAAATATCAGGTTTGACGAGCAACGTGCACGTACATATCTGGCATATATCCGTGTGTATCATCACCGGGGTGAATACGATAAATCGGAAGAATATGTTGACACTGCCCTCAAAGATGCCCGTATCGCGAAATACTGGGGCGATGTGATCAATGAAGAGGCAACGATCTATTTTAAAACCGGTCAGACCGGAAAAGCGGTCACACGGCTTCGTTATATTGTAGATGACCCCGAAAACGCCTATCGGAATAACAGAGATTCGCATGCATGGGCGCGCGCGGCTTATCGTCTTGGGCGATACTATCTCTATGAAAATGCCATGATCGATTCAGCGGAATTTTATTTCGGTCGTGCGCAGACACGGCGCAGACAGGTCCGGGAAGGAGTATTGGCAAATGAATTTATACTTACGATCAATCAGTTGAAGAATGTTTATAATACCATGAATAATTTCAAGAATAAATTTCCTGCGCTTGCCGATACCGCTCTTGCTTTTTATCATGTTCTTTCCGATTCCGCACTAGCAGAGTTGAACAAAGAAGCTTTGCTGCTGACGGATACTCTCGCCCTTGACAGCACGCGGACCGACTCCTTGCTGCGTTCAATAGCAAAGCCGGAGTACAAACGTCACAGACAAACATTATCTCAATATAAAGAAGCCGCTAACGGTTATACGCAAAGTCTTTTTTCACTGGCAGGGATATTGTTGTTCGATCTGCATATGCCCGATTCTACCCTGCGTATCTATGAACGTGTAAGCCGGGAATTCACCTTTACACCTTTTATTCCCCAGGCACTTTATTCCCAGGCATATCTTTGGGAGCACGAACTGAACAATAAGACGAAAGCCGATTCCATTAAATCATATATTACCGACCATTTTCCGGAATCGGACATCAGTTTTCATATTATTAACCGCATCCCGAGAGATTCCCTGGTCTATCTTGAGAACCAGAGAAAAATTTATGATATCGAAACGCAATACATTGACCAAGGTAAATATGCCGAAGCCATCGATACATTGAAGATACTTTTACAGGATGAGAATATGGATGATAAAAACCATGCGCATATAGCATATAAGATCGCATGGCTTTATGATCATGAGCTCAGTAAGACCCGGCAGGTAAAAGACAGTACCTTGGTTTATTATCATCTTGTCAGGGACCGTCATCCGGATTCCCCCTTTACAAGCCGAACAGTCCTGCGGATAGCCGCTATCGAGACCCGCTATGAGGATATTACCGATACAAGCCGGGTTGATGTTACGGGGACCGGCATAATAACGGATGAAGACGGAGATCAACATGCCGACAGACGAAGACAACATCCTATCCGCCGGAAGTTACCCAGTCCCGCACGTCCCCGTCCTGAACGCTTATAGATCTAATGGAATAAATATTTACAGTCATTGTGGAATGATCTTCCGGACCGATCGTCAGTTTCCCGGAAGTTTTATGTTTTGCAGAGGTTTTCGCTGTGCGATCCACAAAGCAAGAATGATCAGTAATGTACCGGCAAGCAGATTCCACTCCAGAACTTCAAAACCGAAAAGCACTGACAGTACGATGGTCGCCGGGGGATGCGTGGAAATGATCAATCCCGTCTGCGTGGGGTTGATCCTTTTCAGGATGGCAAAATAATTCAGATAGGAAAAACCACTGCTGAAAATACCTAAAAAGACAATACTGCCCCAGCCTTTCCAGGTCACGATCTGTAGATCAGCCTGAATAAAACGATATACTCCCCACGGTGCATACAGCAGGGCAGCCATACAAATAAGAATGAAGGCAAGTTCAAGCGACCCGTATTTATGGACCAGTGGTTTGCTGAAAGCAGTATACAGTGACCAGCAGATCATGGCCAGGAAGACCAGTCCGTCCCCCAGCAGGATCGCCGAATTAAAGATCAGAATGTTCTTTCCAAGCACGATACCGACCCCGATGATACTTAAAAGTGAGGCAAAAAGGACCTGCTTCGACGCTGATCTTTGTTTTCGCAGCATATCGATAAAAATGATCACGATGGGGGTCAGGGCATAGATAAGCGGCGGATGGCTTGGTACGGTAAATCGCAACGCCTGCGCGAAAAGGATCTGATTGCAGAACATGCCGAAGAACATAAGAAAAAAAAGTGTTTTGAGATCGGACCAGTCCACCCGTATGCGACTTCCGCGTAAAAGGACAATACTGCCAAGCGCGACGATCCCGATCATATAGCGGAAAAAACTGACCACAAAAGGATCCATTTCCAATGCCGCCTGTTTGGCGGTAATATTGGTGAACCCAACGATCAGCGCCTGAAAAAATATGAGCAGAAGGGTAAAGCTTCTATGTGAACCCATTGTTTACTTCCACCATAACCAGTCGATCGTGATCGCGGCATAAAAGGTATTACCGTAAAAGAAGTCGGAAGACGTATATATTCCTTCGTAAAGATAATAGGTGAGATCCTTTCCGGCGTGAAGCGGAGTGGAAAGATCCACACCGATTCGAAAGGTTTGCACTTGCGCTGTCAGTTTTAGGTTGATGCGCCAGTCGGCAACGGCCTGGACGTCGTCTTCGGGCATATAGATCAATTTAGAAGGATCAAAACGAACCTTTAGCGGATCATCATGGATGATCAACTGGGCATTCAGGTCTCCGAAAAGTACCAGCTTGCCTTCCACAAGACCGGCCCGGAATGTATATCCTGCAGTAAGCGTGGATATCTCGGGATAGTAATATCCGGGCTGCGGATCGATATTGCGGTGATAGGATCCGCGGCCGTAAACTTCCATGGCCTTAAGCTTGAAGCGGTATTCGGTTTTGGCATGAATACCGTAAAAATCCCTGTTGACCGGATCCCCGCCCGCATCGCGACGAATAATGTCATAGTAAAGATCAGCATCAGCCAGTATCCGGTGGTTGTTTTTATCCAGATTAACTCCCCCCTTTATGCCCAGATAGGAGTGACCGGGTTGCTGCAGCCGGACAAGGGGTTCACGTACCTTTGCATAAGCTTCCAGATGGAAGGGTTCCGGATCAAAGCGGATATGGGCGATAGGTAACGATTGTTTTGCTGCAATCCGGTATCCGAGATGGGTACTGAACAAACCTGAGGTATAACGGATACCCGGCCGGACAGCGGTATAAGCACTTTCTTGTCCATTGTTGTGGAAGTAGCGGTTTTCCAGCGCTAAAGAGGTCAATATTGATTCTGCAAGCCGATATCGGAGCTCAACAAAAGCATGGTAAGTATCGTCTTTACGTATCGAACCACCGCTCTGATCGATACGATTGTAGCTGATCCCACCCAGGAGCTTTAACATCTTAGCGGGATTATGATCAAAGGTCAGTCCGTGCGAACGGATAAGATACCGGTTCTCTGAGGTCCGCATGGTCAATAGTTGGTCATTATTTGTATGATAGTAACGGATATTTCCATTCTTATGACGGTAATGGATGACCGCATCGGAACGTTTACTTGAACCCGGTCCCCGGTAATCCAGGAATTCCAGAGCAACACCCCAGCGGTGGGGGAAAGAATAGGGTATGTATTTTACGGTTATATCAGCTGAAAGGTTATAATACCAATTGGCCGTACGGTCTATTGAAAACAATTGGTCCCATCGTGCATAGGTCAGCGATGAGTCCATATATTGTATCTCCATCAGAAAATTATCCGGCTCTAACCATGACCGGGGATAGGTCAGACCCTTTGCACGGCTTCCGGGGTCCATGATCAGATAGCGATCGTAACTTTCCGTACCAAGCTCATAAGCGAACAATACGGACACCATCAGAAAACACGTTATTATGCAAAACGGTTTTTTCATGATACCTTCCCGAAGTAATGCGGATAATGGGTGTTGACATAGTGCACAATAAGGGTGATAAGCAAAGAAAAAATGAGGGTATTGGAGATAATATGAATCAGATAAAACGGGATACCGCTGATGATAAGTGCCATCGTCTGTTCCATGTTAAAACCCGACGGTAAAGCATAAAAAACGGTTGTAATGACATTGTAGAACAAGCTCAGTACCAAACCTCCCGAACCCAGGATTATACCTGCTGCCAAAGGTTTTTCGGCAACCAGCTTCGGAACAAAGAGACGGGATAACGAACCCGATAAGGCAATAAGGGCAAAAGCCAGCAGCTGTGCCAGAAGTAAGGTTGGGAAGGCCAGGCTCGAACCGAAGGGATTGGCGATACTGAAGATACTTTCTCCGATAATTGCGACGAACAGACCGCGCTTCCATCCAAGGAGCAATCCGCCAATGAATGCGATCGCCGAAGCAAATTCCAGATTTGGGATGTAACTGAAAGCATAGGCGAGTCCCAGGAACAGCGCCAGGAAAATACCCGTTTCGGCGATCTTACGGTTTTTTATCAGAAGCTGATGTGTTCTGTTTTGCTCCATCCGGAGAAAGGTCCTTTTTTGCTTTATATAATGGCGTCCTGAAATAATTTTTGATGGATGTCCAGTCGCCGTCATCGAGTTCCTGACCGATAGCGGTCTTCATCATATCCATGCGGGCGTCCATCTCATCCAGATAGTGGATCAGAAGCGCTTCGGGCAGAACGGGTTTTTTGGGTGACTGATATTCAAAGTCCCCCTGATGTGAGAGAATAATATGTTTTATCTTGAAAGCCAGTTCCTCAGGAAAGTCCGGAATGTCCGCAATGCTCTTTTCCACCATATTGTAGCCGAGGACAACATGTCCGATAAAATTTCCCGCATCGGTGAAAATATTGTTCGGATATCCGCTGAGTTCGGATAGTTTGCCGATATCATGCAGCAGGATACCGCATACCACAAGTTCCGTATCCAGTTCGTACTGCTTGGCGGCATGCGTTCCGAGGTTCAGCATATACACAAGATGCTCCAGTAGTCCCCCGATAGTGGCATGGTGCAGACGCAGACTTCCGGGATGCTTTATGAGTTTATCACGGTTCTTGATGATCAGTGCTTGCAGTAATGCATTGAGATACGGGTCACTGACGTTCTGAACGGATTTTTCAATAAATTTCCACAAACGCTCGGTATTCTTTTCTGTGTGCGGAAGGATCAGTTCCCAGGAAAAACCCTTCGAAGCGAAATCCTCTTCGTTCACGGGCACAATACGCGTGATATTCAGTTGCGGCCGTCCATGGAATTCCTCCACGATGGCGCGCACTCCTACCGGGGAACCGGTCTCGATCATGGGTTCGATCTCTCCGGCATTGTCCCAGATCTTACCCGTGATGCTGCCGGAGCGGTCCGAGAGGATCACATCCAGAAAGGGCTTTCCTTCCCGCGTGATCCGCAGATGTTTTTCTTTTAAAAGCAGGTAGGCGCGAACCTCTTCATTGATCTTGAAGCTGCGCACGGTAGATAACGGTATGTTTCGATTCATATTCATCCCCTTAAAATAAAGTAAAATATATAAAAATTTATACGCTTTTTAAAGAAAGTATTTCGTTTGATGAAAGAAACAGCACTCCCGGGGATCTGAGCTGAAATAATAATATTGATAATTGATAATCAATCAGATAAAGGCAAACATCACCTACGTGACAAATAAAACAGTTTATAAATACCGGGTCAGATATTTAAGAATTTTTGACGTTTCTTTCCCTTAAGCACCGGAAGCGGCAGCCATGCCGCACTGGCTTTACGCCACTGTGCATAGCTCGGATATTTTGCCGCAGTAATGGATTCGGTCAAATTGGTACTGCCGATAAACAACAGGATCAGGAGTAAAGCGCCCGGAACACTACGGGAAAGGGGAACACCGGTGTTGAGTGCGTAACAGGCAACAATGACCCACTGACCGATCTCAAAAAAGTAATTGGGATGCCGGGAGAACTTCCATAACCCGAAGGTATTATAACCCAACTGATGCCGGGTGCTGTTTTGGAACTCTGCGCGCCGTTTATCGGACTGGAAACGGTATTGCTGGTTATCGGAAATAGTTTCACCGAGCAGGAAAAGGAAATGCAGTACAAATAATACAATATCGATCCGGTTCAAAGGAGCGTTGTTCTGTGCTACAAAATACAAGGGAAGTGTAATAATAAAGACAAGTACGAGCTGGAAAATAGAGATAAAGAACAGGTTGAAGAGTTCGAACATAAACCGTCCGGGGATCTTTTCCCGCATGATCTCCCAGCGATAATCTTCTCCGGTGAAACCTTTGCCCCACTTAAAGGTATATCCGCCGCGTCGAGCAAAGTTAAGTGAAAGACGCACACCCCAGGCGATCACCAGAATGCCTGCAATAACAAAACGGGTATTGTGCATGTATTCGCTCATCCAGACCAGAACGTAGACCGGAGGAAGGATCGACCAGAGCCGGTCAACGGTCGAATAATTGCGAGTGAACAAACCGTATAAGAACGAAACGATTATGGATATGATCAGAATTGCGACAGTGATCTGAAAAACACTCATGTTTTTTTCTCTCCTTAATAAATGCGGGATGACGTATAATGAGATCCCGCTGTTTAACACAACGTGAGAATATATTATTATTTTTCGGATATGTCCGCATTTTTTGAAAAAAAAATATGCTTTCCGATCACAGACGATCTGCATGTTTTTTTTCGGACACGAGCCGAGGGGAAAATGCTGTGTCCATTTTTTAAAATATTACTGTGTCTCAGATAAATATAACGTAAATTAGATCATGGCAATCGTGCTTTCGTTTACATCCCTTTGTATCCTTTTGATCATCGGAAAGGTCCTCCGTGTAAAGGTCCGCCTTCTGCAGAAATTATATCTGCCCGCGGCTGTCATCGGGGGAGTGGCGGGTTTGCTGATCATCCAGATCAGTGGAGATATTTTACCGGAAGCCGTCACTGCCGGATGGACAAGACTCCCCGGATTCCTTATCAATATATGCTTTGCCTGTCTTTTCCTTGGCGTGAAGATCCCGAAAATGTCAAAAATCTGGAAACAAAGCGGACCGCAGCTGGCTTACGGCCAGATCGTGGCCTGGGGGCAATATGTGGTCGGAATCGGACTGGCATTATTGCTGATCACGCCGTTGTTCCGGCTGCCGGCGCATTTCGGACTGATCATACCGGTCGGTTTTGAAGGCGGTCACGGTACTGCAGCGGGACTGGCGGACCTGTTTGTCGCATACGGATGGCCGGAAGGCACAGATTACGCACTAACTTCGGCCACGCTGGGGATTATTTCGGCGATCATTACCGGGACCTGGCTCATCAATCGCGCGGTACGCAAGGGACATACCCGGCAGTTGAAGCGTATCGAGGAGATCCCGGAATCAAATGTGATCGGAGTCTACGATCCCGAGGAACAACCCTCCGCGGGCAAACAGACAGTCGCATCCTCTTCGGTTGATAGTTTTGCTCTGCATATTGCGATCGTGGGAATGGCGGTGTTCATCGGATATCTGATCAAACTTGGACTGACCGGTATCGAATCAATTTTTCCTGCCATGCGGGAAAACGGTATTCTCAGTGCGTTCCCGCTTTTTCCGCTTTCCATGATCGGAGGGTTGGTCGTTCAGTTGTTCTTATCCCGTGTACTGAAGATCAAGACCATTCTTGACCGTGAGACCCTGCACCGCATATCGGGAACGGCACTGGATTTTCTGGTGGTCTCCGCCATCGCGATGATCAACCTCTCTCTGATATCAAAAAACATTATCCCGCTCCTGATCATAGTTGCCGCAGGGATCGCATGGAATATCTTTTGCGTGATGTTCCTGGCAAAACGTCTGCTTCCGGACGCCTGGTTCGAACGCGCGATCGCCGAAATGGGTCAGTCCATGGGTGTGACCGCGACCGGACTTCTGCTCCTGCGCGTGGTGGACCCGGAACAGAAAACACCCGCGTATTCCGCGTTCGGATATAAGCAGTTATTGCATGAACCCATTATGGGCGGCGGGATATGGACCTCCCTTGCCATTCCGCTCTGTATTCTCAGCGGACCCTATGTGGTTTTAATTATTTCCATATTTGCCATTTTATTATGGCTGATCGTGTGGGGCTTGCTCTTCAGAAAGAATAGACGGACATAGACCAAGTCAGATAAGAATTAACTACGAACCATGCACAAAAAAACACTGCCGACACATCATCGCAGCCTGTGTCCGGAGATAACAAAGCGTATTCATTGTTTTTATCCATTTTTCGGGCGAATCGTCATTCGCCCCCGGAGATATATTTTATCTTAAATAAACAAAGTTGTATCGGATTCTTCCGCGGCGCCCAGGAAATTGGCAACGCCGGCGAACTTGATCCCGTCTAGCAATTCTTCCTTTTTTATACCCATGATATCCATGGACATAGTACAGGCGATGATCTCCACGCCGCTTGCCATGGCCTGTTTGATGAGCTCTTCCAGGGAAGTGACATTCTTCTGTTTCATGACCATGCGGATCATACGCGCACCCATGCCGGCCATGTTCATATTGCTGAGCCCGAGTTTTTTGCTGCCGCGCGGCATCATCATGCCAAACATGCGTTCCATGAAATTCTTCTTTACACGGATACGCTTGCCTTTGCGTAAAATATTCAGGCCCCAGAATGTGAAGAACAGGGTTACTTTTCTGCCCATGGCCGCCGCGCCGTTCGCGATAATAAAGGCCGCGATCGCCTTATCGAGATCGCCACTGAAGACCACCATGGATTTGTTGTGACTTGTCGCAGCGGACATTTTTTCTGCGTCCGGTACTGTGGAAGCATCCTGACCTTTCAGGACGCGTGCGCTTATAAACCCTTCTCCCTCGATCGCACTGAGTAACGTATTGCCGGTCCGGCGGCACCAGGCCTCCAGGTCTGCTGCAAAACCCATGTCGGTGGATTTGATCTCGACCACATCACCGTCTTTAGCTTCATTGATGGCCGCATAAAGTTTCATGACCGGACCGGGACACTGCAATCCGCACGCATCCACATAGACCGTCCTGGCATCCGGGGTCGTTTCTTTTTTCATTAAATCTTCTCCCTGTATAAGCGAATCGCTTTCATAGTCGATCTTATCCTGACGGTCGTAATAAGCCGCTCCGTAGGTGGTAAACCCACCGGTAAGATTGGATGCCTTGAATCCGTTCTGTAACAAGATACGTACAGCGATCCATGCCCGTATCCCGACAGCGCAGGTGACGACATAATGTTTGGATTTATCCAGTTCACCGATCCGCTCCCGCAGATCATCTACGGGAATATTGATCGATCCGGGAATATAACCCATCACCCTTTCAATTGGTGTGCGCACATCCAGTATCACTTCTTTTTCGGGATCGATCTTTTCGAGCTCGTACCACTGCCGGATAGTTTCATTGCCTTCCAGTATATTACATGCCAGGAATCCCGCCATGTTCACCGGATCTTTGGCAGAAGAGAACGGGGGAGCGTATGCCAGTTCGAGTTTTTTAAGATCATGTACCGTCCCCTTCATCTGCATCACGGTTGAAATAACGTCAATGCGTTTTTCCGTACCTTCATTGCCAACCGCCTGTGCGCCGAGGATCCTGCCATCCGGGATGGAAAAAATCAGTTTCATATGAATAGTGGATGATCCGGGATAATAACCTGCATGATTTGAAGGGTGAAGATGAATGGCCGCATAGTCCTTTCCGGGAATTTTACCTTCATTCCGCAGGTTTTTCTCGTTCAGTCCGGTAGAGGCCACATTCATATCAAAAACTTTTGCAACGTTCGTACCCAGCGTGCCGTCATATGTCTCGTTCATTCCGCAAATATTGTTTGCTGCGATCCGGCCCTGCTTGTTGGCCGGTCCCGCCAGAGGGATCATACTTTCTTTTCCGTTCACGGCATTGATCACACCAACAACATCGCCCACTGCATAAATGTGCGGATCGGAGGTCAGCATCTCCGGAGACACCCGGATCCCGCCGCGCTCATTGAGTTCCAGGCCGGCTTCTTTTGCCAGTTCACTGTTCGGACGTACACCGATGGAAAGCATGACGATATCGGCGGGAATGGCCTTCCCGGATTTGGTTATGACAGTAGTGGTATTATCATCATAAACAAAGCGCTCTACAGCGTCTTTCAGATTGAGCGCAACCCCCTTGCCCTCAAGATGACGATGCAAATATTGTGCCATCTCAAAATCAATGGGCGGCATGATCTGATCCGCGATATCCACCAATGTTACTTCCATCCCCGATTCGCGAAGATTTTCCGCCATTTCTATACCGATGAAACCGCTGCCGACCACTACCGCGCGCTGCGGTTGATGTATATCCATATAGGATTTCACCGCATCGGTATCGGGAATATTCCAAAGAGTGAAAATGTTGGGTGCATCAATGCCCGGAATGGATTTGGGCCGCAGCGGGGAAGAACCGGTTGCTATGATCAGAACATCATAACTTTCGGTATAATCTTTATTCTTTATGATATCGTGGACGGTAACGGTCTTCTTTTCGCGATCGATACGCTTGACTTCATGCTGTACACGAATATCCAGGTCAAAACGCCGACCCATGGATTCGGGGGTCTGCAATAAAAGGTTTTCACGCTCTTTGATCACATTCCCGATGTAATAGGGCAGACCACAATTTGCAAAGGAAATATTATTTCCCCGCTCGAACATGATGATATTTGCTTTTTCGTCAAGACGACGAATACGTGCTGCCGCAGATGCGCCTCCGGCAACACCTCCGATAATGAGGATCTTTCTTACCATGATTTTTCCCGGAAATTATTCTGACAAAAAATGTTCGACCAGTTTGTCAACATCTCCGACACTTGTCAGGGAGTAAACAACTTGTGTGCCTTTGCGTTTTCCGCGAATGATCCCAACGGCTTTCATTTTGGCAAGATGCTGCGAAACGGTCGCCTGCGGGATCTCAAGGCAGGTCTGCATTCTTCCCACATTGGACGGACCGGTCTTTGACAGACCCCGAAGGATACAGAGGCGGACCGGATGAGCGATGGCTTTCAGAATATCAGCTTTTTGCTCAAGTCTTTCTAAATCTTTTTTATCTGGCATTTTAAGTTCCCTTTCTTTGCTTTACGTGAAATTTAATATATATGTTTAAATTAGTAAAGTCAAGCAATATTCTTATACGTGCAAATATCCTATTTTATTTTCAAAAACCATGTTATATTACACTTTAATATAAAATAGACCGGAAAGCGAAGGAGATCTTATGAAAAAGAACACTTTATTGTATATCATGATCGTACTTGCAATCGCGGGGATCTTATACAGTATCCGGATGTTCGATAAGGCATTTCCGATCGTAAATGTGCAGATCACTGCCGATAAACAGAATATCCTTAATAAAGCGGATTCCCTGACACAAGCGCTGGGTCTAATGGAAGGGGAATACCGCAGTGTGGTACGTTTTGATACCGACGAAGCGTTCAAGAATTATGTCGAACTGGAGGGTGGCGGCATTGAAGTTTTTCAGAGTATTATCGAAGAAGAGACCTATTATCCTTATACGTGGGTCGTACGCCAGTTCAATGTCAATGAGGTCCCGGAAATAAGCTATATCTTTTCTCCCGGCGGTGTCTTTCTTGGGTTCAGGAAGGTTCTTCCGGATACCTTATCCGGAAAGGATGTAGCGGAGTTCGATGTCCGTGAGATATTCCTGCGATCCGACGCCCGTTCCGGAATGCTTCCGGATATGTCCGGGTATGAACTTATCGAAAGAAGTTCGGAACTGAAAGAGGGTGGCCGGCGTGATCATGTTTTTACCTTTGAGCGAAGCGAGGGAGGACCGGGAGATGCCCAGTACAGGATAAAGATCGGTGTCAGCGGAGATGTGCTCACGATGATCCGGCACGAGGTGAAGATCCCCGAAGCGTTTGAACGCCGCTACGAAGAAATGCGCTCGGCGAACAATACCATATCGTTTATAGGAATGGCTGTGATGGCTATTCTTTACGGATTGCTCGGGGTCGGCGTCTCTCTCTTTTTCATGTTGCGCCGGCGAACACTTATCTGGCGTCCGCCCCTGAAATGGAGCATATTGATCGGAGTTTCAATGTTCCTGGCTTACCTGACAACGATCTCGCTGTCATGGTTCCAATACGATACATCGCTTTCCGCGAACCAGTTCATCTTTCAACAAACACTGGTTGCCCTGCTGAATGGTTTATTGACTGCCGTCCTGTTCTTTCTGTCTGCCATGGCGGCTGAAGGCCTGGACCGGCAGGCATTTCCGGAACATATTCGTTTCTGGAGATCCTGGTCGCCTACTGTGGGAGCTTCCCGCGAGATAACGCGTCAAACGGCATTCGGATATCTGTGGGCATTCTTTATGATCGGTTTTGTGACCTTCTTTTACTGGATCACGAATAATGTATTTCAGTGGTGGAGTCCCGCGGAAAATATGATGGACCCGAATATCCTTGCGCTACCTTTCCCGTGGCTGCTGCCTTCGGCTATTTCGCTGAATGCCGGTTTCTGGGAAGAATGTCTTTTTCGCGCGGTGCCCTTGGCCGGTGCGATCCTGATCGGAAAGCATTTCCGGAAAAAAAGAATCTGGATCGCGATCGCGCTGATCTTTCAAGCCGTCATTTTTGGTTCTTTGCATGCCAACTACGCGCAGCAACCGGCATATGCACGCATTGTGGAAATGCTGATCCCGTTCATGCTTTACGGATTGATCTATATAAAATGGGGATTGCTCCCGGTGGTGGTGTCGCACTTTGTCTATGATATCGTTCTGATGGGTATGCCGCTATTCCTGCTGTCCGCTCCCGGAATGTGGTTCCATCGGATCCTGCTTGTTGTTGCAGCGTTGATCCCCATGCTTATTCCGGTTTACCGGCGGATCAGAGCGGGGACCTGGTATGAGATTCAGTCCGGAGACCTGAACGCTTCCTTTGAGACGGAAATAAAAGAAACCCCGGAGAAAGAAAGAACAATCATTCCGGAAACACCGCTGCAACAAAGCCGCTCGTTCCCGGTGCTCGCAGCTGTTGCAGCCCTGATCATCGGAGGAGGTCTCTGGTTTGTATTTACCTCTTTTGAACAGGATATACCCAAACTGGAGATCAAGCGTGATAAAGCCCTTCTGATCGCAGACGCTTTTATTGAACAGCGCTATCCGGAGACCGATACCCTCGGTCTCAAACCCTATGTGCGGCTTGTGTCAGGCACCGGCCGCAGCGGACTGTTCATCTGGGAACACAGTGATCGTCAATCCTTTTATGATCTTTATGAGAAGACCCTGGCGGCAAATTATTACGAAGTGGCATATAAAACTTTTGAAGGTGATGTGGAGAGGCGGTCGGAGACCGTTACGGTAATGATAGGGCGAAAAGGAGATATCCTCGGCTGGTATCATCATGTTCCGGAAGCCCGGCCGGGCGCTACGCTGCAGGAAGTCGAGGCACGTGCCCTGGCGGAACATGCGATCGAACGGCATTATAAAATGAAGATCGCGGACCTGGAACCCGTACAGGTGCTGCCCGAAAAACAAACAGCCCGGATGGACTGGAAATTCATCTATCGTGATGTCAATACGGGTTTGAGCGAAGGCGATGTGCGATACACCGTACGTATTTCCGGAGATGCGCTCAGCGGACTGGGGACCGAAGTACATTTAACGGAATCATGGGAAAGAGATCATAAAAAGAAAAATATCCTACGAACGGTGCTGAGCGGTATTTCCGGTGTTATCCGTTTCGGGATGCTTGTGGCGATCCTGGTTATGGGTATAATTGCCTGGACGCGCCGTCAATTCAATGTAAATGTATTTATCCTTTTTCTGGCCGGTTTTATGCTTATTTCCCTTTCTGGCAGCGCGTTGATGATGAATGCCATGTTCAATCAGTTTCCCACCTCCGAACCGTTGTTGCATCTTGTGCTGATCTCAGTGATCGGTGTGATCCTTGCGAGTTTGTTCGGCGGTTTTATCTACGGCATCAGTACGGGGTACCTGAGCCGCCTGCCCTTGCCGTATGAACGAAATGAAAGTTATTTTACATTGAAGGGTATCGGATTGGGAGTGGGATTTGCCGCGGTGATCGCATTGGCCAAGGGCGATCTATTGAAACAGGCACCTGTCGTACTTTCACCGGGTCAGCTTGATTCCCTTATGCCTCTGCTGTCGACGGCCCTCTCCGGGATAGAGGATTATTTTGTATTGTTGGTCCGGCTCATCGCACCAATGGCGATCGCATTTCTCTTATGGAAAAAAAGCAAGGCAGGCGCGCTTATTCTGCTTTTCCTTTCCGGCTTTATGTTTGCGGGCAGATTTGAACCCGGATGGTGGCTGCTCAGCGGTGCGGTTGCAGGTGCTGTGCTGATGCTTCTCTATTACTATGTACTACGCTATAATTTCTTATATATTCCCATTATAGCGGTTGTGATTCTGGTCCTTGGCGCAGTCCGTACTATGTTGGCCGCACCGGCGGTGCTGTCCGTTCCCGATGGACTCATTCGGATCATTCTGGCCATTGCAATGGGTGTTGTTACCGTGTGGGGGATGCATCAGCTGTTTCTTGCAAAACATGATGCGTAAAAGATTTTACGGTAACGAAATACCGGATATTGATTTTTAAGATCGTGAAGGACCGCCTGAGTGTATAACTTTCAGCGCTGAACATTTCTTCCAGGAACCTTTCTTTTTTTGGATTGTTTTTTTGATGAATTGCCAGTAATTTGAAGCAGATGAAAATGAAAACACGCATATATTGCATATTGTCCCTGATCCTTGTTCTCTCCGCAGCACCGGCAGCGGGACAGTTATTCGGACCAAGGTGGAAATCCGGACCTGAGTATAAGGTCGATTATGTTATAAAACCGGGTCAGGAAGTCGGGAAGGGAGAACTGGAAGTCCGTATCAGCATCCCCTATGATGAGATCTTGTTCGTTAAAAAGAATGCAAATTACAAGGGACATTTTGATATTTCTATCATGCTCTTTGAGGGCAAGAAGAAGCATCTTGGCGAGAACTGGATCGAACGTCTTGAACTAAATGAGTTCAGAATGACGAACTCACGGAAAGAATCCCACATCATGGAGCGCCGTTATTCTCTCGAACCGGCGGCATATCGCATGGAGGTGGTCATCACGGACCTGAGGACCCAGAACCGGCGTAAGATCGAAAAAGAGATCGATATGCAGACGCTGCGTACCGGACCATGGATGATCGGTGATCTCTATATTATTGATGACGGGGTGATCGAAACAAAAGACGGATCCTTTCCCGAGTCGATCTATATTGGGTTTACCGCGTCCGGTGTTGAAGGGACATATCCTTTTACATACACGATCTTTTCCGGAAGGGACCCCGTGAAGCATGCAAAATTCGATATTGATCTCATTGCGCAAAGACATGAGTATTATTTTCCCGTACTTACGCGTGATCTGAACTATAATCAATACCGCTTGATCCTAAAAACCTCGATAGACGGACATGATTATGAGCGGGCGATCCCCATTCGCATCAGTTGGAGCGGAAGCAGCGCCCTGATCCCCAACCTGCCCGAAGCGATCGAGCAGATGCGTTATCTTTCACATACCGGTTTTTTCCCGATGCGGACCTACCGGCGAATGCAAACAGCGGATAAAGAAGAGCAGAAGACCTTTTTTACCGAATTTTGGGACAGTGTAGATCCCACACCCGATACGGAACGGAATGAACTGATGAACGAATATTATTTTCGCATCCAAACCGCCAATCAACGCTTTTCCGGTCAGCGGGAAGGATGGCGCAGCGATCGCGGAATGATCTATGTGATTTACGGCGAACCGGATGCCGTTGAAGAACATTTTATGCAAATGGATACGAAACCTTATATAATATGGTATTATTATTCGGTCAACCGCCGCTTTATTTTTATAGATTATACTGGTTTCGGCGATTATCAATTATCAGAACCTTTAAGTGAGTTTTAATGGAAAAGTACCGAAAAAAGATCGATAAGATCGATGAACAACTGACCAGGCTTCTTGATGAGCGCATGGGATTGAGCTTTGAAATAGGGAAGATCAAAAAAGAAAAGAACATGCCGGTCTATGTTCCCGAGCGAGAGAAGGAAATTTTTGAAAGATTACGTACACTGCCTAAAGAGACCATCCGGGATGAGGAACTGGAAGAACTGTTCCGGCAGATTATCCGTATCAGCCGTCTTCACGGCGAACGCGGTACTCGCTGACAGAACATCATGACACATATCGAGATAACACATTCCTGGTTTGTATGGGTGTTCTGCGCCGTGATCGTTCTATTCGCGGCGATCCTGTTGGTCCGGCATATCCGGCATCACTATTATTCACGCAATATCCGTTTTATCTTACTTATACTTCGCGTATCGGCCTTGCTTCTTATGCTGATGATCCTTGCCGATCTGCGCGTTGAACGGGTGCGATATGTGCGAAAACCGCAGTCCCTTGCGATGTTATGGGATTGTTCGCTCAGCATGGTATATGCGGGGAATACACCCTTTTCTCCCGCAGATATATTGCAATCCCGTTTTTACAGAAATCTTCGCGCGGAAACGGAGGTGCATCATATCGTCAACATGAGTGACCCGGAGATGGTCAGTGAAGTTCAGCTGCGCCGGAGATCATGTGATGAGCCCTTCACCGATTGCAGCAAACTGTTGCGTTTTTCCGAGGCGCAGGCTGCCTACCGTCAGGTGATCCTTATCTCGGACGGCCGAAGTTATCTTGGAGAAGCCCTGGACCAGATCCGCCTGTCAAAAGAAATGACCGTACATACGATCGGGGTCGGAGATACGCTTGCCGGTGAGGTCCCGGTGCTGCAATACCTTAATATTCCCGAACATATCAGTGCCGGAGATACGGTTGACGTTCGCTGGGTGATCTATAATCCATCAGGGAAACCGCTAATATCTGAAATGATCCTTAAGGAAGATGATTCTGTCCTTCAGCGGGAACAGATTGATATCGCACCGCGGCATATGCGGGAATTTCCCTTTACCTATATTGCGGAAAGTCAGGGAGTCCGGACATGGGACTGGTCCCTGCGTGATGAAGATGGAGAACAAGTATTTGCTACGCATCGCTTTCCTGTTGCCGCTTCCCGGATACGCGTATTATGTCACGCCGATCCTCCGGACCGTGATATTGCAATGGTTTCAACGGTCCTGTCACCCCTGCCGCGCTATGAACTGTTCCGTAGCGATGCCTGGGACCGTCTCTATCCCGGAGAGAAACCGGATCTTCTTGTCCAGACATGGCACCCGGTCCATCAACCGCGATTGGTCGAAGATGTACCCGCGATCCTTTTTTACCGTCATTCAGAGGATGCATACCGCTCGGAAATGCATTTTAGTATCCGGTATTACCGCCCGTATCTGCTTTTCGCCCCCGATATTGAACAAAACGCACTGTATTGGACACAGCTGCCACCGGTGCTTGTTTCTCCCTATCCCGGGAATGCAACAACGGTCATGGAAAGCGCTTCCGGACATGCCCTCATTCTTGAAGACCCTTCGCAGCAGGCCATTATTATTAACGGCGCCGGACTTTGGCGATGGCAGCTTGCCGGTTATCAAAAAGCATGGGACGGGATCTACCGGCATCTGATCGAGGGCTTGAGCGAACAGGTCATGCGATCGGGAAAACGCAGTTTTATCTCACTGGATAAGGAACAGTATACGGGTACCCGTTATGCACCGGTCGCTCTTTCGGTCCGATTACCGAATCCCGAACTCCTCGGCGCAGCACAGGTAAGTATTTCCGTACTGGACACGAATTACTCCGAGGTCCGAAGAGTATATCCGGAGATGGGGCCGCGGATCGCTGCTGAAGTGACCCTTGCGGATAGCGGTACATATTATCTCATCGCGGCCATTTTCTCGGAAGGCAAAGAGATCGAACGGGATACGGCAAACCTGTTCATCGCCGCAAACGAACTTGAGACACGCAACCCGGGATGCGATGCGGACATTCTCAGGCAGCTAAGCAACCATCATCATGGCCGCTATGTCCATCTGGACGAGATCGACAGTCTGACAAAATACATTTCTACCGAAAAAGTATGGGCTAATGTTTCAAGTATGTTCATTGCCCGGCATACTCTATTGCTCTATGTTCTGATGTTTGTTATGCTATGTGCTGACTGGATACTGCGGAAGCGATATGGCGGTATGTAAGTTCGGGGTATTCCCTATATGCAGTCGAAATTATTCCTAAACCTCTAAACTTCTAAACCTCTTCTTCAGCGAATGCCCATAACCGGTTTCGATATATTTACCGGCTGCGCATATCTGTTCGCCAATGGTCTTCAAGATATCTTCCGTGTCGTTGGTCGTACCCGCTTTATTGGGATAAATGTCGTAATACTGCTTATATTTCAAAGGCGTAAAATTCGGCATGATCACATTTGCTCCCGAGGTCAGTCCGCGTATCCTGGAATTATGTTCCAGCGTTTCAAGTGCTGTGGTTGTCGGAAGATAGGTATCTTTCAGAAGGATCCGCGCGACGGCAAGCACCTTAAGCGTCATCAGCGGGTTGCCGGCCTCCGTATCGTGCAAGGGGGTCTGCGGATGTGAAATAAAGGGACCGATTCCCGCCATGTCGGGTTCCAGGGAAGCTAGTGCCAGCAGATCGTCCGCCAGCATTTCCACATTTTGCCCGGGCAAACCGGTCATAAACCCGGATCCCAACTGGTATCCCGTTTCGCGAATATCTTTCAGGCAGCGCCAGCGTTCATCAAAATCACAATCCGGATGCAGCTTTGTATAAAGCGCACGGTTGGCTGTCTCGAATTTCAACAGAAAGCGATCCGCCCCCGCTGCTTTCCATCGCCGGTAGGTGTCACGGTCGGTTTCTCCCACCGACAATGTAATGGCAATATCTGCATTTGCCTTTATTTCCCGGATAAGTTTTTCAATGATCTCCGGCGTATATGCCGGGTCCTCGCCGGACTGTAATACGACCGTATTGATCCCGGCAGCTTTTATTTGTACGGCTGTTTCAACGATCTCTTCGAGCGGCATCCGATAGTGCTGTAATGTATGGTTGGCGGCCCGGATACCGCAATAATTACAATTCCGTCTGCAGACATTTGAGAATTCTATGATCCCACGGAGATAGACACCCCCACCGAAAACGGACCGGGTAATGCGGTCCGCCGTTTGAAAAAGGAGTTTTTGGTCGCCCTCATTTTCCAGGGACAGAAGATACACGATATCGTCCTTGGCGAGCCGGGATCGTTCAAGAATGTTTTGCAGGTCTTTCATGGCGGATAATACGCAAAATATTTTATAGAGAAAAGCGCAAAAAAAGCAATGAGGATCCTTTCGTTTCAGATAGAAACAAAGTCTCCTTTCTAAAATAATGTATTTTCTCGAAAATTTATTTGCAGAGCTTAAATAAATTGTTATATTTCTGGGCTTTTTGACTTTTCGCGCCACTATAGCTCAGCTGGTAGAGCGGCGGTTTTGTAAACCGTTGGTCGCTGGTTCGATTCCGGCTAGTGGCTCCATAAAACGGGTCAGTGGCCGAGCGGTCAATGGCATCAGACTGTAAATCTGACGACGGAAGTCTACGGTGGTTCAAATCCATCCTGGCCCACTTTTACGGGTGTTGAGCGCACGGTAACTTCGCACTCGTGTTATTTGATAGTCATGCGAGTGTAGTTCAGTGGCAGAACATCAGCCTTCCAAGCTGATTACGTGAGTTCGATTCTCATCACTCGCTCTAGGATTTTTGGCATCATACCTGGGAGAGCTTATAAGGAAAGTTCGGATGAACCAGAAAACACGCCGCAAGCTTAATCAGCCTGTAATCGCATGTTTTCGGTTATGGGCTTTTTTTATGCCCATGTAGCACAGTCGGTAGTCGCGCTTCCTTGGTAAGGAAGAGGTCACCGGTTCAAATCCGGTCATGGGCTCATCGAAGAGATTTGTAAAACTGTATAGGAGACAGAGTACAATGGCAAAAGCAAAATATGAACGCACGAAACCGCACGTGAACGTAGGAACGATCGGTCACGTGGATCACGGTAAGACGACGTTGACGGCAGCGATCACGCTGGTATTGTCGAAACGCGGGGGAGCGGAATTTCGTTCATTTGACAGTATTGACAATGCGCCGGAAGAGCGCGAGCGCGGGATTACGATCGCCACGGCCCACGTCGAGTACGAGACGGAGAAGCGTCACTATGCGCACGTAGACTGTCCGGGTCACGCGGATTACATTAAGAACATGATCACGGGCGCGGCCCAGATGGACGGTGCGATCCTGGTGGTAAGTGCGGCGGACGGTCCGATGCCTCAGACACGTGAGCACGTTTTGCTTGCGCGTCAGGTAAACGTTCCGTCGATCGTCGTATATATGAACAAGGTTGATATGGTAGACGATCCGGAGCTTCTGGACCTGGTAGAGATGGAATTGCGGGAATTGCTCAACGAATACGAATTTCCGGGCGATGACACACCGATCATCCGCGGTTCAGCGCTTGAGGCCCTGAACAATCCGGATGATGAGACGAAGATCAAGAGCATACTTGAATTGATGGATGCGGTTGATTCGTACATACCGGAGCCGGAACGTGCGATCGACAAGCCGTTTTTGATGCCGGTAGAGGATGTATTTTCGATCACTGGCCGTGGCACGGTCGGTACGGGTCGTATAGAACGCGGAGTGATCCACGTTGGCGACGAAGTGGAGATCGTAGGTATAGAGAAAGAAAGCAAGAAGACGGTCGTAACGGGAGTAGAGATGTTCCGCAAGCTACTGGATCAGGGCGAAGCGGGAGACAACGCGGGATTGTTGCTGCGGGGAATTGACAAGGAATGGCTGCGCCGCGGAATGGTAGTTGCAGCTCCGAAGTCGATCACGCCGCACACGAAATTCAAGGCGAAGTTTTACGTACTGAAGAAAGAAGAAGGCGGTCGTCACACGCCGTTCATGGATGGATACCGTCCTCAGTTTTACTTCCGTACGACGGACGTCACCGGATCGATCAAGCTTCCCGACGGAGTAGAGATGGTGATGCCGGGGGACAATATTGAAGCCCTGGTAGAGTTGATCGTACCGATCGCGATGGACAGGGAACTGCGCTTTGCGATCCGCGAAGGCGGACGTACGGTCGGCGCCGGTGTTGTAACAGAGATCATTGAATAAAGGCATAGAGCATTATGGCAGGACAAAAAATACGTAACAATATCATTTTGGCATGTTCCGATTGCAAACGTCGCAATTATACGACGAGCAAGAACAAACGTAAGCATCCGGAACGCGTGGAATATAAGAAGTACTGTCCATGGTGCCAAAAACATACAATACACAAAGAAACACGTTAAAGCGTGACAGGTCTGTAGTTCAATTGGCAGAGCAGCGGTCTCCAAAACCGCAAGTTGGGGGTTCGAATCCCTCCAGACCTGCTAAGGAAAAAAGAGGAACAAGAAAATGAAAATGTTCAAAAAGATAAAAGAGTTCTTCAGTGGTGTCCGCTACGAATTGAAGAAGGTCAACTGGCCCTCTTTTGATGAATTAAAGTCCTCGACCGGCGTGGTTCTTGTCTTTTCCGCCTTTATTACCATTTTTATCGCCCTGGTCGATCTTGGGGTGGGCACATTGGTACGTAAAATAATTGATTGGTTATAATACAATGAAGTGGTATACCTTAAAAGCCTTATCCGGAAAAGAACGAATGGTTGCGGACCGTATCAAAAGCGAAGCCGAATTATCGGGATATTCGGATTTCATTGAGAATGTTCTTGTTCCGATCGAGAATGTTGTCGAAATGCGCGACGGTAAAAAACGCACCCGGGTAAAAGTATTCTATCCCGGATACATCATGATCAAAATGCAGATGACGCCCGAGACAAAATTTTTTGTCGAAAACATTTCCGGTGTTATCAGCTTCGTCGGTTCCAAAGGCGTTCCCCAGGTCTTAACGGATAAAGAAGTCTCGCGTATTCTCGGTGAAGTCGAAAAGAAAGACGGCCGGGAAGTCATGGCAACCCATTTCCGTGCCGGAGATCCGGTAAAGGTCGTTGACGGTCCTTTTGTTGATTTTTCGGGTATTGTGGAAGAGATCAATGAAGAAAAACGCAAGCTGAAGGTCATGGTCAGTATTTTCGGAAGATCGACACCGGTAGAACTCGATTTTCTGCAGGTAGAAAAAGAAAAATAAAGTATTAACCTCAAACAGGTAAGAAGAGAATTATGGCAAAGAAAGTAGAAGCAATCATCAAATTACAGCTTCCCGCCGGGAAAGCAAACCCCTCTCCGCCCGTTGGTCCCGCGCTGGGTCAGCACGGTGTCAATATTATGGAATTCTGCAAAGCATATAACGCAAAAACGCAGGATCAGATGGGATTGATCATTCCTGCCGTGATCACGGTGTATGCGGACCGATCATTTTCCTTTGTCACTAAAACACCCCCCGCTGCCGTTTTATTGAAAAAAGCCGCCAAGGTCGAAAAAGGGTCTGCGGTATCCAACAAAGACAAAGTGGGTAAGGTAAGTGCCAAAGATCTTGAAGAGATTGCCAAATTGAAAATGGATGATTTAAACGCCCATACTGTGGAGCAGGCGATGCGCATGATCGCCGGAACCGCCAGAAGCATGGGACTAAAGGTAGAAGGTTAACTGGAGGCTAGAATTAATGAATCATAGCAGGCGATATTCGGCAAATACAAAACTCATTGACAAGGCAATCGAATATCCTCTTCTCGAGGGTGTTGAGCTGGTCAAAAAAGCCGCGAATGCCAAATTCGACGAATCGATCGAATTAACGCTGAATTTAGGCGTGGACCCGCGGTATGCCGATCAGAATATACGTGGCACGGTTATTCTTCCCCACGGCACGGGTAAAAAAGTACGTGTATTGGTATTGACACAAGGTGAAAAAGTAAAAGAAGCCCTCGAAGCCGGCGCAGATTATGCCGGTCTGGAAGACTACGTAAAGAAGATCGAGGAAGGCTGGTTCGAATTTGAAGTTTGTATCGCGACCCCCGATGTTATGCGACATGTCGGAAAACTCGGACGTGCGCTTGGCACCCGCGGCTTGATGCCGAATCCCAAAACCGGTACGGTTACAAACGATATCGAACAGGCGGTAAAAGAAGCAAAAGCAGGAAAGATCAGTTTCCGTGTAGATAAATACGGTATTCTGCATGTTGTTGTCGGAAAGGCTTCCTTTTCGGTCGAGCAACTGGCGGAAAATGTAAAAGGGATCATGGGAACCGTTCTAAGGTTAAAACCCGCTGCATTAAAAGGGACCTATCTGCGAAAAGTAACACTCTCATCCACCCAGGGTCCCGGAGTGAAAATCGATAAACAATCTGCATTAGCTTAGGAGGTTTGTTCATGCCGACCCCGAAAAAAATTGAAAAAGTACAGGAAATAACCGAAAAGATCCAGGGTGCGGGAGCCATTTATTTTTCCGATTACCTGGGATTGAATGTGGCGCAGATCAATGAACTGCGTTCCGAACTGTACAAGAAGAATGTCAGTATGCAGGTTGTGAAAAATACTCTGGTCCTGCTAGCACTTAAAAATGCCGGTTACGATGTCAGTAAAGAAGATTTTCTCAAAGGGTCCACGGCGCTGATCTACAGCAATGATCCGGTCGCACCCGCAAAGGTCATTACCGAATACCAGAAGAAAATGAAAGAACTGAAAAAACCGGACGTTAAAGCGCTGATATTCGAAGGTCAGATGTGCGGAAAAGAAAAAATAGCTGAGATTGCAGCTTTACCGCCCGTTGAAGTACTGTTGGCAACATTCCTGGGTGCACTGCAGTCACCGATGCAAAAGATCCTGGGATGTCTGCAGTCACCGATGCGTGATCTGCTTGGCGTGCTGAAAGCATTAGAAGGTAAAAAGCAATAACACAATAACATATAAAACCTCAAGAGAATTTGAAGGAGGATTAAAATGGCCGAGATTAAACGAGCCGATGTATTAGCATACTTAGAGACAGCAAACATGCTGGAGATCTCACAACTCATCAAAGACATCGAAGAAAAATTCGGTGTCACAGCCGCCGCCCCCGTTGCGGTAGCAGCTGCCGCTGCAGCTCCTGCTGCAGAAGCTGCTGAAGAAAAGACCGATTTTGATGTCATGCTTCAGAGCTTTGGCGAAAAGAAGATCAATGTCATCAAGGTTGTCCGTGAATTGACCGGTCTGGGCTTAAAAGAAGCCAAAGACCTCGTCGAAAGTGCACCCGTAGCCGTCAAAGAAGGACTGGCGAAAGACAGTGCAGAAGAAATTAAAACAAAACTTGAAGAAGCCGGAGCAACAGTAGAACTAAAGTAATGGTTGTACGCTTAACGCTCAGATAGTTCAAAATGAGCCGTCAATGCAACGATGGCTCTATTTGTTTTAATAATTTTTCACAAGGGAGGATATTCTCTTGGCAAGTATAAAAAGAAAGATCAAACGGACCTCGTTTTCAAAGATAAAACATGTCCTGGACACACCGGACCTTCTGGATGTACAGTTAAATTCCTTCGAGGATTTTCTGCAGACAAAAGTCCGGCCCAACAAACGGCAGGACATCGGACTTGAAAACGTTTTCCGCACCATTTTTCCGATCGAAGACAATCACGATACTTTTATTCTTGAATATAAGTATTACACGATCGGAAAACCGCGTTACGAAGAACAGGAATGTGTCGAACGTGGCATTACCTATTCCATTCCGCTCAAGGCCAGACTGGTCCTTAAGGTCGCGGAAGAGGATTCCAATACCAGCGCCCTGGTCGATACGGTAGAGCAGGATGTATTCTTCGGGAATATTCCTTACATGACACCGCGCGGTACCTTTATCATTAATGGTGCCGAGCGTATCATCGTAAGTCAGCTCCAGCGTTCACCGGGTGTATTCTTCAACGATGCCCGCCATCCGAACGGAACCGTGTTATACAACGCACGCATTATACCCATGCGCGGTTCCTGGGTTGATCTAACCACCGATATTTTTGATGCGATCTACGTAACGATCGACCGGCGTAAAAAATTCCCGGTCACGATCTTTTTACGTGCGATCGGCTTCGGGTCAGACTATGACATACTTCAAAAATTCAATGTGCTGGAAACGCTGCCCATCACCGGGGAACTGGAAGATCGTCTTATCGTCACACCCGTGATCGACGGAAAGACCGGGGAGGTCCTTCTCGAAGCCGGTGTTCAGGAAGACCGCTGGGTAAGGCTGGACAGCAAGCTGATCGGTGAACTGAAAAAGAAAAAAGTAAAATATATTGAAGCGGTAGATCCCAACCGGGAAGTTGACTTCAAGTTACTTGTCAACTCGATCCGCCGAGAACGCGATAAATTGGGTCTGAGCGAGGAAGACGGTACCGAACCGACGATGGAAGACGCATTGATCTACCTTTACCGTAATCTGCGGAACGGCGAACCGCCCAATATAGAAACGGCACAGAAGTTTTTTGAAAAACTGTTCTTCAGTCCGAAAAAATACGATCTCGGACAGGTCGGACGTTACCGGATGAACAAAAAGTTCAACCTGAAGATCCCGCTTGAGAATACGGTCATTACCCCTGACGATTTTGTTATGATCGTGGAACAGCTTATCAGCATGCGGCGCGGAGAAAAGGCATCGGATGATATCGATCATCTTGGCAATCGCCGTGTAAAGACGGTCGGCGAACAACTGGCCAACCAGTTCTCGCTTGCTTTTACCCGCATGTCACGTACCATTCGCGACAGGATGAATATCCATAACGCCGAAACGCTGACGCCGCAGGACCTGATCAACAGCCGTATTCTGACCTCCGTGATCAATACATTCTTCGGGACGTCCCAGATGTCTCAGTTCATGGATCAGACCAACCCGCTTGCGGAACTAACGCACAAACGGCGTTTATCCGCACTCGGTCCGGGTGGTTTGACACGTGAACGTGCAGGGTTTGAGGTCCGTGATGTGCACTATACGCATTATGGACGCCTCTGTCCCATCGAAACCCCGGAAGGTCCCAATATCGGATTGATATCATCGCTTGCGAACTATGCGGTCGTAAACCGGCTTGGTTTTATTGAAACACCTTACAGACAGGTAACGCATAATAAAGATCATACCCGCGTCAGTTCAACTGTTGAATTTCTTTCAGCGGACGATGAAGACAGGAACATCATTGCTCAGGCAAATGCGCTCCTGAATGAAAAGAGTGAATTCGAAAATGATTTTATCCGTTGCCGCCATCAGGCGGACTACCCGGTTGTCGATCCGGAAAAGATCAATTATATGGACGTGTCACCGATACAGATGGTCTCGGCGGCAGCCAGTTTGATCCCCTTCCTTGAACACGATGATGCGAACCGCGCGCTGATGGGCTCGAACATGCAGCGTCAGTCCGTACCATTGCTGACACCCAAAGCCGCATTGGTCGGAACCGGCATGGAACCCAATGTCGCACGCGACAGCAGGGCCGTACTTGTTTCACCCATTGATGCGGTGGTCGAATATGTGGATGCACGGAAGATCATTCTGCGTCCGCTTGAGGATTTTGACGCCGATGTGTCCCTTGATGAAAATGAAGGTCGGGTTGTGTTCGATCTGATAAAGTTCCAGAGGACCAATCAGGATACCAGTATTAACCAGCGACCCATTGTACGCAAGGGAGCCAAGGTCAAGGCCGGCGATCCCATTGCTGACGGGACCTCGACGGACCAGGGGGAACTGGCACTCGGTCGGAATGTGCTTGTGGCCTTTATGCCCTGGCGCGGCTATAACTATGAAGATGCCATCATTATCAGTGAGCGGCTCGTCAAAGATGATGTATTTACATCGGTGCACGTAAAAGAAGTTGAACTCGAAGTGCGCGACACAAAACGCGGCAGTGAAGAACTGACCCGGGAGATCCCCAATGTTTCCGAAGAAGCTACGAAGAACATTGACACAAACGGTATGATCCGTATCGGGGCCCCTGTGGAACATGGCGATATCATCATCGGAAAGGTCACTCCAAAAGGAGAGACGGATCCCACACCGGAAGAGAAATTGCTGCGGGCGATCTTCGGTGAAAAAGCCGGCGATGTTAAAGATGCATCCAAACGCGCAGATCCAAGTACGCGGGGTGTTGTTATCGATACACGCCTTTTCGAACGTAAAGGAAAAGAATCCCGTCGCGACGAAAAAGAAAAACTTCAGAAACTGGAGGCTCAGCTTGCCCAGCGCATTGCGGCCCTTCGTATGAAGTTCATCGATAAATTGAAGAACCTTATACAGGATAGTTCCTGTCTGGGAATTTATGACATGGGCGGTAACCTGATCCATGGCAAACGTAAGACATGGAACTGGGAATTTTTCGAAACATGTGACTTTGATCACATTGATATGGGAAAGCCCTGGGTCGAAGACGAGAAAATATTTGCACGCATTGAAAAACTCGTCGATAATTACCAGACGATCTCAGAAGGCATCATTGAAGAGATCAGCAACGAACAATTCAAGGTCCAGGCAGGCGATGACATGCAGCCCGGGGTTTTGAAACTGTCGAAAGCTTATATTGCAAGCAAGCGCAAGATCTCAGTGGGAGATAAAATGGCAGGACGGCACGGTAACAAGGGTGTTGTATCCATTATCGTGCCGGAAGAAGACATGCCTTTCCTTCCCGATGGCACACCGGTCGATATTATCCTTAACCCACTGGGCGTTCCTTCCCGAATGAACCTTGGACAGCTCTACGAGACCATGCTGGGTTGGGCAGCCAAAGAGCTGGGCGTGTATTTTGAATCGCCGGTCTTTGACGGTGCAAACTATGAAGAGATCTCGGAACTCATGAAAAAGGCAAATCTGCCCGAGAACGGGAAAGTGGACCTGTATGACGGACGCAGCGGCGATAGGATCGACAATCCTGTGACCTGCGGTTACATCTACATGATGAAACTCGCACACATGATCGAAGATAAAATGCACGCGCGTTCCACCGGTCCGTACTCCCTTATTACCCAGCAGCCGCTTGGCGGGAAAGCCCAGTTCGGCGGTCAGCGCTTCGGTGAAATGGAAGTCTGGGCACTGGAAGCCTACGGTGCCGCACATACGCTTCAGGAAGTTCTCACGGTCAAATCCGATGATGTGGAAGGCCGTACCCGTATATACAACGCGATTGTAAAAGGAGAGAACCTTCCCGAATACGGAACGCCGGAATCTTTCAATGTTCTATTAAAAGAACTTGAAGGTCTGGGTATCGAAATGGATTTGATCTAAAAATTTCCTTCAATAGGAGGATGATACATTGTCATTAAGTACATTACAACAAAAGACGGCGAAAAAAGACTTTGAAAAGATACAGATACGTCTGTCTTCGCCCGAGTCGATCTTAAGCAAATCCCGCGGTGAGGTGCTCAAACCCGAGACTATCAATTATCGCTCCTACAAACCGGAAAAAGACGGTTTGTTCTGTGAGAAGATATTTGGTCCCGTCAAGGATTGGGAATGTCACTGCGGAAAATACAAACGCATTCGCTATAAAGGGATCGTTTGTGACCGCTGCGGTGTGGAAGTAACCCGTAAAAGCGTCCGTCGTGAACGGATGGGGCACATTAATCTTGCCGTTCCGGTCGTTCACATCTGGTTCCTGAAATCCATTCCTTCCAAACTTGCGAACGTTCTGGGTATTGCGGCAAAGGAACTTGAACAGATCATATACTATGAATCCTATGTTGTGATCCAGCCCGGGAAAGCACAAGTTGAGGAGAACGGAAAGGTCCGTTCGCTGAAACAGATGGAACTGTTGGATGAAGATACCTATTTTGAGCTTTTATACACCTACGGTGAAGAGGCAGAAGGTCCTATTGATGAAAAAGATCTTTTCATCGCCAAGACTGGCGCAGAGGCGGTATATGAACTGTTGGTGGACCTGGATATTCCGGAACTGGTCAGCAGTCTTAAAACACAATTGAAAAAAACCAATTCCATAGCGGAACGGGATGATATCGTCAAACGTCTGAAGATCCTGAAATCCTTCGTTACGATTGAAGATGAAGAACCGACCAACCGTCCGGAATACATGATCTTAAAGGTTCTGCCCGTCATTCCTCCCGAATTACGTCCTCTGGTACCGCTTGAAGGCGGCCGTTTTGCGGCTTCGGACCTGAACGATCTGTACCGCAGGGTCATTATCCGCAATAACCGTTTAAAACAGCTGATCGATATCAAGGCTCCGGAAGTCATTCTGCGTAACGAAAAACGCATGCTCCAGGAAGCTGTCGACTCCCTGTTCGATAACGGCAGAAAACATGCCGCCGTACGTTCGGGTACGCGTCGCCCGCTGAAATCACTTTCCGATATGCTCAACGGAAAAGAAGGTCGTTTCCGCCAGAACCTGCTGGGCAAACGCGTCGATTATTCTGCGCGTTCGGTGATCGTAGTGGGTCCGGAATTAAAAATGTATGAATGCGGTATTCCCAAGATGATGGCAACGGAACTGTTCAAACCGCACCTGATCCATGAATTGCTGGTCCGCGGTCTTGCCGGAACGGCAAAGGTTGCCAAGAGCATGGTCGAACAGTATGATCCGGAAGTCATGAATCTGCTCGAATATGTGGTCAAAGACCATCCGGTGCTTCTAAACCGTGCACCGACCCTTCACCGTCTAGGCATTCAGGCTTTTCAGCCTATTTTGATCGACGGCAAGGCCATCCGTATCCATCCCCTGGTATGTTCGGCATTCAACGCCGACTTTGACGGGGACCAGATGGCAGTGCATGTCCCGCTTTCCTTTGAAGCGCAGATCGAATCACGTATGCTGATGCTCGCAAGCAACAACATTCTGCATCCCGCACATGGTAATCCCATCTCTATCCCTTCGCAGGATATGGTATTGGGCGCATATTACATCACCCGCGCAAAATCCAATCAGAAAGGTGAAAATTCCGTCTATTACAGTTCGGACGAAGCCCTGCTTGCACTGGATAATGAATGTGTCGCCCTGCATGCGAAGGTTAAGTTGCAGGTGGACGGGAAACTGATTGATACGACCATCGGACGTATTCTTTTCAATTCCATCGTTCCCCGGGAACTACCGTTCTATAACGAACTGATCACCAAAAAGCGGATTGAAAGCATTGTCGGTGAATGTAACCGTCTGGCCGGGATAAACAAAACGGTCGAATTCCTTGACAACCTTAAGGATCTCGGTTTCTCAATGGCAACCCGCTCCGGTCTGTCGATCGGTCTGTCCGATGTTATTATCCCCGATGAAAAATTCAAGATCATTGAAGCTACTGAAAAGAGCATCATTGATATCAATAGTAAACGTAACCGTGGTATCATAACGGAAAATGAACGCTACAATAAGGTTATTGACGCATGGTCAAAAACAACCGATGCCGTTCAGTCCGTTATGAATAAAAAACTGGTTGATGACAACGAAGGGTTCAATCCCTTGTTCATGATGTCCGATTCCGGTGCCCGTGGATCCAAAGACCAGATCAAACAGTTGGCGGGTATGCGCGGGTTGATGAACAAACCCCAGAAAAATGTGGCCGGCGGTACCGGTGATATTATCGAAACCCCGATCACTTCGAACTTTAAAGAAGGTCTGACCGTACTGGAATATTTTATTTCCACACACGGGGCAAGAAAAGGACTTTCCGATACCGCGCTTAAAACCGCGGATGCAGGTTACCTGACCCGTCGTCTGGTTGATGTGGCACAGGATGTGGTCATCAATGAAGAAGATTGTTTTACGATCAACGGTATTCGTGTTGCCTCGCTGAAAGAAGGCGAGAACATTATCGAATTCCTTAAGGAACGAATTGTCGGACGTGTTCTGCAGGAAGACGTGATCGACCCGCTGACCGATGAGGTCATCGCTGAAGTCGGACAATTCGTAGATGAAACCCTTGCGGAAAGAATATCCAACAGTAATGTTGAATCCGTTTATATCCGTTCGGTTCTGACATGTGAAGCCAGGACCGGGGTTTGTGCCAAATGCTACGGCAGAAATCTGGCGACCGATAAACTGGTCAACCTCGGAGAAGCGGTCGGTATCATGGCCGCACAGTCCATTGGTGAACCCGGTACGCAGTTAACCCTGCGGACTTTCCACATTGGTGGAACGGCCAGCCGTATCATTCAGGAATCCCATCAGACTGCCCGTTTTGATGGCCGTGTGGAATTTTCTGAAAATCTGCAGATATCCGAAAATGACCTCAGGATCGCACTGGTCCGGAATGGGAAGATATCCATTATCGACGATGATAACCGGAATCTGATCTCCTATACCGTGCCGCAGGGAGCGAAGGTCAATGTCAAAGAAGGCGACCGTGTCGATCCCGATACGATCCTCTATGACTGGGATGCCTACAATGAACATATCATCTCGCGTTACGACGGTAAGGTCGAATTTATCGATCTGATCGAAGGTGTTACCTATGACGAGGTTACCGATACTTCCGGTTATATGGAATGGCAGATCATTGCTTCCAAAGACCGTGAAAAGACCGCACGTATCGCAATTCTGAATGACGCCGGTGAAATGATCGGTAAACCCATTGCATTGCCCGAGAACAGTTCTTTGCTGGTCAAACGCGGCGATAAGGTCATTCAGGGACAGGCAATGGCCAAACGTTCAAAGGAGAGTGCGCGAAGCAACGATATTACCGGTGGTCTCCCCCGGGTATCCGAACTTTTTGAAGCCCGTGATCCGAGTAATGAGGCGGTGGTATCGGAAGTTGACGGACATGTACGCTTTGATAAATTGCAGCATGGTATCCAGACGATCCGTATTACCAACGAACTTGGAGAAGTGTACACATATAAGATCCCGAAGGGGAAGCACATATTGGTACACGAAGGCGATTATATTCGTTCGGGTGATCCGATCTGTGACGGGGCTATCCCGCCACGCAAGATCCTGAAGATCCTCGGAGTCAAAGAAGTACAGAAACATCTGCTTAACGAGATACAGCATGTGTACCGTCTCCAGGGAGTGCGTATCAACGATAAGCACATTGAGGTCATCGTACGTCAGATGCTGCAAAAGGTTGAGATCAATGATCCCGGTGATACGGAATTCCTTGTTGGAGACCGCGTCAGCCGCCAGGAAGTACAGGCTGAGAATGATAAGCTCTTTGATATGGTCGTGATCAGCGATGCCGGCGATACGGCCCTGGTCGAAGGGAATGTCTACCCGAAACAAATGGTCAAAGATGACAATGCGCGCCATAAAGCGGCGGATAAGCGTCCCGCAAAGACGAAACCCGCACGTCCTGCAACCTATGACCCCTTGCTTCTGGGTATTACACGTGCTTCTTTGAATACGGAAAGCTTCCTTTCCGCAGCTTCTTTCCAGGAAACGACTCGCGTCCTGACCGATGCGGCCATATCCGGGAAAGTCGATACCTTAAGCGGCTTGAAAGAGAATATCATTATCGGCAGAATGATCCCGGCAGGGACCGGAATGAGCAAATACGAAAGATTGAAGGTCAAAGACCCTGAATATGATAAGCTCCCCGAAGAAAAGGAAAACGAAGTCGCCGAGATCCCAGAGATCGAAGAACTGATGAGCACACCTGCCGAATAATGGTCCGTTAATTATGACCCGAAACGCCCTGATTTATCGGGGCGTTTTTTTGTTCGGGAAGGATCGGCGGGAAAGGCTGAACAGCAGTCACACCGGACAGTGGAAATAAGTAAAAAAAACGCTTGAAAAATCAAACAAAAACTTGCATTGGAGATGAACAAACATTATCTTACTGAGCTTTTGTGAAAATTGGAGAAGAATATTTATGCCTACGATCAATCAGTTAGTGCGGCAAGGTAGAAAAAAAATCGTAAAGAAGAACAAAGTACCTGCCCTGAACGCAAATCCGCAAAAGCGCGGAGTATGCACCCGCGTCTATACAACGACGCCAAAGAAACCGAACTCAGCGTTACGGAAAGTTGCGCGTGTTCGCCTGACAACAGGCACGGAAGTTACCGCATACATCCCGGGAGAGGGTCATAACCTTCAGGAGCACTCGATCGTGCTTATTGAAGGGGGTCGTGTAAAGGACCTTCCCGGCGTCCGCTACCATATCATCAGAGGCACACTGGATACCGCCGGTGTGGAAGGTAGACGGCAGAGTCGATCACGTTACGGCGCGAAGCGGCCGAAATCTTAATCGTGGAGAGAATGATTTATGTCTAGAAGGAATAAGCCACCCAAACGCGACGTATTACCCGATCCGAAGTTCAAATCGAAAGTTGTGACGAAATTCATCAACAATCTGATGGAAGAGGGTAAAAAAGGTATTGCCGAACAGATCATGTATGATGCGATCCAGGTGCTTGACGAACAATCCGGCGGAAAAGGCCTTGAGGTTTTTCAAAAAGCATTGGATAACGTAGCGCCCGTGCTGGAGATCAAATCCAAGCGGATTGGCGGTGCGACCTATCAGGTACCCGTTGAAGTCCGTCGTGACCGTCGATACGCTCTTGCAATGCGCTGGATCATTGCATATTCGAAGACACGCTCAGGCAATACGATGGCAAACAAATTGGCTTCTGAATTGATGGCCGCATCGAAGAACGAAGGGTCGTCCATTAAGAAGAAAGAAGATATGCACAGAATGGCGGAAGCGAACAGAGCATTTGCTCACTTTGGCCGTTAAGAACAGGAAGAGTAATACGTGGCTGTAGATCTCTCAAAATTGCGGAATATCGGAATTATGGCTCATATTGACGCCGGTAAAACGACGACAACGGAGCGTATTATTTATTATACCGGAACTTCGCACCGTTTGGGAGAAGTGCATGAAGGCACTGCGGTCATGGATTGGATGGAACAGGAAAAGGAACGCGGTATTACGATCACATCGGCCGCCACCACCTGCAACTGGGCAAAGCACAGGATCAATATCATTGATACCCCCGGCCATGTTGATTTTACGGCCGAAGTCGAACGTTCACTGCGCGTCCTTGACGGAGCCGTTGCATTGTTTTGTGGTGTCGGTGGGGTTGAGCCCCAATCGGAAACGGTCTGGAAGCAGGCAAACACCTATCATGTTCCGCGTATCGCATTTGTCAATAAGATGGACCGTTCCGGTGCGGATTTCTATCATGTGCTTGATATGATTCGCAAGCGTCTCGGTGCCAATCCGCTGCCTGTTTTTATTCCCATCGGTGCCGGCGACATGTTCACCGGTATTATTGATCTCATAAACAACCGATCTATTTTGTATAAAGATGAAACCCTGGGTATGGAATTCGAATACGGACCCATCCCGAAAGATATGGCCGAAAAGGTCGAAGAATACCGTTATCATCTTATTGAAGAGATCGCTTCCTATGATGACAGTCTGCTGGAAAAGTATCTCGAAGGGAAAGAGCTGACAGAGAAAGAGCTCAAGCGGGCTATCCGCATCGGAACGATCAAGGGTGACATTATTCCCATTCTTGCCGGTTCGGCATTTAAGAACAAGGGTATTCAGGAATTGCTGAATGCGGTTGTCGATTATCTTCCTTCCCCGCTCGATATTCCCGACATTACCGGTACATCGCCGAAAAGCGGAAAAGAAGAAGTCCGCAAATCGGATGAAAACGCCCCGTTCAGTGCACTGGCGTTCAAGATCATGACCGATCCTTATGTCGGTCGTTTAACCTATCTGCGTATTTATAGCGGACAGGTCTTATCGGGGCAGTATATGATGAACCCGGAAACCGGAAAGCGTGAGCGATTCGGGCGCATTCTGAAAATGCACGCGAACAAACGTGAAGATCTTCAGGAAGCACATGCGGGAGATATCATTGCGGTCGTCGGATTCAAGAATACACGTACGGGGCATACGCTTTGCGATGAAAAACACCAGATCCTTCTTGAAGAAATGCATTTCCCGAGCCCGGTGATCAATGTATCGATCGAACCGGCCAGTAAGGCCGACCAGGATGCCCTGACCGATGGTCTGGTAAAACTGGCAGATGAAGATCCGACCTTCCAGGTCAAATACGATGAATCGACAGGACAAACGATCATCTGGGGAATGGGCGAACTGCATCTGGATATAATTGTTGACCGACTTCGCCGTGAATTCAAGGTAAATGCGCATGTCGGCAAACCGCAGGTTGCCTATAAAGAGACCATTACCAAATCTGCACGTATTGACGAGATATTTAAGAAACAGACCGGAGGTAAGGGTCAATATGCCCGTGTGGTCATTGAAGTTGAGCCGGCTGAAAAAGGACAGGGTTTTACTTTTGTCAATAAGATCGTTGGCGGTGTGATCCCCAAAGAATATATTCCCGCGGTATCCCGCGGTATACAGGATGCCTCCAAAACAGGTGTGTTAAAGGGGTATCCGATCGAAGATGTTAAAGTCACGCTCATTGACGGTGCGTACCACCCGGTGGACTCATCGGAGATGGCGTTTAAAGTAGCCGGTAGTTTGGCGTTCAGGAATGCAGTTAAAAAAGCTGGCGCCATTTTGCTCGAACCGATCATGTCGCTCGAAGTGATCCTGCCGGAAGAATATTTAGGTGATGTAATGGGTGACATCACCTCAAGAAGGGGCCAGATAAAAGGTATGGTCCCGCGTAACGATGCCCAGGTCTTGAATGCCGATGTTCCGTTGATCGGAATGTTCGGTTATGCCACAGACTTGCGATCGATCACCCAGGGAAGGGCGGTGTTCTCAATGCAATTTGATCATTATTCACCTGCCCCCGCAAGTGTTGCGGAAAAAGTTAATTAAGTGAAACAAAGGAGTATTTCACATGGCAAAAGCAAAATATGAACGCACGAAACCGCACGTGAACGTAGGAACGATCGGTCACGTGGATCACGGTAAGACGACGTTGACGGCAGCGATCACGCTGGTATTGTCGAAACGCGGGGGAGCGGAATTTCGTTCATTTGACAGTATTGACAATGCGCCGGAAGAGCGCGAGCGCGGGATTACGATCGCCACGGCCCACGTCGAGTACGAGACGGAGAAGCGTCACTATGCGCACGTAGACTGTCCGGGTCACGCGGATTACATTAAGAACATGATCACGGGCGCGGCCCAGATGGACGGTGCGATCCTGGTGGTAAGTGCGGCGGACGGTCCGATGCCTCAGACACGTGAGCACGTTTTGCTTGCGCGTCAGGTAAACGTTCCGTCGATCGTCGTATATATGAACAAGGTTGATATGGTAGACGATCCGGAGCTTCTGGACCTGGTAGAGATGGAATTGCGGGAATTGCTCAACGAATACGAATTTCCGGGCGATGACACACCGATCATCCGCGGTTCAGCGCTTGAGGCCCTGAACAATCCGGATGATGAGACGAAGATCAAGAGCATACTTGAATTGATGGATGCGGTTGATTCGTACATACCGGAGCCGGAACGTGCGATCGACAAGCCGTTTTTGATGCCGGTAGAGGATGTATTTTCGATCACTGGCCGTGGCACGGTCGGTACGGGTCGTATAGAACGCGGAGTGATCCACGTTGGCGACGAAGTAGAGATCGTAGGTATAGAGAAAGAAAGCAAGAAGACGGTAGTGACGGGAGTAGAGATGTTCCGCAAGCTGCTGGATCAGGGCGAAGCGGGAGACAACGCAGGATTATTGCTACGGGGAATTGACAAGGAATGGCTGCGCCGCGGGATGGTAGTAGCTGCGCCGAAGTCGATCACGCCGCACACGAAATTCAAGGCGAAGTTTTACGTATTGAAGAAAGAAGAAGGTGGTCGTCACACGCCGTTCATGGATGGATACCGTCCACAGTTTTACTTCCGTACGACGGACGTAACCGGATCGATCAAGCTTCCCGACGGTGTAGAGATGGTGATGCCTGGGGACAATATTGAAGCCCTGGTAGAGTTGATCGTACCGATCGCGATGGACAAGGAACTGCGCTTTGCGATCCGCGAAGGCGGACGTACGGTCGGCGCCGGTGTTGTAACAGAGATCATTGAATAAAGGCATAGAGCATTATGGCAGGACAAAAAATACGCATTGCGCTGAAATCCTATGATCATAATCTTCTTGATAAATCAACCGAGAAGATCGTTCAGCGTGCAAAAGCGACCGGAGCCGTTATATCGGGTCCCATTCCCTTACCGACAAAACGTTCGGTAGTAACGGTGAACCGCTCCCCGCACGTGGACAAAAAGTCCAGGGAACAATTTCAGATCAAGGTTCACAAGCGCATTGTTGAGATTTTGAATACCACGACGAAAACGATCGATGAACTCATGAAGTTAGATTTACCTGCCGGCGTGGATATTGAAATAAAGGTTTAAGAACCATTAACATCTCGGATGGCTTTGATGTGTTTCAAGGCGATCCTTATGAATAGAAAAGGTTAAAACTGTGAACGGAATCATAGGAAAAAAAATTGGCATGACACGTATTTTCGATGAACGCGGGAGGAATATTCCCGTGACGGTCATCGAAGCGGGCCCGTGTTATGTCACACAGATCAAAACGGATGAGACCGACGGATATACCGCGGTGCAGATCGGTTTTGAGGAAGTCCGGGAAAAACTTGTGACAAAACCCGAACTCGGACACCTTAAAGGCGCCGGAAAGGTTTTACGGAACCTGAAAGAGTTCCGTATGGCCGAATTGAACGGTCTGAAGGTTGGCGACGAGATCCATGTCGATATCTTCAAGAAGGGCGACATCATCGCCGTGACGGGCACGTCCAAAGGTAAAGGTTTCCAGGGAACGGTAAAACGCCATAATTTTTCCGGAGGACCCAAGTCCCACGGTCAAAAAGACCGGCTTCGTGCACCCGGTTCCATCGGTGCCAGTTCATCTCCTTCCCGTGTTTGGAAAGGCATGAAGATGTCCGGTCAGATGGGAAATGATACGGTTACCGTACGAAACATCGAAGTTGTTGAGATTCGTCCCGACAAAAACATTCTGTTGGTCAAAGGCAGTGTCCCCGGGTCCCGGAACGGGATCGTTCAAATCGTTAAGGCGGGAGAAGAGTCATGAAAATAGATGTCTTTAAAACCAACGGTGAAAAACTGGAAAAAAAGATCGATCTGGTTCCCGAGATCTTTGGTATTGAGCCCAATGAACATACCATTTATCTCGCGGTAAAGGCGGAACTTGCAAATATGCGTCAGGGAACGCATAAAACAAAGACCCGCGCGGAGACCAGAGGTGGCGGTGCCAAGCCATGGAAGCAGAAAGGTCGCGGAACGGCACGTTCCGGATCCCGTCGCTCGCCCGTGTGGGTTGGTGGAGGACGGGCTTTCGGACCGGAACCGCATCTTTATACAACAAAGTTGCCGAAGAAGGTCAAACGTCTTGCACGTAAAAGCGCCTTATCGCAAAAACTGAAAGAGAAAGCCGTCATTATTATCGACGATATGGAACTCAAAGAACCGAAGACGAAATTATTTACGGCTATACTCGAGAATCTGGGACTGACAGAGAAAAAATTAACCATTCTTGTCAGCGACATTACGGAAAACGTATATCTTGCAGCACGGAATATTCCCAATGTATATATCGTGCCTGCAGAACGCGCCTCAACCTATGAGATCCTGGATTGCGAAGTTCTTGTCATTGAAAAATCTGCCGTCGGGGTTATCCACGAGGCACTTAAATAAGGATATGATGAGCTTATGAAAAAGGATATCATAATTCGGCCGATTTTGACAGAGAAGATCAGCGTTATGGGAGAAGAGATGGGCAAGTACGCTTTTGTCGTAGCTCCTTCCGCGAACAAGATCGAGATCAAAAAGGCAATAGAAGATCGTTTTAAGGTCAAAGTTATTGATGTTACGACGATGAACAGAAAAGGAAAAGAGAAATCGATGACCGTTCGCAGTGGCGGACGGGTTATCCGCACCGCAGGCAGACGATCAAATTGGAAAAAGGCGATCGTAACCCTCGCGGAAGGAAACCGGATCGATTTCTTTGAAGGTGAAACTGCTGTTTAAGGAATAGGAAAGATATGGCTTTAAAAAGCTACAAACCGTATACTCCGGGCCAGCGTTATAAAACCACATTGGTTTTCGACGAATTGACGAATAAGGATCCGGAAAAATCATTATTGAAACCGAACCCGAAAAGTGGCGGTCGCAACAATAAGGGACGTATTACTTCCCGCAGACGCGGCGGCGGTCACAAGCGCCAATACCGTATGATCGATTTCAAACGGAGCAAATTCGGCATTCCGGCACGGGTTACTGCGATCGAATACGATCCGAACCGTTCAGCTAATATTGCATTGCTGACTTATGCGGACGGTGAAAAGAACTATATCATTTGTCCGAACGGTATTAAGGTCGGCGATGAGTTGCTTTCCGGTCCCGATGCGCCCGTCAAACGCGGGAATGCATTACCCCTGGAAGCCATTCCGGCCGGTACTCAGGTTCACAACATTGAGATGAAACCCGGGAAAGGCGCCCAGATCGCTCGCGGTGCCGGCGCCGGTGCCCAGATCATGGCAAAAGAAGGCAAATATGTGACCATCAAGCTTCCTTCGGGTGAAATGCGCATGATCCTTGAAACCTGTTTGGCCACGATCGGCGAAGTGGGTAATAAAGACCATGTCAATGTCACCATAGGGAAAGCGGGTCGCAACCGCTGGAAGGGAAAACGTCCGAAAGTACGTGGTGTTGCAATGAACCCGGTCGATCACCCGATGGGTGGTGGAGAAGGTAAAACCTCCGGCGGCGGTCATCCGACAACGCCTTGGGGTAAACCGACAAAAGGGTATAAGACCCGTAAAAAGAACAATTCGAGCAGCAAATACATTGTTGCCCGCAGGAAGAAAAAGTAAAGGTGAATACATATGCCTAGGTCATTAAAAAAAGGTCCTTATATTAATCCGTCACTCCAAAAGAAAGTGAACGAGATGATGGCGTCCGGTAAAAAGAAAGTGATCAAAACATGGTCTCGCCAATCAACCATTGTTCCCGACTTTGTGGGTTTTACCTTCGCAGTACACAACGGTACGAAGTTCATCCCCATTTATGTTACCGAGAATATGGTGGGACATAAATTGGGAGAGTTTTCACCGACACGCACATACCGCGGACATAAGAAATAAATAAGAGTAGGATTATAATGAAAGCTCGCGCAGTAAACAAGTACATACGGCACAGTGCCAAAAAGATGAAACCGATGCTGGATATGGTTCGGGGAAAACAAGTCGATCAGATCCTGAATATGCTTGCCTACATGCCGAAAAAATCGGCTAAGATCGTCGAATTGACAACGCGTTCCGCCGTTTCAAATTTGCTGAACACGGATGAAGGAGCAAAGATCAATACGAATGAACTGGTGATTCTGGAAGCATATGTGAATCAGGGTCCCGTCATGAAGCGTATCCGTCCCCGCGCCATGGGGCGTGCCTATCTCATCCGGAAACGCACCTGCCATCTAACGATCGTTGTCGGAACACCGGCAGAGGACGTTGCAAAAGATACGAAAGAGAAGGAGTAAACGTTGGGTCAAAAAACACATCCTTACGGTTTTCGTCTTGGTATTACAAGAGAATGGCTATCAAACTGGTATGATGAACGGAATTATGCCGTAAAACTCAGTGAAGATCTGATGTTGCGGAAATATTTGAACAAACGTTTATCAAATGCCGGTATTGCAAAAATTGAAATTGAAAGAACGTCAAAAGCGATCTCTATTACCATCCATACATCACGTCCGGGTGTTGTGATCGGTGCCAAAGGCAAAGAGGTTGATCAGTTACGTGAAGAGATCAGGAAACTGACACAGTTTGACGTAAACGTAAATGTTGTAGAGATTAAAAAACCGGAATTGAACGCATATTTGGTTGGCGAGAACATCGCTCAGCAACTGGTTAAGAAAATGCCCTTTCGCCGTATTTTGAAACGGAGTGTTCAGAATACCATGCGTCAGGGAGCCGAGGGTATCCGGATCCAACTGTCCGGACGTCTCGGTGGTGCCGAGATGGCACGGAAAGAGACCATCCGGGAGGGGCGCGTACCGCTCCATACCCTGCGTTCTGATATTGATTATGCCGAAGTGACCGCTTTTACGACATACGGTTGTATCGGGATCAAGGTTTGGATCTGTAACGGTGAAGTATCTACAATCTAACAGGAATGGAGTAACCTTATGTTAGTGCCGAGAAAGGTAAAATACAGAAAACAGCATCGCGGACGCAGACAAGGATTAGCCTATCGCGGATCAACGGTCAGTTTTGGAGATTTTGGATTGAAGGCCATGGAAGAAGCGTGGATCACCAGCCGTCAGATCGAATCCGCCCGTATCGCTATATCACGTGTTGTTCGTAAACATGGAAAAATGTGGATCCGTATCTTCCCGGATAAACCCGTATCCAAAAAACCGGCCGAGACCCGTCAGGGAAAAGGTAAGGGTGGACCCGAGTTCTGGGTCGCTGTTATCAAACCCGGCAGGATCCTCTTTGAAGTGGAAGGGATATCGGAAGAAATGGCAAAAGAGGCATTCCGTCTGGCTGCGCACAAATTACCCATAAAAGCAAAATTGGTCGCGCGCCGCGAAATTGGAGGATAAACGAATGTTATCGAAGGCCGAACTGAAAGAATTAACAAAAGATGAAGCGATTGTCAAACTGCGTGACAATGAGGAAGCCTTAATGAATTTGCGCTTTCAGCATGCGCTGCAGCAACTGGATAATCCCGGACAGTTGAAATATCTGAAAAGGGAAGTGTCACAGTTGAAAACAATTCTTCATGAATATGAACTCGGATTGCGTAAAGAACAGGAAGTTCAGAAATGACGTATACGAATCGTAAAGAAAAAACAGGTGTTGTTGTAAGCAACAAGATGGATAAAACGGTCACTGTGCTCGTCAGCCAGCGGATCAAACATCCGGTGTACGGAAAGTACATTAACCGCAGCCGGAAATTCATGGCGCATGATGAGGCAAATGCATGCCGCATAGGTGATACCATTTCCATCGTTGAAACAAGACCGATGAGCCGTAAAAAGCGTTGGCGTGTAAAGGAAATCATTAACCATGCACATGACGCTGAATAAGCATCAAAGTTGAAAGGCAGATAAGCGATGATTCAAGTTGAAAGTAAATTAAAGGTTGCTGACAACACAGGTGCAAAAGTTGTACAATGCATTAAAGTATTGGGCGGAACCGGTCGGCGATATGCCAGTCTCGGCGATGTGATCGTTGTGGCTGTCAAACAGGCGATACCGGGTGGAACGGCAAAGAAGAGTGATGTTTCCAAGGCTGTCATTGTTCGCACCAATAAAGAAGTGGGCCGTCCCGATGGCTCCTATATTCGTTTTGACGATAATGCGGTTGTGTTGATCAACGCGCAGGGCGAACCGATCGGTACCCGTATTTTCGGACCTGTCGCCCGCGAACTGCGCGAGAAGCAATACATGAAGATCGTATCAATGGCGCCTGAAGTACTGTAAGGAGAAGAACTGTGCACATCAAAAAAAATGACATAGTAAAAGTGATCGCAGGAAAGTATAAAGGGAAAAGCGGTAAAGTATTAAAAGTGTTTCCCAAAACAAATCGTGTGATCATAGAAGGCGTGAATCTGGTTAAACGGCACACCCGCCCGAGTCAGCAGAACCCCAAGGGCGGTATTATAGAAAAAGAAGCTGCGGTACATGCATCCAATACCATGCTGGTTGTAAATGGAACACCGACCCGTGTCGGAACACGTATTCTCAAAGACGGTTCCAAAGAACGCTTTGCGAAGAAGACCGGTGAAACCGTGGCGGAAGGGAAGTGAGCGAAATGAAAAAAAGTATTCCGACACTACAAGAACGCTATAAAAAAGAGATCATTCCGGCTCTGACAAAAACATTCGCATACAAGAATGTAATGCAGGTTCCGAAACTTGAGAAGATAACCCTCAGTTTGGGGATTGGAAATGCGAAGGATGATAAGAGCAAACTGGAACATGCGCTGAATGATATGACAACGATCGCCGGACAGAAACCTGTTGTTACTTACGCCAAAAAGGCCATCAGTAATTTCAAGATCCGCAAAGGTGATCCCGTCGGCGTTATGGTTACCTTACGTGACGTGAACATGTATGAATTCCTGAACAGGCTCATCAATATTGCATTGCCGCGCGTACGCGATTTCAACGGTCTGCCCGACAAAGCTTTTGACGGGCAGGGAAATTATTCGGTGGGAATTACCGAGCAGATCATTTTCCCGGAGATCGATTACGATAAGGTGGATGTTGTCCGTGGAATGAATATCACATTAACTACGACTGCGAAAACCGACAAAGAAGCCTATGAATTACTAAAAGGTTTCGGTTTTCCCTTTGTTCGTCGTAATGAAAATAAGGATTAGATCTATTATGGCAAAAAAATCATTAATAGCAAAAGCTAAGCGCGAACCGAAATTTTCAACGAGGCAATACTCACGTTGCGCACGTTGTGGCCGTCCGAGATCCGTTTACCGTAAGTTCGGACTGTGCCGTATTTGTTTTCGTGAACTGGCTTTAAAGGGTGAGATTCCCGGTGTAACAAAGGCAAGTTGGTAAAAAGAGGTAACAGATGGTAACAGATCCTATTGCAGATTTTTTAACACGCATTCGAAACGCGTGTCAGGCAGGACATCCCTGGGTAGAGATCCCGGCCAGCAAATTAAAGGCCAGGATATCTCTTGTGCTCAGAGAAAAGGGTTACATTAAAGATTTCATCTTGATCGAAGATGGAAAACAAGGCATGCTGCGCCTGTATCTGAAATATCAGGAAGACGGTCGTCCCGTTATATACAGCCTGGAGCGTGTCAGTAAACCCGGTCGAAGAATCTATGTAAAAAATACAGATATTCCCCGTGTTAACAACGGATTAGGTATCGGCATCCTTTCTACGTCCCACGGTGTTGTCACCGATAAGGACGCACGTAAGATGCAGGTTGGCGGCGAATATTTATGTAAGATTTGGTAAGAGAGGAATAATATGTCGAGAGTCGGTAAAAAACCCATTCCGATACCCAACGGCGTAACGGTGGACATTAAAGATAATGTTGTTCGCGTCAAAGGTCCCAAAGGTGAACTCACAACATCCGTTCACGCTGATGTAAGCGTGAGTACGGATAGCGGTAGCCTGGTCGTTGAGCGTTCTTCGGATGAAAAGAAGGTCCGTGCACTGCATGGTCTGACACGTGCGCTCATCAATAATATGATCATCGGCGTATCCGAAGGATATGAAATTGCCCTTCAGATCATTGGTGTCGGTTATCAGGCCGAAGTTAAAAGCAATGATCGGCTTCTGCTCTCTCTCGGATACTCCCATCAGATATTGATGGATGCTCCGGAGGGTATCAGCTTCAATGCGACACGCGATATTATTAAAATATCGGGAATTGACAAGCAGAAGGTCGGTGAAGTGGCGGCACAAATTCGCAAACTGCGGAAACCCGAACCCTATAAGGGAAAAGGTATTCGTTATGTAGGTGAGCAGGTTAAACGCAAAGCCGGAAAAACAGCCGGTAAGTAAATCTGCAGTGTAGCGAAAACATGTGATAAAAGGATCAACAATGAAAGATAAAAGCAAACAAAAACGCGAAGCACGGATCAGGAAAAAGGTCCGGATAAGAAAACGCATATCCGGAACCGCCGAGCATCCCCGGCTGGTCGTATATCGCAGTAATATGCATATCAGCGCGCAGATCGTAAACGATGAAAACCACGAAGTCTTGTGTTCCGTAAACTCCTTCAGCAAAGATGTTCGCGCGTTATTAAAGAATAAGAACAAGACGGAATACAGTATTGTCGTGGGTAAAGCCATCGCGGAAAAAGCAAAAGCCAAAGGGATCACGTCGGTCGTGTTCGACCGTAACGGATTCATTTATCACGGTAGGGTAAAAGCCCTGGCAGATGCATGTCGTGAACATGGTTTGGAATTCTAACAAAGGAGTAAGGCTTTGAGATCAATCAATCCGTCAGAGCTCGAACTGAGCGAAGGGAAATTAATAAAACTGAATCGCGTTGCCAAAGTGGTTACCGGTGGTCGTCGTTTTCGCTTTAATGCCATTGTTGCTATCGGCGATGGTAAAGGTCACGTCGGGATCGGTCTGGGTAAATCAAACCAGGTAACGGATGCTATCAATAAAGGGCGGGAAGACGCCAAAAAGAACATTATTCGCGTGCCCATTTTACACGGAACCATTCCTTTTGAAGTTACCGCTAAGTTCGGTGCTGCAAAGGTCATGCTCAAACCCGCTTCTCCCGGTACCGGGATTATTGCAGGCGGACCCGTCCGTGCGATCATGGAACAGGTTGGAGTGCATGACATTCTTGCCAAATCCATCGGCAGTGCGAATTCACATAATGTCGTCAAAGCGACCATGGCAGCGCTGGAACAGCTTGAAGATGCCTATATGGTAGCAAAACGCCGCGATGTGACGGTTCAGGAGGTTTTTAATTAAAATGACACAGCAAAAACAACTTAAGATCACACAAATTAAAAGTACGATCGGATACCGCAAAAAGACACGTTTGATCATTGAATCACTTGGATTGGGAAAGATCCGGAAAACCGTTATACTTCCCGATAATCCTTCCGTGCGCGGTATGATCGACAAGGTTCCTCATCTTTTACATGTCGAGGAGGTAGTATGAGTCTGTCAAAATTAACCCCTGCAAAGGGATCCGTTAAACAAAAAACGAAACGCCTTGGACGCGGACCCGCATCCGGCCAGGGAACAACTGCCGGCCGCGGTATGAACGGTCAAAAATCACGTACCGGTTCCAAACGCCGTCCATGGTTCGAAGGTGGACAGATGCCCCTTCAACGCCGTGTGCCGAAGCGCGGATTCAGCAACAAACGGTTTCGTCAGGAATTTCAGATCGTTAATGTTCAGGAACTGAGCCTTCTTGAAGATGTAACGAAGGTAAATGCAGATAAACTTTTTGAATACGGTTTGATCAAAAAACGAAATAAACCTGTTAAGATCCTGGGTTACGGTGAGATGACAAAAGCAATGGAAATTACAGCCGATGTATTTAGCGAGACCGCAAAGGAAAAGATCGAAAAAGCAGGTGGAAAGGCGTTAGTATTATGATGCAAAGTGTTCGTTCCATGTTTAAGATCCAGGAATTAAGACAACGTCTGTTCTTTACCTTATTTGTCTTGTTTCTTTGTCGTGTCGGCGCACATATTCCTCTTCCGGGAATTGATGCAAAATTACTGGCATTGGCAGCAGCAGGAATGGACAATACATTACTGGGTTTATGGGATATGTTTGCCGGAGGTGCGTTCAGCAGGGCCACGGTCTTTGCTCTGGGCATTATGCCGTACATTACCACCAGCATTATTATTACGCTTCTCGGCAGCGTGTTTCCTTATTTCCAGCGCCTTCGGAATGAAGGAGAAGCAGGCAGACGTAAGATAACTCAGATCACACGTTACGGAACCGTACTGCTCGCCGCTGTTCAGTCATGGGCGGTAGCACAGTATCTGATGAATCTGAACTTCAACTATCAATCCGTCGTAGCTTATCCGGGTGTCGGCTTCGTCCTGATGACGATGATCTCGCTGGTCACCGGAACCATGCTTTTAATGTGGCTGGGTGAACAGATCACCGACCGGGGTATCGGAAACGGTATATCATTGATCATTATGATCGGTATCATATCCAGACTCCCCGCAACCATCAGCAATGAGATCACCATGCTCCAGGCAGGCGCACGCGACCTGCTGGTTGAGATCATACTGATCATCATTCTGGTTATCGTGATCGGCTTTGTCGTCTTCCTGACACAAGGAACACGCAAGATACCGGTCCAGTACGCCAAGAAGGTTGTCGGCCGCAAAATATATGGCGGACAGTCCACCCATATTCCTCTTCGCGTGAACAGCTCCGGCGTAATGCCCATCATTTTTGCGCAGACCATCGTTTTCATCCCGAACTCGATCGGTATGCTTTTTAAGGATGTGGAGTGGATGAACCGCGGTTGGTTCACGGTCGATAACTGGCCTTACTGGGTGATCTATTCGATCATTATCATTCTGTTCGCTTACTTTTACACGGCCATTGCGTTCAATCCCACGGAAGTAGCGGATAATATGAAAAAGAACGGTGGATTCATTCCCGGTATCCGGCCCGGCAAAAAAACGGCCGAATACCTCGACAATATTCTTACCCGCATAACACTGCCGGGTGCCATTATGTTGGCTGCGGTAGCTATTATGCCTTATATACTGATGAAGGTCTTTGCCATAGATTACAACCTTGCCAGCTTTTTCGGCGGAACGTCCATTATCATTTTGGTCGGAGTTGCCCTCGATACGCTTCAGCAGATCGAATCGCATCTGATCTCCCGCCATTATGACGGCTTCATGAAAAAAGGCAAGATCAAAGGCAGAAGACGCTTCTGAGTTTATTGAAAAGAAGGAAACGATGATTTACTATAAAACGGCCGAACAGATCGAATTGATACGCGCTGCCGGTAAGATCGTTCATGGTACACTGCGTATGCTGGAGTCCATGATCAAACCCGGTGTGAGCACATATCAACTTGATGAACTGGCCGAAAGGTATATACGCGACCATCATGCGGAACCCTCGTTCAAAGGGTACAACGGTTTTCCGGCAACTCTCTGTATCTCACGCAATGAAGAGGTTGTACACGGAATACCAAGCAAGAAGGTGTTCCTGCAGGACGGTGATATCGTCAGTATCGATTGCGGCGCGTTTATACATGGTTATCACGGCGATCATGCCCGCAGTTACGCAGTAGGAAATGTATCGCCGGACAAACAGAAGCTGATGGATGCAACACGGCAATGTTTGGATCTGGGAATACGTAAAGCGTATCCCGGTAATCATCTTTCCGATATTGGCCATGCCATTCAGACCTATGCCGAATCACAGGGTTATTCCGTGGTGCGCGAACTGGTCGGACATGGTATCGGTCAGCGGCTGCATGAGGATCCCCAGGTTCCGAATTACGGTAAAAAGGGACACGGGATCATATTGAAAGAAGGACTGGTGATCGCTATCGAACCGATGGTGAATATGGGCAAAGCCGGTGTACGTACGCTATCCGATGGATGGACCATTGTGACGCGTGACGGTATGCCCTCTGCGCATTTTGAACATACGATAGCAATCACAAGCAAAGGTCCGGTCATTTTAACAGGCGACGAGTGATATGGCAAAACAGAAATCGATAAAAGTCGACGGTAAAATACTGGAGACGCTGCCCAATGCTTCCTTCCGGGTTGAACTCGAGAACGGACATGAAGTATTGGCGCATATTTCCGGTAAAATGCGGATGCATTACATCAAGATTTTACCCGGCGATAAAGTATCACTGGAATTGTCGCCCTACGATTTGTCCCGCGGACGGATCGTTTACCGTTACAAGTAAATGATACATGAGACAATGGATAAAGAAAGGATAATATCGTGAAAGTAAGAGCATCGGTAAAAAAGATGTGTGATAAATGCAAGATCATTCGCCGGAAAGGCGTTGTCCGGGTAATTTGTCCAAACAGTAAACATAAACAACGACAAGGTTGATCAGGAGGTAAACATTGGCTCGTATAGCAGGTGTAGATTTACCAAAGGATAAGAAAGTCAAAGTTGGCTTAACCTATATTTTTGGTATCGGACGTACAGTCGCGATGCAGATCTTGAATGATGCCAAGGTTGATCCGGAGATCAGAGTAAAAGATTTATCCGATGATCAGGTTGCTTCAATTCGAAAAGTTATCGCTGATGAATTTAAGGTTGAAGGTGCGTTGCGTACAGAAACGACCATGAACATCAAACGTTTGATGGATATCGGTTGTTACCGTGGTTTTCGGCATCGTCGCGGATTACCGGTTCGCGGTCAGAACACAAAGAACAATGCACGCACGCGTAAAGGCAAGAAAAAAGCCGCTGTAAAGAAAAAACGTAAATCATAAGAGCTAAGTCCCGGGAGGTTGAATTGGCTAAAAAACAACAAGTTAAACGTAAGAAAAGAAAGGTCAAAGTAGATCCTGACGGGATCGCTTTTATCAAGGCAACTTACAATAATACAGTGATCACACTCGCGGATCAATACGGAAATACCATCGCATGGGCAACTGCAGGCCGGGTCGGTTTTAAAGGTTCCCGTAAAAGCACACCTTTTGCGGCCGGACAAGCTGCCGAAATTGCAGCACGTGAAGCGATGGATGCCGGTTTAGCTCGTGTCGAAGTCAGAGTAAAAGGTCCGGGCGGCGGTCGCGAAATGGCGATACGCTCCCTCGCACTGGCCGGGCTTCAGGTAACGGCAATTAAAGATGTAACACCGATTCCGCATAACGGGTGCAGACCACCCAAGCGTCGTAGAGTTTAGGAGAATATTCATGGCAAGATTTAAAGGCCCCAGAGGCAAAGTCTGTCGTCGTTTGGACTATCCGTGTTTCGAATCTCCGAAATTCACACGGATGAACAATAATTATCCGCCGGGTGAACACGGTCCCTCATCCCACCGGCGTTTATCAGACTACGGTATTCAGATGCGTGAGAAACAACGCATAAAATATACTTATGGTATCCTGGAAAGACAATTCAGGAACTATTTCAAAAAAGCAGACCTTAAGGAAGGCATTACAGGACATATTCTGATCCAAATGCTGGAATCACGTCTGGATAATGTTGTGTATCGCATGGGCTTTGCCCCGACCCGCCGCGCGGCCCGTCAGTTGGTGACCCATGGTCACTTTCTGGTCAATAACCGCAAAGTAAATATCCCGTCATTCCTGTTAAAGAATGATACCGAGATAAAGGTACGCGAAAAAAGCAAACGGATCCCCCTCATTCTGGATTCCGTAAAACGTATTAAAGGAGACCACACGCTACCATGGCTTTCGATCGATAAAGCGAAACTGGTAGGTGTGTTCATGCGAACCCCCGAACGGAACGAAGTTCCGGAAGAGTTCAATGAACAGCTGGTCGTTGAGTTGTATTCAAAATAATTTAAAGAAAAGGAATTGAAATAATGCCTAACTTTCAAATTCCGGATAAGATCAAAGTCGATCGGGATTCCTATTCCGATAATTACGGGAAGTTTACCATTGAACCGCTGGAACGGGGTTTCGGTACCACTCTGGGGAACTCCTTACGTCGAATTTTGCTGTCAGCTATTCCGGGCTGTGCAATAACGGCAATTCGAATTGAAGGTGTCCTGCATGAATTTTCCGCCATCGAAGGTATCCTGGAAGACGTGACAAGTATCATTTTGAATCTGAAGCAGGTCAAACTGGACCTGGTCGATTCGAAACCGGTAAAGGTCAATGTCAAGCTTCAGGGCCCGAAAGAGATTAAAGCAAAGGATCTGAATGCCGATAATCCCAATGTCAAGATCATGAACCCGAATTTTCATATTATGAATATTCAGGAAGAAAAAGAGATCAATATGACCATCTGGTTTGGACGCGGACGTGGATATTCGCCCGCTGAGAAGAATCGGACACCCGATGCTCCGGTCGATACCATTCCGGTCGATTCGATCTTTTCACCTATCCTGAAAGTCAAATTCGATGTTGAAAAACTTCAGTCGGGCGTCAAGGAAGATCTCGAGAAATTAATGATCGAGGTCGTTACGGACAGTTCCATGACACCGGATAACGCGCTGTCTTATGCTGCGGACATGATGGTAAACCATTTGAAACCTTTCTCGGAACTCAAATCCAAGAATATCATTGAACCGGAAGAACAGATCGATGAAGAAATTCTCCGGGTCCGCAAACAACTCCAGCGCAGTATTGATGAACTCGAGCTTTCCGTACGTTCTTATAACTGTTTACAGGCTGCAGACATCCGCACGATCTCAGATCTGGTGGTCAAAGAAGAGCAGGAGATGCTGCGTTATAAGAATTTCGGACGCAAATCTCTTAATGAACTGGTAGCAAAACTGGATGATCTGGGTTTGCGCTTTGGAATGGATATTACACCTTTCATGAAAGATACGAAATAAATAAGGAATGCTGATAAATGAGACATCAAAAACGAGGTAAGAAACTCGGCCGCTCCGCCAGCCACCGCAAGGCGATGTTATCCAACATGGCTGCATCGCTTCTTATCCATAAGCAGATCAAAACAACCGAAGCAAAAGCAAAAGAAGCACGTCGTCTCGTAGAACGTTTGATCACTTACGGGAAAAAGGATACGACCCACGCACGACGTCTTGCATTTGCAATTCTCCGGGATAAAAAAGCAACAAAGATCCTGTTTGAAGAAGTTGCACCGGTCTATGCAAATCGCCAGGGCGGTTATACGCGACTGATCAAACTGGGTTTTCGTCCGAACGATACCGCAAAGGTCGTTTTACTGCAACTGGTCGATTTCTTCAGTGAAGAAACAAAAAAAGACAAAAAGAAATCCACGGATAAAAAAGCGGCTGTCAAACCGGCACCGAAAAAAAACGAACCCGAAGCCGTAAGCGAAGAACCTGTAGAAGAAGCGGCAGAAGATGCTGTTGACACCGGGGAAACAGTTGAAACACCAACTGAAGCGGTGCCTGAAGTGAAGGAAGTTGCAAGCGAAGAAACGCTAACAGAAGCAGCAGTTCCGGATGCAAGCGGTGAAGCGAAAAAAGCGGATGAACCCGCGGAAGAAAAATAATAATACGCTCAAGTAGCGAACTATCAATAAAGATCCTCTTTGTCATTGCAGAGAGGATTTTTTAATTGAAAGAATTATCAGTGTTGGAACGTGTTATTTTTACAGAAAAACATCGGAAGCTATTTTCTTGAACATCGGGATTTTTATCTCTATATTCATGTATTATATAATGTGCTAATTAACCATGATTTCAAAAAGCAAAAGAGATAATATTTTTAATAAGATCATCCGGTTCTTCTTTGTGCGCGACCTCGGGAAAACGACACCCTTCCGGCGATTTCTTCAAAAAAGCGGATGGTTAATGTTCCTTACATTGAAGGATTTTTCAAAGAATATGTGCTTTGTCCATTCCGGCAGCCTGGCCTATATTACGATCCTGTCCCTGATCCCCATGCTGGTACTGATCGTAAGTATTGCCGGTCTGTACGGGCTGGGTGAATTGGTCATTGATTTTGTCGAGAACAATGTCTTTCCCTATCTTATTCCGGAATTTCACGAACAGCTGGCCGACTGGCTTGATACAAATATTTCCCGTGATGCTTTTCGCGCACTTGGAACCACGGGGGTTGTCAATCTTGTTGCTATCGGGGGACTCTTAATGGCCGGAACCGCCATTCTTGTTATCTCCGAACGTGTTTTCAATGTGATCTGGCGTGTAAAAAAAGGCGGTAATTATTTCCGCAAATTAACCGGATTCTGGATCTTTTTTACCATCACGCCGCTACTGATACTTGGGAATACCTATGTTAAGAACTTTCTGATGCCGCCGGGCGGTTTTCTGGATATGATGATCCAGAAAAATGCCTTTATGAGCTTTACCTATAACCGTCTGATCCCTTTTCTTATCACCCTGTTCATTATGGTAATGATCAATATCATTATGCCCCGGGCAAAAGTCTTGTTCAAAAGCGCTTTATTCGGCGGTATCTTCTCGGCCTTATTATGGGAGATTTCAAAGAATTTCTTCTACCTGTATATTATGCGTATGACAAGGGTCACAAGTTTTTACGGTTCTCTCTCAACCGTTCCGATGTTCATGATCTGGATGTATTTAACATGGGTCATCATTCTGTTGGGTGCGGAACTCGCATATTCGTTTCAAAACCGGCGATTGCTGACAAATTTATATCGCGGCTACGTCTATACCGGAACACACTATACCCATGCCTATTTGGGCGTATCCGTTCTGATATGGATGTATTCCTTTTACCGTCGCGGGAAAACGATCCCGACACTGGATAAATTCTGTGATTATTTCGGTGTGCGTCTTAACACTATGAGCGACGTATGTGAAGAACTCGTTGCCCTGGATATCCTCGATCCGGTACGTAGTGATATTCCACGCTTCGTTTTTGCCCAGAATCCGGAATATATACAATTGAATAATGTGATCGAAGCTTTGCTCAAGATCGAATTTTCTTCCGAATATAACATTCGGGACAGTAAGGCCCCTACAGAAAGGCATTACAGTACGGAGGCATTGTTCATCGAAGCACAGCGTGCCTATCTCAAGCCGTTTAAAAATAAAACAGTTTCCGATTTTAAAAATCTTTGATCGGTATGAAGATCCTTTACATCTCACCCGAAAATACCGTTGGGACATTTCAGTACTACAAACAAATCCATGATCAACACGGCAATACATCGCGTTATGTAACATTTTATCATTCACCCAAAGGTTTTAAAGAGGACATTTGTCTTCATCTCCCCTTTAATTTTACGCGTCCCCTGCTGAAAAAAATGCGGCACCGTATCTATAGAATGTATCGTGGCGAGAAGGGATACCACCGGGAGCGCGAAGGGTATCCCCCCGTATGGAAGCCGGAAGGACGTTTTGATTCCTGGTTTATAAACTGGAAAGAAAAACTGGCCGACGGACGCATACGTCAAGCTATCCAAAGGTATGATTTGTATGATGCGGATGTGGTTCATTTTGAATCCGGTATGGATCTTTATAAAGACGCCCGTTTTGCCAGAGAAATGAAAGCACGGGGTGCAAAGATCATTTGTCACTATCATGGAGAAGATCTGCGCAGCAGGGGAGTACTTAAACCCCTGGATCTCATCAGCGATCTGAATCTGACGAACGAACTTGATCTCATGAAAAAGCATCCGTCAATACACTATATTTTTCTTCCATTTGATGTGGACGACTTTATTCTGCGTTATCCGGCACGTAAAGAACAACATCCCCTTCCGGTCGTAACCCATGCACCGACCAACCGTTATTATAAAGGAAGTGAGATCATTATCCCCGTTTGCCGGAAGCTTGAACGGGAAGGGAAGATACGTTTTGTTCTCATTGAGAACCTGCCGCATCATGAAGCAATCCAAAAAAAGATTCACAGCGATATCTTTATCGATCAGATCGGTGACAGGGGCGGCTGGGGGTATGGCATGAATTCGATCGAGGCCCTCGCATCGGGTGTTTGTACACTGACCGAAATGAATGCGGAATACAATGCATTTCTTCCCGATCACCCTTTCATTTATGTCAATGCCGGTACATTGTATGAGACATTGCTGAAAACCGCGCAAGATCCGGCCTTACGGGCCCGTCAGGCTGCGGACGGACTGCTTTGGCTACGCAGATACCATGACATTCCGGCCGTCGGAGAACGCCTGTATGAGTATTATAAAGCGATCGGTCTTTAAATGAACTATTATGAACAACAAATACTGACCCCTTACAAACTTTTTCTTGCAAGATCCTTCAGTCGCATGACGGGCACTTTTCGTCCGCGCAGAAATGTCAATTGTCCGGTCGACCCCCAAAATGTAAAGAAAATACTGGTATTGGAACATCAATGTATCGGAGATGTGCTGATGCTTGAACCGGTTTTGTCTTCCCTTAGATCCCATTATGTTCATGCCGAATTACATTTACTTTGCGTAGCGTCCGTTAAAGAGCTTGCGGAACGTGCCGGAATGGCGGACAAGGTATTCGCTGTCGGGACGGAAACTCCTTTTGACATCTCATATGATATGATTTTTAACTTTCACGGTGATGTCAGGCACATACATTTCATGCGCAGATTCAGGACCCGCTATCGCTGTGGATTCAGTTTCAGTGGCGGAGCACGTTATCTGACCCATGTCACCGATTATCCCTATCTGAAGCACCAGGTAGAACGGCCGTTTGCCCTTCTGTCTGTAATGGGAATACCTTTTGAGCGTCGTATACCCGAACTGAGGGTATTGCGTGATAATAAAAAAGACCCCGGGTGCGTATTGCTGCACCCTGGTGCCGAACATCCGGCACGTCGATGGCCGCGTTCACACTGGGAAACGCTGACATATTTACTTCAAAAAGACGGAAAAAACGTATCATGGATACTTCCCCCGGGTGAATATGCCCCCGGAAATATTGCCGGCATACAAGGAAGTCTATGGGAAATTGCCGGACAGACAGCCCGTGCGGAAATACTGGTTGGGTCCGATTCCATGGCCGTCCATCTGGCAGCGGCTCTCGGGACGCCGGCGCTTGCACTGTTTGGGTCGCAGGATCCTGAACTGACCCGCCCTTACGGACCCCTGGGACATGTAATAACGCCTCCCGAAGCGTGTTGTCATAAACATCCGGATTGGCGTCTCTGTACCGCATGCATGGCTTCGATCGATCCTCATACCGTTTTAAACGGCATTCGTGATATTCTAAAAAAATAATTAGTGGTAAAAGATCAGGACAAGAGAGGTTACTTAAACTGAAAAAAGATCATATTTTTGATAAAAAATACCCTGGGGATCCTGTTCCGGAATATTTTTATTATTATAAAATACTAAGTGATAGCAGGTTAGGGACATCATAAAAAAAAGCGTAATAAAACGGTGAAAATATGTTGACATTCACCTGTAAAGAGATTAATATTCACGGCTTTTTGATAATCGTTTTGGCAGAGAGACAGGAAAAAAAGTAACAAATTAGCTTGACTTTTATATCTGCTTGAAGTATTATTATAAGCTTTCGTTAAAAAAACGAAGTTCTTTGAAAATCAGGGTGTATGTTATGCGTGATTCATAAGAGTTCAGCTTGACAAAGTAGTTTGTCGAGAATGATTTAAAACAAATTATTAAATAAAATACAATGAAGAGTTTGATCCTGGCTCAGGATGAACGCTGGCGGCGTGCTTAACACATGCAAGTCTAGGAGAAGCTTTAAGCTTGCTTGAAGCGGAAACTGGCGAACGGGTGAGTAATACGTAGATAATCTACCCAGGGGCGGGGGATAACGTCGAGAAATCGACACTAATACCGCATATGATCTTAGATTGATTTTTTAAGATCAAAGAGGGCTTCGGCTCTTACCCTTGGATGAGTCTGCGTCTGATTAGCTTGTTGGTGAGGTAATGGCTCACCAAGGCTGCGATCAGTAGCTGGTCTGAGAGGATGATCAGCCACATTGGGACTGAGATACGGCCCAGACTCCTACGGGAGGCAGCAGTGGGGAATTTTGCGCAATGGGGGCAACCCTGACGCAGCAACGCCGCGTGACCGACGAAGCATCTAGGTGTGTAAAGGTCTGTCGTTAGGGAAGAATCAGGTGGTGGTTAATACCCTCCGCCTCTGACGGTACCTGACAAGAAAGCTCCGGCTAACTCCGTGCCAGCAGCCGCGGTAATACGGGGGGAGCAAGCGTT